>JAIXKN010000061.1:0-46425 GCA_026932425.1 Burkholderiales bacterium
TCGAGGTTGAAGCGCTGTTCATCAGCGCACTGGGTTTGCAGCCGCCGTGGGACATCGAGAACGTGGAGCTCGATACTGCCAGGGGCCGCATCGACTTCCAGATTTGCCTTCGGCGGGCGTGACTCACGCCACCAGTTCGTTAATCAGGAAAGGCTCGGCGCTCGCCGGCGCGGCTTTCGCTTGGACATCGGCTTGCACGGTGCCTCGGGTGCTGACGCGTGCGGAACCGGCAGTGACCCCACCGCTTGCGGTGTTCAAGCACGCATGGGCGGCGGCTGCGCGCGGGGCGTTGCAGGATCGGGCTGACACGGCGGGTTTCGACGCGCAAGCGGCGAACCCGTCGGGCCCAGGGACTGGCGTGCGCCGGTTGTTGCGGCCGACGCGATGTGGCCTTGTCGAGGAGACCTGTCAATGAAGATCATGCTCAAGCGCGCCTACGAGGCGCCGGCCGCCGCCGATGGCAAGCGCGTGCTCGTCGATCGTCTGTGGCCGCGCGGGGTGAGCAGGGACGAGGCGCGGATCGACGAGTGGCTCAAGGAGGTCGGGCCGTCGAACGAACTGCGCAAGTGGTTCGGCCACGAGCCGGCGAAGTTCGAGGAGTTCCGAAGCCGCTACCGCAAGGAGCTCGAGGGCAGCGCCGCGTGGGAGGAGCTGAAGGCCCTGGCGCGGCACGGCAAGCTGACACTCGTCTATTCGGCCAGGGACGAGCAGCACAACAACGCGGTCGTGCTCAAGCAGATGCTCGAGGAGCAGGGCGGGGCGTGACGCGCTTCGACGAGCTGCTGCGCGACGTGCGTGCCTGCACGGCCTGCGCGGCGCAGCTGCCGCTGGCGCCGCGACCGGTGCTGCAGGCGCATCCGGCGGCGCGGCTGCTGCTGGCCTCGCAGGCGCCGGGGCGCAAGGTGCACGAGAGCGGGATCCCCTTCGACGATGCGAGCGGCGAGCGGCTGCGCACCTGGCTCGGGATCTCGCGCGAGACCTTCTACGACCGGCGGCAGGTGGCGATCGTGCCGATGGCCTTCTGCTATCCGGGAACCGGCGCTTCGGGCGACCTGCCGCCGCCGCCCGAATGCGCGCGGCGCTGGCGCGAGCGGCTGCTCTCGCAGCTCACGCACATCGAGCTGACCGTCGTGATCGGCAGCCATGCGCTGGCCTGGCACTACGGCCGCCTTGGGCCGGTGCGCGGCCTGACGATCACCGACGCGGTGCGCGACTGGCGGCGGCACTGGCCGTCGATGATCGCGCTGCCGCACCCGAGCCCGCGCAACAACCGCTGGCTGGTGCGCAACCCCTGGTTCGAGGCGGAGCTGCTGCCGGTGCTGCGGGCCCGGGTGGCCGAGGTGCTCGCCGGCGCGGCGGCCGACAGGAAAGACACGAAAGACCGGAAAGCGCGGGCGGCGCCGGGTGATCGTCCGGCCGGGTCGAACGGGACGAGAACGGGACGAGAAGGGGAGACGGGAAATGGTGGAAGGAACGCAGGAGAGGGCGCAGGAAAGCGCGCGGGAAAGGGCGCGGGAAGAGAGGCAGCGGCTGCTCGCGGCGATCGCCGAGCAGCTGCCTGACGCGGTGATCTTTGCCGACCGCGAGGGCCTGATCCGCCACTGGAACCCGGGCGCCGAGGCGGTGTTCGGCTTCAGCGCAGCGGAAGTGATGGGGCAGAGCCTGGACGTGATCATCCCCGAGCGGCTGCGCGCCCCGCACTGGGCCGCGTACCACCGCGCGATCGAGTCCGGGCACACGCGCGGCGGCAACGAGGTTCGCACCACGCGCGCGCTGCACAAGGACGGGCGCAAGCTCTACGTCGATTTCAGCTTCGGCCTCGTGCTCGACGAGTCGGGCGTCGCGCTCGGTTCGATGGCGCTCGGGCGCGACGTCACCAAGCGCTACGAGGAACTGAAGGCCCTGCGCGAGCGCGTCGCCGCGATCGACGCTGCCAGGCCGCGGGGCTGAGAGGCGGCACGGCCGGCCGGCAGGGTGGCCGGCAGCGTCGCCGGGAAAGTGGCCGGCCGCCGCCGACGCATCGCCTGGCCTCGTCGCCCGCGGGACTCATTCGACGCATTCGGCTCATTCGACGGCGCCGGCGGCGCTGCCGCCGCTCGGCAGCGCCAGGGTGCCGGTGTGCAGGTCGTACTCGAACACGCCGCCGTGGCGGGCCCAGGCGACGAGGGTCTGCAGCACGCGGGCGGCATCGGCCTCGCCCAGCTGCTGCGCGAGCAGGCGCCGGAAGGCTTCGTCGGCAAGATGGCCGTCGCTCTCCTGCTCGAGGCTGTGGCGGATATGCGCGGCCAGCGGCACCTGGGTCAGCAGCTGCTGGCCGAAGAGTTCCTGGCGCAGCGGGCGCTCGGCCTCGACGTAGCGATGGCCCAGCGGCGTCAGGTGCAGGTCGCCGCTGTCCAGGTGCGCAAGGCCCAGCAGGGCGAGTGCGTGCGCCGCCGCCAGCAGCTCGGTGTCGGGCAGGCCGGCCTCGCGCGCGAGCGCCGGCAGGTCGGCATGGCCGCCGAAAGGCGGGGCCGCCAGGCGCTCGGCCAGGCCGTCGATGCGCGCGACATCGGCCTGCGGCAGGCGCTGGGCCAGCGCGGCGGCGCCGCCGTCGTGCCCGTGGCGCGTCGCGCCGGCGGTGACCAGCGCGTAGACCTCGTCGACCAGCAGGCGAACCTCCTCGCTGTCGGCCGCGCGTGGCCGCGGCAGCCAGACGGCGAGCTGGCTGCGGATGCGCCCCGGGTCGCTGGCCAGCACGAGCACGCGATCGGCCATCACCACCGCTTCCTCGATGCTGTGCGAGACGACGAGCATCGCCTTCGTCGGCAGCGCGCCGCCGTGCCAGAGCTCGAGGATGTCGTCGCGCAGCCGTTCGCCGGTCAGCACGTCGAGCGCCGAGAAGGCCTCGTCCATCAGCAGCACCTCGGGCTCGGTGACGAGCGCGCGGGCGATGCCCACCCGCTGGCGCATGCCGCCCGAGAGCTCCCTCGGGAGCGCGCCCTCGAAACCGGCCAGGCCGATGAGCTCGATCGCCGCGGCCGCCTTCGGCGCGCGCTGCGCCGGCGGCAGGCCGCGAGCCTCGAGCCCGAGCTCGACGTTCTGCTGCACCGTCAGCCAGGGGAAGAGCGCGAACGACTGGAAGACCATGCCGACGCCGCGCACCGGGCCGTAGAGCGGCTGCCCGCGGTAGCGCACCTCGCCGGCATCGGCGGCGATCAGCCCGGCCATGATGCGCAGCAGCGTGCTCTTGCCCGAGCCGGACTTGCCGAGCAGCGAAACGATCTCGCCTTCGTGCAGCGTGAAGTCGATGCCGTCGAGCACGACGCGCTCGTGCCCGTCGGCCGAACGGAAGCGCTTGCCGACACCGTGCAGTTCGAGGACGGGCGTGCTCACGGGGTGCTCCGCATTCAGAAGTGGATGCGCTGCTCGGCGAGGCGGTACAGGCGTCGCCAGAGGAGGCGGTTGAGCCCGATGACGAAGAGGCACATGACGCCGATGCCCAGCGCGATGCGCGGGAAGTCGCCCTTGGCCGTCGTCTGCGCGATGTAGCTGCCAAGGCCCTGCGCGACGAGCGTGGTGTCGCCCCAGGAGACGTATTCGGCGACGATGCTGGCGTTCCACGAGCCGCCGCTGGCGGTGATCGCGCCGGTGACGAAGCTCGGGAACACCGCCGGCAGCAGGTAGCGGCGCCAGCGCAGCCAGCCCGAGAGCCCGAGGTTGTCGGCGGCGTAGCGCAGCTCCGCCGGGATGCCCGATGCACCGGCAATGACGTTGAAGAGGATGTACCACTGCGTGCCCAGCACCATCAGCGGCGAGAGCCAGAGATCGGGGTCGAGCCGCCACCTGACGATGGCCACGACCGCCAGCGGAAAGAGCAGGTTGGCGGGGAAGGCCGCGAGCAGCTGCGCCAGCGCCTGCAGGCGGCCGGACCATCGCGGGCGCAGGCCGATCCACACGCCAAGCGGCACCCAGATCAGCGCGGCCAGCGCCAGCAGCACCAGCACGCGCAGCAGCGTGTAGACCCCAAGGCGCAGCACATGCGCGAGCTCGGCCCAGCCGAGCTCGGTGTGCACGAAGATGAAGAGGCGCCAGAGCGCGAGCGCCGCGGCAGCGAGCAGCAGCGCATCCAGGGCGCGCTGCGCGCCGCGCCGCGGCCCGCGCGGGCGCGCCCGCACCGAGCTGCCGTCGAAGCGGCGCGGCCAGAAGCCAAGGCTGCGCTCGAAGAGGCGCACGCCGCGGCGCGTCACCGCCTGCACGCCGCGCGCCCGCCGCAGCCAGGCGAGCAACCAGGAGCGGGCGGCGACCTCGCCGGCGTTCTCCTCGAAGCGAAAGCGCTCCGACCAGGCCACCAGCGGCCGGAACAGCAGCTGGTCGTAGAGCAGGATGCCCAGCGCCATCGCGGCGATCGCCCAGCCGACGGCGCCGAGATCGCGCAGCTCGATCGCCTGCGCGATATACGAGCCGACGCCGGGCAGCTTGATGCTCTGGCCGGAGACGGTGATCGCCTCCGAGGCGACGACGAAGAACCAGCCGCCGGACATCGACATCATCATGTTCCACAGCAGCGCCGGCATCGCGAACGGAAGCTCGAGCCGCCAGAAGCGCTGCCAGGCCGAGAGCTGCGAGATGCGCGCCGCCTCGTCGAGCTCGGGAGGAACCGTGCGCATCGACTGGTAGAGGCTGAAAGCCAGGTTCCAGGCCTGCGAGGTGAAGATCGCGAAGATCGCCGCGCACTCGACGCCGAGCAGGCTGCCGGGGAAGAGGGCGATGAAACCGGTGACGGTGATCGAGAGGAAGCCCAGGATCGGGATCGACTGCAGGATGTCCAGCACCGGCACGAGCACGCGCTCGGCGCTGCGCGACTTGGCGGCAAGCAGCGCGAAGACGCCCGCGAAGGCGAGCGAGGCGAGCATCGCCAGCGCCATGCGCAGCGTCGTGCGCAGCAGGTAGTAGGGCAGCCAGCGCGGGTCGAGCGTGAGCGGCAGCGGGTCGCCGACCCGGTAGGGCTGCAGCATCTGCGTCGCACCGAAACCGAGCAGCACGAGTGCCGCGAGCACGAGCGGCAGCAGCGCCCAGTCCCAGCCGGTCGGCCGGTGCAGGCCCGCAAGGCTCGGCAGCAGCGCTGGCGGGCCGGCGCCCGGATGGACGGGAAGGAGGGCAGGCCGCTGCTTCATCGTGCGCAGGCACCCTCCGGCCGGGCGGCTCCTACAGCTCCTGGCTGCGCTTCATCAGCTTGTCGAGGATCACGTCGAGCTGCTGGTGCTCGTGCTCGTCGAGCACCGCGAGGAACCAGGCCTCGCGCTGCACGGCCTCGGGCAGCAGGGTCTCGCAGATGTGTGCGCCTTCGGGCACGAGCGAGAGGATGACCTTGCGCCGGTCGGCCGGGTCGCCGTAGGTGCGGATCAGCCCGAGGTCGACGAGCCGGCGCTGCGCGCGCGAGACGCGCGCCTTGTCCATGCTGGTGCGCTCGACCACTTCGTTGAAGACGAGATCGCCGTAGGCATAGAGTGCCATGATGATCCGCCACTCGGTCATCTGGATGTTGAAGCGGCTCTCGAAGAGCCGGCCGATCGATTGCGACACCCGGTTGGCGACGACCGAGAGCTTGTACGGGATGAAGTCCTCGAGCCTGCCCATCGGCCCGAGGTTGGCGCGCTTGACCGCGACGCGGCGCGGCGCGGTGTCCGTGGCGACTGGACGGCGGCTGCCGGCTTTGGCAGCTTTGGCGGCTTTGGCGGGGGGCGGCACCGGGTGCGTTGTGCGTGGACTGGCGCCGCGCAGTGTAGCGGCTGCGGCAACGACTCGTTGACAACGAAAGGGATCCGGCGTCATCCGCCGTCATCCGGCGCGAGCGCGATGCCCGCCACCCCGGAAGAATACTTGTTGACAACGAAACAAACTGGCCCGAACATGCACGCCTCCCACCGCAGTCCGGGCCCTGTGCGCCCGCCTTCCCGATGAACTACCCCACTCCGTGCCTCTACCTGGACGGCGCCTTCGTCGAAGGCCGCTCGCCGCTGCGGGTGCAGGTGCGCAACCCGGCCGACGGCACGCTGCTGGCCGAATACGCGGGCGCAAGCGCCGCCGACCTGCAGGACGCGCTCGCGGCCGCCGAGCGCGGCTTCGCCGTCTGGTCGCGCATGCTCGCGCTCGAGCGCTTTTGCATCATCGCCCGCGCCACGGCGCTGATCCGCGAGCGCGCCGAGGCGATCGCGCGCATCCTCACGACCGAGCAGGGCAAGCCGCTGGGCGAGGCCTTGCGCGAGGTGCAGCTGGCCGCCGACATCATCGATTTCCTCGCCGAGGAGGGCAAGCGCCTGGCCGCGCGCGGGGTGCCGCCGCGGCTGGCGAACGTCGTCAGCCAGACGGTGATGCGCGTGCCGGTGGGGCCGGTGGCGGCGTTCACGCCCTGGAACTTCCCGGCCAACCTGCCTGCGCGCAAGCTCGGCGGCGCGCTTGGCGCCGGATGCAGCGTCATCATCAAGCCCGACGAGCAGGTGGCCGCGACCTGCCTCGAGATGGCGCGCGCCTTCCACGACGCGGGCCTGCCCAAGGGCGTGCTCGGCGTCGTGATGGGCAACCCGCCCGAGATCTCGTCGACGCTGATCGCAAGCCCGGTGATCGCCAAGGTCTCGTTCACCGGCTCGGTGCCGGTGGGCAAGCAGCTCGGCGAGCTCGCCGCGCGCCACATGAAGCGCTACACGGCCGAGCTCGGCGGCCACGCACCGGTGATCGTCTGCGCCGACGCCGACATCGCCGCCGCCGTCAAGCTTGGCGTGCAGGCCAAGTTCCGCAACGCCGGGCAGGTGTGCGCGTCTCCGGTGCGCTTCCTCGTTCATCGATCGCGCCTGGACGAGTTCCGCGAGGCCTTCGTCACCGGTGCGAAGGCGCTGGTGATCGGCAGCGGGCTGGACGCGGGCACGCAGTTCGGCCCGCTGATCCACGAACGCCGCTGCGGCCAGATGCAGGCGATGGTCGACGACGCGCTCGAGCGCGGCGCGCGCCTGCTCTGCGGCGGCAGGCGGCTCGACCGCCCGGGCTGGTTCTATCCGCCGACGATCATCGAGGGCGCGCCGGCCGAGGCGCAGCTGCAGCAGGTCGAGCCCTTCGGCCCGATCGGTCTGCTCGACGGCTTCGACAGCCTGGACGAGGCGATCGCGCGCGCCAACGCGCTGCCTTACGGCCTGGCCGCCTACGGCTTCACGAAGGACCTGGCGACCGCGCACCGGCTTGCGCAGGAGTTGCAGGCCGGCATGGTCGGCATCAACCATTTCGGCGTCTCCCAGCCCGAGACGCCCTTCGGCGGCATCAAGGACAGCGGCTACGGCCACGAGAGCGGGCTCGAAGGCCTGCTCGGCTGCACCGAGGTCAAGCTCGTCAGCGTGGCCCTGCCATGAGCATCCGCACCGCAGAACCGCAGGCGCTGCTGCTGGACTTCGGCAGCGTCATCAGCGTCTCGATGTTCGAGCGCCACCGCCAGACCGAGGCCGATCTCGGGCTGCCCGCGGGCAGCCTGACCTGGCTCGGGCCGATCGACCCCGAGACCGACCCGCTCTGGCGCTCGATGCAGCGCGATGAGATCACCGAGCGCGACTACTGGGCGCAGCGCGCGCGCGAGATCGGCGAGGCCTCGGGCAACCCCGGCTGGGACATGCTGGGCATGCTGACGCGCCTGCGGCACACCGACCCGAACGCCGTCGTGCGGCCGGAGATGCGCCAGCTGATCCTGCGCGCGCGCGAGAAGGGGCTGCGCGTGGGCATCCTCAGCAACGAGCTCGAGCTCTTCAACGGCAAGGACTTCATCTCTCGCATGGACGTGCTGCGCGAGATGCACGTGATCGTCGACGCGACGCACACGCACATCCTCAAGCCCGACCCGCGCGCCTACGCGCTCGGGGTGCAGGGCATGGGGCTGCCGGCCGAGCGCATCCTCTTCGTCGACGACCAGTTCCGCAACATCGCCGGCGCGCAGCGCGCCGGCCTGCAGACCCAGTTCTTCGATCTGCGCGACGTCGACGGCACGCTGGCCGCGATCGCCGCGCGCCTGCGAGTGTCGATGGAGGACCCGCGATGAAGCACATGAACAAGGACGAGCTCAAGGCCGCCAATGCCCGGTACCTCTGGCACCCGATGGCGCATCCGCAGGGCATGCGCGACCATCCGCCGGACATCATCGCGCGCGGCGAGGGCAGCTGGATCTGGGACATCGACGGCCACAAGATGGTCGACGGCGTCGGCGGCCTCTGGAGCGCCAACCTCGGCTTCGGACGCCGCGAGATCCGCGACGCGATCGTCGAGCAGCTCGACGAGCTCGCCTTCTACAACACCTTCCGCGGCACCACGCACCCGCGCGCGATCGAGCTCTCGGCGCGGCTCGTGAAGCTGATGGCGCCCGACGACGTCGCCGCGGTCTTCTTCAGCAATGGCGGCTCGGACGCGGTCGAGGGCGCGCTCAAGCTCGCGCGCCAGTACTGGAAGCTGCAGGGGCAGGCCGATCGCGTCAAGTTCATCGCGCTGCGCCAGGGCTACCACGGCGTGCACTTCGGCGGCGCCAGCGTCAACGGCAACACCAACTTCCGCCGCGCCTACGAGCCGCTGCTGCCGGGCTGCTTCCACATCGACTCGCCCTGGCTGTACCGCAATCCCTACACGGATGACCCGATGCGCCTGGGCGAGATCTGCGCCGAGCTGCTCGACCGCGAGATCAGCTTCCAGGGGCCCGACACCGTGGCGGCGTTCATCGCCGAGCCGGTGCAGGGCGCGGGCGGCGTGATCGTCCCGCCGCCCAACTTCTGGCCGCTCGTGCGCAAGGTCTGCGACAAGCACGGCGTGCTGCTGATCGCCGACGAAGTCGTGACCGGCTTCGGCCGCACCGGCCACTGGTTCGGCACGCGCATGTGGGGCGTCAAGGCCGACCTCTGGTGCCTGGCCAAGGGCATCTCGTCGGGCTACATCCCGCTGGGCGCAACGGCGGTCGGCTCGCGCGTCGCCGAGGGCTTCATGAAGGGGGACGCGACGCTCGGCTCGGTCGGCCACGGCTACACCTACAGCGGCCACCCGGTGGCCGCGGCGGCGAGCTTGGCGACCCTGGACATCCTCGAGCGCGAGGACGTGGTCGGCAACGCCGCGCGCCAGGGCGAGCACCTGATGGCGCGGCTGCGCGACATCGCCTCGCGCTCGCGCCTGATCGGCGACGTGCGCGGCGTCGGCCTGATGGTCTGCCTGGAACTCGTCGCCGACCAGGGCAGGAAGACGCCGCTGCCGCGCGGCGCCAAGGAGGTCGCCGCGGTCGCGCGCAGCGCCTACCGCCGCGGCGCGATGATCCGCACCTCGGGCTCGAACATCATCATGTCGCCGGCGCTCACGATCAACCGCGAGGAAATCGACGTGCTCTGCGACGCGCTGGACGGCGCCTTCGCCGAAGTCGAAGGGCGCTGAAAAGCGATGGCGGCACTCGACCCGCAGGCCCTGCACGCGGCGCTGGCGCGCGAGCAGGCGCGCTTTGCCGACACGCATCCGCGCTCGCGCGAGGCCTTCGCCGCCGGACAGGCGCATTACCTCTACGGCGCGCCTTCGCACTGGATGCGGCGCTGGGCCGGCGGCTTCCCGCTCGTCGTCGCTTCGGCCCAGGGCGCGCGGGTGCGCTGTGCCGACGGCCTCGACTACGCCGACTTCTGCCTTGGCGACTCCGGCGGCATGTGCGGGCACGGCCACCCGGCGATCACGCGCGCCGTGTCCGAGCAGCTCGCGCACGGCGCGACGCTGATGCTGCCCACCGAGGCCGCGGCCTCGGTCGGCGAGGAGCTCACCCGCCGCTTCGGCCTGCCGTACTGGGGCTTCACGACCTCGGCCAGCGACGCCAACCGCGCGGTGATCCGCATCGCGCGCATGATCACCGGGCGGCCGAAGGTGCTGGTCTTCGACGGCTGCTATCACGGCTCGGTGGAGGAAGCGCATGTCGCGCTCGATGCAGAGGGCCGGGTCGTGCTGAGGAACGGCATCCACGCGAACGCCGTGGACCATGCACGCGTCTCGGCGGTCGTGCCCTACAACGACGTGCCCGCGCTGCGCCAGGCGCTGGCCGCGCAGGACGTGGCCTGCGTGCTCGCCGAGCCCTTCATGACCAACTTCGGCATGTTCGAGCCGCAGCCGGGCTTCCTCGACGCGCTGCGGCAGGCCACGCGCGAGACCGGCACGCTGCTGGTCTTTGATGAGACGCACACCTTCTCGAGCGGCCCGGGCGGCGTCACCGGGCGCGACCACCTCGACCCCGACTTCTTCGTCGTCGGCAAGTCGGTCGGCGGCGGCATTCCGGTGGGCCTCTACGGCGCCAGCCAGGCGGTGGCCGAGCGGCTGTGGCAGCAGGTGCCCAAGGTCAACCCGGCCGAGGTGCGGCAGAGTGCGCACCTGGGCTTCGGCGGCACGCTGGCCGGCAGCGCGCTGCAGGTGGCCGCGGTGCGCGCCGTGCTCTCCGAGGTGCTGACGGCGCCGGCCTTCGCGCACATGACGCGGCTGGCCAGGGACCTGGCCGAAGCCTCGCGCGCGGTGATCGCCGAGCACGGCCTGCCCTGGTGCGTCGTCGACCTCGGCGCGCGGATGGAAACGATGTTCGTTCCCGAGCCGCCGCGCAACGCCGCCGAGTTTCGAAAGAGTCGCGACGACGTGCTGGAGGCGCTGCTGCATGTCTACTTCATGAACCGCGGCGTGCTGATCACGCCGTTTCACTGCATGCTGCTGATGTGCCCGGCGACGACCGAGGCCGACACCGCGCGCTGGCTGCAGGTGCTGCGCGAGTTCTGCGCCGAATTCGCGGGCGACGCTTCGCGATGAACGCGTTTCGCCTCGACGGCCAGGCGGCCCTGGTCACCGGAGCCGGCCGCGGCATCGGTGCGGCGATCGCCACGCGCCTGGCCGAGGCGGGTGCGGCGGTGATGCTCGCCAACCGCTCGCTGGACGCGGCCGAGGAACTCGCCGCTGCGCTGCGCGCCCGCGGCCTGCGCGCGCAGGCGATCCCCTTCACCGCCGACGAGGCCGGCTGCCGCGCCGCGGTGGTGAAGACGGTGGAGGCCTTCGGCGGCCTGCAGGTGCTGGTGCACAACGCGGGCGGCTGCCCCTGGGCGAGCCTGGACGCGCTGGACGCCGCGACGCTGCGGCAGACGCTTGCGCTCAACCTCGAGAGTTGCTTCTGGCTCACGCAGGCCGCGCTGCCGGCGCTCTGCGAGCAGGGCGGGCGCATCGTCGTCACCTCCTCGGTCACCGGGCCGCGCGTGGCCATGCTCGACTCGTCGCATTACGCCGCGGCCAAGGCGGGCGTCAACGGCTTCATCCGCTCGGCGGCGCTCGAGCTCGCGCCGCGGGGCATCACCGTCAACGGCGTCGAGCCCGGCTTCGTCGCGAAGGACCGGGGCCGGCTGAGCCAGCCGCAGAACAAGGCGGCTCTCGAACGCGAGATCCCGCTCGGGCACGCGGGCGCGCCAGACGACATCGCCTATGCGGCGCTCTACCTGGCCAGCGACGAGGCGCGCTGGGTGACCGGGCAGACGATCGTCGTCGACGGCGGCATGACGCTGCCCGAATCCGGGCAGGTGATGGACGAACTGAACCAGCGGAGGCCGCGATGAGCCCGGGGATCCTGATCGTCGGCACCGCCGACACCAAGGCCGACGAACTGCTCTTCATGAAGCAGTGCGTGGAGGAGGGCGGCGGTCGTGCCGCGATCATGGACGTGGGCGTGCTGGGCAAGCCGCGCTTCGCGCCGGAGTTCCCGAACACCGAGGTTGCCGCCGCAGCGGGGACGACGATCGAGGCCATCGCCGCGCTCGGCGACGAGAACGCGGCGATGACGAAGATGGCCGAGGGCGCGGTGGCGCTGGCGCTGCGGCTCTACCGCGAGGGGCAGATGCACGGGCTGCTGGCCCTGGGCGGCTCGATGGGCACCGACCTCGCGCTCGACGTCACGATGGCGCTGCCGCTCGGGATGCCCAAGTTCGTCGTCTCGACGGTCTCGTACTCGCACCTGATCCCGCCCGATCGCATCGCGCCGGACCTGATGATGATCCTCTGGGCCGGCGGGCTCTATGGCTTGAACGGCATCTGCCGCTCGATCCTCTCGCAGGCGGCCGGTGCGGTGCTCGGTGCCTGCCGCGCGGTCAAGCCTGTGCCCAAGGACCGGCCGATGGTGGCGATCAGCTCGCTCGGGTCGAGCAACCTCAAGTACATGATCCGCCTGAAGCCCGCGCTCGAGGAGCGCGGCTACGAGGTCGGCGTCTTCCACAGCACCGGCATGGGCGGGCAGGCGATCGAGTCGCTGGCAGCGCAGGGGCGGCTGGCCGCGGTGCTGGACCTGTGCCTGCAGGAGGTCGGCAACGAGGTGCACGGCTCGGTCGTCACCTCGGGCCCGACGCGGCTGGAGGCAGCGGGCCGGCGCGGCATCCCGCAGATCGTCGCCCCCGGCGCGCTCGACATGATCGACATGCAGACCTGGAAGCCGGTGCCGGCGACCTACGCCGGGCGCCCCTACCACGCGCACAACCGCCTCATCGCCTCGGTCTCGATGACCCCCGAGGAACGCGAGAAGGCCGCGCGCGTGGTCGGCGAGAAGCTCGCGCGCGCCAGGGGCCCGGTCGCTTTCCTCCTGCCGCGCGAGGGCATCCAGGGCTGGGACCGTGAGGGCGAGCCGCTGCACGATCCGAAGGGCCTGAAGGCGCTGCAGGAGGCGCTGCGACGAGCGGTGCGCCCGCCGGTGCAGCTGATCGAGATCGACGGGCACATCAACGACCCGGTGTTCTCGGACGCCGTGCTCGCGCTCTTCGACCGCTGGGTCGTCGAGGGTCACATCCCGCCGGGCCGGAGCGCCGCTTGAGCGCGGCGGTCGCCCTCGTCACCGGTGCAGCCAGCGGCATCGGTGCGGCCACGGTCGCGCGCCTGGCGGCCGAGGGCATGCAGGTGGTCGCCTTCGACCGCAGCGCCGCTGCCGCGGCAGGGCGCGTCAGCGTCGTCGTCGGCGACGTCACGCGCCAGGGCGACGTCGACGCCGCGATCGCCGCGGTGAAGGGCGCGGCGGGCCCATCCGGCGCGCTGAAAGTCGTCGTCAACGCGGCGGGCGTCGTCGCCGCCGATGACCCGGAGAACGTCGAGGACGCGACCTGGGAGCGGATGCTCGCGGTCAACCTCACCGGGACGATGCGCGTGTGCCGCGCGGCGATTCCCCTGCTGCGCGCAGCCGGCGGCGGCGCGATCGTCAACGTCGCGTCGGTCGCGGCGTTCAACTCGACGCCGGGCAGCGCCAGCTATGCGCCGTCCAAGGCCGCGGTGGTCGCCTACACGCGCAACATCGCCTACGTGCACGGCGTCGACGGCATCCGCGCCAACTGCCTGTGCCCGGGCTGGACCGCGACCGCGATGGCCGAGGCCGAGATGCGCGAGGCCGCCGCCGCCTCGGGCCGCAGCGCGCTGGAGGAGCAGCAGGCGCTCGCGGCCCGCCTGGCGCTGCGGCGCTTCGCGCGACCGGAGGAGATGGCCGCGTGCATCCGCTTCCTCGCCAGCGACGAGGCTTCCTTCGTCACCGGTGCCGTGCTGGTCGCCGATGGCGGCGGCCGGCTGGCGACGTCGGCGCGCGGGTTCTGAGCGCTGAAGCGTCCGCCGAAACAACATTGCGCGAGGTCACGGTCGCCAAGCGCAGGCGCGTCAGACCTCCGCAAGGCCCTCTCACGTCGACCCTGAGGGCGTTTGAAACTACGATGTGTCCACTATGACCGTATCGTCGCAGCGAAGCAGGTGGCACGGAGCCTCGCTGCCCTACGCGATACGCTGCTGCCCAAGCTCATCTCGGGCGAGCTTCGAGTCAACGGTGCCGAGAAGATCATCGAGGTGAACACATGAAGACGAAGCGACCCAGGGGCACTCCCGGTCGGGCCCGGATCGAGTATCTGAAGGTGCAGAACTTCCGCGTGCTGCGCGAACTCGAGTTCAAGGACCTGACACCGCTCACGGTGCTGCTGGGGCCGAACGGCAGCGGCAAGTCGACCGTGTTCGATGTCTTCGCCTTTCTCGCGGAGTGCTTCGAGCTGGGGCTGCGCCGTGCCTGGGACAAGCGCGGTCGAGCGAAGGAGCTGAGGACGCGCGGCAGCGATGGCCCGGTGACCATCGAAATCAAGTATCGCGAGCCCGGTTTCCCGCTGATCACGTACCACTTGGCGGTCGACGAGAGAGCCGGTGGCCCGGTCGTTGCGGAGGAGTGGCTGCAATGGCGGCGGGGCAGCAGCGGCAAGCCGTTTCGCTTCCTGGACTATCGCGAAGGCAGGGGCAGGGCAGTCAGCGGCGAGCTGCCCGACGAGCGCGATACGCGCATTGACGTGCCGCTGAAGTCGGCCGACCTGCTGGCGGTGAATGCGCTGGGTCAATTCGCCGAGCACCCGCGCGTGGCGGCGCTGCGCGACTTCATCACCGGGTGGTACGTGTCTTACCTCTCGGCCGACAGCGCCCGCGGCCAGCCCGAGGCCGGTCCGCAGGAACGCATGACCCGCAGCGGCGACAACCTGGCCAATGTGATCCAGTACCTTGCCGAGCAGCATGGCCACCACCTGGAGCAGATCTTCGACGTCCTGCGCCGCCGCGTGCCGCGTATCGAACGCGTGCTCGCCGAGCCGATGCCCGACGGGCGGTTGCTACTGCAGATCAAGGACGCTCCCTTCAGCCACCCGGTGCTCGCGAAGTTCGCCTCCGACGGCACGCTGAAGATGCTCGCCTACCTGGTTCTCCTTTACGACCCGGCGCCGCCTCCCTTCATCGGCATCGAGGAACCCGAGAACTTCCTGCACCCGCGCTTGTTGCCGGAGCTTGCGGAGGAGTGCCGCGCGGCCAGCAGTCGCACGCAACTGCTGGTCACGACCCATTCGCCGTTCTTCCTGAACGGGCTGCGGCCTGAAGAGGTGCGCGTGCTGTGGCGCGACGAACAGGGGTACGCGCAGACGCGGCGGGCCGTCGATTTGCCGGGCGTGACCGAATTCGTCAAACAAGGCGCCTTGCTGGGCCAGCTCTGGATGGAGGGGCAGCTCGGCGTGGGCGATCCGCTTGTCAACCAGGGTGCACCGAGCCGGCCTCGGGCGAGGCTTTGAAGATGTCGGCCGCGCATTTCGAATTCCTGGTCGAAGAGCCTTCGATGGAGGCATTCCTGCGTGCGCTGTTGCCGCGCCTGCTGCCGCACGATCGAACCTTCGAGATCCACCCCTTTCAAGGCAAGAGCGACCTGCTCGGCAAGCTGGAGCAACGTCTGCGCGGCTACGCGGCGTGGCTGCCGTCCGACTGGCGGATCGCCGTCGTGGTGGACCGGGACGATCAGGATTGCCGCGTGCTCAAGGGCCAGCTGGAGTCGATGGCGCAGCGCGCAGGCCTGCGCACGCGGACGGGCGCGCGAAACGCCCCGTGGCAGCTCGTCAACCGAATCGCCATCGAAGAGCTGGAGGCCTGGTACTTCGGCGACTGGACTGCGGTGCGCTCGGCGTACCCGCGGGCGGCGGAGAACGTGCCGCGTCGACAGGCGCTGCGCGACCCGGACGCGATCGCCGGCGGGACCTGGGAGGCGTTCGAGCGCATCATGCAGGCACGCGGCTACTTCAGGGGCGGGCTGCTGAAGATCGAAGCCGCTCGAGCGATTGGTGCGCAGGTCGAGCTGGCGCGAAGCTCGTCGCGCAGCTTCCGGGTCTTCTGCGATGCGCTTGTCGAGGCGTGCGCATGAGTCCTCGGCCTCTGGCGCCAGCAGTCACTGCTTGGTGTCTGCGCGGGCACTGGATGGCAGATCGGGAATGAGCCGAAATGCCATGGCGTCCCAGGGCGGCCTCAAATCCGAAGTGCAACACCGTGGTTCATGAACCGGTTTTGATGGCTTGTGAGCGCTGGCCGGCGGCTGTGCGAAGACCTCCGGTGGCGTGCGTCAGCCATGCGTGACGCGGAGCCTGTTGTTGAAGCTCTCGGCGATCGCGTCGAGCTCTTCTTGTGTGTAGACCGAGAGGTCAGCACCCTTGGGCAGGTACTGGCGCAGCAGCCCGCTGGTGTTCTCGCAAGTGCCGCGCTGCGCGTCGCGCCAGCGCGGCACCAAGGGAATCAGGGTCGACCCGAGGACGCGCTCACCAATGGGCCTTCTGAGTGTGGCATTCGGGTAATTCCGTTGTCAACGAAACGAGCTGCTCCACTAACATCTGAGTGACCCAACCCGCTCGTCCGAGGAGCATGTCATGGCCCAGATCGTTCGTTTCCCCGCCCTGCCTTCCGCGCTGACGCGGCGCCGCATCATCACTGCCGGAGCCGCGGGTGCGGCGACGCTCGCGCTGCCGGCACTGGCGCAGGCGCGCAACACGATCAAGATCGGCTACATCACGGCGCTCTCGGGCATCCGCGCCAACTTCGGCGAGGCCGACAACTGGACGCTCGACAAGTTCAAGGCCGCGGTCAAGGACGGTGTCACGGTCGGCGGCAAGACCTACAAGATCGAGGTCGTCCTCAAGGACAACCAGTCCGATCCGAACCGTTCGCAGACCGTCTCCAGCGAAGCGGTGCTGCGCGACAAGGTCGACCTCGTGCTCGTGCAGGACGGCGATGCCGCCGGCCCGGCAGGCCAGCTCTGCGACGTTCACGGCATCCCGATGATCTCGACGATGATGCCCTGGCAGGCGTTCACCTTCGGCCGCGGCTCGACGCCGGAGAAGGGCTTCCCGTTCTCCTTCCACTTCTTCTGGGGCGCCGACGACGTGCTGAAGAACTTCTTCGGCATCTGGAACGGCATCAAGACGAACAAGGTGCTCGGCACCTTCTACATCGACAACCCGCCGGGGCAGGCCTTCGCCGATCCGAACACCGGGCTGCCGGCCGGCGCCAAACAGAACGGCTACAAGGAGATCAACACCGGTTTCTTCAAGATCGCGACGAACGACTTCTCGACCCAGGTTTCGGCGATGAAGGGCGGCGGCGCGCAGATCGTCTCCGGCTTCGCCTTCGCGAGCCACTTCGCCACCTTCTGGAAGCAGGCGCAGCAGGCCGGATTCAAGCCCGAGCTCGTGACGATGGCCGGACCGTTCCTGTTCCCGAGCGCGGTCGAGTCGATGGGCGCGGCCGGCGACGGCATGGGCACCGAGATCTGGTGGACGCCGGCCTTCCCGTTCAAGTCGACGATCACCGGGCAGACCGCGCGTCAGCTCGCCGACGAGTGGGAGGGCTCCACCGGCAAGCAGTGGACGCAGCCGATCGGCTACGGTCACGCGCTGTGGGAGACGGCGCTGGCGGCGATCAAGGGCGCGGGCGACCCGAAGAACCGCAAGGCCCTGCGCGACGCGATCGCGAACATGAAGCTCGACTCGATCGTCGGCCCGATCAACTTCAAGGACAGCCCGATCAAGAGCATCGCGGTGACGCCGCTGGTCAGCGGCCAGTGGCGCAAGGCCAAGAGCGGCAAGTTCCCCTACGAGCTCTTCATCACGCACAACGGGACTGCGCCGATGATTCCGGTGGACACCGACTACAAGCCGATGTCGGCCCTGCAGTGAGGACGGCGGCGCGGGCGTCGACGAGGCGAAGGTCGCTGCCGTGCTGCAGGTGCAGGGGCTGTCGAAGAAGTACGGCGCGATCGTCGTCGCCGATGCCGTCGAGTTCACGCTGGAGAAGGGCCACTGCCTGGGCGTGATCGGCCCCAACGGCGCCGGCAAGAGTTCCCTCTTCAACCTGATCACCGGCGTGGCCAAGGCCGACGCGGGCAGCGTGCGGCTCGACGGCGCGGAACTGCTGGGCCTGCCGCCGCATCGACGCGCCCGGCTGGGCGTGGCGCGCGCCTTCCAGATCCCGCAGGCGTTCGGCAACCTGACCGTCTACGAGAACGTGCTCGCCGCGGCCAGCTTCGGCGCGGGCCTGCCCGGCAGCCGGGCGGCCGAGCGTGCGCAGCAGTCGCTGCGGCGCTGCGGGCTTGCAGCGCGCAGCAGGGATCTTGCCGGGCGATTGCCGCTGCTGGACCGCAAGCGGCTCGAGCTGGCCAAGGCGCTGGCCACCGACCCGAAGCTGCTGCTGCTCGATGAGGTCGCCGGCGGCCTGACCGAGCCCGAGGTCGCGGCCCTGGCAGCACTCGTCGGCGAACTCAAGGCCGAATACGCGGTGATCTGGATCGAGCACATCCCGCAGGCGCTGCACGCGGTGGCCGATCGCATCCTGGTGCTGCACTTCGGGCGCAAGCTGCTCGAGGCACCGCCGGCCGAGGCGATGGCCAGCCGCGAGGTGCGTGAGGTCTACATGGGACTCGCGGATTCGCCATGACGCGCAGCGGGTGAGGGACGGGGACGGTTCGGGACGGATAGGGACGGACGAGGACGGATGGCCGCGCTGCTCGAGATCGATGACCTGCAGGTCTGGTACGGCGACCTGCAGGCCTTGTACGGCGTGTCGACGGCGCTCGACGAGGGCCGGGTGCTGGCGCTGATCGGCGCCAACGGCGCCGGCAAGTCCACGCTCCTGTCGGCCGTCTGCGGGCTGCTGGAGGGAAGGGCCGAGGGCGCGGTGCGCCTGCAAGGCGCGCCGCTGCTCGGGCGACCCGCCGAGGCGCTGGCTTACGAGGGGATCGCGCTGGTTCCCGAGGGCCGCATGCTCTTTCCGTCGCTGAGCGTCGAGGAGAACCTGCGCATGGGCATGCTGACCCGCCGCGCCGGGCACTGGACGCTGCAGCGCGTCTACGAGCTCTTTCCCGTGCTGCAGGAGTTCCGCACGCGCCCGGCGACGGCGCTCTCCGGCGGTCAGCAGCAGATGGTCGCGATCGGGCGGGCGCTGCTGGCCAACCCGCGGCTGCTGCTGTGCGACGAGATCTCGCTCGGGCTGGCCCCGGTGATCGTCAGGCAGATCTACGAGTCTCTGCAGCAGGTGCGCGCGCAGGGCATGGCGATCGTGCTCGTCGAGCAGGACGTGCAGCGCGCCTGCCGCATGGCCGATGCCGTGTGCTGCCTGCTCAAGGGTCGCGTGACGCTGCAGGGCAAAGCGGACGCCTTCGATCACGCGCGGATCGCACAGGCCTACTTCGGCCACTGACGACAGGCCCGGGCCATGGACTGGATCGAGACCCTCATCAACGGCGCGCTGCTCGGCGCGCTCTACGGGCTGCTCGGATTGGGTCTGGCGCTCGTCTTCGGCGTGATGCGTGTCGTCAACCTGGCGCACGGCGAGTTCATCGTGCTCGCGGCCTTCGGTGGCACCACGCTCGCGAGCCTGGCGCCTTCGGTCAACCCCTTGCTCTGGATCCTGCCGGTGGCGCTGCTGGCCTTCGGGGTCGGCTACCTGCTGCAGGCCACGCTCGTCAACCGCACCGTGCGCAGCGGCGACCCGCTGATCCCGCTGCTGCTGACCTTCGGCGTCGGCGTCGTGCTGCGCAACCTGATGGTCGAGGTCTTCGGCACCGACCCGCGCGCGCTCGACGGCGGTGCCTTCACGCAGGCCGGCATCGAGTTCCTCGGTCTGCGCGTGGGGGTGTTCCCGATCACGGTGCTGTTCCTCGCCGCAGCGATGTTCGGCGGGCTGCAATGGCTGCTCGCGCACACCGAATGGGGGCGCATCGTGCGCGCGACCTCCGACAACGCGCGCATCGTGCGGCTGATGGGTGTGCGGCCCGACCGCGTCTACAACACCGTGATGGGGCTGGCGCTGGCGTTCGCGGCCGTGGCCGGGATGCTGCTGGCGCTGCGGTCATCGTTCAACCCGTACTCGGGCGTCGAGCGCCTGCTGGTGGCCTTCGAGGTCGTGATCCTCGGCGGCCTGGGCTCGTTCTGGGGTGCTTTCGCCGGGGGCATCATGCTCGGCATCGCGCAGCTGCTCGGGCAGAAGTTCGACTCCAACGCCGCGGCGCTCTACGCGCATCTGCTCTTCTTCGTCATCCTCGTGATCCGCCCGACGGGGCTTGCGGGGCGCGCGTCATGAAGGCTCTCGGTCTCGTGCTGCTCGCGCTCTACCTGGCCGCAGCCGCGGCCGTGCCCTCGCTGCTCGACGCGGGCTGGATGACGCTGCTCTCCGAAGTGCTGCTGATGCTGGCGATGGCGCAGATGTGGAACCTGCTGGCGGGCTACACCGGGCTCGTCTCGCTCGGCCACCAGGCCTTCATCGGCATCGGTGCCTATTTCGTCTTCTACTTCTCCGATCGGCTCGAGCTGCATCCCTTCCTGCTGCTGCCGGTGGCCGGGATCGTCTGCGCGCTGGTGGCGGCCTTGCTCGCGCCGCTGCTCTTCCGCCTGCGCGACGCCTATTTCTCGGTGGGCATCTGGGTGTTCGCCGAGATCGTCTACCTGCTGGCGACGAAGACGCGCGAACTGGGCGCAACCAGCGGTGTCGCGCTCAAGTCGATGCGCCTGGTCGACACCGAGACCTTTTCGCGCGACACCTTCTGGATCGCGGCGCTGCTGGCGCTGCTCGCGGTGGGCGGCGTGTACGCGCTGATCCGCTCACGCCTGGGGCTGGGGCTGATGGCGGTGCGCGACAACGAACTCGCCGCGACCAGCATCGGCATCGACGTCTGGCGCAACCGCTTCGCCGCCTTCACGATCTCCGCCTTCGGCTGCGGCATCGCAGGCGCCACCTACTTCACCGGCTCGATGTTCGTGAGCCCCGAGGCGGGCTTCGACATCAACTGGGTCGTCGGGATGATGTTCATCGTCATCATCGGCGGCATCGGCACGATCGAGGGCCCCATCATCGGCACGCTGCTCTACTTCGGGCTGCGCGAAGGCTTCACGGCCTGGGCCGGGGTCTCGGGCAGCTGGTACCTGGTCGCGATGGGCCTGGTGGCGATCGCGGTCATGCTGGTGGCGCCCCGCGGGCTCTGGGGCTGGGTCCGGGAGCACTGGGGCTGGGAAGGGTTCTCGGAGCGACGCACTCCACCCGCGACGCTCCTCGCAGACGGAGGGCAGCCATGAATTACGCCGAATACGCCGCACACGATGGCCTTGCGCTGGCCGAGCTGCTGCGCAAGGGCGAGATCTCGGCCGCGGAGCTTGCCGGCATCGCGCGATCGGCGATCGACGCACTCAACCCGCAGCTCAACGCAGTCATCGGCCGGATCGATGCGGCGCCGCCGCGCGCCGAGGCCTCGGCGCCGTTTTACGGTGTGCCCTTCCTGATCAAGGATCTGGTGCTGCACGCCGAAGGCGTTCGCTGCGACATGGGCAGCCGGCTGGTCGAGGGCGCCTTCGTCTCGCCGATCGACACCGAGCTGATGGCGCGCTTTCGCAAGGCGGGGCTGGTGACGCTCGGGCGCACGAACACGCCCGAGTTCGGTTGGTGCTCGACGACCGAGCCGGTGCTCTACGGCGCGACGCGCAACCCCTGGGATCCGGCGCGCAGCCCGGGCGGTTCGAGCGGCGGTTCGGCGGCAGCCGTGGCCGCGGGGATCGTCCCGCTTGCGCATGCCAACGACGGCGGTGGCTCGATCCGCATTCCCGCGGCGTGGTGCGGGCTGGTCGGGCTCAAGCCCACGCGCGGGCGCACGCCCGTCGGCCCCGAGACGGGCATCGCGCTGCACGACATGGGCATCGAGCTGGCCGTCACGCGCACGCTGCGCGACAGTGCCGCGATCCTCGATGCGGTGCAGGGCGCAGCCGCGGGCGACCGTTTCGTGATCCCGCCGCCGACCAGGCCCTACCTGGAGGAACTGAACGCGCGCCCGCGCAGGCTGCGCATCGCCTATCACTTCGACGGGGGGCCGGGCGTGCAGCTCGATCCGCACTGTCGCGTCGCGGTCGAGCAGACCGCCCGGCAGTGCGAGGCGCTCGGCCATCACGTCGAGGAAGCGGCGCCCCGGGTCGACCACGCGCTCTTCGAGGACGTCAACCTCTGCTATTGGAGCTCCTTCCTCGCGGCGGCGATCGCCGGCGTCGGCGCGATGATCGGGCGCGAGCCTTCACCCACGAACCTGGAGGCCTGCATCTGGGCCACGTACCAGCACGGACTGTCGCTGCGCGCACTCGACCTCGAGGCGGCCGACGTGCACGCGAACACGATCAGCCGCTCGGTCGCGTCCTTCTTCGAGACCTACGATCTGCTCCTGACGCCGGTCACCGCGGCGCCGCCGGTGGCCCTGGGGGTGATCGACTGCAACCGCGCCGGGCTGGACGCGCGCGGCTGGCTGCAGGACGTCTTCCGCCATACGCCTTTCACCGCGCTCTACAACCTCACCGGCCAGCCGGCGCTGAGCCTGCCGCTGGCGGCAACGCCCGAAGGCCTGCCGGTGGCGGTGCAGCTCGTCGCCCGTTTCGGCGACGAGGCCACGCTCTTCAACCTGGGCAGCCAGCTCGAGCAGGCCATGCCCTGGGCCGGCCGCCGGCCGGCGATCCACGTCTGCAACCTCGATCGGAGCCGATCATGAGCAAGACCGCCTTCTTCCACGACGAACGCACTTTCTGGCATGTGCCCGGCGGGCTGCATGCGCTCTTCCTGCCGGTCGGCGGCTGGGTGCAGCCGATGGCCGGCAGCGGCATGGCCGAGTCGCCCGACAGCAAGCGGCGCATCCTCTCGCTGATCCAGGCCTCGGGACTGGCCGACAAGCTCGACATGCGCGGCGCGCCGATGGCCAGCGAGGAGGACATCGCCCGCATCCACCCACGCAGCTACCTGCAGGAGTTCAAGCGGCTGAGCGATGCCGGCGGCGGTGAACTCGGCGACACCGCGCCTTTCGGGCCGGGCAGCTACGAGATCGCGCGCCTGTCGACCGGGCTGGCGGTGGCCGCGGTCGACGCCGTCTGGCGGGGCGAGGTCGACAACGCCTTCGCGCTCACGCGTCCGCCGGGTCACCACTGCCTGGCGGACAAGGCGATGGGGTTCTGCCTGTTCTCGAACATCGGCATCGCGATCGAGTCGGCCAAGGCCAGGCACGGCATCGAGCGCATCGCGGTCGTCGACTGGGATGTGCATCATGGCAACGGCACGCAGTCGATCTTCTACGAGCGCAAGGACGTGCTGACGATCTCCTTGCACCAGGAGAACTGCTTCCCGCCCGGCTACAGCGGCGCCGAGGATCGGGGCCAAGGCGAAGGCGAGGGCTTCAACATCAACATCCCGCTGCAGCCCGGCGGCGGGCACGAGAGCTACGTCTACGCCTTCGAGCGCATCGTGCTGCCGGCGCTCGCGCGCTTCCGTCCGCAGCTGATCATCGTCGCCAGCGGCCTGGACGCCAACGGGGTGGACCCGCTCGCGCGCATGCAGCTGCATCCGGAATCCTTCCGCTGGATGACCCGGCAGGTGAAGGCCGCCGCCGCACAGCACGCCGCGGGGAAGCTGGTCGTCGTGCACGAAGGCGGGTATGCGGAAGCCTGCGTGCCGTTCTGCGGGCTGGCGGTCGTCGAGGAACTGGCCGACCACCGCACCGAGGTCGCCGATCCGTTCTCCGACTTCTTCGGCCTGCAGCAGCCGGGCGCGCGCTTCATGGCGCTGCAGCGGCAACTGATCGACGAGATGGCGGCGCTGCACGGGCTTTGAGCCTTTGGAGCTTGGGGACTTACGGGCATGGGTCGCCTTACAATCGAGTGAAATCGTAAGGAGGGCCCAGCGGATGCTGATCACCATCACCTCGAAGCGGCAAGCCACCTTTCCCGCGCATGTGCTGGATGCCTTGGGTGTCAAGCCCGGCGACCGCGTCGAGCTTCTGCCGAGCGCGGAGGGCTTCGTGCTGCGGGCCAAGCGCGTGGACGCAAGCCGCCTGGCGCCGCTGCGCGGCAAGCTGAGCCGTGCCGCCCCAGCCTTCGACATCCATGTCTTCCGTGCGCAAGCTCATGACCCGTCGCTGCGGGATTGATACCTCCATCCTGGTGCGGCTGACGACCGGCGAGCCGGCGCGCGACTTCGACCGGACCGTCGCCGCGCTGACGCGCCTGGTGGAGGCCGAGCATGTGGCGCTGTTCGCCAGTCCGATGGTGATCGGAGAAGCCTACATCGCCTTGCAACATCACTACGGCGTCAGCAAGCCGGATGCGAAGGCCGCCTTGCGCAGTGTCTTGAGCAGCGGTCTCGTCGCGCCATCGGCCGGCGAGGAGGTGCTGGAAGCGCTTTCTTCCCGCCACGGCTGCGGCCTGCTCGATCGCCTGATCGTGCTGCAGTACGCCGCGGACGGGCTGGAGACCTTGACGCTGGACCGAAAGATGGCGGCGCTCCCGAAGGCCGCTCGTCTGTCCCTCGGACCGGCCAAGCGCTAGCTAGCGCGCAGTTCCACCGGGCGTCTCCGATGCCCTCCTCGCCGCGGGTGCAGGGCAGCCACAAGGCCTTTGAAAACCTCGTTGCGGGCGTTGGTTCGTCAAACATGCCTCCGAAAAGCATGTATTATTCCCGGCATCCTTCCTCCTGCGCCTGACGACCGATGTCCAACGACGCCCTGCAGCAGACCCTCGAGCGCCCGTACCAGCACGGATTCGTCACCGACATCGAGTCCGACTCGATTCCGCCGGGCCTCGACGAGAACACGATCCGCGAGATCTCGCGCCGCAAGAAGGAACCCGAGTTCCTGCTGCGCTGGCGCCTGGCCGCGTACGAGCGCTGGCGCCAGATGGAGCCGCCGGAGTGGGCGCGGCTGACGATCAACCTCGTCGACCTGCAGTCGCTGTCTTACTACTCGGCGCCCAAGTCGATGGCCGACAAGCCCAAGAGCCTGGACGAGGTCGACCCCAAGCTGCTCGAGACCTACGAGAAGCTGGGCGTGCCGCTGCACGAGCGCGCGGCGCTGGCCGGCGTGGCGGTCGACGCGGTCTTCGACTCGGTCTCGGTCGGCACCACCTTTCGCAAGCAGCTCGCCGACGTCGGCGTCATCTTCTGCTCGATCTCCGACGCCGTGCGCGAGCACCCGGAGCTGGTCGAGCGCTACATGGGCACGGTCGTCCCGCCGGGTGACAACTACTACGCGGCGCTGAACTCGGCGGTCTTCTCCGACGGCTCCTTCGTCTACGTACCCAAGGGCGTGCGCTGCCCGATGGAGCTCTCGTCCTACTTCCGCATCAACGCGCGCAACACGGGGCAGTTCGAGCGCACGCTGATCATCGCCGAGGCGGGCGCCGAGGTCAGCTACCTCGAGGGCTGCACCGCGCCGCAGCGCGACGAGAACCAGCTGCACGCGGCGGTGGTCGAGCTCGTCGCGCACGACGACGCCTTCATCAAGTACTCGACGGTGCAGAACTGGTACCCGGGCGACGAGGAAGGGCGCGGCGGCATCTACAACTTCGTCACCAAGCGGGCGCTGGCGCTGGGCAAGCGCTCGCGCGTGGCCTGGACGCAGATCGAGACCGGCTCGGCGATCACCTGGAAGTACCCGAGCGTGGTGCTGCGCGGCGAGGGTTCGAGCGGCGAGTTCCACTCGATCGCGGTCTCGAACCACCGCCAGCAGGCGGACACCGGCACGAAGATGATCCACTTGGGCGCGAACACGACGAGCCGCATCGTCTCCAAGGGCATCAGCGCCGGGCACGCGCACAACAGCTACCGCGGGCTCGTGCGCGTGGCGCCCACCGCAGCGGGCGCACGCAACCACACGCAGTGCGACTCGCTGCTCATCGGCTCGCACTGCGGCGCGCACACCTTCCCGACCGTCGACGCCGCGCGCGCGGACGCCGTCGTCGAGCACGAGGCGACGACGACGCGCATTTCCGAGGAGCGGCTCTTCTACGCGCGCCAGCGCGGCCTGGACGAGGCCGAGGCGACGGCGCTGATCGTCGGCGGCTTCTGCCAGGCCGTGCTCGACGAGCTGCCGATGGAGTTCGCGCTCGAGGCGCGGGCGCTGCTGGCGGTCTCGCTCGAAGGTGCGGTCGGCTGATCGATCGTCGGCTGCTCGATCGGTCGCGGGTCGCGGACAAGGAACACCCCTGGAGTACGAGGAGAAGGAATGAATCAGGCCAAGACCTCCGGCGAGCCGCTGCTGTCGGTGCGCAAGCTGCAAGTCGACATCGCCGGCAAGCGCGTGCTGCGTTCGGTGGACTTCGACGTCGATGCCGGCGAGCTCGTCGTGCTGATGGGCGCCAACGGCAGCGGCAAGAGCACGCTGGCGCTGGCGCTTGCGGGCCACCCGCGCTACGAGGTTTCCGGCACCGCGCACCTGGGTGGGCAGGACCTGCTCGAGCTGCCGGTCGAGGCACGGGCGCGCGCCGGCCTCTTTCTTTCGTTCCAGGCGCCGCCGGACATCCCGGGCGTCAAGAACAACCTCTTCATCCGCACCGCGCTCAACGCGCAGCGCGCCTCGCGCGGTGAGCCCGAGATCGACGCCTACGACTTCCTCGGCCAGGCCAAGGCCGGGGCCAAGCGGCTGGGCCTGCCCGACGCGATGCTGGCGCGCCCGGTGAACGAAGGCTTCTCGGGCGGCGAGCGCAAGCGCAACGAGCTGCTGCAGCTGGCGCTGTTCAAGCCGCGCGTGGCGCTGCTCGACGAGATCGACTCGGGCCTGGACGTCGACGGCGTGCGCGCGCTGGTCGACCTGATCACCGAGATGCGGGCGCAGGGCACGGCCTTCGTCGTCGTCTCGCACTACCTGCACATGATCGAGATGCTCGAACCCGACCGCGTGCTGCGGTTGCAGGACGGCTGCATCTCCGAGAGCGGCGACCTCGAACTGGCGCGCAGCATCACCGCGCAGGGCTTCGCGGCGGCGCCTGCCAGGCAGGCCGCGCCGGTGGGGGCGTGATGGACGCGGCGCGTTCCGAAGCGCTCGCCGCGCGGGCGCAGCTGCTGGAGCAGGGCGGCTGGCAGTTCCGCCGGCTCGAGGCCTTCCGCTTCGTCGCACCGCCGCCGGCGGAGACCTGGCTGGGTGACGAGACCGTTCTCGACGCGCCGGCCGTACCGAACGGCGGCTGGACCTGGGAGCCGTCCGACGCGGCGGCAAAGCCGGACATCCGCTGGCTCGACGCGGCCGACACCAGCCAGCGCAGCGCATTGCTGGAGCGCCTGCCGCAACCCGGCGAGGATGCCGTTGCGCCCTTCGCGTGGGCGCACCGCGCGCTCTGCAAGGGCGGCCTGCGCATCCGCGTGCCCAAGGCGGCTGACCCCGATGCGGCGCCGGTGATGCTGCGGCTGCGACAGTCCTCGAGCGAGGCCGTCGAGGCGCCGCTGCTCGTCGTCGAGCTCGAACCCGGCGCGCACTGCGTGCTGGTGGAGGAGCATGGACAGGCCGCCGGTGCCGGCCCCGAGGAGGCCGTGCGCAACCTGCAAGTCCACCTCCTGCTGGCTGAGGGCGCGCGGCTGCAGCACTGGCGTCAGGTGCAGCCGCAAGCCGGTCAACGCGTCGCGCACCACCTCAACGTCCACCTGGACGCGGGCGCGTTCTACGCGCAGGCGATGCTGGCCACCGGCAGCACCTACCACCTGCAGCGCGCGCATGTGGTCTTCGAGGGCGAGGGCGCCGAGGCCCGCCTGGGGGGCGTGCTGCTCTCCGACGCGCGCCAGCTCGATCGCCAGGTGCGCATGATCCACGCCGCGCCGCGCAGCACCAGCACCGCGCGGGCGCTGGCCCTGGCGCGCGGCAAGGCGCTCGTCGCCGCCGACCTGTACGCGCATGTGCGCCCCGGTGCCGAGGATGCCGACATCCACCAGCACCTGGCCGGGATCCCGACCGCTGGATCGCCGCGCCTGGTGATGCGACCGCAGCTCGAGATCGAGCACGACGCGGTGCAGGCCGCGCACGGCACGACCTGGGGCCGCCTGCCCGACGAGGCGATCTTCTTCGCGCGCCAGCGCGGGCTGGACGAGGCCACCGCGCTCTCGCTGATCCTGCACGGCATGGCCGCGGCCGAGGTCGTCCGCGCGTTGGCTGACGAGCGTCTGTGCGAAACGGTGGGCGCGCTGCAGGCGCTGGACGAGGCGCTGAACCGCTACCTCTCGCCGGCGCAGGCGCAGGAGCGCAGGGATGGGTGACCGGCTGCCCAGCGGCGACGCGATGACGAGCGCCTTCCCGGTGCTCGCGCAGGAAGTCAACGGCCACGCGCTCGCCTACCTCGACAACGGCGCAACGACGCAGATGCCGGTGCAGGTGATGGATGCGATGCGGCGCTTCGACACGCACAGTCGCGCCAACATCCACCGCGGGGTGCATACGCTCAGCCAGCGCGCGACCGACGCCTACGAGGCCGCACGCGCACGGCTGCTCGCCTACGTCGGCGGCAGTGCCGATCACGAACTCGCCTTCACCAGCGGGACGACCGAGAGCCTGAACCTCGTCGCGCAGGGTCTGGCACTGCCGGCGATGCCTTCGGGCGGAGGCGAAGGGGCGCTGCTGTCGCCCTGGATCCGCGCCGGCGACGAGATCATCACGACCGGGCTCGAGCACCACGCGAACCTCGTCCCCTGGCAGCTTGCGGCCAGGCGCAGTGGTGCACGGCTGCGCGTGCTCCAGCCCGATGCAGAGGGCAGGATCTCGACGCAGGCGCTGGCCGAACTGCTGTCGCCGCGCACGCGCGTGTTCGCGATCACGGCCTGCGCCAACGGCAGCGGCGAGCGCCCGCCCTACGAGGAACTGCTGGCGATGGCCAAGCAGGCCGGTGCGCTGACCGTGCTCGACGCCGCGCAGGCGGTCGCGCACGAGGTGCCGGTGATCTCGGCGCTGCCTTGCGACTTCATGGCCTTCTCGGGCCACAAGATGTACGGGCCGATGGGGATCGGCGCGCTCGTCGGCCGCCGCGAGGCGCTCGAGCGCCTGGCGCCGCTGCGCATGGGCGGCGACATGGTCGAGTGGGTCTCCGAGACCGACGCCGGCTTCGCCCCGGTCCCGCAGTGTCTGGAGGGCGGCACGCCCAACGTCTGCGGCGCCGTCGGCCTGGCCGCGGCCGCGGACTTCATCGACGGCGTGGGTCGCGAGGCGATCAGCGCGCACGTCGAGGCGCTGCGCGAGCACGCGGTGGCGGGACTCTCGGCGCTGCCGGGCGTGCGCGTGCTCTCGCCGGAGAACCGTCGCACCGCGATTGCCTCCTTCATCGCCGAGGACGTGCACCCGCACGACATCGGCACCGTGCTCGACGAGCGCGGCGTGGCCGTGCGAACCGGCTGGCACTGCGCGCAGCCGCTGCTCGAGCGGCTGTGCCAGTCGCCGACGACGCGGGCCTCCTTTGCCCTCTACAACACGCACGCCGAGGTCGAGCGACTCGTCCAGGGCGTGGCCGCTGCACTGGACATGCTGCGATGAGCGGTGCCGACTTCGATCTCTACCAGCAACTCGTGCTCGAGCACAAGCGCTCGCCGCGCTGCTTCGGCACGCTGCCGTCGCCGACGCACCAGGCGCGCGGGCGCAACCCTTCGTGCGGCGACGACATCGGCGTGCAGCTGCAGGTCGAGGGCGACGTGCTGAAGGACATCCGCTTCGAGGGCCGCGGCTGCGCGATCTGCATCGCCTCGGCCTCGATGATGAGCGAGGCGGTGCGCGGCCAGAAGGTCGACGACGCCAAGGCGCTGCAGCAGCGTTTTCGCGCCGTCATCACCGGCGAGCTCGAACCCGAGGAGGCCAACCTCGGCAAGCTCGTGAGCCTGGGCGCGGTGCGTCGCTACCCGAGCCGCATCAAGTGCGCGCTGCTGGGCTGGCATGCGCTGATGCACGCGCTGCAGGGCGAGGGCAGCGGCAGTAGCGCCGCTGCCGAAGAGGATCCGGACATCGTCGTCGACCACGCCGCCGGCTCGGGCGGCGCGGCGGCAGCCGCCACACCCGATGGAGCACCCCGATGAGGTTGCAGCAGGAAAAGACCACGACCACGCGCACCGTGCAGGCACGCTGCGTCCCGAGCGGCGAGCCGATCGAGATTCCCGCGGGCACCGCGGTGACGATCACGCAGGCGCTGGGCTCGAGCTTCAGCGTCGTCGCCGGCGGGCAGCTCGTGCGCATCGACGGCGCCGACGCCGACGCGATCGGCCGCGAGGTGCCCCCGCCGCCGCCGACGCTGTCCAAGGGCGCGTCGATCGAGGAGGTCAACGACCTCGTCTGGGCCACGCTCAAGACCTGCTACGACCCCGAGATCCCGATCGACATCGTGGAGCTCGGCCTCGTCTATCGCTGCGACATCGAGCCGCAGGAGGACGGACGCTACAAGGTCGACATCGACATGACGCTGACCGCGCCGGGTTGCGGCATGGGCGAGGTGATCGCCAACGAGGTCGCCGACAAGGTGCTTGCGCTGCCGGCGATCTCGCAGGTCGACGTGCAGATGGTCTTCGACCCGCCCTGGGACCGCTACCGCCTCTCCGAGGCCGCGCGGCTGCAGCTCGGGATGTAGGGCAGCGTCCGCACGCAAGCGACCGCCGACATCAGAGCACGATCCGAGCACGATCCGAGCCATGCGCCTGGCCGACTACACCGACTATGCCTTGCGCGTGCTGCTCTACTGCGCGCAGCACGCCGATCGCCTGGTGACGGTCGGCGAGATCGCCGAGCGGCAGGGCCTTGCGAAGAACCAGGTGATGAAGATCGTCGCCGACCTCGCGCACGCCGGGCTGCTGGAAACCGTGCGCGGCCGCAGCGGCGGTGTGCGGCTGATGCGCCCGGCGGCGGAGATCCGCGTCGGCGACGTCGTCCGCCTGAGCGAGACCGACCTGCGCCTGACCGAGTGCTTCGACCACCGCAGCAACCGCTGCACGCTGACCGCCGAATGCGGCCTGCGCGGCGTCTTCGCGCGCGCGCTGCACGCCTTCTTCGGCGTTCTCGACAGCGTCACGCTGGGTGACCTCAGTGCGCCAGCGCGAAGTCGGCGCAGCGGCTCGCAGGGCGTGCGGGATATCAGCGGCACGGCGAGCAAACCGTTGCAACGAGCCGCGGTCGCTGGGCCCCGCGCGCTGACGGCGAAGGCGACGAAACCCGAGGCGGTCGCCGTGCGTCGCGTGCGCCCGGGTGAACCTGCCCCTGCCTGAACGCGAGCGTGCAACCGAGGAGCGCCGATGGACACCCTTGCCCAGACCGAGAACTTGCCGAGCTTCTACGCGCAGGCGCCGCGCATCCGGGTGCGGGATCCGCTCGCCGCATTCCTTGGCGCCGCCAGCGGCGGCGTCCTCGACTACGGCTACGACGACGCGGTGCGGCTTGCGGGCCACTCCTGCCCGACGGTGGCCGGCGCCTGGCTGATGGCCCGCGCGGCGCTGAAGGCGCTCTACCCGGATGCGCTGCCCGAACGCGGTGGCGTCACGGTCGAGTTCGCCGACGCCGCCGACCACGGCGTCACCGGCGTCATCGCGCGCGTCGTCTCGCTGCCCACCGGCGTGGCCGGCGAGGAAGGTTTCAAGGGCATCGGCGGCCGCTTCACGCGCTGCGGCCTGCTGCGCTTCTCCGCACCGGTGCGCGGCGAGTTCCGCGTGACGCGCAGCGACGGCGGCGGGGCGGTCGACGTCTCGTCGCAGATCGGGCTCGTTCCCGGCGATCCCAACATGCGCGCCGCGATGATCGGCGCCTTCGACGGCGACCCCGATTCGCTCGCCGCCTTCGGCGCGATGTGGCAGGACCGGGTCCGCCGGCTGCTGCTCGAGCACGCCGACGACCCCGAGGTGATCGTCGTCCGGCCGGTGCGCGCGGGCTGAACCGCGGCGCGCACCTGCCGCACCTGGATTTCTCAGCTCTTGGGGGCGTTGCGCAGATCGCGCACGCGCACCGCCTTGCCCTGCGAGCGCGGGATCGCGCCGGGCGCCAGCACGTCGACGTGCGCCGAAATGCCGACGATCGCCTTGATGTGGTGCGCCGCGTCGGCGGCCAGCAGCGGGTACTGCTCGGGCGGGATGTCGGGCAGAGCCTCGATTTCCATCCGCACCGTGTCGAGCGCGCCGTCCTTCATCAGCACGACCTGGTAGTGCGGCGCGATTCCGGGCCGTCCGATGAGGACGGCCTCGAGCTGGGACGGATAGACGTTGACGCCGCGGACGATCAGCATGTCGTCGTTGCGGCCGGTGACGCGCAGGATGCGCACATGCGTGCGGCCGCAGGCGCAGATCTCGCGCGTCAGGCGCGTGATGTCGCGCGTGCGGTAGCGGATCATCGGCAGCGCCTGCTTGGTCAGCGTGGTGATCACCAGTTCGCCGGGCTCGCCATCGGGCAGGCGCTTGCCGGTGTCCGGGTCGATCGTCTCGAAGAGGAAGTGGTCCTCCCAGCCGTGCAGGCCCTGCCCGTGCTCGCATTCGCAGGCCACGCCCGGCCCCATGATCTCGGAGAGGCCGTAGATGTCGCGCGCCTTCAGGCCCAGGTGCGCCTCGATCTCCTGGCGCATCGCCTCGCTCCAGGGCTCGGCGCCGAAGACGCCGACCGCGAGGCCGCATTTGCGCAGGTCGACCCCCTGCTGCTCCGCGACCTCGGCCATCGCCAGCGCGTAAGACGGAGTCGAGCAGATCACGCGCGGGCGGAAATCGGAGATCAGCGTGATCTGCCGCTCGGTGCCGCCCCCCGACACCGGCACGACCGTCGCACCGAGCCGCGTGGCGCCGTCATGCGCGCCCAGGCCGCCGGTGAAGAGACCGTAGCCGTAGGCGTTGTGGACGATGTCGCCCGGGCGTGCCCCGGCCGCGAAGAGCGAGCGCGCGACCAGGTCGGCCCAGTTCGAGAGGTCCTGCATCGTGTAGCCGACGACCGTCGCCTTGCCGGTCGTGCCCGAGGAGGCGTGGATTCGCGCCAGCTCGGTGCGCGGTCGCGCGAAGAGGCCGAAGGGGTAGTTGTCACGCAGGTCGGTCTTGACGGTGAAGGGCAGCTTCTGCAGCGCGTCCAGAGAATCGATGTCCTCGGGGCTGGAGAGGCCGGCTGCCTTGAGCCGCGGCTGGTGCCAGGGGACGTTCTCCCACGCGTTGCGCACGGTCTCGCGCAGGCGCTGCAGCTGCAGTTCCTCGATCTTCTCGCGCGGCAGGGTCTCCATCTCGGGATGGAGGAATTCGCGCTTCGTCTGCGTGGGGGCGGCGATCTCGGCCATGACGGGGTCCTCGGTGCTTAAGGCAGGGTACGTGTTAGGCAGCGTGCATGTCTTTGCTGGATGGCGTCCAGCTCGTGGCAGGCGCGCCCGAAGCGGCGGCTGCACGAACGCGTTGGCCGCGGATGTTCATCTCCCGCCGCGGACCGGAAGATGCGGTAGCGCAAACCCCTGGTTGAATGCGGCCCGGGTGATGAGCATGAACTTGAAGAAGGCCCCGCCCGCGGTGGCGAGCAGCCCGGTGAGCGCCTGCAGCGGCTGTGCAAGCGAGGCCGGCAACGGGACGAGCCAGACGATCAGCATCAGCGCGAGGGGGACGAGGCTGCCGGCGACGTATCCCGGTTTCGTGCGATCGACCGCGCGCAGCGATGCCGGCCGCTTCTGCAGCGAAGCGGCGAGCTTGGCGTACCAGCCGCTGCCCGCGAGGAAGCGCAACAGCAGCAGCACGCCCAGCGCCAGCCACGCCCAGGTGCTGCCTTGCCCCCACCAGGGGGCGAACAGCCAGTACAGGCCCGCGCCCTCGGCCAGGCCGGTGGCGAAGATGAGCGGCACGATGCGCGGCTCGCGCCAGGACGGGATGCCCTTGCTCGCCTTCAGGATCCGCGCCTGGCAGTAGAGGAAGGCAGCGGCGAAGAGCGCGGCCAGCGGCTGCAGCTGCGGCCACAGCAGGCTGGCCGCGCCGCTGATCATCACCAGTGGCGCGACCGCCGCTTCGCGCGACATCCACGAGGTGTGCGGATGGAAGAAGACGTTGATCGCGCGCAGCGGACGCCCGATCTCGGCCCAGACGCAGAGCAGCCCGATGCCGATCAGCGCCAGCGAAAGCAGCAGGAGGACGATGCGCAACGTGCCTTCGGCGCCGGCCAGCGTCGAGAAGATCAGCAGGCCGGTGCCTGCACCCCCTCCCATGAAGTTGCCCGCAGCGCGCTCGTCCCAGTGCAGCTGCTGCCAGGGCTTGGGGCCGTAGCTCATCGGCTGTTCTCCTCGTCGTCCTTGCCGTCCTTGGCGTCCCACAGGTAGTAGAAGTTCGGCTTGGTGCCGAGCTCCTCGTGCATGCGGAAGTGCTTGTTCTCGGCCAGCAGCTGCGAGACGTTGCTGTCCGGGTCCTCGATGTCACCGAAGGCCAGGGCCTGCGCCAGGCACGAGTTGACGCAGGCCGGCGTGGCCGCCGGGTCGACGCCGGGCGTCAGGCCGTTCTCGAGGCCGTAGTCGATGCGGTCGACGCAGAAGGTGCACTTGGTCGCGACGCCGATGCGCTCCTCGTCGAAGCGCGCCTGCTCGTGCTCGCTCATCTTGCCGTAGGCGAAGGTGGGCTTCTCGGTCTTGTAGCGCGCCTGGTAGGGGCAGGCCACCGCGCAGTAGGCGCAGCCGATGCACAGGTCGTAGTCGATCGTGACGATGCCGTCGGGCCGCTTCTTCGTCGCCGTGCTCGGGCAGACTTCCATGCACGGCGGGTCGTCGCAGTGCTGGCAGCCGGTGGGCACGAAGACGCGCTGCACGTTCGGGAATTCGCCGACCTCCATGTCGAGCACGCGGCGCCACTGGACGCCCGGCGGCGTGGCGTTGGCGTGCTTGCACGAGGCGGTACAGGTCTGGCAGCCCACGCAACGGCGCAGGTCCGCCACCATCGTCCAGCGCGTCATGCCGGCACCCTCCGTCGGCCCGCCGGGGCCTTGGTGACTTGCACGCGCACGAGGTCGGCGCCGGAGCCGGTGGCGTCGGTCAGGTCCAGCGACATCTCGGCCAGGGTGTTGAGGCTCGGCACGCCGAAGTCCTTGGCCAAGGGTGTCGCCCAGTGGTCGAACTGGCCGACCAGCAGCAGCGTGTCGGGCCGGATGCCCTGGCGCAGCACGACCAGGCCGCGGGTGCTGCGCCGCGGCGTCGCGATGTCGACCCAGTCGCCTTCGTCGACGCCCAGCTTCTCGGCCGCGGCCGGGTTCATCACGACGCCGTTGTGCCCGGCGACGTTGCCCGCGACCTCGCGGATCATCTGCATCGCGACGTTGCCGCCCCAGGCGTACTGCATGCTGCGCGCGGTGACGAGCCAGAAGGGATAGTCGGTGGGCTTGCCGCCGGCCTTGCTGACCGCGGCCTCCCACAGGCTCGGGAAGTCCTTCCAGGGCGGCAGCGCCTGGTACTCCTCGAGCTGCTTGTCCCACCAGTGCATGTCGTTCTCGTGCAGGCGGCGGCCGAGCTCGGCGCCGACGCGCTTGAGCCGCTCCTGGTAGGGCATCTCGAAGCGGATGCCCTTCTCGACGACGGTCGGGTAGAGGTACCAGAGGTCGCGCGGGAAGGGCCGGGTCTTGAAGCCGTTCTCCTTCCACCACTCGAGCCCGAGCACCTCGGCGCCTTCGGTCAGTTCGGCGCTGGCGGCCTTGCAGGCGGCATCCCAAATCTGTTCGCGCGTGTGCGGCACGGTCGGATCCAGCGAGAAGTCGCCGAACTCACCGTCGAGCTTGACGCCGCAGGTGCCGCGGTTGATCGCCGCGTTGTACTTCTCGAGGAGGCCGCAGCGCTTGGCGAGCTCGGTGCAGATGTCGCTGAAGTCGCGCGCGTCGCCGCGCGCCTGCACCGCCGGCTGGCGCAGCGCGAAGCCCTCGTGGTCCCAGAACTGCTCCTGGTACTTGGTCGCGGCCAGGCGCAGCAGCTGCAGACCCTCGAGGTCGGTCGCATCCGGCAGCAGCACGTCGGCGAAGTGGTTGCTTTCGTCGTGCGTGTAGGCGAAGGCGACGACGAAGGGGAAGCGCGCGATCTTGTCGGTAACGCCCTTGGTGTCCCAGAACGAGATCGCCGGGTTGGTGCGGTAGACGAACCAGACGTCCGGCGGCTCGACCTTGGGCAGACCCTTGGGCGTGTTGTCGAGGAACATCCACGAGAAGTGCGTGGGCCCCAGCGCCTGGGCCCAGGCGTTGTTGCCGGTCAGCGGCACCATCGTCTTGTAGGCGTTGCGGATGTTCGGCTGCGCCGACCACTTCTCCTTGGACGTCGGGTTGAAGGGGTAGTCCATCAACCCGTCCTCGCCGGCGCGCACGCTCTCGTGGCGCTCGGCCATCGGGCGCACGAGGCGCACCGTGGTGCCGATCGTGCCGCCGGGCACCTCGAGCGCACCGACGAGGGTCGCCAGCAGCGTGCGCGCCCAGCAGCACTCGTAGCCGCCCCAGCCGTTGTTGACGGTCTTGCCGAGTGTCACCGCCACCGGGCGGAAGGGCATGGTCTTGCCGTTGATCTCGATCGTCTGGCCGACGCAGGCGTGGTCCAGGTACTCGTTGGCGATCTGGCGCATGTCCTTGGCCGGCACATCGCAGATGCCCTGCGCCCACTCGGGCGAGTAGGGCTTCATGTGCGCGACGAGCTTGTCGAAGGCGGTCTCGCCGGTCAGCATGCCGTCGCCCATCACGTCCTGGTCCGGGCCGATCTCGACCGCGTCGACCTCGACCCTGGCCGACAGCGCCTCGCGGATGCCCGGGGTGTCGTGCGGCACCGCGCGCCGGGTGTTTTCATCCCACACGAGCGGCTTGCGCGTCGCGCGGTCGCGCAGGTAGTAGCCGTTGGCGCCGATCAGGTAAGGCGAGCTCGTGTGCCGCGCCAGGTGCACGAGGTCGAGCTTCTCGCGCGGCGCCTCGTGCAGCATCACGTGGATCAGCGCGTAGAGGAAGGCGGCGTCGGTCTTGGGCCGGATCGGCACCCACTTCGCGGAACACGCCCCGGTGACCGAGAGGTGCGGCTCGACCTGGACCCGCTTCATGCCGCGGATGCGCGCATCCGAATGACGCCAGATGCCGACGACGCCGCCGGCGGCCTCGATGTTGTTGCCGCAGGAGATGAGGTAGTTGCAGCTCGGCGTGTCGGGCGCGACGATGAAGGCGCGGTGCCAGAGCTCGCCGTAGAGGTGCTCCGAGTGGTAGCACTTGACGCCCTGGCCCGAACCGAAGCCCATGTCCACCGGCCCCCAGGCGGCGAGGAAGGCCGGGAAGGTGCCCATGTAGAACTGCGGCGTGCCGCCACCGCCGAAGCTCGCTGCCAGGCGCGGGTAACCCGAGGCGTCGGTCAGCCCCTCGGCGCGCAGGCGGTTGAGCCGCTCGGCGATGAGGTCGAAGGCCTCGTCCCAGCTGATCGGCACGAAGCCCGGATCCTCGTCGCGCCCCTTCTTCGGATTGCTGCGCTTCATCGGCGTCAGGATCCGGTTCGGGTTGTAGGTCTTCTGGATCAGGCCGAAGGCCTTGACACAGACCTTGCCGCCGCCCGGGTGCACCGCCGCGGCGCAGAAGTTGGGTTCGACCTCGGTCGCGACGCCGTTCTCGACCTTGACGGTCAGCAGATCGGGGCCGGCGACGCACTGGTAGCAGTAGGTCGGGACGCGCTTGACGCCTTCCGGGTCGCGCGGACGCACCTCACGGGTGACTCGCCCGAGCGCTTCCGGCGCGTTCATGCGAACCTCGCTTTCCGAGCCGACGCCGCGGGGCAGAACCTGCGGCTGGCCACGCCGACAACAGGGCGCAGATGGCGACCCGCTTGCAGGATGGACTTCATGGGTGGTTTCCTGGTCGTGGAGGGATCGGCCGATCGTGCGCTGACGCATAGGCCGTGGCAATAGTGGCACTGTGGTACCGGAATACGGTGATAGGGTTTGACGAAGAACAAATGTCAAACCGGACATAAGGGAAGACCCTAGGCGAGCCGGCGCCGCAGCGCGCGGAGCTTACCCGCAGCGCGGTCGTGAGCGGCTCAGCCTGCCAGCGCCGCCTCGTTGGCAGCATGGGGTCCGGCGCCGAACAGGCTGCGCACCTGCTCGCGCAGCCAGCGCTGCGCCGGGTCACCGTCGACGCTCTCGTGCCAGAGCATCATCACGTCGTAGCCGACGCCGTCGGGCAGTTCCCAGACGCGCAGGTCGTGGCGCTCTGCCTCGGCGCTGGCGAACATCTCGGGAACGATCGCGAGCATGTCGGTGTCGCGCACGAGTTCGGCCACGGCGCCATAGTGGCGCAGGCGCACGCAACTCGTCGCGCTCAGGTCCAGGCGCTCGAGCACCTGCTGCACGCTGCCCAACAGGCTCGCGGTGGGCGCCGCCAGCGCCAGCGCCGCGTGCGCGAGCTGGCGCTTCTCCAGCCGCCTGCCCGCAACTGCCGGCAAAGGTTGCCAGTCGCGTGCGGACAGCGCCACGTAGTGCTCCCGAAAGAGCAGCTCGGCGACCACGCCCTGCTGCTCGGGTACCAGCATGCCGATCGCCAGGTCGATCTCGCGCGACTCGAGCGCCGCGCTGACGCGGGCGGCGTCGACCGCCTCGTTGGTGATCCGGCTGGCCGGCGAGAGGCGGCGCATGCGCCGCGCCAGCGTCGGCAGGAACATCATCTCGCCAAGGTCCGAGAGCGAGAGCCGCCAGTGCACGCTGTCGGTCTGCGGATCGAAGCTCTCGCCGCGGCAGAGCGCCGTCTCCAGTTCGCGCAGCTGTGTGGCCACCACCGGCGCGATGCGGCGGGCGAGCTGCGTCGGACGCAGGCCGCTGGGCGAGCGCACGAAGAGCGCGTCGCCGAAACAGTGCCGCAGCCGCGCCAGCGCGTTGCTCGTCGCCGACTGCGACAGCGCAAGCTGATGGCCGGCCTCGGTCACCGAGCCGGTGCGGTGGATCGCGCACAGCACGCGCAGCAGGTTGAGGTCGAGCTGGCGGAAGTTCAGTGCCATGGCCACGGTCCACATTCGCCGCATCGATGCGGCAGATTCCGACAATCCATTGGCCTTGGCCCCCGATCGGCACTAGATTGCGCCCCACCCAGAACAAGGGCCACGACCCACGAGGCCCGATGCGCAGCGAGGAGACAAGCGCCGTGCAGCCGAGAACATCCGGTGATCGCCGATACAGCCTGGGCCCTCGTCGAGGGCGGGGTGGGCGGTTGGCCGATGCCCATCGGCGTCATCGCACACCTGCTGCCGGCCACCGAGCGCCTGCACGGGCACTGCCATTCCTGCGTGGCGCGCCCCGGCCGCCAAGCCTGGCGGCCCTAGAAAGCTAGTCACCCGGGCGAGGGCCTGCATTGCACCAGATCAAACCCTATTCGGGTATTGCGGTACCAAATTGAACCTTTGATGACGGAGCGCCCTGCATGAGCAACCGCATCGTCCGCCGCGAGCAGTTCTCCGAACAGACCTTCCTGTGGGAGATCGAGGCGGCCGACGTCGCCGAGGCCGCGCAGCCGGGTCACTTCGTGATGCTGCGCCTGCACGAGGACGGCGAGCGCATCCCGCTCACCGTCGCCGACTTCGATCGCGAGCGCGGCACGATCACGATCGTCGTACAGGCGCTGGGCAAGACGACGGCGGCAATGCGCGACCAGTACGCCCAGGGCGACGAGGTGCTGGACTTCGTCGGGCCGCTCGGGCTGCCGCAGCACATCGAGAAGGTCGGTCACGTCGTGCTGGTCGGCGGCGGCCTCGGGGTGGCGCCGGTCTACCCGCAGCTGCGGGCGTTCAAGGAGGCCGGCAATCGCACGACCTGCATCGTCGGCTTTCGCGACGCCTCGCGCCGCTTCTGGCTCGACAGGCTCGGGCAGTGGGCCGACGAGCTGATCGTCTGCACCGACGACGGCAGCGCCGGTCGCCCGGGCTATGTCGACGCCGCGCTCACCGATCTGCTGCAGCGCGATCCGGCCGACCTCGTCGTGGCCATCGGCCCGATGCCGATGATGCGTGCCTGCGCCGAGGCCTCGCGGCCCTTCGGCGTGCGCACGATGGTGTCGCTGAACACGATCATGGTCGACGGTACCGGCATGTGCGGCTCCTGCCGCGTCACCGTCGGCGGCAAGGTGCAGTTCGCCTGCGTCGACGGCCCGGACTTCGATGCGCACCAGATCGACTTCGACGAGCTCATCACGCGCCAGCGCCGCTTCCGGCAGGAGGAGGAAAAGGCCAACGCCGACCACGCGCATGTCTGCAGCCTCGAGGAGCTGCTGCTCAAGCAGGGCAAGCGCACCTACAAGAAGTACGCGGCGCTCGAGCGCACCCAGGTGCCGATGCCCGAGCGCGACGCCCAGCAGCGTGCGAGCAGCTTCGACGAGGTCAACCTCGGCTATGCGCAGATCGATGCGCTGCGCGAGGCCGAGCGCTGCATCCAGTGCGCCAAGCCGACCTGCGTCGAGGGCTGCCCGGTTCGCATCGACATCCCGCGCTTCATCCGCCACCTGCTGGTGCGCGACCTGCCTTCGGCGCTCTCGGCGATCCACGAATCGAGCCCCTTCCCGTCGATCTGCGGCCGGGTCTGCCCGCAGGAGAGCCAGTGCGAGGCGCAGTGCATCCTGATCAAGGCGAAGATGGAGCCGGTGGCGATCGGCCGGCTGGAGCGCTTCGTCGGCGACCACGCGCCCGTGCCCGAGGTCGCGCCGCCGCCGGCCGATCTCGGCCGTGCCGGGCGGGTCGCGATCGTCGGTTCGGGACCGGGCGGGCTTGCCGCGGCGGCCGACCTCATCAAGCTCGGCGTCGAGGTCACGGTGTTCGAGGCGCTGCACGTCGTCGGCGGCGTGCTGCGCTACGGCATCCCCTCGTTCCGCCTGCCGCGCAGCATCATCGACCGTGAACTCGAGCAGTTGCGCGACGCCGGCGTCAAGTTCCAGACCAACAAGGTCATCGGCAAGACCTTCCGCATCGACCAGCTGATGGAGAAGATGGGTTTCGACGCCGTCTTCATCGCGGCGGGCGCCGGGGCGCCGACCTTCCTAGGCATCCCGGGGGAGTCGGCCGGCCAGGTGTTCTCGGCCAACGAGTTCCTGACGCGCGTGAATCTGATGGGCGGTGACCGCTTCCCCTACCGTGACACGCCGGTCGGTCTGGGCCAGCGGGTTGCGGTGATCGGTGCCGGCAATACCGCGATGGACTGCCTGCGCACGGCGCGGCGCCTGGGCGCGCAGGTGCGCTGCGTCTATCGCCGCTCGGAGGCCGAGGCGCCCGCGCGCGTCGAGGAGCTGCGCCACGCGCGCGAGGAGGGCGTCGAGTTCTCGTTCCTGCACGCGCCGGTGGCGATCCTGCTCGACGAGCATGGCGACGTGCGCGCGCTGCGCGCGCAGAAGATGACGCTCGGCGAGCCCGATGCGCGCGGCCGGCGCCAGCCGGTGCCGCTCGACGAGTTCGTCGAGTGGCCTTGCGACAGCGTGATCTACGCGCTGGGCACACAGGCCAACCCGATCGTCGGCCGTTCGACGCCGGGACTTGCGCTCGATTCGCGCGGTTTCATCGCCGCCGACGACCGGAGCCAGGCGACCAGCCTGCGCGGCGTCTTCGCCGGCGGCGACATCGTCACCGGCGGCGCGACGGTGATCCTTGCGATGGCCGCCGGGCGCCGCGCCGCGCGCGCGATCGGCCACTGGCTGCAGAGCGGCCGCGAGCACTGGCCGCCGCCGCTGCCGTCGCCCTGCGCGGACGCCCACGAGTCTGCCCGAACCACCGAACCCGCCACCACCGCCGCCTGAGAGAGGAGCTTGCAAGCCATGCTGTGCCCGAAATGCCATCGTCCGCTCGCCGACGACAGCGAAGGACCCTACATCTGCTGCGCCGACGCGCCCAACGAATGGCAATGCCTGGGCTGCGGCAAGGTCAGCGAGGGCTTTGCGCTGCCGTACGGGCGCTGCCCCGATTGCGGCGGCGAGCTGCAGCTGCGCGACGCGCCGCGCGAGGCGCCGATGGGGGCGGCGCTGCACGCGCTGCGCATGGCCTTCGAGATCGAGCTCGGCGGGCGCGCCTTCTATCAGCGCGCCGCCGCCGAGACCACCGATCCGGTGCTGCGCCAGCTCTTCGGCCGCTTCGCGGTGATGGAGGGCGAGCACATGGAGACGCTCTCGCGGCGCTACCACATCGACACGCCCAACCCGTCACCGGAGTTCCGGCTCGAGGTCGCGGCGCTGTTCGCCGATGTCGCGCACCGGCCCGAAGACCCGGAGAACCTGTTCACGATCGCGATCGGGCTCGAAGAGCGCGCTGCGCGCTTCTTCACCGAGCACGCGGAATCGGCGCCCGAAGGCTCGGCCGAGCGCGCGCTCTTCCGTGAACTGGCGGCCGAAGAGCGCGAGCACGCGCACATGCTGCAGACCGAGCTCGCGCGCTGGCGGCAGGGGCGTGCGGGGCTCTTCGGCGGCGGCGACGAGTCGATCGCCGCGACCTCGCCCGACGGCTTGATGAATGCCGCGGCCCTGCTGCTGCAAGGCCACGAGGCGGACCGCATCGCACTCGTCTGCGGCGACCAGAAGCTCACCCGCGGCGAGCTTCGCGACCGGGTCGCGCGTGCCGCGGCGCTGTGGCGCCAGCGCGGCCTGGAACGCGGGCACCGCGTCGCGATCAAGCTCCCCGACGGTCTGGACTGGGTGGTCGCCTTCCTGGCGACGATCTGGGCCGGCGGCACCGCGGTCGCGGTCAACCCCAAGGTGCCGGCGCCGGAGTGGCAGTACATCCTCGAGGAGGCGGGCTTCACCGTGATCCTGGCCGAGACTGCCGAGGACACGCCGTCGCCGTGGCGCGAGCGCGTCGTGCTGGTCGACGAGAGCCGCCATCTCGTCGCGGCGATGGAGCCGATGCCGCCGCGCCTGGTCGATCCGGACACGCCGGCGTTCTGGGTGCACTCCTCGGGCACCTCGGGCAAGCCCAAGGCCGTGGTGCACGGCCACCGCTTCGCGCGCATGATCGAGAGCGTCTCGCGCGACCGGCTGGGCATCACCGGCGACGACCGCTTGTTCGCCAGCTCGCGGCTCTTCTTCTCGTACCCGCAGACCAACAGCCTGTGGGCCGGGCTCAAGCTCGGTGCAACGATCATCCTCGACCCGCGCTGGCCCACGCCCGAAGGCGTGGCCGACATCGTCCGCGAGACGCGCCCGACCGTGCTCTTCAGCGTGCCCTCGCTCTACCGGCTGCTGCTGGCCGAGGGCCTGGCGCCGGGAATCGCGCAGGCCGGCGTGCGCCTGTGCGTCTCGGCCGGCGAGGCGCTGCCGCAGAGCCTGCGCGATGCCTGGCGCGAGGCCACGGGCCTCTCGATGTTCGACGGCTACGGCGCATCCGAGACGCTGGTGCTGGTGCTGACGGCGCGCGAGGGCGACGACGGCCTGCAGCCTTCGCCCGGCGTCAAGGTGAGCGCGCTCGACCCCGACAGCGCCGCCGACGGCCGTCCGACGCGGCTGCGCTTCAAGCTCGATTGCCAGGCGCTCGGTTACCTCGACCGCCCGGCCTCGCAGGCCGACAGCTTCCGCGACGGCGCCTTCTGCCCGGCCGACCTGTTCGTGGCCACCGAGGGCGGCGGCTGGCGCTTCGCCGGGCGCGAGGACACGCTGCTGAAGATCAAGGGCCGCTGGGTCAACCTCAACGACCTCGAGGAACGTCTGAGCGCCGGCACGGCCGGCCTCATCGAAGGCGCCGCGGTGCGCATCACCGATGCCGACGGCTTCGACGCGCTGGCCTACTTCTACGTCGCGCGCGACGGGCAGGGGGAAGCGGTCGAAAAGGAGCTTGCCACCCGCAGCCAGACCCTGCCGCAGTACCAGCGCCCGCGCTGGCTGCAGCCGGTCGACATGATTCCGCGCACCGCGACCGGCAAGCTGTTGCGGCGCAAGCTGGCCGAACTGCTTGGGGAGACGGCGTGAGGCGGCGTGCCGACGCGCGAGCGCTCGTGCCGCAGTGCCGCGCGCAGGGGAGCACGCGATGAGTCCCGGCCAGCGGCTTTCGACGCAGCGCGAGGGCAGCGCCCTCGTCGTCACGCTCGACCGCCCGCCGGTCAACGCGGTCGACGACCGGCTGCTGGTCGAGCTCGACGCAGCGATCGACCTCGCCGAGGCCGACGAGGGGGTCTGCCTGCTGCACCTGCGCAGCGCGAACAAGGTTTTCTGCGCCGGCGCCGACCTGGAGCTGATGCGCTCGTCGATCGCCACGCCCGAGGGCCGCAACCGCATGGTCGCGGTCGTGCTCGAGATGCAGCGCGTCTTTGCGCGCCTGGAGAACCTGCCCTGCGTGACGATGGCCGAGATCGGCGGCGCGGCGCTGGGCGGAGGCTTCGAGATGGCGCTGGCCTGCGACTGGCGCATCGCCGCCGACGAGGCGCGCGTAGGGCTGCCCGAAGCGGGCCTGGGTCTGCTGGCCGCGGCCGGCGGCACGCAGCGCCTGACGAACCTGGTCGGCGTCGGCGTGGCGCGGCGGCTGATCCTCGGCAGCGAGACGCTGACCGGGCGCGACGCGCTGCAGCTTGGCCTCGTGCAGTGGTCGGTGCCGCGCGCCGAGCTGCCCGCGGCGGCACGGGCGCTGGCCGAGCGCTGCGCAGCGATCCCGCGCCACACGCTGGCCGAGAGCAAGCGCTGCATCGCGCTGGCGGCCGCCGCCCGCGGCGACGGCTTCGCTGCCGAGATCGCGGCGACGCGGCGGCTTTACGATCATCCCGAGACGCGGCGCCGCGTGGCGGCCTTTCTCGACAAGAACACAAGCAACCCGAAGGAGAAACCATGACCTTGAAGAACAAGCTCGCCGTCGTCACCGGTGCCGCATCGGGCATCGGCCGCGCCACGGCCACAGCCCTTGCCGCCGCCGGCGCGAAGGTGATCGTCGCCGACATCGCCGCCGAGCCGGGCGAGAAGGCCGCTTCCGAGCTGCGCGCCGCGGGCCACCAAGCCGAGTACCTGGGCGTGGACATGACGTCCAATGATTCGATCAACGCCTTCGCCGAGGCGCTGAAGGCCAGGCACGGCAACGCCGACATCCTCGTCAACGCCGCCGGCTGGGGCCGCACCGCACCCTTCTGGGAGGGCACGCCCGACTTCTGGGACAAGGTCATCGCGCTGAACTTCGTGGGGCCGATGACGCTCGCCAAGGCGCTGCTTCCGGCGATGATCGAGCGCAAAGCGGGCAAGATCATCAACGTCTCGAGCGACGCCGGCCGCGTCGGCAGCCTCGGCGAGACCGTGTACTCGGGGGCCAAGGGCGGGCTGATCGCCTTCACCAAGGCGCTGGCGCGCGAGGTCGCGCGCTACGGGATCAACGTCAACTGCGTCTGCCCGGGGCCCACCGACACGCCGCTGATGGCGGCCGTACCCGACAAGGTCAAGGACGCGCTGACCAAGGCGATCCCGATGCGACGCCTGGGACAGCCGCAGGAGGTCGCCGACGCGATCGTCTTCTTCAGCGGACCCGGTTCGGACTTCATCACCGGCCAGGTGCTGAGCGTCAGCGGCGGGCTGACGATGGTCGGCTGAGGCGGCGATGAGCTACTCGCTGCCCGAATTCCTCGCGCACGCGATTGCGCTCGAGCGCGAGGCTGCCGAGCGCTACCTCGAGCTTGCGGACATGATGGAGTCCTACCGCAACGACGAGGTCTCGCAGCTCTTCCGCGACATGGTGCGCTACTCGAACATGCACCACGACTCGATCGTCGAGCGCGCCAAGGGCATCGCGCTGCCCGCGCTGCGCAGCTGGCAGTACCGCTGGCGCCAGCCGCCCGAGGTCGGCGGCGAGGAGGCCTTCGATCCGGGCCTCAACGCCTACGACGCGCTGCGCTACGCGCGCGAGAACGAAATCCGTGCGCGCGACTACTACGTGCAGGCGGGCAAGGAGTCGAGCGACGCCGAGGTCCAGCGCCTGGCCGCCGAGTTTGCCGCCGAGGAAGCCGAGCATGTCCAGGCGCTGGAGGAGTGGCTCGCGCGCACGCCGCGCCCCTCGGCGACCTGGGAACACGACCCCGACCGCAGCGGCGCGGCCTGACATCTGCACCCGGCGCGATCCCGACCGTACCCTCACGAACCCTTCAACCGTCCAGGAGAAACACGATGAAGCGACTGCAGCTCGCCGGCTACAAGGCCAAGCACTTCGAATACTCGGCCAGCGGCAAGGTGGCCACCATCCGCCTGAATCGCCCCGAGCGCAAGAACCCGCTGACCTTCGATTCCTACGGTGAGCTGCGCGACCTCTTCCGCGAGATGAACTACGCCACCGACATCAAGGCGATCGTCTTCACCGGCGAGGGCGGCAACTTCTGCAGCGGCGGCGACGTGCACGAGATCATCGGCCCGCTGGTGAAGATGGACATGCCCGAGCTGCTCGAGTTCACGCGCATGACCGGCGACCTGGTGAAGGCCATGCGCCAGTGCCCGCAGCCGATCATCGCCGCCATCGACGGCATCTGCACCGGCGCAGGCGCCATGATCGCCTGCGGCTCGGACATGCGCCTGTCGACCGCCCGCAGCAAGCTTGCCTTTCTCTTCGTGCGCGTGGGCCTGGCCGGTGCCGACATGGGCGCCTGCACGCTGCTGCCGCGCCTCATCGGCCTCTCGCGCGCGGCCGACCTGCTCTACACCGGCCGCACCGTGGGCGGCGAGGAGGCCGCGCAGATGGGCTTCTACAACCGCCTCGTCGAGCCCGAGCAGCTGCTCGCCGAAGCGCAGGCGCTGGCGCAGAGCCTGGCCGAGGGCCCGACCTTCGGCCACGCGATGACCAAGACCATGCTCTGGCAGGAGTGGAACTCGGGTCTGGGCGAGTGCATCGAGGCCGAGGCGCAGGCGCAGGCGATCTGCATGCAGACCAAGGACTTCGAGCGCGCCTACCACGCCTTCGC
>JAIXKN010000061.1:46435-57187 GCA_026932425.1 Burkholderiales bacterium
CGCAGGCGATCTGCATGCAGACCAAGGACTTCGAGCGCGCCTACCACGCCTTCGCGGCCAAGCAGAAGCCCGTCTTCGAAGGCAACTGACGCACCGTGCCGACCATGCCCGCCACGCCCGCCGACCTCGCCTGGCCCTTCTTCGACGAAGGCCACCGCGCCTTCGTGCCGCAGCTCGAGCGCTGGATCGAAGTCGAGCTGCCGGCCTTGCTCGAAGGCGCCGAGGACAGCCTCGACGCCTGCTACGACTGCGTCGGACGCCTCGTTCGGTCACTGGGCAAGGCGGGCCTGCTGCGCGCCTGCGTGCCGGCCGCCTACGGCGGGCTGCGCGAGAACTTCGACGTGCGCAGCGTCGCGCTGGCGCGCGAGACGCTCGCGCGGGCCTCGGGGCTGGCCGACTTCGCGCTCGCGATGCAGGGCCTGGGCAGCGCGCCGGTCACGCTCTTCGGCAACGAGGCGCAGAAGGCGGCCCTTCTGCCGGGCGTGGCCGAAGGCCGGACGATCACCGCGTTCGCGCTTTCCGAACCGGACGCCGGCTCGGACGTCGCCGCGATGAGCGCGACCGCGCAGCGCCTGCCCGGCGGCGGCTGGCGGCTGGACGGCGTCAAGACCTGGATCTCGAATGCCGGCATCGCCGACCACTACGTGATCTTCGCGCGCAGCGGCGAGGCACCCGGCGCGCGCGGCATCTCCGCCTTCATGGTTGGCGCGAAAACGCCGGGGCTGGACGCCAGCGAGCGCATCCCGGTGATCGCGCCGCACCCGCTCGGGCTCGTCAAGCTGAACGATTGCCGTGTCGGCGACGAGGCGCTGCTGGGCGAGCCAGGGCAGGGCTTCAAGATCGCGATGGGAACGCTGGACAGCTTCCGCACCACGGTCGGGGCGGCGGCGCTCGGCTTTGCGCGCCGCGCGCTGGACGAGGCCGTGCGACGCGCGCATGCGCGGCAGATGTTCGGCAAGACGCTTGCCGACTTCCAGATGACGCAGCAGAAGATCGGCCAGATGGCCGTCTCCATCGACGCCTCGGCGCTGATGGTCTACCGCGCCGCCTGGACCAAGGACGTGCAGCAGGTACGCGTCACGCGCGAGGCCTCGATGGCCAAGCTCTACGCCACCGAAGCCGCGCAGACAGTGATCGACGGCGCGGTGCAGCTTTTCGGCGGCCTCGGTGTCGTGCAGGGCTCGGTCGTCGAGCGCCTCTACCGCGAGATCCGCGCGCTGCGCATCTACGAAGGCGCCAGCGAAGTGCTCGAACTCATCGTCGGCGGGCGGATCTTGCAGGACGCGCGGCCGCAGCGATAGCTCCGTGCGGCGGCCAGCGCGAGCGCCGCTCAGAGCGGCCGGCGGAACACCAGGCGCGGTGAACTGCGAAAGCCGCAGGATACGAGGAAACCGAGCAAGGCCGTTTCGGTGAGCGGCACCGAGCTCTCGACCGCCTCGACCCGCAGCGCGCCCAGATTGGCGAAGAGCTGACGCATCAGCGCCCGGCCGATGCCGCGGTGCGCATACGAGCCGTCGACCGCGAGCACGTCGATCACCGCCACCGGCTCCGGGCGGCCGAAGTCACCGAGGTCGGCGCGCGCCATCAGGTAGCCGACGACCGTGCCGTCGCGGTGGGCACACAGCGACGCCCGGATCGAGCGGTCGACCTCGCTCTCGACCAGGCGCGCGGTGAGGTACTCGCGCCGGTCGACGCCGATCTTCTCGCGGTCGATGCGCACGATGGCGTCGAGATCGGCCGGCGTCATCGTGCGCACGTCCGCGCCGAGGCGTGCATGGCGCTCCTGGTCGTTGCCCTCGCCACGACCGAAGTCGACTTCGCTGGCCGGCCCCTGCCCGGCGTCGAGCGACAGGGGACCGTCCCGATCGGCCCAGAGTGCGCTGTCGCCAACGCGGCTCTCGACGACGAGATCCGGTCCGAGTTCGAAGCCCATCGCCGACAGCCATCCCAGCACGCCGCTGCGCTTCCAGCTGGCAACAGTGCGTACGTCGCTCGCGCCGCGGCGCTGGGCCCATCCCGCGACGGCCTCGAACAGGCGACGGCCAGCGCCGCTGCGCGCCAGCGCCGGACGCAACCCCATCATCTCGATCCGCAGCGAGGGTTTGCGCCGGCCGAAATCGCCCTTGGTCAGCTTGGCGAGCATGTAGCCCGCGAGCTCGGTGCCGTGCACCGCGGCGAACTGGACGTGCAGCTCCGGGTGTTGCTGGGCCGAGCGCAGCCGGCGCTCGACGTACTCGCGCCGTGCACGCCCCTCGAAGCCGGCATCGATCGCGACCACGGCTTCGAGATCGCGCGCCTGCAAGGGGCGGACGGTGATGGCGGCGTCGGCTGCGAATGAGGACATGGCGATGGGCTCCAGAACAGGGCTTGTGCCGGCGCGCCGCGGCGCGCGGCGTTTCGGGCGGATGGGCGCACTGCAGGCGCTCGCCAGCGCCACGAGCGGCCCTGCGCGTCGGCTCGTTCAGGCGCCTTCGGCGTAGATCAGCGAGAGCTCGCGGTCGGTCTCGTCGTCCAGCATGTCCTCGAGCAGCGGCAGCAGCGCCATCGTCTCCTTCTGGATATGCGCGACCTGGCGCTCGACCAGCTCCTTGGTCAGGCGAACGAGTGCAGGACGGTCGCCCGCGGCCAGCGTGCCGGCGGCGAGCTGTTCGGCCAGCGGCAGGAGATCGGCGGCGACCATGCGGATCGTGCCGTGCTCCTCGGCCAGCAGCGAGGCGAGCTCGCCGTCGCCGGCCTGCATCATGCGCGGGAAGAGCTCGCCTTCCTCGAAGCCGAAGTGATGGCCGATCTCGTGCTCGAGCTGGCGCACCAGCGGCGAGGCGAGCTTGTCGAGCGCCGAGGCGTCGCCGCTCGAGAGCGCGTTGCTGACCCGGTCGAGCAGGTCGATGCTGTTGCGGTGCTCGTCGTCGAGCTGGCGGGAGACTTGGCGCATGAAGCTCATGAGGTTTTCCGGTCGATCGAGGGTAATAACCCGTATTGTCCCGTGGATTTGACGGCGAAAGCTTGATTCGACTCAGGCGCTCGGCGCGCGCAGAGCGCCCAGCAGCCGTTGCAGCAGCACCGCGAAGAAGCCGAGGAAGGAAAGGGCACCCAGCGTCCCGGCCAGACCCGCCAGCCGGATCAGCGTCACCGACGAGAAGGCCATCCCTGCAGCCAGCAGCAGCAGCGCCAAGCCATGCGCCAGCGCGTGCCAGCGCAGCGGCTGTTCCTGCGTCAGGGCCGAGGGCGTGGGTCCGCGCTTGAGCTTCTGGCCGGCGTGCATCGACGCGAGGAAGGGCAGGATGCGCTGCAGGATGCCGAAGAGGAAGGTCAGCAGCCAGCCGCCGACCGCGGCCAGGCCGAAGAGCAAACCCCAGTTCGAGCCTGCGCCTGCGACCAGCGCCGCAGCGCCGACAGGCAGCGCGATCGCCAAACCCGCCCAGCCGGCTTTCATCAGCCGCCCGCTGATTCCCAGGTCGCGGCGCATCGCGGTCGCGAACACGCCGCGCATCATCCGCAGGTGCAGCGCCAGCGCGATCGCACCGACGAGCAGCGCCAGACCCTGGAGCACGCGCGCGAACTCCGGAACGAAGCCTGCCGCCAGCGCCAGTGTCACGGCCGCGAGCGCCGTGCATCCGCCCTGCAGCTGTTGCCGGTCGCCGGGCACGCGGCCGAGCGCGAACATCGGCAGCAGCACGAACGAGAGTCCGAAGGCCAGCAGGCCCATGAAGCCGAAGACGCCCGCCGCCAGATGGATGTCGCGTGCGCCCGCGTGCGGGAAGACCGGATGGCCGAGCCAGAGCGCAACCAGCGCCGCGGCGCTTGCCAGCACGAGCAGCAGCGCGACGAACGCGCCTGCCCCGTGCAGCACGACGCCGACCATGCTGCGGCCGGCGCGCAGGTTGAGCGCGAACATCAGCGCGAAGATCGACAGCACCGCGATCAGCGCCGCTGCACCGATGCCCAGCCACTGCGGACGCGCCATGCCCATCCCTGCGACGAGCACGACAACGCCCGGTACGTAGATCCACCAGATCAGGCCGAGCAGGCCGGGCCAGTGCACCGACTCGCGCGTGGCCACCGGCAGCAGCTGCAGGCTGACGCCGATCGCGCTTGCCGCGAGCGTGCCGAGCGTCACCAGGTGAAGCGCCGCCAGCGGCCAGCCCAGGCCTCCCCGCCACTCGGGCCAGTCCGGTGCCGTCAGCAGCACGACGAGCCAGGCGGCGAGATGAAAGACGAGCGCGGCGCCGAAGTAGCGAAAAGGGACCGATGCCGGCAGCAGCCGCCCGGTGGCACCCGAGAGGAAGGTCCCCCCGAGCGCCGGCCGCTTGGCCGCTGCACCCGCGGGCTTGGAGGCGGGCGACGGCTTCCCGGAGTCCTCGCTGGCCTTCATCGGGTGGGCCGCAGGTGAACGCGGACCTCATCGGGCGCGCCGTCGACGATCTCGGCCTCCCAGCCGCGCTCGGCGAGTTCGGGGTAGAGCATCACCGGCTCGCGCTCCAGGCGCACGACCAGGGGACGCCCGTCGGCGCCGCGCTGTTCGAGATGCCGAAGGATCCGCAGCATCGGCTGCGGCGGCGCGAGCCCGCGCAGGTCCAGGTGCCAGCAGGCGTCCTCGCCGAGGGTCGCGCTGTCGTCGGTTCCGGGCTCTCGAGGGTTCATCGCAAGGTCAGGGTATCGCGGCAGGTTATCGCGGCAGGTCCGAATTCGGCGGGAATCGCGTGTTCTTGTGATTTGGATCATTCTGGTACCTGAATACCATTGAGATCCTTGATGTGGTACAAGCGTGCCCGCGCCGACATGGCCGGGGAGGACCGCCAGGGATGGACGCCGACGCAAAGACAATGAGCACGGAAGCCCCGCGGCAACGGCCGCGCACGCGCAGGCCGGGCGTGGAGCCGGGCAGGCCGGTGCTGAGCGTGCGCACCGTGCGCGCGAGCGACATGCCGGCGGTGGTGGCACTGGACGCCACGGTCACCGGCCTGCACAAGGCCGCTTACTGGCAGCGGGTATTCAGGCGCTATGGCAACCATGGCCAGGGTCAGCGCCACTTCCTCGTCGCGACGCTGGACGAGCAGGTCTGCGGCTTCGTCATCGGCGAGGTGCGGGACTGGGAGTTCGGCGCGCCGCCCTGCGGCTGGCTGTTCGCGATCGACGTCATGCCCAGCGCGCGGCAGCTCGGCGTCGGCGCAAGACTGCTGGCCGAGCTGGTGCAGCGCTTTCGCCGCGAGGGCGTGTCCACGCTGCGCACGATGACGGCGAGCGGCAATTCGCTGATCCAGTCCTTCTTCCGCAGCCAGGGCATGCGCGCAGGGCACCTGCTGCCGCTGGAGATGGACATCGGCCATGTCGTGCCGACGCCAAACGCCGATACGCAGGAGGACCAGGTGACGTGAAACTGCAGAAGAACACGCTGCTGGCGCTCTACAGCGTGCTCGAGTTCGCGGCGCGGCCCGACGAGCACATCCCGGCCAGCGAGATCGCCGAGAAGTACGGCGAATCGGCGCACCACCTGGCCAAGGTGCTCTCGGAACTGGTGCGTGCGCGCATCGTCGAGTCGGTGCGCGGCGTCGGCGGCGGCTACCGCTTCATCGGCAACGCCCGGCGGCTGACGCTGCTCAACGTGATCGTGCTCTTCGAGGACCCGGCGCAGGAATTGCATCCCGCGCCCGAGGAGGCGAGCGCGACGCACGATGCGCTGGCACGGGTGTTCGCCGAGATCGACCGGATCGCGCTGGCCACGCTCGGCTCGGTGACGATCGCCACGCTGCTCAAGGACATTGGCCGCGCCGGCGGGCCGGACGAGGTCGCCGACACCGCGGCCGAGAGCGCCGAGATGGCCTGACGCGCGGGGCGCGCACGAAGGAGGAGGCCGTGGGGATGAATCTTGTCGACGTCGTCGCCATGCTGGCGCTGCTGCAGTACATTGTGTTCTCGGCGCTTGTCGGTCGTGCACGCATCCAGTACGGCGTCCGTGCGCCGGCAGTCACCGGCAACGAGCACTTCGAGCGCAGGTACCGGGTGCAGATGAACACGCTCGAGCTGCTGGTGGCCTTCCTGCCGGCGCTCTACGTCGCTGCCCGCTACTGGCCGGCGAGCTTCGTTGCCGCTGCCGGCGCCGTCTTCCTCGTCGGGCGCTTCATCTACTGGCGTGCGTACCTCGCCGATCCGGACCGCCGCAGCCTCGGCTTCGGCCTGAGCATCCTGCCGGTGTTCGCGCTCGTCGTCTCGGCGCTGGCCGGCGCGCTGATGGCAAGCACGGCCTGACGCCGCTCCCGCCGGAGCCGCTGCCGCGCCCCGGAAAGGCCATGCCCGGCGTCGACCGGGGAATACGCACGGCGAGCAGGTGATCTGGCTCAATGAATGCGTTCTTCGCACGATCGCGCGGCTTGTCCCGTGGAAGAGGGCGTCTTATGGTCCGGCCCCCTTTCAACCACCCCAGCCCTGGACCATGTCATGACCATGAGCTCGACCACCCTCGATCGCAAGCCCGCTCTCCCCGGAATCACCGCCAGCGCCGGCCCGGCCGCCTCGGCCGGTCCCGTGGGTGCCGGGGGCCCGATCGTCGGCAACAGGGTCGAGCTCCAGTTGCTGACGACGCTCAAGTGCAACCTCAAGTGCAGCTACTGCTCGCTGGGCGTCGGCGACGTGCTCGGCTCGCAGACCGAGCTGAAGTACAGCATCGACCAGCTCGACGAATTCGTGCGCACGCACCTCGACGGCAAGGAGCTCTACGTCACCTTCTACGGCGGTGAGCCCACGCTCAACCGCCCGCTGATGGAGACGGTGATGAAGCGCTGGCCGCACTGGCGCTTCCAGCTCCAGACCAACGGCACGCTGCTCGACAAGGTGGAACCCTGGATGCTCTCGCGTCTGTCCAACATCCTTGTCTCGGTCGACGGCGGCGAGGAGACGACCGACGGCTACCGCGGCCGCGGCATCTACCGGCAGGTGATGAAGAAGCTGCACGCGGTGCGCGGCGACATCGGCGGCAGCGTGACTGCGCGCGTGACCTGGAGCAATCCTGCAACGAGCTTCGAGGAGATCGATGCGCTCGCCGCCGAGGATTCGCCCTTCGACTGGGTGTACTGGCAGTTCGTTGCCGACTACCAGTACGACGAAGACTCGCTCGAGCAGCGCAAGGCGGTGCTGCGCCGGCTCGTCGCTCGCTTCTTCGAGCGCACGGACCGGCTCTATCCGCTGATCCCCATCATGGGCGTCGTGCGCAACAAGCTGATGCCCGGCCGCGCACAAGAGCTCTACGCCGACCGCACGCAGTGCCGTGTCTCCTCGCACCTGCTCAACGTCATGCCCGACGGCGGCATCTATCCCTGCCCGGACATGATGTACGTGCGCAACATGAAGATGGGCGACATCAAGGGCAACTGGCTTAAGCCCAGTCCGCTGCAGCAGACGGCCGAAATGCCCTGCAGCAGCTGCGAGGCCTACAGCTGGTGCCGCGGCAACTGCATGAAGAACCTGTGGCTCGGCTACGTGAAGAAGGACGAGCGCTACCGCGTCGGGGTCACCGATCCGGTGTGCGAGCTCGTGCGCTTCCTCGGTCGCGAGGTCGATCGGCACGATCCGCAGGCCTGGTACGCCCGGCTGCCCCTGCCGCTGCGCCGGCGCCTGATCGACTGCGAGGTCTACGAGTACGTCGAGATCATGCCCTGAGCTGCCGCTCCCGCGCCCCGACCGCGAGGCGCGGCCTCGGCCGGCTGTGCGCGGCGGCAGGATGCGCCGACCACGGGCGAACTGAGTGGCGAACTGAGCGGCGAACTGAGCGGCAAAGGGCCGGGTCCTCGCGGGATTGCGGGCGGGGCGGGCAGGCGATAGTCGATCGTCTGCCGTGAAACGTCCCGTCTTCGAATTCCGCCACGCCTGGACCCTTGCGCTGCTTGGGGGTCTGCTCGCGTCCGTCGGCGGCGCCTTTCTCGGCGTCGAGGTCGGCGCCACGCTCAAGGAGCGCGCCTTGCTCGAGGCGGAGCGCGCCTTGATCGAACCCCCGCGCCTGCTGTTCGAGGCGGTCCGGCACACGCAGGCTCATCGACGCCTGGCCGGCGAGGTGCTGGGCGGCAACTCGGCGCTGGAGCCGCAACGCCTGGTGCGCCAGCAGGAGCTCGACGCCGCGATCGCGCATCTGGCGGCGGTCCTTGATCGCACGGAGCTGTACGCCTCGGCGCGCGCCGACTGGGCGGGTGTCGACAAGCGTTGGCGGGAAATCGCCGCTGCGGTCAGCGCGCGCCGCCTCTCCGCCAGCCAAAGCGACCTGGAGCACGGCGTGCTGATCCAGGCTCAGCTGGACGTTCACGACCGCCTCGGTCTGGACGGCATCGAGTACGGCCATCAATGGGAGATGGAGCTGTGGAAGCGCACGCCCGCCCTGGTCGAGCAGCTCGAGCTGGCGCAGGGCCGGAGCGATCCAGCACTGCAGGCCCGCGTCGGGGACTGGGCCGAGGCGCTGGCCCCGGCGCTGCGAGCGAAGGCGCCGCCGGAGGTTCGAACTGCCTTCGAGCTTGCGCTGCGGCAGCGGCTGGATCCCGCGGGAGCGGACGCGGACCCGACCCATGCGTCGCAGGCCGCGATGCTCGCCGCGGTGCTGGAGGCGGACATCCGCTGGCAGCAGCAGCGTCTTGCGCAGCGCGTCGAGGACAGCCGTCAGCGCCTGCAGGAGGTGATGATCGTGGCCTCGGGCCTCGTGCTGCTGCTGCTCCTGGGTTACCTGGGCGTGCTTCGGCTGCACCGCGGGCAGGGAGGGCAGAAGCGCGATGCCGCTGCGGCCGAAATCCTGGTGCGCGAGCGCACGCCGGCGGTGCTCGGTCAGCGCCTGCTGGCCGCGTTGAGGCGTCGCGCCCGAGCCGCGCCGCCGACCGATGCCGGGACCGCTCGTGGTTCGTCGTCGGCACCGTCCGGCAAGGCACCCGCTCACAGCGAGGACGAGTCGCGGAGCACGAACTGAGGTGCGCGCGGTCAGCGCCCGCCGACGGAGCTCCCCGGTCGAAACGACGAAGGGCCCGCGAGGGGCCCTTGCTTCGCGGGATGCCGGTTCAGGCCGCGCGCGTCTCGGTCGACGTATCGATGCCCAGGCAGTTGTTGCAGCGGCCCAGGCCGCGCAGACGCGGGTCCGGCTTGCCGTCTCCGGTCTTGAAGTTGGCATGGCAACGGATGCACACGTACATCTTCGAACTCGACATCATCGGCTTCACGCCGGGTTCGGCATTCGGGCGGGCGGCGGTGTACTCGGCCTGCGTCTGGCGCAGCTTGATGCCGTTGGCGGAAGTGGTGGCGGGTTGGGAGCGACGTGTAGCCATCGATCGTGGAGGCGGTTGAGGCCTGGGAAGATAGCGGGGCCTCTATTTTCCCTCGAAACGAGATCGGCTGCCCATCCGGGGGCTTGGCGGGTGCCGGACTCATGTCCCGCAGCCGCCCTCAGCCGCTCTCAGCCGCCGGCGGCCTGCATCTCCTCGAGCTCGGCCTGCGCCTCGAGCCAGCGTTCCTCGAGCTTCTGCACCTCGGCGTCGATGTGGGCGAGCCGCCGACCGAGCTCTGCATAGTCCTCGGCCCGGGTCCCGCCGCTGGCCAGGAGCGTCTGCACCTCCTCGCGCTCGGCCGCCAGGCGGGTCAGGCGCTCGTCGATGCGCTGAATCTCGGTTCGCAGTGGCCGCGTCGCCTCGGCCAGGCGGGCGCGCGCGATCTTGCCGGCCTGGCGCTCGTCGCGGGCCGTGCGCGATGGTGCCGCTGGTGCGGGTGCAGCGCCACCGGCCTGGCCCTTGGGCCTCGACGCAGCGGTCGTTGGCGGCGCCGCCGGCGCAGACGCGAAGCCCGGGCGCGGGGGTAGGGGAGCGGGCTGGCCTCGCGCCACCGCCCGCGAGACCTCGAGCAGCCAGCGCTGGTAGTCGTCGAGGTCGCCGTCGAAGTCCTGCACGCCGCCTTGCGTGACAAGCCAGAACTCGTCGCAGACTTCGCGCAGCAGCGCGCGGTCGTGACTCACGAGCATCAGCGTGCCCTCGAACTCGTTGAGTGCGATCGACAACGCCTGCCGCGTGTCGAGGTCCAGATGGTTCGTCGGTTCGTCCAGCAGCAGCAGGTTCGGCCGCTGCCAGACGAGCATCGCGAGCACGAGGCGCGCCTTCTCGCCGCCGGAGAGGGAACCGACCGGCTGCGCGACCATGTCGCCGGTGAAGCGGAAGCGGCCAAGGAAATCCCGCAGTTCCTGCTCGCGCGCGGCTGGACCCAGGTCGCGCGCGAGGCGCACCATGTGCTGCAGCGGACCTTCGTCCGGCCGCAGCACGTCCAGTTCCTGCTGCGCGAAGTAGCCGATCGCCAGGCCCTTGCCCTCGGTGATGCGCCCACCGAGCGCCGGGAGCACGCGTGCGATCGTCTTCACGAGCGTCGACTTGCCCTGGCCATTGGCGCCGAGGATGCCGATGCGCTGACCCGCGAGCACGCTGCGACTGACCTTGCGCACGACGACGATGTCCCCGCCGGCCGGATCGGGCGCCGACGCATCCGCGTCGTGTGCGGCGGGCGCATCGGTGCCGGGAGTCTCGCTTTGCGCCGCCCGATAGCCGCAGCACAGCTCATCGAGCACCAGCATCGGGTTGGGCAGGCTCTCGGGCTCGCGGAACTCGAACTCGAAGTCACTCGCGGTCAGCACGGGCGCAAGCCGCTCCATGCGCGCGAGCGCCTTGACGCGACTCTGCGCCTGCCGCGCCTTCGTCGCCTTGGCCTTGAAGCGGTCGATGAAGCGCTGCAGGTGCGCGATCTTCTCCT
>JAIXKN010000067.1:0-26128 GCA_026932425.1 Burkholderiales bacterium
GCCTCGGCACGATCCTCGGCCACGCCGAGCGCGCCCTTGATGCCGCCGGTGCGCGCACGCGAGACATAGCAGGTGACGCCGGCGACCTTCGGATCGTCGTAAGCCTCGACGACGATCTTGTGATCGGGGCCGATGAGCTTGAAGACGGTGTCGACCTCGCCGATCGTCTCGCCGCGCGCGTACGCGGACAAAGACACAAGAACCAGGATCAGAAGCCCCAGAGCGACCCGGGACAGGCGCCCCAGTCCAGGTCGACGCGCCGGACTGGTCATCGCGTCATCGGCAGCGCGCAGCCCATGCCGATGAACAGGCCGCCGCAGGCACGGTTGAAGCTGCGGCCCACGCGCTGCAGCCAGGGGCGCACGCGGTGCGCCAGCAAGGCCAGGCCCCATTCGACCAGCCATTCGATGCCAACGAAGGTCAGCGTCATGATGACGAACTGCGGCAGCAGCGGCCGCTTGACGTCGATGAACTGCGGCAGGAAGGCGCCGTAGAAGAGCAGCGCCTTGGGATTGGAGACGGCCGTCAGCAATCCCTGACGGAAGAGCGAGCGCGGCCGCATGTCGCCGGCCGCGGCCGCGTTGCTGAGCATCACCGGTGGCGAGCGCCACAGCTGCACGCCCAGCCACACGAGGTAGGCACCGCCGACGAGCTTGAGCACGATGAGCGCGTGCGCCGAGGCCTTGAGCAGCGCGCCGATGCCGACCATCGACATCGCGATCACCAGCGTGAAGCCGATCGCGCCCCCCGCCACCGTGAAGAGCGTGCGCCGGTGGCCGTGCAGTGCGCCGTGCGTCAGCACGAGCAGGCTGTTGGGTCCCGGCGTCAGCGACAGACCGATCGCCGCCACGAGATACAGCAGCCAAGTGTGCAGTGCCATCGGCCCCTTCCCCCCGCACCAGCGGCGGCCATGCCCGTTCAGTTGCCGCCCGGCAGCTTGCCTTCGACGCCCTTGACGTAGAAGTTGATGCCGCGCAGGAAGTCGTCGTCAGCAGCGACGCCGTCCTCGACCACCTTCTTGCCCGCCTGGTTGAAGATCGGGCCCTTCCAGATCACGAGGCTGCCGTCCTTCAGGCCCGCCTTCGCCTGCTCGGCCTTCTCCTTGAGTTCGGCGGGCACCTTCTCGCTGATCGAGACGAGGTCGATCGCGCCGTCCTTGACCCCCAGCCACACGTGGCCGCCGCCCTTCCAGCTGCCGTCCAGCGCCTCCTGCACCGACTTCGTGTAGTACGGCACCCAGTTGATCACGGCGCTGGCCAGATGCGCCTCGGGCGAGTAGGCGGTCATGTCGCTGTCCCAGCCGAAGGCGTACTTGTTGTTCTTGCCCGCGGTCTGCAGCACGGCCGACGAGTCGGTGTTCTGGAACAGCACGTCCGCGCCCTGGTTGATCAGGCTCTGCGCGGCCTCGGTTTCCTTGGCGGTGTCGAACCAGGCGTTGACCCAGACGACCTTGGTCTTGATCTTCGGATTCACGCTCTGCGCCCCCAGCGTGAAGCTGTTCAGGTTGCGCAGCACCTCCGGGATCGGCACCGAGCCGACGACGCCCAGCGTGTTGGTCTTGGTCATGCCGCCGGCGATGACGCCAGCCATGTAGGCGCCCTCGTAGGTGCGGCTGTCGTAGGTGCGCAGGTTCTCGCTCTGCTTGTAGCCGGTGGCATGCTCGAACTTCACCTCGGGATGATCGGCGGCGACCTTGACCATCTGTTCCATGTACCCGAAGGTCGTGCCGAAGATCAGCTTGTTGCCCTGGTCGACCATGTCGCGGATCACGCGCTCGGCGTCCGCCGCCTCGGGCACGTTCTCGACGTAGCTGGTGACGATCTTGTCCCCGAATTCCTGCTCGAGCGCCTTGCGCGCGTTGTCGTGCGCGTAGGTCCAGCCGCCGTCGCCGACGGGACCGATGTAGGCGAACGCGATCTTCAGCGGCTCGGGCTTGGGCGCCGGCGCCGCTTCGGTCGCGGGTGCGGCCGGTGCGGGAGCAGGCGCAGGCTCTTCCTTCTTGCCGCATCCGACCAGCGCGAGGCTGGCGGTGATCGCGGAGAGGGTGCTGAACTTGAGCAGCCTGCGTTTGGCCGTGTCGGTCATGGTGGGTTCTCGCTTGGAAGTGGTTGAATGGCGGCGCCGATTATCGGCGCCCTGGTTTTCACCCGGTCAGGCGCCGGGATGGAAGGGCTTGCCGATCGATGCCGGCATGTTGACCTTGATGAAGTTGGCATTGCTGCTGATCAGCACGAGCACGAGGATCGTCGCCAGATACGGCAGCATGCTCAGCAGCTGGCTGGCAACCGCGACGCCCTGCCCCTGCAGGTGGAACTGCAGCATCGTGACACCACCGAACAGATACGCGCCCAGCAGCACGCGCGCCGGACGCCAGGTCGAGAAGGTGGTCAGGGCCAGCGCGATCCAGCCCTTGCCGGCGACCATGCCTTCCATCCACAGCGGCGAATACACCACCGAGAGATAGGCGCCGGCGAGCCCGCAGAGCGCGCCGCCGGTGCACACCGCGGCCAGGCGGATGCGCCGTACCGGGTAGCCCAGCGCGTGCGCCGACTCGGGCGACTCGCCGACAGCGCGCAGCACGAGTCCGCCACGCGTGCGGTAGAGGAACCAGGCGATCGCCGCCGCCAGCAGCATCGCGAAGTACACCATCGGGTGATGACGAAAGAGCGCCACACCGACGAAGGGCAGGTCGGAGAGCCAGGGCAGCGCGAAGTTCGCGCGCTGCCCGAGCGTGGCCTGCGTGTAGGGCAGGCCGACAAAGGCCGAGAAGCCGACGCCGAAGAGCGCCAGCGCCAGGCCCGTCGCGTACTGGTTGGTGTTCAGCCAGATCACGAGCAGTCCGAAGGCCGCCGCCAGCAGCGCGCCGCTGGCCGCACCGCCGACGAAGGCCAGCAGGTCGCTGCCGGTGTGCACCGCGGTCGCGAAGCCGGCGATCGCGGCCACCAGCATGATGCCCTCGGCGCCCAGGTTGACGATGCCCGAGCGTTCGTTGATCAGGAGGCCGAGGCCGGCGATCGCGAGCACGGTGCCGGCATTGAGCGTGGCGGCCAGGAGCAGGGCGAGCGATTCCATGACAGGTGGCCTCGTCAGCGACTCAGCGCGCGAGCTTCTCGGCGCCCAGGCGCACGCGGTAGTTGATCAGGGTGTCGCAGGCGAGCAGCGCGAACAGCAGCAGACCCTGGAACACGCCGGTGAGCGACTTGGGAAGCCCCATGCGCGACTGCGCCAGTTCGCCGCCGATGTAGAACATGCTCATCAGGATCGCAGCGAACACGATGCCCACCGGGTGCAGCCGCCCGACGAAGGCGACGATGATCGCCGCGAAGCCGTAACCCACCGGGACATGCGGCGTGAGCTGGCCCAGCGGCCCGATGACTTCGAGCGCACCCGCAAGCCCCGCCAGGCCGCCGGAGACGAGCAGTGCGGTCCACAGCGCGCCGCCGGATGAGAAGCCGGCGTAACGCGCCGCCAGCGGTGCCAGGCCGCCGACCTGCAGCGCAAAGCCCCGGTAGAGGCGGAACATGAAGATCCAGACCACCGCGACACAAGCCAGCGCGATCAGGCTGCCGACGTTGGCGCGCATCTTCGGCGCCAATCGCGGGATCTGCGTCACGGCGTCGAACAGCACCGTCTGCGGAAAGTTGTAGCCCTTGGGGTCCTTCCAGGGCCCGTAGACGAGGTAGGACAGCCAGAGGATCGCCACGTAGACGAGCATCAGGCTCACCAGGATCTCGTTGGCGTTGAAGCGGTCGCGCAGCAGCGCAACGATCGCCGCCCACAGCATGCCGCCGAGCACGCCGGCAACGAGGATCACGACGACGATGCCGCGTCCGAGCCAGGCCAGATCCCCGCCGGCCTGCAGCGCGACCCAGCCCGCGGCCATCGCGCCGAGCACGAACTGCCCTTCGGCGCCGATGTTCCAGACGTTGGCGCGAAAGCACAGCGCCAGCCCGAGCGCGATCAGCAGCAGCGGCGTGGCCTTGACCGAGAGCTCCGAGAGCGCCGGCAGGTTCTTCACCGGCTCGACGAAGAACATCTGCAGCGCGCGCAGCGGGTCCTTGCCCAGCAGCGCGAACAGCAGCACGCCGACGGCGACCGTGATCGCCAGCGCGATCAGCGGCGAGAGCAGCGAGAGCGCCCGACTCGGCTTCGCGCGCGGTTCAAGCCGCAGCACGTTCGGCCTCCCTCACGCCGCCGGGAAAGAGGCCCGACATCCACTCGCCGATGCGCTCGATGCTGGCCTGCGCGATCGGCACGCTCGGCGAGATGCGCCCGCGGGCGATCACCAGCAGCCGGTCGCTGATCTCGAAGAGCTCGTCGAGCTCCTCGCTCACCACCAGCAGCGCGCAGCCGGCATCGCGCAGCGCAAGCAGCTCGCCGCGGATCAGCGCCGCTGCGCCCACGTCCACGCCCCAGGTCGGCTGCGCGACGATCAGCAGCCGCGGCCCGGCGTCGATCTCGCGGCCGACGATGAACTTCTGCAGGTTGCCCCCGGAGAGGCTGCGCGCCGCCGCGTCGGGTCCGCCGGCCTTGACCTGGAAGCGCTCGATGAGCTTGCCCGCGAGCGCGCGCACACGCGATGGCGCAATCCAGCCCGCGGGCCCCAGCGTCGAGGTCCGCGTCAGCAGCGTGTTCTGCGCGAGGCTGAGCGTCGGCACCGCGCCGCGCCCGAGCCGCTCCTCCGGAACGAAATGCAGGCCCGCGCGGCGCCGCGGCTTCGGCGGCAGGCGGCCGATGTCGCGGCCCTCGAGCGTCACGCTGCCCACCGGTGCGCGCGGGTCCTCGCCGGAGAGCACGGCCATCAGCTCCTGCTGGCCGTTGCCCGAGACGCCGGCGATGCCGACGATCTCGCCGGCATGCACCGAGAAGGCGATGTCCTTCAGGTCGACGCCGTAGGGATCGAGCCGCGGCAGCGACAAGCCCTTGACGGTCAGCACCTCGGCACCCTGCGTGCTCGCGCGCTGCCGCAGCGCAGGCGGCTCGGCGCCGATCATCAGGCGCGAGAGGCTCGCGTTGGTCTCCTTGCTCGGATCGACCTCGCCCGTGACCCTGCCGCCGCGCAGCACCGTGCAGTGATGGCAGAGCGCGCGGATCTCGTCGAGCTTGTGGCTGATGTAGAGGATGCTGGTGCCGCCATCGGCCAGGCGCCGCAGCGTGACGAAGAGCTTCTCGACCGCCTGCGGCGTCAGCACCGAGGTCGGCTCGTCGAGGATCAGCAGCTGCGGGTCGGTCAAGAGCGCGCGCACGATCTCCACGCGCTGTTTTTCGCCGACCGACAGCGTGTGCACCGGGCGCCCGGGATCGACGTCCAGGCCGTAGCTGTGCGCCACCTCGCCGATGCGCGCGGCCACCTGCGGCAGCCGCATCGAGCGGTCCAGGCCGAGCCAGACGTTCTCGGCCACAGTCAGCGTCTCGAAGAGCGAGAAGTGCTGGTAGACCATGCTGATGCCGAGCTGCCGCGCGGCGGCCGGACTCTTCACCTGCACCGGCTCGCCGTTCCAGCGCATCGTCCCGGCGTCGGGCTGCACCGCGCCGTAGATGATCTTCATCAGCGTGCTTTTGCCCGCGCCGTTCTCGCCCAGCACCGCGTGGATCTGGCCGGGCATCACGCGCAGGCGCACGTCGTCGTTGGCGCGCACCGTCGGATACTGCTTGACGATCCCGCTGAGTTCCAGGCGGGCTTCGCTCATGCCGGCACGCTGCTGATCATGAGACGATGCTATCGGGCGCGAGCGCGATATTCTCGACCTCCGGGAAACTCCCAGGAGTCCCGACAAGCGGGCGAAGCAGCGCGCCCCAGTCCCTCAGTCGCCCCAGTCCCTCAGTCGCCCCAGTCCCTCAGTCGCCTCAGTCGCGTCAGTCGCCTCAATCGCTCAGTCGCCTTCGGCGATGCGCCTGAGACCTTCGACGTCCGAGACGTGGACCGTGTAGCCGGCCACGGCAAGCAGGCCCTGGCGCGTGAAGCTGCGCATCAGCCGCGACAGCGTCTCGGGCGTGATCGCCAGCTGCGACGCGATGTCGCGCTTGCGCTCGCACATCTTCACGACGCCGCGGCCCGAATCCTCCGGCGAGGGCTGGAAGTGCGCGACCAGCCACTGCGCAAAACGCGCCGGTGCGTCCTTGTGCATCAGGCCGTGTGCACAGACGGCCAGCGAATGCGCCTCACGCGCCAGGCTCGTCACGAGCCTGCGCGCCAGCGGCGGATGGCTGAGCAGCAGCGCCTGCACCTCGTCGCGCGGCAGGTCGACGACGACCAGCGGACTCATCGCGCGCGCGTCGATCGCATGCGCCGCGTCGATCCAGGCCGAACTCTGATCGAGCCAACCCGGGCCGCGGACCGGGCGCTCGATGCGAAACTGGCCATCGGGCGTGCAGTAGCCGAGCGCCGCTTCGCCGTCGCGAACGAAGACGAGCGCGCGCGCGTGCTCGTGGCGCGAAAACACGATGCCGCCCTGCGGTACGACGCGCGGCCGCGCGATCGCGGCAAGTGCGGCCAGCTCCTGCGCGCCGAGCAGGGCGCCGTCGAGCAGCTCACTCCAGGTGCGCGCATCGGGCATCAGGGAGTCCGCGGTATGCAGCGGGCGCCGCAGCCCGGACGTGATCGGCGCGCGTGTCTGCGGCAAGCGCTCGGTCAGCGTCGCTGTCCCGTCCTGGGAACCGTCGACGAATTGCATTGTCCCCATGCCCATCGGCCCGAAACCCCCTGTCGTCTTGTGCGGCCGGGCGCCGGGTGGGGCCACCGGCGCACGAGGGTCCGCCGCTCAGCCTCGACCGCCTCGGCCTTGATGAAATCGAGCGTGAGCGCAATGTCCGACAGCGCGCGCCGGCACCCATTGCGCCAGATCAACGGCCGCGCGGAGCTCCGGATCGGCTCCCGGGCGCGCGTGCGCCAGCCGCAAGGGCAAGCACCGAGGCCCGTCTCTGGTGTCCGGATGTCGCCGACGGCGCGTGTTCAGACCACCGGATGCACGACGCAGTTGCCGCCGGCGTCCTTGCCGGCCTGCAGCGAGATCGATGCCTGCTCCCAGGCCGCATGCCAGTGCTCGAGGTCGTCGAAGGGCCGCGAGAGGCCGATCGTGACGGTGCAGCGCAGATGGCCGCTGCCGTCGTTCAGGCCGGTGCGCACCGCGGCGACTGCTGCGCGCAGACGCTCTGCCAGCACGGCGGCCTTCTCGAGGTCGGCACCCGCACAGGCGACGACGAATTCCTCGCCGCCGACGCGTGCGACGAAGTCGTCGGCTCGCAGCGTCGTTTCCAGCGCGACGGCGATCAGCCGCAGCACGTCGTCGCCGGCAGCCTCGCCGTGCAGGCGGTTGACGCGCCCGAACTGATCGATGTCGACGTGCATCAGGGTCACCGGTTCGTGCCGGCGGCGCGCGAAATGCCGGCGCAGCACCTCGTCCAGGCCGCTTTCGTTGAGCAGATGCGTAAGCGGATCGCGCGAGGCCAGTTCGGCAAGCTGGCGCGTGAGCTGCAGCGTGTGCATCCACAGCAGCGTCGGCCCGAGCAGCAGCGCCGCAAGCATCAGCACGGCACTGTAGAAAGCGTCGCTGACCGGTGCCGTTGCCCCCGGATCCGCGACGAAATGGTGCACCGTGTTGCCCAGGCTCAGCAGCGCAAGCACCAGCAGCACGACCGCGAGCAAAAGCAGCGGCATCCGCAACACCGGTGAATCGCGGCGTGCTTCCGAAGCCGCGGTGTATGCAAGCCAGCCGAAGAGCAGCGCCAGGCTCAGCTGCAGCACGATGCCGCGCGCCGGATCGCCGAAGATCAATCGCGCGCCCATCGACAGCAGGGCAAATCCGAAAACGAGAAGACCGAGCGAGCGCCAGGAAAGCTCGTCGTGCCGCATGAAACGCTGCAGCCCGCGGCGCAGCAGCAGCACCGCGGCAACCGCGGTCGCGTCGATCAGCACGCCCAGCAGCAGTCCGGCCGAGCGATCGACCGGATCGGGCACGGCGAACACGAGGCCAAAGAGCGAGAGCCCGAGCGCGAAGGTGGCGACGCCGCTGCGGCCCTGCATCTGCTGGGCGATGACGAGGAACATCCCCCCGGTGCACGCCAGCGTGAGCGCCAGGACGACCGCGATCGTTCCCGAATCCATGGAGCCGCCCTGCCCGATCTCGCGCGACCGCGCGGGAATCAGCGCTTGCGCATTGCCGCGAGCAGCTCTTGCGAGCCGGCGGCCAGCAGCCGCGTGTCCGAACCGACGGTGACGAAGCGGTAGCCCAGCGCCACCCGCGCCGCCGCCACGTCGGCACGGCCGCAGTGCACGCCGGCCACGACGCCATGCGCCCGAGCGCGCTCGGCGATGTGCTCGAGCGCCTGCGCGGCCTTGGGCTCGACGTCGTCGAACACCGGCCTGCAGCCCAGCGCCAGCGACAGGTCCGAGGGGCCGACGTAGATCGCGTCCAGGCCCTCGACCGAGAGGATCGCGTCGAGGTTCTCGAGCGCCTGCGCGGTCTCGATCATCGCGAACGCGACGATCGTGCGGTCGGCCTCGCGCGCATAGTCGGCGCCGGCGTAGAGGCTCGCTCGGATCGGGCCGAAGCTGCGCGTGCCCATGGGCGCGTAGTGCGTGTACGAGACGAGGCGCTGGGCCTCCTCACGCGTGCTGATCATCGGACAGATGACGCCATAGGCACCGGCGTCGAGCGCCTTCATCAGCACCCCGGGCTCGAGCCAGGGCACGCGCACCACCGGCACCGTCGCCGTGGTGCTGATCGCCTGCAGCATCGACACCATGCGCTGCACGTCGATCAGGCCATGCTGCATGTCGATCGTCAGCGCGTCCCAGCCCTGGTGCGCCATCACCTCGGCGCCGAAGCTGTCGGGGATCGTCAGCCAGCCGTTGAGCGCAGCCTGGCCTTCGGCCCAGAGGGTGCGCAGTCGGTTCTCTCTCATGGTCCGTTGGATATGCTCATGCCCGGCGCCGGATGATCCGTCATCTCGGGCAAGTCTGTCGCGCTGTGAGCGCTCAATACCAGGGACCGACGAGCCAGATCCATCCGTCAGTAGCCCGCGGCCTGCGCGATCGCCAACCATTCGGCGAGCGTCCCGAGCAGGTTGATGTTGCTGTCGATCGCAGGCACAAGGTACCAGAGCTTGTCGTCCTTCAGACCCACGTAGGCGTTGCTGCCGCTGTAATAGCGATAGCTGTAGCCATCAGCCTCACCGCGGACGCTTGACGACGAATCGATGTACTGAGGGAAAGCCGCCTCGAGGTAGTCGAAAACCCGCTCGGCATCGCTCAGCTGGGCACGCGGCGGCACGATCTCTGCTCGCCGGATCGAGACAAGGTTGTTGCGCTCGATCGGCGTCAGCGGTTTCCAGCCGGTCACCGGGAGTTCGTTGTAAGGGGAGCCCGCGTTGACCACAGTCAGCGCCGCGATCCGGTCCACGACCGCCATGCTCGGTTCACTCACGCGCGCGAACACGGTGAAGCCGCCGTTCTGCTTGTCGAGATTGGCGGAGTTGTCTGCAAGATTGACGAACCACTGGCTGGTCGCGCTGTCAGGGTCGCTGCCGACCTTGGCCATCGCCACCGTGCCGCGCAAGTTCGAGCGCGTTGCCGCGAACTCGTTCTGGACCTTCCCGCGCGAGGTCACCGGCTGGCAGCAGTTCGCACTGCCGGCCATCCAGCGAAAACCCCCGGCCTGGATGACGAAGTTGTGCACCGAGCGATGAAAGAAGACGCTTTCGTAGTCGCCACCATTCACATAGGCGAGAAAGTTCGCCACCGTCCGCGGCGCCTCGTCGTCGAGCAACTGCATGTCGATCGGACCGAGCGAGGTGTGGACGCGCACGATCGTGTTCTCGGCCTGCGCCTGGCCGAGGGCCAGCATCATCGCGGCACCAAGCGCTATTGATCCGGCAACATGAAGTCTTCACGCCGCGTACTTGACGATCGGGTCCTGGAAGTAGGCCCGAACGCGGTCGCGATTGGCGGCGATGAAGTGCATGTGCTCGTCGGCCGCGGCACGCAGCTTGGCCTTGGTGCGCACGGGCACCTTGGTGCCGATGGCGTGCTTCAGATCGGCGTTCAGCCTCTCGTCCGGATTGAGCTCGGGGCTGTAGCTGGGCAGGAAGAACACCTCGATGTCAGCCTTGTGTTCGGCCAACCAGGCCTTGACGGGCTTGCAGTGGTGCACCCCCAGGTTGTCCAGAATCAGCAAGACCTTCTTGCCTCGTCGCCGGCCGTCGCGTCTGAGCACATCCAGGAACTCGATGAGCCGCTCGTGGTTGAAGGCCCCGTCGATGATCATCCAGTTGGCCCGGCCCTGATTGGTGACGGTGGAGATCATCGACAGCTTCTCGCGCGTGCCGCCAACGGCAAAGGTCACCGGGGTCTTGCCGCGCGGGGCGTAGCTGCGCCCGCGCACGTCGGTGTTGACCAGCGCCGTCTCGTCGCCCCAGTGGATCTCGCCACCCTCGGCCTTGGCCTGCCGCTCGATGGCCGGGTACTCGCTGTCGAGCCACTGCCGCACCGCCTCGGGGCGCTGCTCGTAGGCGCGCTTGATGGGCTTCTGGGGCGTGAAGCCCCAGCGGCGCAGGTACTCGCCGGTGGCCCGGATCGACAGCTTCACGCCGAACTCGCGCTCGATGTAGTGCATCACCGCGCCGCGCGTCCACAGCGCGAACTCCATCTTCAACTGCTCGGGCCGCTTGTCACAGATGGTGCGCCGCACGGCGGCCTCCTGCTCGGCGCTGAGCAGCCGCCCGTCGCCGACATTGCGCCCGCGCGCTGCAGGCTTGACGGCCCGCCACCCGCCTGCCTCGAACAGGTCGATGGCCTTGCGCACCGTCGGGTAGCTCAGCCCTGTCAGCGTCACGATCTGCATCACGCCAGTGCCCCGCACATGCAATCGCACGACCTGCTTGCGCCTCTCGTGCAACTGCTCCAGCTTCTGGTATCGAGCGTCTTCTTTGTCCATGGCGCTCTGGCTCTATCGGCCGCGAAAAGTTCAATCTTCATGCGGCCGGCTCAATAAGGCCATGCTGCGCAGGCGCAGCATCGTGATTCCCCGAAGGTTCAATGAAAAGCAAGTCTTCATGACTGTGAATTGTGCGGCAGGCTCGCCCGACGTCCTGCGTCGACAGCGAGCCCCGCCAAAACCTTGAAGAGGCCGCCGCCCGGGCGACGCTCCGCTGATGACGCAGGGCGGGGTGATCCGCCCCGGGGATCAGATCGTCGGCAGCTTGTAGTCCTTGAACTGCTCGCGCAGCTTGTTCTTCTGCATCTTGCCGGTGGCGCCGAGCGGGATCGCGTCGACGAAGACGACGTCGTCGGGCGTCCACCACTTGGCCACCTTGCCTTCGAAGAAGGCCAGCAGCTCCTCGCGGCTGACCTCGGCGCCGGGCTTCTTCACGACCACCAGCAGCGGGCGCTCGTCCCACTTCGGATGGTGCGCGGCGATGCAGGCGGCCATCGCCACCGCAGGGTGCGCCATCGCGATGTTCTCGAGGTCGATCGAGCCGATCCACTCGCCGCCGGACTTGATCACGTCCTTGCTGCGGTCGGTGATGTGCATGTAGCCGTCGGCGTCGATCGTCGCCACGTCGCCGGTCGGGAACCAGCCGTGGCCGGCGGCGTCGGCACGCAGTGGATTGCCGCCCTCGGCCTTGAAATATTCGCTGACGATCCAGGGGCCACGCACGAGCAGTTCGCCCGATTGCTCGCTGCCGAAGGGCAGCTCCTTGCCCTCGTCATCGACGATCTTCATGTCGACGCCGAACACCGCGCGCCCCTGCTTGGCCATCACCGCGTAGCGCGCTTCCTGGTCCATCTGCAGGTGGCGCGGCTTGAGGCTGCACACGGTGCCCAGCGGACTCATCTCGGTCATGCCCCAGGCGTGCAGCACGTGCACGCCGAACTCGTCACCGAAGGTGCGGATCATCGCCGGCGGACAGGCCGAGCCGCCGATCACCGTGCGCTTCATGCTGCTGAACTTCAAGCCATTGGCCTGCACGTAGGCCAGCAGCCCCTGCCAGACCGTCGGCACGCCGGCCGAGACGGTGACCTGCTCGCTCTCGAAGAGTTCGTAGAGGCTCTTGCCGTCGAGCGCCGGGCCGGGGAAGACCACTTTGGCGCCGGTCATGCATGCGACGTAGGGCAGGCCCCAGGCGTTGACGTGGAACATCGGCACGACCGGCAGGATGGCGTCGTTGGCCGAGCAGTTCAGCGAGTCGGGCAGCGCCGCGGCGAAGCTGTGCAGCAGGGTCGAACGGTGGCTGTAGAGCACGCCCTTGGGGTTGCCGGTGGTGCCGCTCGTGTAGCAGAGAGAACTGGCGCTGTTCTCGTCGAAGTTCGGCCAGTCGAAGCGGTCGTCCTGCGCGTCGATCAGGTCCTCGTAGCAGAGCAGCCCCGGAATCTTCGCGGCATCGGCCGGCAGATGCGCCCGATCGCACATCGCCACCCAGTGCTTGACGGTCTTGGTGCGGCCGGCGACCGCGGCAATCAGCGGCAGGAAGGTCAGGTCGAAGAACAGCGCCTGATCCTCGGCGTGATCGGCAATGTAGACGATCTGCTCGGGATGCAGCCGCGGGTTGATCGTGTGCAGCACGGCGCCCGAACCGGAGACCGCGTAGTACAGCTCCATGTGTCGGTAGCCGTTCCAGGCCAGCGTCGCGACGCGATCCGGCATCTTCACGCCCAGCGCGGCCAGTGCCTTGGCCATGCGCCGCGAGCGCGCCGCAAGGTCGCGGTAGGTGTAGCGATGGATGTCGCCCTCGATGCGGCGCGAGACGATCTCGCGCTCGCCATGATGGCGTTCGGCGTGGACAAGAAGCGAAGAGATCAGCAGCGGCTGCTGCATCATCTGACCGAGCATGGCGTCTCCTGGTGAGTGTTCGGCGTCGGATCCGGCGCGACGCGGGCGATTCTGCGACAAGGGCAGCACCCCCGCCGCCTACCGGCCCTCAGGGCTTTGCCGGATGCGGTGTCGGCGCGCTGCGCTCGCTCCAGGGCACGCCGGCGGTCGCCCAGTCCTCGCGCCGGATGTCGAAGAACATCACGTCGACCGATTCCGGCGTACAGGCCAGCACCTTCGCCGTCGCCTCGGTCAGGGCCCGCGCCAGTTCGCGTTTCTGCTGCGGGCTGCGACCCTCGAAGAGTTCGACTCGGATCAGGGGCATCGGCAGGTCTCCGGTTGAGGAACGCCAAGCGTAGCGCAGCCATCGACCCCGAGGACCGCGCCGCTCACCAGCTGCGCACGCGACCGGTGTCCAGGTGCACGAAGCGCTCGCGTGCGTAGTAGCCCACGCCACCGGCACGGAGCTCGAGCGCCGCGTCGCGCAGATCGGCCAGCGCCACGTCGGGCAGGCGCACGTCGATCGCGCGCCCCTGCATGTGCAGGCTTGCGCGCGCGACCCCGCCGCCGCCGCGCTGCCGCAGGCGATCGTTGGTCCGCGGACTGCGAAAACCCGAAATGACCTCGAATGCCGCACGGCTGCCCAGCCGCGTCTGCAGCGCGAAGAGCTGCTCGTACAGGCCGGGATCGATGTGGCCGACGGCCCCACTGTAATGATCTCGCAGGAAGCGATCCAGCCTGGCCAGCGCCGGCCGCAAAAGGCTGCCGCCAACCGCAAAGGCCATCGTCAGCCGCTCGCCGGTATGTGTATGCCACAACGACAGCGAACGTTCGTCCTGCTCCGCGCGCGCGCGCCGCGGCAGCGCCAGCAACGGCACGGCCATGGCTGCGGCGCCGGCATGCGCGAGGACGCGGCGCCTCGGCAGCGACACGGTGCCGGATGCGGCACGGGAGACGGGAACTAGGGAAGACAGGCCATGAATCATCGGCAATCCCTTGCTTTCAGGCGGCACGAAGGCCCTGGAAAACGGACCCTGACAAACGGCCCCTGACAGACAGGCCCCGGAAGTCGGTCCCGGCTCGTCGGGCCGAGGCATGAAGGCCGCGCCGTCCACGCTCTCGCTTCGCGGCCCCGGCGACATCAGAACCGCCGCCCCCGCAAGACCCGCGCGAGCTCGCGATCATGCCCGTAAATGTCCTCGAAGAAGTGAACCCTGCCGTCCTTGACAAGTGCCGTCGTGTAGGCGAGAAGCACCGGCACCGGTTGCGGCAGCGCCACCGTCGACGGCTGCGCTGCGGCCATCGCGGCACGAACGCGCGCCTCGTCCCAGTCCGGCAGGCCCGCGAGCGCGAAGGCGGCGAGCGCGACCGGATGCTCGACGCGGATGCAGCCATGGCTGAAATCGCGCCGCGACTGCTCGAAGAGCTGCACCGATGGCGTGTGGTGCAGGTAGATGGACTGCCGGTTCGGGAGCACGAACTTGATGTCGCCAAGCGCGTTGCGCGGGCCCGGGCGCTGGCGGATGCGCAGGCTGCCGGCAAGCACCGCCTGCAGCTTGGCCTCGCTGAGCACCGGATCGGCAATGCCGCCGGCACCGACGAACTCGAAGCCCTCGCGCGTCCAGTAGGCCGGGTCGCGCCGCAGGCGCGGGATCGTCTCGTTGCGTGCGATCGAGGGCGGCACGTTCCAGTAGGGCTTGAACTCGATACGGCGCAAGTCCTCCTTCAGCAGCGGCGTGCGCGTGCCCGGGGCACGGCCGACGACGACCCTCATCTGCTCCCGCACCGCAATCCGCTCATCCTGCAGCTCGTAGGCGCGCAGGACGAATTCCGGGATGTTGACCACGATCATCCGCGGTGCCGAGTGCAAGGGCACCCAGCGCAGGCGCTCCAGCGCCAGCTCGAGCTGCTGCACGCGCGCCGCCGGCTTCACCTGGAGCGCGGCCAGCGTCGCCGGCCCGATGACGCCATCGCCCTGCAGCCCATGGCGGCGCTGAAACGCCTGCACGGCGGCGACCAGCGCGCCTTCGTAGAGGTCCGCGCGCGCCATTGCGGCGTCGGCTGCGGGCAGGTCGCCGAGCGCCGCGAGGCGTGCCGTGAGCAGCGGCACGCCCGCCCAGGCCTGACCGGGAGCGAGCGCACGCACGCGAGCGCGCGGCGGCAACGGCAGCGCCGGCAGCGGCTCCCTCCACGCGGGATGCCCGGCCAGGCCGCGATACTGCACCAGGGTCTCGCGCAGCCGCTCGTACTGCGGCACCGATGGCACCGCGGCGCGGACGGCCTGCGCGAGCTCGCCGGTCGCCGCCGCGGCGCGCAGCACTGCGGCGGCGTCGAAGGCTGCAGCCCTTGCGCCCGCAGGCCGTGCTTCGGCCGGGGCCCAGCCGTTGCGCAGGTCGCGCAGGTAGTCCAGGAAACCCGTCTCGAGTGCCGGCGCCGCCTCGCGCGGGTCCGCCGCCCACTGCTGCTGCAACGCCGGCAGGCCGTAGTCGCGCGGGTCCAGCCCGTGGCTCGGAGCATCGGCCAGCAGCGCCAGCGCTTGTCGCGCCAGCGGGGTCGGCTGACCCGCGGCGTCGATCCAGCGGCTCACGCCCTCGTGCGCTGCCGCTGGCGGCAGCGAAGACAGCACCAGCGACAACACCAGCCACGGCGTCCGCCACCACGACCGCGACCGCACCCACAACGGCGTCGACGAGAACCGCCGAAGGCCGCTCGCTCGCCACGCGCGAGCCGGCGCGCACAGCACGGTCCAGACGAAGGTGCGCAGGACGCCGAAGCCGATCACCGGCCACAGCATAGGCGATCATCGGGCGCTCGGACGGCCCTGCGGGCGAAGCGGGCCGCCTCCTGCCGTGAACCGGTCGCCGCCTCACCCCACGCCCTCCCCGAGCCCAACGATGACCTCCGATCCGCCCACCGATCCGGCCGCCGCCACCGCGCTCGTTCACGCCTTGCGGCAACGCCTGCAGGCGCGGCACGGCGTAGTGCCGCTGATCGAGACGCACATCTCCTGGGTGCTGCTAGCCGGAGAGCACGCCTACAAGCTGAAGAAGCCGCTGCAGCTGGACTTCCTCGACTTCTCGACGCTGGCGCGGCGCCGACGCGCCTGCGCCGACGAACTGCGCCTGAACCGCCGCCTGGCCCCCGACGTCTATCTCGGCGTCGTGCCGATCCGCGCCGGGGCGCGCGGACCCTCGCTTCACGGCCGCGGACCGATCGTCGAGGCGGCGGTGAAGATGCGGCGGTTTCCTGCGCGCGCGCTGGCCAGCGAATTGCTCGTCGACGGCCGGCTCGACGCACGCCTGCTCGCGCGCTTCGGTCAGCGGTTGGCGGCCTTCCACGACCGCGCGGCGAAGGCAGCCGCCGGCAGCCGCTACGGCAGCCCCGCTCAGGTGGTCGAGGACACGATGCGCGCGCTCGACGGCCTGGCGGCACAGCTCGGCGAATCATCGTGTGTCGCCTTGCGCGCCTGGCTGCAGGCGCAGGCGCAAATCCTGGACGCGCGCTGGCGGGAGCGCCAGGCCGCGGGCCGCGTGCGCGAGGGCCACGGCGACCTGCACCTGGACAACGTCGTGATGATCGACGGCGAACTCACCGGCTTCGACTGCCTCGAGTTCGACCCCGCGCTGCGCTGGATCGACGTCGCCAGCGACGCCGGCTTCCTGCTGATGGACCTGCTCGCACGCGGGCGCACCGATCTCGGTTTTTCCTTCCTCGACGCCTGGCTCGAGCATGGCGGCGACCACGACGGACTCGACGTGCTGCGCTTCTACCTCGTCTACCGCGCGGTCGTGCGCGCGCTCGTGACCGCGCTGCGCGGTGCGCCAGCGGCAGGGGCGCCGTCCAGCTCCGCCTATGTCGCGCTCGCCCAGCGCATGTCGCAAGGCACGCAGCCGGCGCTGCTGATCACGCACGGCCTGCCGGCTTCGGGCAAGTCCTGGCTTGCGGGCGCACTGCTGCAACGCGCTGGCGCGATCCGGCTGCGCTCGGACGTCGAGCGCAAGCGCCTGGCGGGGCTGGCCCCGCTGGCCGACTCGCGCGCGACAGGGGATCTCTACACCGCTTCGGCGACCGACGCGACCTACGTGCACCTGGCCACGCTCGCCCGGCGCATCCTGGCTGCAGGCTGGCCGGTGATCGTCGATGCCGCGTTCCTGAAGCGCACGCAGCGCGAGGCCTTCGGCGCGCTGGCTGCCGAGCTCGGCGCGCGCTTCGCGATCCTGGACTGCCAGGCGCCGATGCCGGTGCTGCAGCAGCGCATTGCCGAGCGCCTGGCGCGCGGCGACGACGCTTCCGAGGCCGACGCCTCGGTGCTGGCCCTGCTCGCTTCGCGACAGGAATCGATCGCCCAAGACGAACGCGCGCACACGATCACCGTGCGCAGCGACGAGAAGGTGGACATCGACGCAGTGACCGCGGCCTGGCTCGGCCGGCCCGCCCGCGAGGACCCGCCTTGACGCGCGCAGCCGGCACCGGTCCGGTGCCGGCTGCGCTCGAAGCCTTCGGCTCAGGCGCCGGCCAGGGCGACGGCGGCTTCGGCCTGCGTGCGGCGATCGATCAACGCGGCGAGCGTGCGGAAGAGCTCCTCGGGATCGAAGGGTTTGGTGACATGTTCGTCCATGCCCGCACGCAGGCTGCGCTCGCGGTCGCTGGGCTGCGCGTGCGCCGTCATCGCGACGATCGGCAGCCGTGCGTGGCGAGGATCCTGGCGAATGCGCGCGGTGGCCTCGAAGCCGTCCATCACCGGCATCTGTACATCCATCAGCACGAGGTCGAAGCGCTCGCGCTGCAGCGCCTCGAGCGCCTGCGCACCATCCCCGACGACGGTGACCCGCGCCCCCGCATGGCGCTCCAGGATCTCGCGTGCGACCAGCTGGTTGAGCGCGTTGTCCTCGGCCAGCAGGATGCTTCGTCCGCGCAGTCGCGCCGCGGCGGCCGCCGCTGCACCCGCCGCGGTATCGGCCACCTCATCGCTCGACACCCTTGTCCCCGCGTCGGCACTCGCCGGCGCAATCGGGGGCAGGGGCGAGGCCGCCGCTTCGGGCAGCGGCAACTCGAACCAGAACACACTGCCCTGGCCGGGCACGCTCTCGAGCTCGATGCGTCCACCCATCAGCCGCACCAGCTCGGCCGAGATCGCCAGTCCCAGACCGGTGCCGCCATAGCGCCGCGTCGTCGACGCGTCGAGCTGGTCGAAGGGCCTGAAGAGCCGCGACTGCAGCGCGGGATCGATGCCGATGCCGCTGTCGCGCACCGCGAAGCGCACTCCGCCGGAAGCGGCGGCCGAGATCTCGATGACGACTCCGCCCCGCTCGGTGAACTTGAGCGCGTTGCCCCCCAGGTTCAGCAGCACCTGCTCCAGCCGCAACGCGTCGCCGCGCCGCCGGCGCGGCAGCCCGTCGGCGATCGACACCGCCAGGCTCAATCCGCGCTGGTCCGCGCCCACGACGAGTACGGCCCGGATCCGGGCCGCAAGCTCGTCCAGCGAAAACGCCGTCTGCTCCGGAACGAGCCGACCGGCCTCGATCTTCGAGAAGTCGAGGACCTGGTTGAGGATCTCGAGCAGCGAGCCCGCAGCACGCCGCGCATTGCGCAGATGCTCGCCGGAGGGCCCGTCGTCCGCCTGCGGCTGGCGCAGCGCCAGCTCGATCAGGCCGATGACCGCGTTCATCGGCGTACGGATCTCGTGGCTCATGTTGGCGAGGAACTGGCTCTTGGCGTGCGTGGCGGCCTCCGCGGCGTCACGCGCCTGCGCCAGCGCGGCGTTGCTCGCCTCCAGGGCCTGCGTGCGTTCGTGCACGCGCTCCTCGAGCCGCTCGTTGAGTTCGCGCAGCGCGCGCTCGGCGCGTCGCTGCTCGCTCACGTCGACGATCTGCGAGAGCACGCAGCGCTGCCCGCCGAGCTCGATCAGCGTCCAGGAGAAGAGCACGTGCAGCCTCGAGCCGTCGGCGTGTCGCAGTTCGGCCGCGCGGTTGTGGATCGTGCCCTGGCGCTCCAGGCGGTCGAAGTCCGCGACGAGGCTGCCGCTGCCCTCGTACCAGATGCCCAGCTCGTGGCAGAGGTGACCGACGACCTGCTCGCGCCGACGCCCGAGCAAGGCCTCGTAGGCCGCGTTGCATTCGAGGAAGCGCATCTCGCGCGGCGTGAAGATCGTCGCAGCGACCGGGCTGTCGTGAAAGAGCCTGCGAAAGCGCGACTCGCTCTCCTGCAGCGCCGCCTGGGTGCGCACCTCGGCGTCGACGTCGACGATCGAACTCACGAGCCAGCTCTGCTCGCCGATCGTGACGCGCTCGCCCGAGACGCGCGCTGCGAAGGGCTCGCCGCTGGCGCGGCGCAGGCTGACCTGCCAGTCGGCGACGCGGCCGTCGCGGCGGACGGCATCGACGTAGCGGTCGCGCGCCTCGACATCGGCCCAGAGCTCGGCCTCGACGCGGGTACGCCCGATGATCGCATCGCGCTCCCAGCCGAACATGCGCTCGAAGGCGACGTTGACCTCGCGCAGACGGCCGTCGTCCAGGCCCGACACCGCCAGGGCGCTGGGCGAATTGCGCAGCACCGAGGCGATCCAGGCCTCGCTCTCGGTCGCCCGCCGCATCGCGTCGATCGCCAGGCTGCGCGCCATGCCGACGCTGAAGGCCATTGCCGCGAGCGCGAGCGAGTACTGCACCCACTGCGTGAAGCCGACGTCGTAGACCGGGGTGGGCAGGAGTCCGCGGCTCTCGGCGACGATCAGGCCGCCGAGCGCGGCACTGGCCGCCACCAGGGTGCCGATCAGCGCGGCACGAGGCAGGAATACGCCGGCGCAGGCGATCGCACCGACGAAGGCCAGCGCCCCGATGCTGCGGATCGAGCCGAAGCCGACCACGAAACCCACGCCGGCAGCGAGCATCATCACGACCAGGCCGCCGAGCGCGATTCCGTCGCGCCGGCGGCGGTGCAGCACGACCAGCCCGGCGACGAAGACGATCATCAGCGCGAGGACCGGACGATCGGCGTTGTCGGCATTCGGGTCGGTCAGGGCCGCGAGCAAGAGCAGCGGCAGCGTCGCCAGCACGGCGTAGAGCACCATGCCGAGCACGCGATGCGCGCGCTCGCCCATCAGCGCCAGTACCGAAGACGTTTCCGAGCTGTGCGACCGCAACTGGGGACTGGACTTCATGTGCGTACGACTCGTGTGCCAACAAGCTCGGGGCAGGGCGCCACGCAGTGTGCCAGCATACCGACAACGCTTGGCCCACCGGGTTACAGCCGCAGCGTCGCCGTCGTGCCAGCCATGCAGCAATCCCCGCATCCGACGGTTTCGTACCGGTGCTTGCACGGGCTCTTTGGGCGACCATCCTGTCTACACTTCGCCGGCACTCCGGGGCCAGCGGCCTGCAGGAGCCCCTCAAACCGTCCACGCTGGAGATCTCCGATGCCCATGAGCAAGCCCACGAGCCGTCAAGCCAAACGCCACTGGCTGAAGGCGGCCGCTGCTGTCCTCTTCGCCCTGCCCACGCTGGCGCTGGCGCAGACGCCGATCAAGTTCCAGCTCGACTGGCGCTTCGAGGGGCCGGCGGCGCTGTTCCTCGCCTCCACCGCCAAGGGCTACTACAAGGCCGCGGGCCTGGACGTGACGATCGACGCCGGCACCGGTTCGGGCGCCACCGTCACCCGCGTGGCCAGCGGCAGCTACGACATGGGCCTGGCCGACATGGCCGCGCTGATGGAGTTCCACGCCAACAACCCCGACGCGCCGAACAAGCCGGTGGCGGTGATGATGGTCTACAACAACACGCCGGCCTCGGTGCTGGCGCTGAAGAAGAGCGGCATCGCCAAGCCCGCCGACCTCACCGGCAGAAAGCTCGGCGCGCCCAGCTTCGACGCCGGGCGGCGCGCCTTCGCGCTCTTCGCCAAGGCCAACAGCGTCGGCAACGTGACCTGGGTGAGCATGGACCCGCCGCTGCGCGAGACCATGCTCGTGCGCGGCGACGTCGACGCCATCACCGGCTTCTCCTTCACCTCGCTGCTCAACCTCGAGGCGCGCGGCGTGAAGACGCAGGACATCGTGGTGATGCCCTTCGCCACGCACGGCGTCAAGCTCTACGGCAACGTCATCATCGCCTCGCCCAAGCTGATCCAGTCCAACCCGGGCGCGGTGAAGGCCTTCCTCTCGGCCTTCACCAAGGGCGCCAGGGACGTGATGGCCAACCCCGACCCGACGATCGACTACGTCAAGGCGCGCGACGGCATCATCAACGTGGAGCTGGAGAAGCGTCGCCTGCGCCTGGCTATCGAAGCAGTCGTCGCCAGCCCCGACGCACGCGCCGAGGGCTTCGGCGCGGTGGACCCGGGACGCCTGGCGCTGATGGCCTCGCAGGTTTCGGACGTCTTCGGCACCAAGACGCGCGTCGACCCGGGCGCCGTCTGGACCGACGCCTTCCTGCCGCCCAAGGCGGAGCTGGCGGTCTTCCCGCCCAAGCGTTGACCAAGATCGGCGCCCCGGCGATGAGCTTCGTCGACTTTCGCAACGTCTGGCTCGCCTACAACGACGAGCTGCTGGCCAAGGGGCACTTCGCGGTCGAGGACATCTCGCTGCAGGTCGACGAAAGCGAGTTCATCGCCATCGTCGGCCCTTCGGGCTGCGGCAAGTCGACTTTCATGAAGCTCACCACCGGGCTGAAGATGCCCAGCCGCGGCAGCATCGCCATCGGCGGCCAGCCGGTGACCGGGCCGCTGAAGATCAGCGGCATGGCCTTCCAGGCGCCCAGCCTGCTGCCCTGGCGCAGCACGGTCGACAACGTGCTGCTGCCCCTCGAGATCGTCGAGCCCTACCGCTCGACCTTCAAGCGCAAGCGACGCGAGTACGAGGCGCGCGCCCGCACCCTGCTGCAGAGCGTGGGCCTCGCCGGCTACGAGGACAAGTTCCCCTGGCAGCTCTCGGGCGGCATGCAGCAGCGCGCAAGCATCTGCCGCGCCCTCATCCACGAGCCCAAGATGCTGCTGCTGGACGAGCCCTTCGGCGCGCTCGACGCCTTCACGCGCGAGGAGCTCTGGTGCACGCTGCGCGACCTGCACGCGGCGCAGCGCTTCAACGTCATCCTCGTCACGCACGACCTGCGCGAGAGCGTCTTCCTCGCCGACACCGTCTACTGCATGAGCCGCAGCCCGGGGCGCTTCGTCGTCAAGCGCGACATCGAGCTGCCGCGCCCGCGCGACCTGGACCTCACCTACACGCCCGAGTTCACCGAGATCGTGCACGAGCTGCGCGGCCACATCGGTGCCGTGCGCAAGAGCGGCACGGCGATCGCCCAGTAGGGCTCATCAGCCTTTCGCAGGATCACTCCGGACCACGAGCCCAAACCGATGAAGATCACCCGACGCATGGAGCGCTGGTCGCCGCTGCTCGTGCTCGCCGCGGCGCTGCTGCTGTGGCAGCTCGTCGTCGCCGCGTTCTCGATTCCCGAGTTCATCTTCCCGAGCCCCTGGCAGATCGCGCAGGACTTCGCCGCCTACAAGGGGCCGCTGCTGGAAGCGGCGTGGAAGACCTTCTGGGTGACGATGCTCGGCTTTGCGCTGTCCATCGTCGTCGGCGTGCTGCTGGGCTTCGTCATCGGCAGCTCGCGCCTGGCCTACACCGCGCTCTATCCGCTGATGGTGGCCTTCAACGCCGTGCCCAAGGCGGCGGTGGTGCCCATCCTGGTGGTCTGGTTCGGCATCGGCCTGGGGCCCGGGATCCTGACCGCCTTCCTGATCAGCTTCTTCCCCATCACCGTCAACATCGCCACCGGCCTGGCCACGCTCGAGCCCGAGCTCGAGGACGTGCTGCGCGTGCTCGGCGCGCGCCGCTGGGACGTGCTGGTCAAGGTCGGCCTGCCGCGCTCCATGCCCTACTTCTACGGCTCGCTGAAGATCGCCATCACGCTGGCCTTCGTCGGCACGGTGCTCGCCGAGATGACGGCCGGCGACTCCGGCATCGGCTACCTGATGCAGACCGCCGGCAGCCAGCAGCGCATGCCCCTGGCCTTTGCGGGGCTGGTCACCATCGGCGCGATGGCGATGGCGATGTACGAACTCTTCAGCTGGGTCGAGAAGCGCACCACCGGCTGGGCGCACCGCGGCAGCCAGGCCGACTGAGGCGCGCGGCCACCGGCGCCGCGCGCCCCTGCAGCAGCCTCAGCCGCTGGCCGGCTGCGGCGGTGCGGCGCAGGGTTGGAAGGGGCGCTCCAGGCGCTCCGGCGGCAGGCTCCTGAGCCGCATCTGCAGCTCGGCGTCGGCCTGGGGCGCGCGCAGCCAATGCTGCGTCGCCCCCAGCGGCAGCGCGACCACGCGGGCGTCGCGCACGCCCTTGGCGAGAAGGCCGGCGAGCGCCGTCTCGGCGCCGTAGCGGTCGCTGAAGTTGCCAAGGCGCAGCCCGGGCACGAGCGTGCTGGGCGTGCTCATCTCCTCGAAGCGGATCTTCAGCCGCGTCAGTTCCTCGGCGCGCGCGCGCAGCGCCTCGCGGTCGGCGAGCCGGCCGATGACGACGCCCCAGGTGTGGTTGCGCGCGACGATCTCGCGCGTCACCGCACCCTCGGCGACCTCGTGCTCGGCGAGCAGGGCTTCGGCGACGCGCGCACCCGCTTCGTCGAAGGGCCCGGCCTCGAGGCAAAGCGCAGCGGGCTCCTCGTGCGCCGCTGCGGGCTGCGCGGCTGCGACAGCGGCACTGGCCACGCCGTCCCTCAACACCACGATGCGCTCCGGGTGCAGCTGCGCAGCCAGGCGCTGCGGCTCCCGGTCCGAGGCAGGCGGCGGCAGCCAGGGACTCAGCCAGCCTTGCGTCCAGGCATGAAAGCCGAGGTTGGCCAGCAGCAGCAGGAGGGCCAGCGCACGCAGCATCTCAGACCACCCGGGAGCCTGACCACATCGGCCGCACGCTGACCTCGCCGCCGCTCAGCAGCGTCAGCTCCCGTCCGTGACGCACGCGCAGGCTGCCGTCGGCATCCACGCCGTCGGCCACACCTTCGATCGCGCCGTCGGCGGCCGCCTCGCCCAGGTTCGACGGAACGCTTCGAACGACGCGGCCGCGCAACAGGTCGCGCGCGGCATACGCGTTCAGGAAGGCCGCGAAGCCCTCATGCGCGAAGCGCGGCAGCGCCTGCAGCAGCGCCGGCGCGACGCGCGCCAGCAGCGCGGGTGCGTCGAGCGCCGGGTCGATCTCCTGCGCGCAGGCGTGACCGCTCGCGAATTCGGCGGAGCCCGCGAGCGGCCGCACATTGAGCCCGACGCCGATCACGCAGCCCCGCCCGCCAGCGGGCAGCGGCAGCGTCTCGACGAGGATCCCGCCCAGCTTGCGCCAACCGTGCTCGCCGTCGCCATCGCCCGGGCCATCGCTCCCGTCATCGGAGAGCCACAAGTCGTTGGGCCACTTGAGCTGCAGCCGCTGCGGCCGCGGCTCGATCGCATCGGCCAGCACCGCGCCGATCGCCAGCGACAGCCCCGACCACTGCCGCGGCTCGTAGGGCAGGCCGAGCGAGAAGGTCAGCGAGGCACCGGGCGCCGAGACCCAGTTGCGCCCCAGGCGTCCGCGCCCGGAGCGCTGGTCCTCGGCCACGCGCAGCACGGGCCTCGCGTCGCCCATGCGCATCCGCTCGAGCAGGTCGGTGTTGGTCGAGCCGGTGCTCGCGACCCACTCGACGCGCAGACCCGGCGCCAGCGGCTGCAGCGCCGCCTGCAGCGCGTCGATCTCCCAGGCGGTCGTCGCGGTCCTGCTCACGGCCCCTCGCGCCGCTGCGGCCTCAGGCCCGGCTGCGCCGCTTGGGCGCGAGCATGGTGCCGCGACATTGCGGGCTGCCGCAGCGGCAGGCGTAGTCGCGCTTGAGCCGGGGCGTGTAGCGCTCGTCGATCACGAGGCCGTAGTCGTAGAAGAGCTCCTCGCCGGGCTCGATGTCGCGCAGCGCACGGATGTAGACGCGCCCATCCTCCTCGTCGGCTTCGCAGTTGGGTTCGCACGAGTGGTTGATCCAGCGCGAGGCGTTGCCGCCGAACTTGGCATCGATGACGTGGCTGCCGTCGTCGAGGCTGAAGTAGAAGGTGTGGTGCGGGTCGGCCGGATCGTGCGGGTGCCGCCGCAGCGCCTCGGGCCAGTCGATGATCTCGCCGGTGTACTCGATCAGCGTCTGCCCCGCGGCGATCGGCTGCAGCGCGTACACGCCCTTGCCGTGCACCCCGGAGCGCCGCACCTGCAAGCGCCTGCCGCCACCCCTCCCGCCGCGGCGGGGCATCGCTTGCGCGGTCTTCTTCATTCGGTACATTGAAGCCATGGGTGCGCGCGTGTGCATGCGTACGCGCGCGAGGAAACGGCATTTTAGGCACGCCCCGTGCAGGCGGCCGCTGAGAACGACCAGAGAAATGGCAAAGACCGTCATCATCGCGGAGAAGCCGAGCGTCGCGCAGGACATCGTGCGCGCGCTGACGCCGGTGGCCGGCAAGTTCGAGAAGGGCGCCGACCACTTCGAGAACGAGCAGTACGTCGTCACCTCGGCGGTCGGTCACCTGGTCGAGATCAAGGCGCCCGACGAGTACGAGGTCAAGCGCGGCAAGTGGAGCTTCGCGCACCTGCCGGTGGTGCCGCCGCACTTCGACCTCGCGCCGATCGACAAGGGCAAGTCGCGCCTGGCCGCGGTCGTGCGGCAGATCAAGCGCAAGGACGTCGATCGCATCGTCAACGCCTGCGACGCCGGACGCGAGGGCGAGCTGATCTTCCGCCTCATCGTGCAGTACGCCTTCGGCGACAAGCCCTGCCCCAAGCCGATCCAGCGCCTGTGGCTGCAGAGCATGACGCCGCAGGCGATCCGCGAGGGCTTCGAGCAGCTGCGCAGCGACGCGCAGATGCAGGGCCTGGCCGACGCCGCGCGCAGCCGCTCCGAGGCCGACTGGCTGGTGGGCATCAACGGCACGCGCGCGATGACCGCCTTCAACAGCCGCGACGGCGGCTTCTTCCTCACCACCGTCGGGCGCGTGCAGACGCCCACGCTGTCGATCGTCGTCGAGCGCGAGGAGAAGATCCGCCGCCACGTGCCGCGCGACTACTGGGAGCTGCGCGCGAGCTTCGACGCCGAGGCCGGCCTCTACGAGGGCAAGTGGTTCGACCCGGCGTGGAAGAAGGACCCGCAGGACGCCGAACTGCGCGCCGACCGGCTCTGGGACGCCGCGCGCGCCGAGGCCATCGCCAGCGCCTGCCGCGGCCAGCCGGCGCAGGTCAGCGAGGAATCCAAGCCCAGCAGCCAGAGCAGCCCGCTGCTCTACGACCTGACGACGCTGCAGCGCGAGGCGAACTCGCGCTTCGGCTTCTCGGCCAAGAC
>JAIXKN010000067.1:26138-27438 GCA_026932425.1 Burkholderiales bacterium
ACCTGACGACGCTGCAGCGCGAGGCGAACTCGCGCTTCGGCTTCTCGGCCAAGACGACGCTCGCGATCGCGCAGGCGCTCTACGAGAAGCACAAGCTGCTGACCTACCCGCGCACCGATTCACGCCACCTGCCCGAGGACTACCTCGCCGTCGTCAGGAACACCTTCGGCATGCTCGCCGAGGCGCCGCTGCCGGGGCCGCTGGCGGCGCTGTCGGCGCATGCGCGCAAGGGCCTGGAAGCCGGCTACGTGAAGCCGCTCAAGCGCGTCTTCGACAACAGCAAGGTGTCGGACCACTTCGCCATCATCCCCACGCTGCAGTCCCCGGGCAGCCTGAGCGAGGTCGAGGCCAGGCTCTACGAGCTCGTCGTCAAGCGCTTCCTCGCCGTCTTCTACCCGGCCGCCGAGTACCTGGTGACCACGCGCATCAGCAAGGTTCAGGGCAGCGACCGCGCCGAGCATCGCTTCCAGACCAACGGCAAGGTGCTGGTCAACCCCGGCTGGCTTGCCGTCTACGGCAAGGAGGCGCAGGACGAGGACGCGAATCTCGTGCCGGTGCAGCCGGGCGAGGTGGTGCGCACCGAAGGCGTGGACATGAAGGAGCTGCAGACCAGGCCGCCCGCGCGCTACACCGAGGCCACGCTGCTGTCGGCGATGGAGGGCGCGGGCAAGCTCGTCGACGACGACGAACTGCGCGAGGCGATGGCCGAGAAGGGCCTGGGCACGCCGGCCACGCGCGCGGCGATCATCGAGGGCCTGATCACCGAGAAGTACATGCTGCGCGAGGGGCGCGAGCTCGTGCCCACGGCCAAGGCCTTCCAGCTGATGACGCTGCTGCGCGGGCTGGGGGTCGAGGACCTGACCAAGCCCGAACTCACCGGCAACTGGGAATATCAGCTCGCGCAGATGGAGCACGGGCGCCTGGAGCGGGCGGCCTTCATGGCCGGCATCGCCGAGATGGCAGAACGCATCGTCAGGAAGGCCAAGGAGTACGACCGCGACACCATCCCGGGCGACTACGCGACGCTTGCCACGCCCTGCCCCAACTGCGGCGGGGTGGTGAAGGAGAACTACCGGCGCTTTGCCTGCACCGGCACCGACGGCGCGGGCGAGGGCTGCGGCTTCTCGATCAGCAAGCTGCCGGCCGGCCGCGCCTTCGAGATCGCCGAGGCCGAGGCCTTCCTGCGCGACAAGCGCATCGGCCCGCTCGAGGGCTTCCGCTCCAAGGCGGGCTGGCCCTTCACCGCGGAGCTGAGGCTCGTGCGCGACGAGGAGATCGCGAACTGGAAGCTCGAATTCGA
>JAIXKN010000067.1:27775-37025 GCA_026932425.1 Burkholderiales bacterium
CCGCGGGGCGAGCGCGCGAAGGCTCCGGCGAAGAAGGCTGCCGTAAAGAAGGCTCCCGCGTAAAGAGCAGGCGAACGTGACGGTCGCCGTCTTCCAGAAGCTGCTGGCGATCTTCCTGACCGTGCTGCTGGGCTGGGCGGCAGGGCGCTGGCGCTGGCTGGAATCGGGCAAGGAGCGCAGCGACCCGGCGCGCCTGCTCGGCAACGCGGCCTTCTCGGTCTTCGTTCCGGCGCTGCTCTTTCGCACCACGGCGCGGCTGGACATGACGGTCATGCCCTGGCGCACGGTGGCCGCCTACTTCGTTCCGGTCGTCGGCATGATGCTGCTCGTCTACGCCTGGCACCGCGTACGCGGCAGCGCCGCGCGCGAGGGCGCAGCTGCGCCCTCGGTGCACGCCCTTGCGGTGGCCTTCGGCAACTCGGTGCAGCTGGGCATCCCGATGGCGGCGGCGCTCTTCGGCGAGGCGGGGCTGGCGATCCACATCGCGCTGGTCAGCGTGCACGCGATCATCCTGCTGAGCGTGATGACCGCGCTCGTCGAGCTCGATCTGGCGCGCGAGCGCGCGCGCAGCGGGCAGGCATCCGCGCTCTGGCCGATGCTGCGCCAGACGCTGCGCAACACCATCATCCATCCCGTCGTGCTGCCGGTGCTGCTCGGGCTGCTGTGGAACCTCGCGGGAATCGGCCTGCACCCGGTGCTCGACGAGGCGCTCGTCGTGCTCGGCTCGGCGGTGGTGCCGGTATGCCTGGTCTCGATCGGGCTGACGCTCGCCTACGACCCGGTGCGCCGCGAGCAGCTGCACGGTGTGGCGCGCGCTGCCGCGCTCAAGCTGCTGCTGCAGCCGGCGCTGGTGCTGCTCGTCGCGCGCTGGGGCTTCGGCCTTTCGGGCCTGCCGCTGTCGGTGGCGGTGCTGATGGCCGCGCTGCCTGCCGGCAGCAACACGCTGATGTTCGCGCAGCGCTACCGCACGCTGGAGGCCGAGGCCAACGCGGGCATCGTCGTCACGACGGTCGTCTTCGTCGCCACGGCCTCGCTGTGGCTGGCGGTGCTTACGGCCCTGCCGTCGAACTGACGGCCGCTCGCATCGGCCGCTCGCTGCGATCGCGCCCGATCGGGGCGAAAATCGCGCGCCATGGACGCAAGCAATCTCTCCGCCACCATGGCCCAGCTTGGCGCCGCGGCGCGCGCTGCCGCCACCCGGATGGCTGCCGCCGGCACCGCGGCGAAGAACGCCGCACTGCTGGCGCTGGCGCGGCGGCTGCGCGAAGCCGGGGCTCCGCTGGCCACGGCCAACGAGCAGGATCTGGCCGCCGCGCGTGCGGCAGGCCTGCCCGAGCCGATGGTCGATCGGCTGAAGCTCACGCCGCAGGTGATCGAGACGGTGGCGCAGGGCTGCGAGCAGATTGCCGCGATGCCCGACCCGATCGGCGAGATCAGCGGCGTCAAGCGCCGCCCGAGCGGCATCAGCGTCGGGCAGATGCGCGTGCCGCTGGGCGTCTTCGGCATGATCTATGAAAGCCGCCCGAACGTGACCATCGAGGCGGCCTCGCTGGCGATCAAGAGCGGCAACGCCTGCATCCTGCGCGGCGGCTCGGAGGCGCTGCACTCCAACCTCGCGCTCTGGCGCCTGGTGCAGGCCGCGCTGGCCGAAGCCGGGCTGCCGCAGGACGCGGTGCAGCTCGTCGAGACCCCCGATCGCGCCGCCGTCGGCCACCTGATTGCCATGCCCGAGAGCGTGGACGTCATCATCCCGCGCGGCGGCAAGAGCCTCATCGAGCGCATCAGCCGCGAGGCGCGCGTGCCGGTGATCAAGCACCTGGACGGCAACTGCCACGTCTACGTCGACGCCGAGGTCGACCTGGCGCTGGCGGTGGCCGTCACCGACAACGCCAAGACGCAGAAGGTCAGCCCCTGCAACGCCGCCGAGTCGCTGCTCGTGCACGCGGCGCAGGCCGCGCGCTTCCTGCCGGCGATCGGCGACGTCTTCGCCGCCAAGGGCGTGCAGATGCGCGGCTGCCCGCGCGCCGCGGCCATCCTCGCGCCGCGGGCGGGTGTCGTCGCCGCGAGCGAGGACGACTGGGGCACCGAGTATCTGGACCGCATCATCAGCATCAAGGTGGTCGACTCGCTGGACGAGGCCATCGCGCACATCAACCGCTACGGCTCGCACCACACCGACGCGATCCTCACCACCAACCACCCGAACGCGATGCGCTTCCTGCGCGAGGTCGATTCGGCCAGCGTGATGGTCAACGCCAGCACGCGCTTTGCCGACGGCTTCGAGTACGGCCTGGGCGCCGAGATCGGCATCAGCACCGACAAGTTCCACGCGCGCGGCCCGGTCGGCCTCGAAGGGCTGACTTCGCTCAAGTGGATCGTGCTGGGCCAGGGTGAACAGCGCCAGTAGCCGGCCGCCGAGGCATTTTCGCCCCTGGGACTGGAGCTTCGGCAGCCGCGGTCGCGATGAGCATCGGCCAGTGGATCGTCCTCGCCGCCGCCGCGGTCACCGTCTTCTGGATGGTCGGCGCCCACAACCGCCTGGTCGCGATGCGCAGCGCGATCGGCCGGGCCTTCGGGCAGGTCGACGAACTGATGGAGCGCCGGCTGGCGTCGGCGAAGGCGCTCGTCGAGGCGGCACGCCAGGCCCTGGCCGGCGAGCCCGACGCGATCGACGCTTGGCTCGCGGCGCTCGCAGCCTCATCGCAGGCGGCTGCGGCGCTGCGCCTGCATCCGGCCGACGCGGATCCAGCTGCGGCACTTGCGGCCAGCGAGGCGGCGCTCGCCGCCCGTGCGACGCGCGTGATGGCGCTGCTCGAGCAGCGGCAGGACCAGCTCGACGACGTCGCTGCCGCGCAGCAAGCCCTGCTGCAGGATCTGCAGTCGCGCCTGGCGTTCGCGCGCCAGCTCTTCAACGATGCGACACAGGCCTACAACGCGGCAGCGCAGGAACTGCCGACGCGATGGCTGACGCGACTGTACCGCTTCGGCCCCGCGGGGCGACTCTGAGCGCGGCGGCCGGGGTGTCTGCGTCCGCACCACCGAAACGACGAAGGGCGCCCGCAGGCGCCCTTCGCTCCGGACCGCGGCCGACGCTTACTTCGCGCCGCCCATGATCCACTTCGCCAGCGAGGCGGCGTCGGCATCCGGCACCGCGGCGTTCGGCGGCATCGGCACCGGGCCCCAACGACCCGTGCTGCCCTTCTTGATGTGGTCGGTCAGGGTCTTCTCGATGTCCTTCTGGCCCGCGTACTTCTTGGCGACCTCCTGGTAGGCCGGGCCGACCAGCTTCTTGTCCACGGCGTGACAGGCCGTGCAGTTGTACTTCTTGGCCATTGCGAGGTCGGCCAGGGCAGGAGCCGAGGCCGTGGCCAGCAGGGCCGACAGGAACAGGGCGCGTCGGATCATGGTGCAAAAGTCCTTTCAGTCTTGAGCTCGGGAGGGTCCTGGCGGTGCAGCGGCCACAACCGCATTGCTGCCGGAACGGGTTTCATTTTCCGCCATCAACAGGCCGGGACCTTGATTCAGCTCCCGACAGGCGGGATCGTAGCGCGGGAACCACATGCCGCGAACCCACCCAAGGATAGAACGCCCGGGCAGGCCGAAGGTTGACCGCAGGCGCACCGGGCCGAGCGCTGGCGGGCCGCGGTGTTCGTGCCCGACTCAGGCAAAGGTGTCGATCAGCGTCCCCAGCATCGCGTCTGCGGCCCTGACGACATGGGCATTGACATCGAAGCGCTGCCTGGCCTCGATCTGCAGGACCGCCTCGCGATTCAGGTCGGTCGCGCCGGGAAGCGCGCGATCGCCACCCCAGCGCGCGACGCGCGCGGCCGAGTCCTGCAGGTCGTTCATCGCCGTGCGCAGGCCAGCAGCGCCGGTCGTGAGAATTCCATTCATCGTGACCGGGTTTTCGGCCGCGCGCGCACGAACTTGAGGGTCTTGTCCCGGCGCTCCACCCCCCTCAGGACGGCAGTGGTTCCAGCACGAGCAGTCCGGAGGCGGTGTTGCTGATCGGGATGTGATAGTTCGAGTGCCGCTTGCGCACGGCACCGGCGGTGCCGCGTGCGGCCAGCCACATCAGCAGCTCGATGCCCTGCGTCCCGACCTTCTCGACCAGTTCGTAGTTGTCGTACTGCGTCGCCCAGCGCGGATCGGCAACGAGGCTCTCCATGAACTGCAGGTCGAAGTCCTTGTTGATGTGGCCCGCGCGTTCGCCGTCGAGCTGGTGACTGAGTCCACCGGTGCCGACCACCAGCACCTTCGCATCGCCCGGGAAGCTCGCGATCGCGCGCCCGACCGCCTCGCCCAGCTTGTAGCAACGGCTTGCACGCGGTAGCGGATGTTGCACCGTGTTGATGCACACCGGGACGAGCAACACCGGCCAGTTCTGGTCGGGCCAGAAGAGCGCCATCGGCAGCGAGACGCCGTGGTCGATGACCATCTCCTGGCAGGTCACCGGATCGAACTCGTCGTCGATCAGCGACTCGATCAGGTGCCAGGACAGGTCCTGGTTGCCTCGCAGCGGCGGCAGGGTCGGGATGCCCCAGCCCTCGTCGGCGTTGCGGTATTCGGGCGCGGCGCCGACCGCGAAGGTGGGCATCTTGTCGAGGAAGAAGTTCAGGCCGTGGTCGTTGTAGAAGGTGACGACGACGTCGGGCTTCTTCTCGGCAAGCCACTTCTGCACCGGCAGGTAGCCGTCGAAGAAGGGCTTCCAGTAAGGCTCCTGCTGCGCCTTGCGCGCGATCGCACCGCCGATCGCGGGCACGTGGCTGGTGTTGACGATTCCAACGATGCTTGCCATGGCTGTTCCCCCTGCCTGCCTCAGCCGCGCGCGGCCACGAGCTTGGCCTTGAACGCGTCCTTGCTCATGCCCGTCTGCTGGGCGCCGATGTCCTGCACGTCCAGCCCGAAGATGCCGGCGAACTTGGCCAGGTAATAGACGTTGCCGCCGGCCTCGATCAGCTGCAGCACGTTGCGCGCACGGATCGCTTCGCGCTGCTGCTCGTTGAGCCCGTACTTCGCGCAGTAGGCATCCTCATCGGCGAGGAAGGCCGCGCGGTTCTCGGCATGGTTGAACGAATAGCACATCTTGTTGAGCGCGTAGCCCTTGCGCGCCGCCGTGCTGTCGAAGACGGTCGTGCCCGGAATCGGGCGCTTCTTGCTGCTCATCACGGGTCTCCTTGACCTTGTCGCTCGCGCTGCTCGGGCCGGTCCGATGGCGGGCCGGCGTGCCGCCGATGCAGTGTGCGGCGGCGCAGGCTCGACGATCAAGGCGGCGATACTCATGGCTGCCATGAGCGGTTTCGATCATTCGGACCTGGATGGCCGCCTGCTGCAGCTGCTGCTGGCGGTCGTCGAGGAGCGCTCGGTGACGCGCGCCGCGATGCGGTTGGGCGTCACGCAGTCGGCGGTGAGCCATCTGCTGGAGAAGCTGCGCCAGATCGTCGGCGATCCGGTGGTGGTCAAGGCGGGGCGCGGCATCGTGCCGACCGCGCGCGCCGAGGCGCTCGCGCTGCGCGCGCGTGCTGCTGGAAGATCTGCGCGCCTTCGCGCTCCCCGAGGGATTCGACGCCGCGACGCTGTCGGTCGAGTTCACGGTCGCGGCCAACGACCTCGAGTGCAACCTGCTACTGCCGCCGCTGCTGCGACGCCTGCGCTCCCAGGCGCCGGGAGTCAGGCTGCGCGTCGTGCCCGCCGGCGTTCCGCAGGCCGAACTGCTGCGCAGCGACGCCTGCCAGCTCATCGTCACGCCGCGCCCGCCGGATGCGGCCGACCTGCTGCAGCGCAGGCTCTTCAGCGACCGCTACGTCGTCTTCTTCGACGCTGCCGAGCGTGCGGCGCCGGCGAGCCTGGACGAGTACCTCACCGCGGGCCATGTAACCGTGGTCTACGCCTCGCACCAGGGCCTGGACATCGACCGCGTGCTCGGCGACGGGCTCGGGCTGAACCGGCGCTTCGTCGCCAGCGTGCCGAGCTTTGCCGGCATCCGGCCCTTCGTGCGCGGCAGCACGCTGCTGGCCACGCTGCCTTCGCTGCTGGGCCTGGGCCTGCTGCGCGGCCTCGGGACGGCGCCAATGCCGGTGACGATCCCCGAGATGCCGGTCTACATGGTCTGGCACGCGCGGCGCCAGGACGACGCGGTGCACCGCTGGCTGCGCGAGCAGCTGCTGGAGGTGGTCGACACGCTCGCCGTCCCGGCAGTGTGGACGAGGCGGCCGGCTAAGGCGCGGCCAGCAGGGTGAGCAGCCCCAGCACCGCGAAGATCAGCGCGCCGGCCACGTGAACCGCGCGCGTGGGCAGCCGGGCAAGAATGCGGTCACCGAAGAAGACCGCGGGCACGTTGGCGAGCATCAGGCCGAGCGTGCTGCCGGCGACGACGGCCGGCAGCTGCCCGAAGCGCGCCGCCAGCGCGACGGTGGCGATCTGGGTCTTGTCGCCCATTTCGGCGAGGAAGAAGCACACGATGGTCGTGCCGAAGACGCCCCAGCGCAGACGCCGGGTGTCGAGATCGTCGGCCTTGTCGGGAACCAGGATCCACACGGCCATCGCGAGAAACGACCCGCCGACGATCCAGCGCAGCCATTGCGGGCCGAGCGCCGACGCCACCCAGGTCCCCACCGCGCCGGCCAGCGCGTGGTTGACCAGCGTGGCCAGCAGGATGCCGGCGGCGATCGGCCAGGGTCGGCGAAAGCGCGCCGCCAGCAGCAATGCCAGCAGCTGCGTCTTGTCGCCGATCTCGCCGAGCGCGACGACGCCGGTGGAGACGAGGAAGGCTTCCGAAAAGGCTTGCAAGAGACGTCGGCGGCGCTGCGGCAGGGTCGGCGATTGTGCCTTCCCGTCGCGCGCCGCACCCCGGCAAGCCGACACCCGTCATTGACACGATCTTCGTGATACACGAAAATCCTGCTTCACGAGCTTCGTGTCAATCGAAGGTGAGGGCCGCCATGAAGAACGTCACCATCACGATGGAAGACAGCGTCGCCGACTGGGCGCGGCTCGAAGCGGCGCGGCGCAATACCAGCGTCTCGCGCCTGGTCGGCGAGATGCTGGCCGAGAAGATGCGCCGCGACGGCGCCTACGAGCGCGCCATGCGCGAGGCGCTGCAGTTCAGGTCGATCCCCTTCGAAAGAGCCTACCTGACCCGCGACGAGATCTATGCCGAGCGACTTGACCGTTTTCGTTGACACCAACGTCCTGCTGTACGCGGCCGACCCGCGCAATCCAGCCAAGCAGGTGGGCGCGCGGGCCTGGCTGCAGCAGTGTTGGCAACGCGCGTGCGGTCGCATCAGCAGCCAGGTGCTGCACGAGCTCTACGCCAACCTGAGGCGGGTCGCGCCGAAGCTCGCGATTGCCGACGCGAGAGGCCTGGTTCGCAAATACCGCGCCTGGTCGCCCTGGCTCGTTGATCACGAGACCGTCGACGCCGCCTGGGACCTGCAGGACCGCTTTCTCTTGACCTACTGGGACGCCCTCATGGTCGCTGCCGCGCAGCAGCAAGGCTGCAGCCTGCTGCTGACCGAGGACCTGCAGCACGAGCAGATGATCGACGACCTGCGCATCGTCAACCCCTTCCTCCTCGGCCCCGAGATCCTCGACCGCCCCACGCCATGACCATCGCCCTTGCCGAACGCCTGCAGCACACCATCCGCCAGGACGTGCAGTCGATGCACGCCTACGCGATCCAGGACAGCCGCGGGCTGATCAAGCTCGACGCGATGGAAAACCCCTTCCCGCTGCCGCCGCAACTGCAGCGCGAACTCGGGGAACGCCTCTCCACACTGGCGCTCAACCGCTACCCGGGGCCGCGCAACGCGGAGGTGATCGAGCGCCTGGCGGCCTTCGCCGAACTGCCCGCGGGCTGCCGCCTGATGCTGGGCAACGGCTCCGACGAGCTGATCGACATCCTCTCGGTGGCCTGCAACCGCCCGGGCGCGACGCTGCTGGCGCCCTTGCCCGGGTTCGTGATGTACGAGATGTCGGCGCGGCTGCGCGGCCTGTCCTTCGTCGGCGTGCCGCTCACCGCCGACTTCGAGCTCGACGAGGCGGCGATGCTCGCCGCGATCGAGCAGCATCAGCCGGCGCTGACCTACATCGCCTACCCCAACAACCCGACCGCCAACCTCTTCGACGACGGCATCATCGGCCGCATCGTCGCAGCCGTCGGGCGGCAGCGCGGTCTCGTCGTCTTCGACGAGGCCTACCAGCCCTTCTCGTCGCGCACGCGGATGCAGAGCCTGGCCGCGCACGAGCACGTGCTCGTGATGCGCACGCTCTCGAAGTTCGGCCTGGCCGGCGTGCGCCTGGGTTACCTGTGCGGCGCGGCGGCGCTGATCGACGAGATCGACAAGGTGCGCCCGCCCTACAACGTGAGCGTGCTCAACGCCGAGGCGACGCTGTTCGCGCTCGAGCACGCCGACGAATACGGGCGCCAGGCCGCGCTGCTGCGCAGCGAGCGCGCTCGCCTGCAGGCCGCCCTCGCCGCGCTGCCCGGCGTCACCGCGTTCCCGAGCGAGGCGAACATGATCCTCGTGCGCGTGCCCGACGCCAGGCACAGCTTCGAGGGCATGCGCGCGCGGGGCGTGCTCGTGAAGCACATCGCGCCGCTGCATCCGCTGCTGGCCGGCTGCCTGCGGCTGACGATCGGCGCGCCGGGTGAAAATGACGCGATGTTGAAGGCACTCTCCGCCACCCTCTAGACCGGCCACCCCAAGATGCAGAACCAGCAGCGCACGGCCGAGGTCCGGCGCGACACCCAGGAGACGCGGATCCGCGTCCGCGTCGATCTCGATGGCAGCGGCCAGTCGCGCCTGGCCACCGGCATCGGCTTCTTCGACCACATGCTCGAGCAGATCGCGCGCCACGGCTTGATCGATCTCGAGGTCGAAGCCGACGGCGACCTGCACATCGACGGCCACCACACGGTCGAGGACGTCGGCATCACGCTCGGCCAGGCGCTGGCGCAGGCGATCGGCGACAAGAAGGGCATCACGCGCTACGGCCACGCCTACGTGCCGCTGGACGAGGCACTCTCGCGCGTCGTCGTCGACCTCTCGGGCCGGCCCGGCCTGCACATGCGCGTGCCCTTCACCGCGGCGATGATCGGCGGCCTGGACACGCAGCTCGTGGCGGAATTCTTCCAGGGGCTCGTCAACCACGCGCGCATCACGCTGCACATCGACAATCTGCACGGCGACAACGCGCACCACCAGTGCGAATCGGTGTTCAAGGCCTTCGCGCGCGCGCTGCGCATGGC
>JAIXKN010000067.1:37621-51355 GCA_026932425.1 Burkholderiales bacterium
GAGAGCTGGTTCTATTTCGTGCACAGCTACCACGCCGCGCCGGCGAATCCGGCACACATGGCGGGCAGCACCGATTACGGGCTGCGCTTTACCAGTGTGCTGGCCCGGGATAATATTTTTGCGACCCAGTTCCACCCCGAGAAGAGCGCCGTGCACGGACTGAGCCTGTACCGCAACTTCCTGCGCTGGAAGCCCTGAACCGCGCTGGTGACCGGAACCGCAGGCGCCCACGTTCCCCGGCATCCTTCTCGCCCACCGGATCCCCACTCCTTCGCTCCATCCGAGCCATGTTGCTGATCCCCGCCATCGATCTCAAGGACGGCAAGTGCGTGCGCCTGCAGCAGGGCGACATGAACGCCGTCACCACCTTCGGCGACGACCCGGCCGCGATGGCCCGGCGCTGGCTGGACGCCGGCGCGCGCCGCCTGCACCTGGTCGACCTGAACGGCGCCTTCGCCGGCAAGCCGGTCAACGAGGCAGCGGTCAAGTCGATCCTGCGCGAGGTCGACGGTGAAGTCCCGGTGCAGCTCGGCGGCGGCATCCGCGACCTGGACACGATCGAGCGCTACCTCGACGACGGCGTCGACTCGATCATCATCGGCACCGCGGCGGTGAAGAGCCCGGGCTTCCTGAAGGACGCCTGCAGCGCCTTCGGCGGGCACATCATCGTCGGTCTGGACGCCAAGGACGGCAAGGTGGCCACCGACGGCTGGAGCAAGCTCACCGGGCACGAGGTCGTCGATCTGGCGAAGAAGTTCCAGGACTACGGCGTCGACGGCGTGATCTACACCGACATCGGCCGCGACGGCATGCTCACCGGCATCAACATCGACGCCACGGTCAAGCTCGCGCGAGCGCTGACGATTCCGGTGATCGCCAGCGGCGGGCTCGCGGGCATCGCCGACATCGAGCAGCTCTGCGCCGTCGCCGCGGAGGGCATCACCGGCGTGATCTGCGGGCGCAGCATCTATACCGGGGCCCTGGACTTCGCCGCCGCGCAGCTGCGTGCCGACGAGCTCGTGCCCGAGGACTGAGAAACGAAGGGCGAACGCACATGCTGGCCAAGCGCATCATCCCCTGCCTGGACGTGACCGGTGGACGCGTCGTCAAGGGCGTCAACTTCGTCGCGCTGCGCGACGCCGGCGACCCGGTCGAGATCGCCGCCCGCTACAACGAGCAGGGCGCCGACGAGCTCACCTTCCTCGACATCACCGCCACCAGCGACGAGCGCGACCTGATCCTGCCGATCATCGAGGCGGTGGCCTCGAAGGTCTTCATCCCGCTGACGGTCGGCGGCGGCGTGCGCAGCGTCGCCGACGTGCGCCGTCTGCTGAACGCGGGCGCCGACAAGGTCAGCTTCAACTCGGCCGCGGTCGCCAACCCGCAGCTCGTGAAGGAGGCCAGCGACACCTACGGCGCGCAGTGCATCGTCGTCGCGATCGACGCCAAGCGCCGCGAGGACGGCGGCTGGGACGTCTACACGCACGGTGGCCGCAGGAACACCGGCCTAGACGTCGTCGACTGGGCGCGGCGCGTCGCCGCTTCCGGCGCCGGGGAGATCCTGCTCACGAGCATGGACCGCGACGGCACGCGCAGCGGCTTCGACCTCGAGCTCACGCGCGCGGTCAGCGACGCGGTGCCGGTGCCGGTGATCGCCTCCGGCGGCGTCGGCACCCTCGAGCACCTCTCGGAGGGCATCCGCATCGGCGGGGCCGACGCGGTGCTCGCGGCCAGCATCTTCCACAGCGGCGAGTTCACGATCGGCCAGGCCAAGGCGCTGCTGGCGCGCGACGGCATCCCCGTGCGGCTGTGAACGCACGGCGCGGCCACGAGGTCCGCCTGATCGGCGGGCAGTGGAAGCGCAGCCGTCTCCCGGTGGCGGACCGCCCGGGCCTGCGGCCCAGCCCCGACCGCGTCCGCGAGACGCTCTTCAACTGGCTCGGGAAGGACCTCGGCGGCTGGCGTGTGCTCGACGCCTTTGCCGGCAGCGGGGCCCTCGGCTTCGAGGCCGCGTCGCGCGGCGCCGCCGAGGTCGTGCTGCTCGAGCGTGATGCCGCGCTCGTCCAAAGCCTTCGGGCAAGCCGGGAGCGCCTGTCCGCCGCGATGGTGCAGATCCACCGCGCGGATGCTCTTGGCTGGATGTCGCGCTGCGCACCGGCGCGCTTCGACCTCGTGTTTCTCGACCCACCTTTCGGCACCGGGTTGCTCGACCGTGCGATCGCGCTGGCCGCCCCGCTGGTGGCCGAAGGCGGCTTTCTGTACGTCGAGTCGGAACGGCCGCGGACTGATTTGCCGCAAGGCTTCGAGCCATACCGCGAAGGCCGCGCTGGTGCAGTGCACCATTTCCTCTGGGCTCGACGCTACACTGCGCCCCTTGACAGCCGAGGGGAGAGCCCGTGACCCCATCCAAGCCGCTCACCGCCGTCTACCCCGGGACCTTCGACCCGATGACGCTCGGGCACGAGGATCTGATGCGCCGGGCGTCGCGCCTCTTCGATCGCCTGATCCTGGCAGTGGCCGTCGGGCACCACAAGCGCACGATGTTCACGATCGCCGAACGCCTCGAGATCGCCTGCGAGATCGCCGCGCCCTACCGCAACGTCGAGGTCACGGCCTTTCGCGGGCTGCTGCGCGACTTCGTCGTCGAGAACGGCGGCCAGGTCGTCGTGCGCGGCCTGCGTGCGGTCAGCGACTTCGAGTACGAGTTCCAGATGGCGGGGATGAACCGCCAGCTCATGCCCGAGGTCGAGACGGTCTTCATGACGCCCTCGGACCAGTACCAATTCGTCAGCGGCACCTTCGTGCGCGAGATCGCGAGCCTCGGCGGTGACGTCTCGAAGTTCGTCGCTCCGTCGGTGCTGCGACGCCTGAAGGAACGCGTGGCGCAGCACGACTAGACGGGCGCGAGCGCACGCCGCCGACCCCGGGCCCGCCCGCGCGGACGCTCACCGCATCAGCGGCGCGATTCGCCTGCCAGCAGACGCTGCGGTGACCGCGAAGAGCGCGTGCGGCGCGGACGACGGGGTCGCGCTGGCACGATCCAGACGGATTCCGACTCGGGCCTGGCGGGTTCCGCGGCCCTTGGCCTGGTCGCTGCGACGCGCTGTGCGTGGGTCTGCGGCGCCTCGCGGTCGCGCTCGCGCTGCAGGCGTTCCTCCCGCAACTGCTCGGCCAGCCGCTTCTCGCGGGCGGCAATCTCCTGCGCCTCCTCGACTTCGGCGGCGCTGCGCGGATCGTCCACTTCGACCTGGGTGCCGCCGGGACAGGGCTTGTCGGAATAGCTGCGTCCCTCGGGCCCGCAGCGCCAGACCGTCTGCGGCGGGTTCTGCGCCAGCGCGGGCGAGAACCAGCCGCGCGAGAACGCCAACGCCGCGAGCACGAGCAGCGCGCGCCGCGACCTGCTTGATGCTGACGGATCGCTCACGAAGCGCCTCCCTGCGGCGTTGCCCCCGGCCGCTTGACCTCGGGTGTCTGCATCTCCGACGGATTCTTCTCGGCCGGCAGCGCAGCGTCGGGATCCGGCGGCTTCGGGCGCGGTGGCTTCGGGCGCGGCGGACCGGCGTGGATCTTCATCGTCGCCCGATCCATCTCGCCGGCAAGCAGTTCGGTGCTGACCTGCAGCGTCCGTTCGATGCACGCGTGAATCGCCTCTCGTTGTTCCGGTGCCGGCTTGCGCAGCACGTAGTCGATCACCTCGGCCCTGACGCCCGGGTGCCCGATGCCCAGGCGCAGCCGCCAGAACTCGGGCGTGCCGAGCTGCGCGTGAATGTCCTTGAGTCCGTTGTGGCCGCCACTGCCGCCGCCGCACTTGAGCCGCGCCTGCCCCGGCGGCAGGTCGAGTTCGTCGTGCACGACGAGGATCTCGGGCGCAGCGATCTTGTAGAAGCGCGCCAGCGCCGCCACCGGCTGCCCCGAGCGGTTCATGTAGCTCATCGGCTGCAGCAGCCACAGCGGCCCTTCGCTGCGGTTCACGCGCGCCACCAGTCCCTGATAGCTGCGCTCGGGCTGCAGCCGCGCGCCCAGCTTGTCGGCCAGCGCCTGCACCCACCAGAAACCGGCGTTGTGGCGCGTGGCCTCGTATTCGGGTCCCGGGTTGCCCAGGCCAACGACGAGTCGGATCATGGGCAGCGATCATAGGCAGCGCAGCCGCGCCGCGCGATCGCGCGGCCAGGGGAAGCCGCGCACCAACGAAGAGGGCCCCACGATGGGGGCCCTCGAACACCGCTGCGCCGCTGCATCGGCGGCAGCGAGCGTGCCGCCGGTCGCGGCTCAGCGCTTGTTCTGCTTCTCGTCCTTCTTGCCCTTGCCCTTGGCCTTCTCGGGGGCGGCAACGACGGGCGCGGGCGCGGCCTCTTCCTCTTCCTTGGGCACCGTGACCGAGACGATCACCGGGTTGAGCGTGCCGTGCTTGACGGCCCGGATGCCCGCCGGCAGCTTGAGATCGCTGACGTGCAGCGACTGGCCCTTGACCAGCTCCGAGAGGTCGATCGTGACGAACTCGGGCAGCTGCGAGGCCAGGCACTCGATCTCGAGCTCGGTGGCCACGCGACTGACCAGGCACTTGTCGGTCTTCACCGCCGGCGAGTTCTCCTCGCCGGTGAAGTGCAGCGGCACCTTCTTGCGCAGACGCGTCGTCTCGTCGACGCGCTGGAAGTCCACGTGCAGCACGAGCGGCTTCCAGACGTGCATCTGCACGTCGCGCAGCAGCACCTTCTGCGTCTGGCCGGAGAGTTCCATCTCGAGGATCGAGCTGTGGAAGGCCTCCTTCTTCAGCGCGTGGAAGAGCGCGTTGTGGTCGAGTTCGATCATCGTCGGCGCGCCGGCACCGTAGACGATGCCGGGCACCTTGTTGGCGTTGCGCAGGCGGCGGCTCGCTCCGGTCCCCTTGACGCTTCGCTCGTAGGCGGTGAATTGCATGATGGCTCCAGGTTGAAAACGCCCCGCGACCAGGGCGGCACGAAATGGGCTCCAGACGGAGCCCGACACTTCGATCAGAAATTGCTGTTCTGCTCCGCGAACAGCGAGGTCACCGACTCGCCGTCGCTGATGCGGCGGATCGTCTCGGCGAAGAGGAAGGCCACCGAGAGCTGGCGGATGTTGACGCAGGCCTTGGCCGCGTCCGACAGCGGGATGGTGTTCGTGATCACGACCTCGTCGATGCACGAGGCCGCAAGACGCTCGAGCGCGGGGCCCGAGAACACCGGGTGCGTGCAGTAGGCGTAGACCTTCCTCGCACCGCGCTCCTTGAGCACTTCGGCCGCCTTCACGAGCGTCCCGGCAGTGTCGATCATGTCGTCCATGATCACGCAGTTGCGGCCCTCGATGTCGCCGATCACGTGCATGACCTCGGAGACGTTGGCCGCCGGGCGGCGCTTGTCGATGATCGCCAGGTCGCAGCCGAGCTGCTTGGCCAGCGCCCTTGCGCGGACGACGCCGCCCACGTCCGGCGAGACGACCATCAGGTTGCCGTAGTTGCGGCTCTTGAGGTCGGAGAGCAGCACCGGACTGGCGTAGATGTTGTCGACCGGGATGTCGAAGAAGCCCTGGATCTGGTCGGCGTGCAGGTCCATCGTCAGCACCCGCTCGACGCCGACGGTCTCGAGCAGGTTGGCGACGACGCGGGCGCTGATCGGGACGCGCGTGCTTCTCGGACGCCGGTCCTGGCGCGCGTAGCCGAAGTAGGGGATCACCGCGGTGATGCGCCGCGCACTCGCGCGCTTGAGCGCGTCGACCATCAGCAGCAGCTCCACCAGGTGCTCGTTGGTCGGAGAGTTCGTCGGCTGCACGACGAAGACGTCGCGTGCGCGCACGTTCTGCCGGATCTCGACGTTGACCTCGCCGTCGGAGAAGCGCCCGACCATCGCGCGACCGAGCTCGATGCCCAGGTGCGAGGCGATCTCCTGCGCCAGCACCGGGTTGGCGTTGCCGGTGAAGAGCACGGTATTGAAGAGCACGATGGGTTCTCCGCTGGCTGGCAAGGCGTGCGGCCCCACCCAGGCCGACGAGGCCGGCGGCCTCGTCAAGGTCTCGTCAAGGTGTCTGGCAGGGGAGGAAGGATTCGAACCCTCGCATGTCGGAATCAAAATCCGATGCCTTAACCAACTTGGCTACTCCCCTACACGGGACCCGGATCGCTCCGCGTCCTCTTAGCAAACCGTCTCAGCCGGCCCAGTCCGCGAGCGGATGCCGTGCCAAGCTGCGGCACATGCGACCTTCCCATCCCGGCGGAAGCTCGTCCGCCGCGAACGCAGCCAGGGGCTGGTCGCCGGTGCCGGCTCTCGCGAACACGGCGCTGCCCGAGCCCGTCATGCGGCTGTTGCCGTGACGCTGCTGCAGCCAGGCGGCGGCTTGCCGGACCTCGTTGCAGCCGTCTTCGGCGGCGGCTTGCAGGTCGTTGCGGCCGAAACCCTCGACGACCTGCTGCAGCCAATCACCCGCAACCGGCTCGGGCGCTTCCGCCCCCTTCGGACCCCAGGGAAGACCCTGGCCCTTGGACGCGTACGCGCTCACGAAAGAGCCCGCAACTATAGCAGCTTCTTCGCTGCGCTGAAGCAGCGGGCTGCGAAAGATCGCTGCGGTCGACAGCGATGCCGACGGCTTGACGACGGCATACCAGGCCCGCGGCAGCGCCACCGGGGTCAGGCGCTCGCCGATGCCTTCGACGAAGGCGTTCTCTCCGCCGATGAAGAAGGGCAGGTCGGCGCCGAGCCCGAGCGCCAGCTCGAGCAGGCGCTCGCGCGGCCAGCGCAAGCCCCAGAGCCGGTTGAGCCCGAGCAGCGTCGTGGCCGCATCCGAGCTGCCACCGCCCAGCCCCGCACCCCAGGGCACACGCTTCTCGAGCCCGATGTCCACGCCCAGCGTCGTGCCGCTGGCCCGCTGCAGCGCGCGCGCGGCGCGCAGGCAAAGGTCGTCGGCCGGCAGCGCCCGGAGCCGATCCGGCTCCCCGCCGGAGACCGGGCCAGGGGCCAGGTCATGGCGCAGCAGGCACCCGTCCTCACGGCGCTCGAGATGCAGCACATCGGCCCAGTCGAGCAGCGCGAAGACCGACTGCAGCAGGTGGTAGCCGTCGGCGCGACGCCCGACGACGTGCAGGAACAGGTTGAGCTTGGCCGGCGCCGGCAGGTCGTAGAGCGCGCGCAGGGAGGCCATCGGACGTCAGCGACCGCGACGACTACGGCTGCTGCGGCTGCACGCGCCGCACGCGCACCGACACGCGTGGCGGCTGCTCGCGCAGCGCGTCGATGCGACCCTGGTCGAAGGCGCCGAGCAGGACCTGCCAGCCCAGCTGTTCGAAGCCATCGGCCTGCATTCGCGCCTGCGCCCCCGGCCACGGGCGGCCGGCGAGCCAGTCCGGCAGCGCCTGCAGCGGCAGCACCTCGCCCAGCGCGGCGCGCGAGAGGCTCGCGAGATCGGGGTAGCGCACCGGCCCTTGTCCAAGGTCGAGCACCGCTTCGCCGGCGCGCCAGTGCGTGCTCGCCAGCCGCGTACCCAGCGTCGAGCTCAGCCGCAGCTCGCCCTGCCCGCTGTCACCGCGCAGGTCGAAGTCCGCATCCAGGCCGCGCGCAGCCTGGCCCGCGTATTCGGCAACGCGCACCGAGAGCCGGCCGCTGATCCACGGGTGGGCTTCGTCGGCGGGCGGCCGCGTCGCGCAGCCGGCCAGCCCCAGCGTCAGGGCCGCGGCGGCGACGCCGCCGGCTGCGCGCAGGCATCGCCGCATCAGAGCTCGACCTTCAGCCGCGCCAGGGTTTCCCGAAGGACGTCGTTGCCCGCGTCACGGCCCCTGGACTCGGTCCAGACGCGGCGCGCCTCGTCGCGCCGACCCAGCGCCCAGAGCACCTCGCCCAGATGCGCGCCGATCTCGGGGTCGGGCCGCGACGCATAGGCCTGGCGCAGCAGGCGCAGCGCTTCTTCCAGGTTCCCCTGGCGGTACTCGACCCAGCCCAGGCTGTCGGTGATGAAGGGATCGCCCGGCGCGAGCTCCAGTGCGCGCTGCACGAGCCTGCGCGCCTCGGGCAGGCGCAGGCCGCGGTCGGCAAGCGAATAGCCGAGCGCGTTGTGCGCGTGCGCGTTGTCGGGCTTGATCTCGATGACCCGCCGCAGGAGCTGCTCCATCTCGTCGGTGCGGCCCAGCTTCTCGGCCATCATCGCCTGCTCGTAGAGCAGGTCCGGGTCGTCCGGGAAACGCGCGGCCGCGTCGCCGAGCACCTGGAAGGCCTCCTCCCAGCGCCGCGCATCGCGCAGCAGCGAGGCTTCGGTCAGCAGCTTGATGCGCGCGTCGGACGCATCGCGCTCCGGCGCGTCGTGCAGCAGCGTGCGCGCCTGGTCGAGCCGCCCCTGCCGCGCCAGCAGCGAGGCGCGGCGCGACTGCACCTCGAGCGCGCGCTGCGGGTCGCTCACATGCGCAAGCCAGGCCTCGGCGGCGTCGTACTGGCCGAGCTGCTCGGCCGCCTGCGACAGCATCAGCCAGGCCTGCGTGCGCCCCTGCGCAACGCGCTCGTCGCCGTCCGGCGCCTCCTCCTCGTCCGTCTGCGTCGGATCGCCAGCGGACCGACGTTCGCCCTCGACCAGCTCCAGATAGCGCTGCAAGGTCGCCTGGGCCGCCTGCGGCTGACGCAGCTCGAGCTGCAGCGCGCCCAGCGCCAGTCGTGGCGGCGCGGCGTCGGGACGGTCGCGGATCGCCTGCTCGAGCTCGGCCGCGGCGTCGGCCAGGCGCTGCGAACCCATCAGCGCGCGCGCGTAGGCCATGCGCAGCGCCGGATCGGCGTTTCCGGCCTGCAGATACGCGCGCACGAGTTCCTCGGCCTGCGGCCGCTGCGCCATCAGCTCGAGCGCCAGCAGCGCCGGTCCCGGGGCTTGCGGCTCGGCCACCTGCGCCCGGCGCACCTGCGCCAGCGCCTCGTCGGCGTCGTCGGCCAGCAGCCAGGCGCGGCCCGAGGCGACGAGCGCCGCCACGCGCGTGCCCTCACGCTCGGCGTAGGGCGCGAGCACCGCATCCAGCGTCTGCGCGCTGCGCCGCCGGTCGGGCATGCGCTGCAGCAGGCGCGGCAGCAGCGCGATCAGCGCGCCGCGCTCGGCTTCGGGCGTGCGCGCCAGCAGCGCGCGCAGCGGTTCCTGGATATCGTCGCTGCGATTGAGCGCGGCGTCGATCTGCAGCTGCGTGCGCAGCGCGTCGAGCGACTCGGGCAGGCTGCGCCGCCAGGCCTGCACCGCCAGCAGCGCCTGCTCGGCGCTGCGGCCCTGCAGCGCGATCTCGGTGGCGCGGCGAAAGAGCGCCTCCTCGCGCGTGCGGCGCGCGGCGTCGAGCAACAGTTGGACGGCTGCCGCGGTCTGGCCGCGCCGCGCCTCGATCTCGCCGATCAGCAGCTGCTGCATCAGCTGCGAGTCGAGCTGCGAGTGCGTCGGCGCCGTGGCGACGTCGGTCTGCGTCTGCGACCACGCGGGCAAGGCACTGCACCCCGCCACGATCACGGCCGCCGGGATCGCGCTGCGCCACTTCTTGCGCACGGGCATGGCTGGCTCCACAGGGACAGGGTTCATTCTCACATAATGGGCCGATGCCCGAGCTCCCCGAAGTCGAGGTCACGCGGCGCAGCATCGACCTCCCCTTGCGGGGGGCCCGCATCCAGGCGCTGCACCTGGGCAAGCCGCTGCGCTGGCCGCTCGGGCGCGACCCGGCTGCTCTGCTCGGTCTGCGCCTCGGGCCCATCGTGCGTCGCGGCAAGTACCTCTGGCTGCCGCTGCACGGCGAGGAACCGGCCAAAGGTCACGCGTGCGACGAGCGCGACGAGCGCGACGAGCGCGCCGATGGCGACGAGAACCCGAGCGCGCAAGGCCTGCTGTTGCACCTGGGCATGTCGGGCTCGCTGGCGCTGCTGCCGGCGCCGCAGCCACCCGGCCCGCACGATCACTTCCAGCTCGACACCGACCGCGGCAGCCTGCGCATGACCGACCCGCGGCGCTTCGGCGCCGTCGTCTGGTCCCCGGGTCTGGACCGGGAGCCGGCCGCCCGGCTGCTCCGCGCCCTGGGACCGGAGCCCTTCGACCCGGCGCTGACCGAGGAACGCTTCCACGCGGCCCTGCGCCAACACCGCGCGCCGATCAAGACGGTGCTGCTCTCAGGCCGCGTCGTGGTCGGCGCGGGCAACATCTACGCCTGCGAGGCGCTTTTCCACGCGGGCATCGATCCCCGCCGCAGCGCTGCGCGCATCGGCAAGGCGCGCTCGGCCCGGCTGCTGCACGCGTTGCGGTCGACGCTGTCGCGGGCGATGGCGCTGGGTGGATCGACGCTGCGCGACTTCCGCAACCCGCACGGCATGGACGGCGCCTTCCAGGCGCAGGCTGCGGTCTACGGCCGCGAAGGCCAGGCCTGCCCGCGTTGTGCAACGCCGCTGTCGCGCATCGTGCAGGGACAGCGCTCGACCTACTTCTGCCGCCGCTGCCAGCGTCGCTGAACGCGTCGACCGTTGCACATTGCATGAGATGCGCAGGGCCCCCTGCGCTACGATGCCCGTCACCTCAGGGCACCCGAATGGAAAGCCTCTTCGCGACCCGTCTGGACGAGCTGGCCGATTGGCGCGGCAAGCTGGATCGCGCCCTGACGACGCTGGGCCGCTTCCTGGTCGACCATGAGCTCATCGACGAGCCGGGCAGCCTGGCGCTGACCACGCTGCGCGAGCGGCTTTCCGGCGACCGCCTGGTCCTGGCCTTCGTCGCCGAGTTCTCGCGCGGCAAATCCGAGCTCATCAACGCGATCTTCTTCGGCGGCACCGGCAGGCGCATGCTTCCGGCCACGCCGGGGCGCACGACGATGTGTCCGGTCGAGCTCTTCCACGCGCCGCAGATGCCGCCACGGCTGTCGCTGCTGCCGATCGAGACGCGCCTGCGCGGCCTCTCGCTGGCCGAATTGCGCCCGCGCGACGAGCCCTGGCATCACGTGCCGCTGGACCTCGACGAACCGGAACTGCTGTCGCGCGCGCTGCAGGCGGTGACGCGCACGCAGCGCGTCGACGTGCAGACCGCCACCGCTCTGGGCTTCTGGGATGAGGAGCGGCCGGACGACAACCCGCCGCAGGACGCCGAAGGTCTGATCGAGGTGCCCGCGTGGCGGCATGCGCTGATCAACTACCCGCACCCGCTGCTGCGCGGCGGCTTGGTGGTGCTGGACACGCCCGGGCTCAACGCGATCGGCGCCGAGCCCGAGCTGACGCTGGGCCTGCTGCCCAGCGCGCACGCCACCGTCTTCGTGCTGGCCGCCGACGCCGGCGTCACGCGCTCGGACCTCGCGATCTGGCGCGAGCAACTCGCCGAACACACGACGGAGCGCTTCGTCGTGCTCAACAAGATCGACACGCTCTGCGACCCGCTGGCCTCCGGCGATGAGGTGCAGGCGCAGATCCGCGCGCAATGCGAGAAGGCGGCCGACATCCTCGGCGTGCCGCCGTCGCGCATCTTCGCGCTCTCGGCACGCGAGGGACTGGCCGCCCGCGTGGCGGGCAGCGCCGAGGGCCTCGAGCGCAGCCGGCTGGGCGAGTTCGAGCAGGCGCTTACCGAGAGCCTGCTGCCGCGCCGGCGCGAGCTGCTGGCGCGGGACACGCGTGCGGTCTTCGAGCGCCTGCGCAGCCAGGCGCTGCGCCGCATCGGCGACCGTCGGCGCGAGTTCGCCGATCAGCTCGCCGAGCTGCGCAGCCTGCGCGGCAAGAGCGGCGGCAAGCTGCGGCTGATGCTGCGCCGCATCGACGCCGAGCAATCCGAGTTCGAGCCCTGCATCACGCGCCTGCAGGCGGTGCGTCTGGTGCAGCAGCGCCAGCTCCAGGCGGCGCTGGCGGGGATCTCCAACCAGGTGCTTCGCGCCGAGATCGCGGCGATGCAGTCGGCGCTGGGCGCACGCCCGTTCAAGCTCGGCGGTCGCGCGGCCTTCGCGACGCTGTGCGGCCGCCTGCACGACGCGCTCGTGACCGCGCAGCGGCAGGCCGACGAGATGCGCGAGATGCTCGACGCCAGCTTCGCACAGCTCAACGCCGACTTCGGCCTGGCCTTCGCGCGGCAGCCCGCGCCCGAGCTGCAGCGCTTCACGCGCGAGCTCGACCTGATCGAGCACACCTATGGCCGCTACCTGGGCCTGCTGCAGGCCTGGCGACTGTCGTCGCCGAGCTTCATGGAGCAGTTCCGGCGCATGCTGACGGCCAAGCTGCGTAGCGTCTTCGAGAGCGCGGGCAGCGAGCTCGAGCTCTGGAGCCGCGGTGCCTCGAGTCAGCTCGAGCAGCAGCTCGGCAACCGTCGGCGCAGCTTCAAGCAGCGCCGCGACGCGCTGCAGCGCATCCAGTCGGCCACCGGCGAGCTCGAGCGCCGCATCGCCGAGGTCGAGCTGCAGGATGAGGAGCTGCAGGACCTGCAGCGCCTGCTCGATGCCCGCCTCGACGACATCCTGCGCCTGACCGAGGCACCGCTGCCCGCCGATGCAGACGGCATGCGGGCGGCCAGCGCACGGGAAACCGCCTGAACGACCCGAGCGATTTCGCGGCGCGGGTGCAGCGCTGGCAGCGCCGCCACGGCCGCCACGATCTGCCCTGGCAGCGCACGCGCGACCCCTACCGCGTCTGGCTTTCCGAGGTCATGCTGCAGCAGACGCAGGTGACCACGGTGCTGCCCTATTACGAGCGCTTCCTGCAGCGCTTCCCCGACCTGCGGAGCCTGGCCGCCGCCGAGCTGCCCGAACTGCTCGCGCTGTGGAGCGGCCTGGGCTACTACAGCCGTGCCCGCCATCTGCACCGCGCGGCGCGGATCGTTGTCGACGAGCTCGGTGGCCGCTTGCCCCGGACCGCGGCCGGTCTGCAGCGCCTGCCCGGGATCGGCCGCTCGACTGCCGCGGCGATCGCGGTCTTCTGCCACGGCGAGCGCGCGGCGATCCTGGACGGAAACGTGCGCCGCGTGCTCGCGCGCGCGCTCGGCTTCGCCGAGGACATCGCGAGTACGGGTGCGCAGCAACGGCTGTGGGCCCTGGCCGAATCGCTGCTGCCGGCGCGCGGCATCGCGTCGTACACGCAGGGCTTGATGGACCTGGGCGCCGGCGTGTGTCTGCCGCGTGCGCCGCGCTGCGAGGCCTGCCCGCTGGCCGCGATCTGCGTGGCGCACATCCAGGGGCGGCCGCAGGCCTATCCGGTGCGCAGCCGCCGCATCCGTCGCGGCCAGCGGGAAAGCGTCTGGCTCTGGCTGCAGGCGGGGCCGGAGATCTGGCTCGTGCAGCGCCCGCCCCAGGGCATCTGGGCCGGGCTCTGGAGCCTGCCGGAATTCGATTCGATCGAGGCTGCACGCGAAGCGCTCAGCGGTCTGCCCGGCCGGCCACAAGCCCTGCCCGGCTTCGTGCACGCGCTCACGCACCTGGACTGGACGCTGCAGCCGCTGCACTGGCCGCTGCCGCCCTCGACCCGCGAACGCGCCGAGCGCCGTCTTCGGGCATGCGGTCCGTCCGGCCGCTGGATGACGGTGGAGCAGGCGCTGGCGTCGGGCATCCCGGCGCCGCTGCGCCGGATGCTCGAGAAGGCGCGCGCCTGAGTCACCGGCGCGCTAAGCGATCACCCGCTTCTCGCGCAGGAAGGCATCGACCATCGCCAGCCGCAGCGTCGGATCGGGCAACGCCATCAGCCGCTGCCTTGCCGCCAGCGGCAGCGGCAGCAGTTCGCACCAGCGGTTGGCGACCCAGCCGGCGTCGTCGAGCCGGAAGGGTTCGGCAAACGG
>JAIXKN010000067.1:51365-56725 GCA_026932425.1 Burkholderiales bacterium
ACCAGCGGTTGGCGACCCAGCCGGCGTCGTCGAGCCGGAAGGGTTCGGCAAACGGCAGCTGATCGCGCTCGCGCAGTGCCGCGATCGCGCTCGACAGTGCCTTGACCGTCCCGAACATCGCCGGCGCCGGCATGCTCGGCGGGTCGGGCGGCAGGCTCTTCACCCTTGCCTGCCAGAGCCCGTCGGCCCCCTGCGACGCGGCCGCACTCAGCTCGAAGCGATCGTGCCCGCTGCAGCGCAAGGCCAGGATTCCCGCTTGTTCGGCATCGACCGTCTCGATGCGCGCTCGCACACCGACCGCTTCGAAGCGCACCGGCCCGCCAGCGCCGGCCTCGGGGCCCTCGGTCAGGCAGACGACGCCGAAGCCCTCGCCGCTGCGCATGCAGCGTGCGACCAGATCCAGATAGCGTGCCTCGAAGACCCGCAGCGTCAGCAGCCCGCCCGGGAAGAGCACCGTGCGCAAGGGAAAGAGCGCGAGGGTCTCGTCGCCGCCCGACCCGGCGGCTTCATCGCGCTCAGCCGCGGGCATCGATCTCGCGATGCCGCACCAGCGTCGCCTGCCGCGCCTCGAAGCGTCGCGCCAGCGTCTCGACCATGTAGACCGAGCGGTGCTGCCCGCCGGTGCAGCCGACGGCCACGGTGAGGTAGCTGCGCAGGTCCTCCTCGAAGCCCGGGAGCCAGCGCAGCAGGAAGGCCTCGATCTGCCCGAGCATCTCCGCGACCTCGGGCTGCGCCTCGAGGTAGACCGCCACCCGTGCGTCGCGGCCGGTCAGCGGACGCAGCTCGCGGATGTAGAAGGGATTGGGCAGCACGCGCACGTCGAAGACGAAGTCGGAATCCAGCGGCACGCCGTGCTTGAACGCAAAGCTCTGGAAGACGAGCGTCAGCCGCGCCTGGCGCGCGCCGACGAGCTGGCGGATCCAGCTGCGCAGCAGCGCCGGTCGCAGCTGGCTGGTGTCGATCACCGTCGAGACCGCACGCAGATCGGCGAGCAGCTCGCGTTCGATCTCGATCGCGTCGACCAGCGCGTGAACCGGGTCGCCCGCGGTCGAGCGCGCGGTCAGCGGGTGCGGGCGCCGCGACTCGGAGAAGCGCCGCACCAGCGTGTCGGTGCCGGCGTCGAGGAAGAGCGGGCGGATGTTCAGGCCCTCTTCACGCAGCTCGCGGATCAGCGGCAGCAGCACCGGCAGCGAGCCCGCGGTGCGCACGTCGACCGCGACCGCCACGCGATGCGTGTGCCGCTCGTGCTGCAGGCGGATGAAGTCGCGCAGCAGCTCCGGCGGCAGGTTGTCGACGCAGAAGAAGCCCGCGTCCTCGAGCGCGTGCAGCGCCACCGACTTGCCCGAACCCGAGATGCCGGTGATGAGCACGACCTCGTCGCGCGGCGGCGTGCTGTCCAGTGCGCCCCAGACCGTCATGCAGCCCCCTTCGCGCCCTGCGCGAGCATCGCCTGTGCATGCGCGGTCCCCGAGAGCGACTCGCCGCCGAGCATGCGCGCCACTTCCGCGACGCGCGCCTCGCCGGTGACCGCATGCACTTCGCTCGTCGTCGCCCCGTCCCTGAACGCCTTGCTCACCACCAGATGATGATCGGCGCAGGCGGCCACCTGCGCCAGATGGGTCACGGCCAGCACCTGGCTCGCGCGTCCGAGCTGCTTCATCAGCGCGCCGACGCTGTCGGCCACCGTGCCGCCGACGCCGCTGTCGACTTCGTCGAAGACCAGCGTCGGTACCGCCGCCTGCTGCGCCCCGCCCCGGCTCGTGGCCACCGCCACCGCCAGCGCCAGGCGCGAGAGCTCGCCGCCCGAGGCCACCTTCGCCAGCGCCCGCGGCGCGCTGCCCGCATGCCCGGCCACGCGCAGCTCGACCGCCTCGAGCCCGTAGGACTGCGGCTCGTCCTGCGGCAGCAGCGCGACCTCGAAGCGCCCGCCGGCCATGCCCAGGGTCTGCATCAGCTGCGTCACGGCCGCGGCCAGCGGCGGCGCCGCCTTCGCCCGCGCCGCGCTCACGAGCCTGGCCTCTGCCCGCCACGCCTCCTCGGCCGCATGTGCCGCGCGTTCCAGGCCCTCGATGTCGGCCGCCGCGTCCAGCGCCTGCAGCTCCTGCTTCCACGACGCGAGCAGCGCCGGCAGCTCGGCCGGCGTGCGCCGGTAGCGGCGCGCAAGCCCGACCCAGGCCGAGAGGCGCGCATCGAGCTCGGCGAGCCGGCCCGGGTCGGGCTCGCGATGGCCGAGGTAGCCGTGCAGCGAGTGCGCCGCATCCTGAAGCTGCGCCTGCGCCGAACGCAGAACGTCAACGATGGCTGCGACCTCGGCGTCGTAGCGCGCGACCTCCTCGAGCGCGTCGATCGCGCGCGCGAGCAGGGCGTCGGCCGCGGGCTCGCCCTCGCCGACGGCGTCCAGCGCCGCACGCGCGGCGTCGAGCAGCGCCTGGCCGTGCGCCAGGCGCTGGTGTTCGGCGTTGAGCTCTTCCCACTCGTCGTCGCCCGGCGCGAGCTTGTCGACCTCGCCGATCTGCCAGGCCAGGCGCTCGCGTTCGCGCTCGAGCGTGTCGCGCCGGGCGCGCGCTTCGTCGAGCGCCGACAGTGCCGTGCGCCAGGCCTGCCAGCGCGTCGCCAGCCGCGCGCCGTCGACCCCGGCCTGTGCGTCGAGCAGTGCGCGCACCGTCGCCGGGCGCGTCAGCCCTTGCCAGGCATGCTGGCCGTGGATGTCGACCAGATGCTCGGCGAGCTCGCGCAACTGCGTCACGGTGGCCGCGCTGCCGTTGATCCAGGCGCGGCTGCGCCCCTGGGCGTCGACCGTGCGACGCAGCAAAAGCGTGCCCTCGCCGTGCTCGAAGCCGCCTTCGTCGAGCCAGGGCACGAGGGCCTCGGGCCGGTCGAACTCGGCGCTCACCTCGGCACGGGCCGCACCTTCGCGCACCAGGCTCGCGTCGGCACGGCTGCCCAGCGCCAGCTGCAGCGCCTCGACGAGGATCGACTTGCCGGCGCCCGTTTCGCCGGTCAGCACGGTGAAGCCCGACTCCAGCGTCAGCTCCAGGCGGCTGACCAGGACCACGTCGCGTAGGCCGAGGCGGCGCAGCATGGCGTGCGGGAGCTCGCGTCCGGTGCCCGGCCCCTAGACCACGCCTTCGTACCAGCGCAGCTTGCGCCGCAGCGTGGCGTAGTAGCTCCAGCCGCGCGGGTGCAGGAAGCAGGCGGTGTGCGCCGAGCGGCGTACGCGCACCTGGTCGCCGTGCAGCAGGCTCGCGATGCTGTGCATGTCGAAGTTGGCCGACGCGTTGCGTCCGGCGACGATCGTGATCCGGATCTCGCCGGTGTCGGGCAGCACGATCGGCCGGTTGCTGAGCGTGTGGCTGGCCACCGGCACGAGCACCCAGCCCGCGATGCGCGGGTGCAGGATCGGCCCGCCGGCCGAGAGCGCGTACGCGGTGCTGCCCGTCGGGGTCGCGACGATCAGGCCGTCGGCGCGCATGTTGGCGACGAAGTCCTCGCCGATGTCGATGCGCAGCTCGACCATGCTCGCCGTCTCGCCGCGCGAGACGACGACGTCGTTGAGCGAGAGCCCGTCGAAGATCGGTTCGTCGTCGCGCCAGACGCGGCTCTCGAGCATCGCACGGCGCTCCTCCTCGTAGTCGCCGGCGATCATCGAGCGCAGCGCGTCGCGGTACTGCCCCTGCGGCACGTCGGTGATGAAGCCCAGCCGCCCCTGGTTGATGCCGACCACCGGGAGGTTCTGGCGCGCGACCTGCCGCGCGATGCCGAGCATGGTGCCGTCGCCGCCGACGACGATCCCCAGGTCGCAGTGCCGGCCGAGCTCGTCGACCGGGATCGAGGCATAGCCGCTGACGCCGGTGGCCTGCGCCGTCTCGCGCTCGAAAGAAACCTCCATGCCCAGGCCGACAAGAAAGTGGGCAAGCTCCTCCAGCAAGGGCCGGATGCCATGGGCCTGATACTTCCCGACGATCGCAGCGTGGCGAAAGCGCTTGGACATGGTGCGCGGCATTAGACCATAGCGCCCGCGCGGAAAACACCGCCGAAGGCCGCCGTGGCCTGCTCCTCGAGGCCCCGTCGACGAGGGTGAACCCGCAGCAACGACGGGGCTGCAACGCCGCTGCGTTCGTACAATTCCGCCATGCTGGACGATCGTGCCAAGACGCTGCTCAAGGCCCTGGTCGAGCGCTATATCGCCGACGGCCAGCCCGTGGGCTCACGCACCCTGTCCAGGGCCTCGGGGCTCGAGCTCTCGCCGGCGACGATCCGCAACGTGATGGCCGACCTCGAGGAGCTCGGGCTCATCGCCAGCCCGCACACCAGTGCCGGCCGCGTGCCCACCGCGCGCGGCTACCGGCTCTTCGTCGACACCATGCTGACCGCGCGGCCGCTGAACCTGGGCGAGCTCGCGAACCTGTCGCCCGAAGTCGCCGCCGCCGGCAGCCAGCTCCACCCCGACCAGCCGCAGCGCGTGATCACGCAGGCCGCGCAGATGCTCTCGAACCTCTCGAGCTTCGTCGGTGTGGTCACCGCGCCGCGCAAGGCGGGCGTCTTCCACCACATCGAGTTCCTGCGCCTGGCCGAGCGCCGCGTGCTGGTCATCATCGTCGCACCCGACGGCGACGTACAGAACCGCGTCATCATCACCGCGCGCGACCACACGCAGGCCGAGCTCGCCGAGGCGACGAACTACCTCAACGCGCACTACGCGGGCCTGACGATCGAGGAGGTGCGCGAGCGCCTCAAGCACGAGATCGAGGCCCTGCGCAGCGAGATCGCGCTGCTGATGCAGGCCGCGGTGCAGGCCGGCACCGAGGCGATGGCCGAGAGCAGCGACCAGGTCGTCGTCAGCGGCGAGCGCAACCTGCTCGGCGTGCAGGACTTCGGCAGCGACCTGCCGAGCCTGCGCCGGCTCTTCGACATGTTCGAGCACAAGACCGAGCTGATGCGGCTGCTCGACACCTCGAGCCGCGCCGAGGGCGTGCGCATCTACATCGGCGGCGAGAGCCAGGTCGTGCCGTTCGAGGAACTCTCGGTCGTCACCGCGCCCTATGAGGTCGACGGGCACGTCGTCGGCACCCTGGGCGTCATCGGACCGACGCGCATGGCCTACGAGCGCATGATCCAGATCGTCGACATCACCGCACGCCTGGTCGGCAACGCGCTGTCGACGAAGTGAGCGGCGACGCCGCCTGCGCCACGGCCGCGGGCTCCCTGGTGACCGGAGTCGAACGCGCGCGGCCCCGGCTCCTAGAATCGGGCAGCACCGCAACAGCTGCACAGGGGCCGGTAGCTCAGTCGGTCAGAGCAGCGGACTCATAATCCGTTGGTCGCGGGTTCGAGCCCCGCCCGGCCTACCAGTCCAAAGG
>JAIXKN010000031.1:0-5439 GCA_026932425.1 Burkholderiales bacterium
GGGCGACGCCGATCGCGTACGCAACCTGCACCTGGCACTGGCGCGCCAGACCCGCCGCGACGATGTTCTTGGCGACGTAGCGGCAGGCGTAGGCCGCCGAGCGATCCACCTTGCTCGGGTCCTTGCCGCTGAAGGCACCGCCGCCGTGCGGGCAGGCGCCGCCGTAGGTGTCGACGATGATCTTGCGCCCAGTGAGGCCGCAGTCGCCCTGCGGACCGCCGATGACGAAGCGGCCTGTGGGGTTGACGAGGTAGCGCGTGCCCTTCAGCCACTCCTGCGGCAGCACCGGCTTGATGATCTCCTCGACCACGGCCTCGACGAACTCGGGCTTCATCTTGTCGCCCAGGCTCCACTCGGGCGAGTGCTGGGTCGAGAGCACGACGGTGTCGATCGAATGCGGCCGGCCGTCGACGTAGCGCATCGTCACCTGGCTTTTCGCGTCGGGGCGCAGGTAGGGCATGCGGCCGTCCTTGCGCAGCTGCGCCTGGCGCTCGACGAGCCGGTGCGCGTAGTAGATCGGCGCCGGCATCAGCGTGTCGGTCTCGTCGCAGGCGTAGCCGAACATCAGGCCCTGGTCGCCGGCGCCGGTGTTGAGGTGGTCGTCGCTGGCGTGGTCCACCCCCTGCGCGATGTCGTGGCTCTGCTTGTCGTAGGCGACGAGCACGGCGCAGCCCTTGTAGTCGATGCCGTACTCGGTGTTGTCGTAGCCGATGCGCTTGATCGTGTCGCGCGCGACCTGGATGTAGTCGACGTGCGCGTTGGTCGTGATCTCGCCGGCGAGCACGACGAGCCCGGTGTTGGTGAGCGTCTCGGCCGCGACGCGGCTTAAGGGGTCCTGCTTGAAGATCGCGTCGAGGATCGCGTCCGAGATCTGGTCCGCGACCTTGTCGGGGTGGCCCTCCGAGACCGATTCGGAGGTGAAGAGGAAATCGTTCGCCATCTGTGCTGCTCCTTTGCCTGCTTCCGGTTGCGTCGACCGGGCCGGCAGCACCTGGGCGAACGCTTTAGCGGATGGATGCCCGGCCGACCTCGGCCGCAGCCCCCGGTGGCGCGACCGTTATCCTTCGCCCCACCTGTCGCCCCGCAAGTTGTCCTTTAACTCGGCGACGCCCCATTATAAAAAGCATGATCGGACTGCTGCGCCGGCTCTCCCGCTGGCCCTTGTGGCTTCTGCACGCGCTGGGCGGCTGGCTTGGCTGGCTGACCTACGCGGCCTCCACCAGCTACCGCAGCCGGCTGCGCGCCAATGCTGCCGCCGCAGGCGTTTCGGCGGCCAACCGCCGCGCCTCGATCGCCGAGGCCGGGCGGCTGGTGGCCGAGCTGCCGCGGCTGTGGCTGCGCCCGCCCGAGGAGCCGATCGCCGACCCGGTGCACTGGGACGGCCGCGAGGTGCTGCAGGCGCTGCTGGCACGCGGACGCGGGCTCGTGCTGCTGACCCCGCACCTGGGCAGCTTCGAGGTCTCGGCGCAGGCCTACGCGCAGGAGTTCGGGCAGCAGCAGCCGATCACCGTGCTCTACCGCCCGGCGCGCAAGCGGCTGCTGCGCGAACTCGAGGAGACGGCGCGCGCACGGCCGGCGCTGGCCACCGCGCCGGCGACGCTGGCCGGTGTGCGCCAGATGCTGCGCGCGCTGAAGAAAGGCCAGACCGTGGGTCTGCTTCCCGACCAGGTGCCGCCCGAGGGCATGGGCGTGTGGGTCCCCTTCTTCGGCCAGAACGCTTACACGATGACGCTTGCCGCGCGCCTGGTGCAGCAGACCGGTGCGGCGGTCGGGCTGCTGTGGACCGAGCGGCTGCCCGGCGGGCGCGGTTACCTCGTGCACGCGAGCGAACTGCCCGAGCCGCTGCCCGAGGGCGCCGACGACGAGACCGCGGCGCGCGTGATCAACCGCGCGATGGAGTCGGTGATCCTGCGCTGCCCGCGGCAGTACCTTTGGGGCTACCACCGCTACAAGTCGCCTCGGCGGGCGGAGCCGGCATGATGCTCGCCCGCCTCGGGGCACGCGTCGTGCTGGCGCTGGTGTGGCTGCTGCACTGGCTGCCGCTGCCGCTGCTGGCGGCCCTCGGCACCGGGCTTGGCGGGCTGCTGCCCAGGCTGCGGCCTTCGCGCATGCGCGTGGCCCTGCGCAACCTCGAGCTCTGCCTGCCCGAGCTTCCCGTCGCCGAGCGCGAGCGCATCGCGCGCGAGCACTTCCAGTGGCTTGCGCGCAGCATCCTCGAGCGCGGCGTGCTCTGGCACGCGAGCCCGGCGCGGCTGCGGCGACTGATCCGGGTCGAGGGCGACATCGGCTGGGCGGACCGCCACTCCGGCCGCGCGGTGATGTGGCTGGTGCCGCACTTCATCGGCATGGAGGTCGCGGGCGTCGCCAGCCAGCTGATGCAGCAGCGGCCGGTGACGACGATCTACCAGCGGCAGGTCAACGAGGTCTTCGACGCGGCGATCCTGCGCGGCCGCTCGCGCTTCGGCCGCGGCGAGGTGTTCACGCGCCAGGACGGCGCCCTGCCGCTGCTGCGCGCGATCCGGCGCGGCTGCATCTTCTTCAACCTGCCGGACATGGACTTCGGCCTGCGCGACGCGGCCTTCGTGCCCTTCTTCGGCGTGCCGGCGGCGACTTTGCTCGCGCCCTCGCGCCTGGCGCGTTCGCTGTCGATGGCGGTGCAGCCGGTGACGACCGAGTTCCTGCCTGGCGGCCGCGGCTACCTCGTGCGTATCGCCGAGCCCTGGGGCGACTGGCCGAGCGACGATCCGATGGCCGACGCCGCGCGCATGAACGCCTGGATCGAGGCCGAGATCCGCCGCTGCCCGGCGCAGTACCTGTGGGTGCACAAGCGCTTCAAGACGCGCCCACCCGGCGACGCCTCCTTCTACGCCTGAGCCTGTTGCCGACGCTGCCGGGATAATCGCCGCCATGCGGTTGCGATTCACGAAGATGCAGGGCGCGGGCAACGACTTCGTCGTGCTGGACGCCACGGGCACGCCGCTGCGCCTGTCGGTCGATCAGATCCGTCGGCTGGGCGACCGGCGCTTCGGCGTCGGGGCCGACCAGATCCTCGTCGTCGAGTCGCCCAGCGGCGACGAGCGCGACGAGGGCATCGACTTCCGCTACCGCATCTTCAACGCCGCCAGCGGCGCCGAGGTCGAGCACTGCGGCAACGGCGCGCGCTGCTTCGTGCGCTTCGTGCGCGAGCGCGGCCTCACGCGCAAGCCGGTGCTGCGCGTGGCCACCGTGAACCGGCGCATCGAGCTGCGCGAGCGGCCCGACGGCCGCGTCACGGTCGACATGAAGGCGCCGGTGTTCGCGCCCGAGCGCGTGGGCTTCGATGCCGAGGGTCTGCGCCCGCAGCTGCAGGGCGCGATGCCGCTGTGGCCGCTGCAGGTGCAGGGCCGCGTCGTCGAGGCGGCGGTGCTCTCGATGGGCAACCCGCACGCGGTGCTGCGCGTCGAGGACGCGACGCACGCGCCGGTGGCCGAGCTCGGGCCGCACCTGGAGCGGCACGAGCGCTTCCCTCGCCGGGTCAACGTCGGCTTCATGCAGGTGATCGGCCGCGGCGAGATCGCGCTGCGCGTGCACGAGCGCGACGCCGGCGAGACGCTGGCCTGCGGTTCGGGCGCCTGCGCGGCCGTCGTCGCCGGCATCCGCATGGGGCTGCTCGAGCCGTCGGTGGACGTGCGCATGCGCGGCGGCCGCATGACGATCGAGTGGGCCGGCGGCGACGCCGATCACGTCCTGATGACCGGCGCCGCCGAGACTGTCTTCGAAGGAGAGATCGAACTGTGAATCCGACCACCGGCGTGCAAGGCATCACCGAGAACGACATCGCCGACTACCTGGCCAACACGCCGGGCTTCTTCGAGCGCCATGCCGAGCTGCTCTCGAGCGTGCAGCTCACCAGCCCGCACGGGCAGCGCGCCGTCTCGCTGCAGGAGCGGCAGATGGAGATGCTGCGCGAGCGCATCAAGGGCCTGGAGCGGCGCATCGTCGAGATGCTGCGCCACGGCCAGGAGAATCTCGCGCTGGCCGACCGACTCCACCGCTGGACGCTGCGCCTGCTGACGACGCAGGAGGCAGCCGAGCTGCCCGGCGTGATGGTGCAGGAGCTGCGCCACGAGTTCATGATCCCGCAGGCCGCGATCCGCGTCTGGGACGTGCAGCCGGGCTGTGCCGATGCCGCGTTCGCCCAGCGCGTCAGCGACGATGCGCGCAGCTTCACGAGCAGCCTTGCGCAGCCCTATTGCGGCGTCAACGCCGGCTTCGAAGCGGTCTCGTGGCTCGACGAACCGGGCAGCATCGCCTCGCTGGCGCTGATCCCGCTGCGCGAAGCCGGCGAGGACTCCGCCTTCGGCCTGCTGGTGCTCGGCTCGCCCGATCCCACGCGCTACCAGGCCGACATGGGAACCGAGTTCCTGATGCGCATCGGCGAGATCGCCAGCGCCGCGCTCTCGCGCCTGCGCCCGCATCGGCCATGAACGCCGGGGCCGAAGGTGCCGGGACGGTTGCGCCGCAGGCCGCGGCGTCTCTCGCGCACGAGGCCCTCGGGGCGGAGCTGCAGCGCTTCCTCGACCATCTGACCGTCGAGAAGCGCCTCGCGCCGCGCACGCTTGCGATGTACCGCGACGCGCTCGTGCGCCTGCAGCGCCTGGCTGCGGCCGAGAACGTCGAACTGTCGCACGCGCAGGTGCATCATCTGCGGGACTGGGTCGCGACGCTGCGCCGTCAGGGCCTGGGCGCGCGCAGCATCGCGATCACGCTCGCGGCATGGAGAGGGCTCTATCGCTGGTGGGGGCGCGACGGGCGCGTGGCGCACAACCCTGCGATCGCGGTGCGCCCGCCCAGGGCGGCCAAGCCGCTGCCCTCGGCGCTGCCGGTGGAGCAGGCGGTGGCCTTGGCCGCGCACGAAGGGCAGGGCAGTCGCACCGAACTGCTTGCGCGCGACCACGCCATCGTCGAACTGCTCTACGGCTGCGGCCTGCGCGTGGGCGAGCTGCTCGGGCTCGACGTGCAGGCTTCGGCGCAGGCGCGCGGCTGGATCGATCTGGACGATGCCAGCGCGCATGTGCTGGGCAAGGGATCGAAGCGCCGCAGCGTGCCGATCGGCGCGCCCGCGCTGCAGGCCTTGCAGGCCTGGCTGGCGCTGCGGCCGCGGCTCGCCGCCCCCGACGAGCCGGCACTCTTCGTCAGCCAGCGCGGCACGCGGCTGACACCCAACCCGCTGCGCGCGCGGCTGCGGGCGCTCGCGCTGCAGGCAGGCGTCCCCGCACAGGTGCGGCCGCACATGCTGCGGCATAGCTTCGCCTCGCACCTGCTGCAGTCCAGCGGCGACCTGCGCGCGGTGCAGGAGCTGCTGGGCCACGCCAGCATCCAGACGACGCAGGTCTACACGCGGCTGGATTTCCAGCACCTGGCGCGCGCCTACGACGCCGCGCATCCGCGCGCGAAGCG
>JAIXKN010000031.1:5449-6840 GCA_026932425.1 Burkholderiales bacterium
TGGATTTCCAGCACCTGGCGCGCGCCTACGACGCCGCGCATCCGCGCGCGAAGCGGCGCTGAGGCGCGCCGGGCAGCCCGTTGCCCACAGCGCCGCACAAAACCCTGATGTACATCCAGGCATCGGCCTCGCTATGCTCGCGGCCGCTCATCGGTTGATGCGGAGGCAATCATGGCTCTCGTGCAGGCAATGCAACGCATCGTCGGTTGCCGGTGGCTTGCAGGGCTGCTCGCGTTGATCGCGGCTGCCGCTGCGTTCGGACAGCCGGCTGCAGTGAGCAGCTTCGCTTCGGCGCCGGGCAACGGCGTCTACGCGTTCCCGAGCTGGACGCCCAAGACGCTCCCCGACCTGATGCGCGGCGACAAGGGCGACGAAACCGTGAACATCGTCGGCCACCTTTTCCTGCCGCCGGGCGATCAGAAGGTGCCGGCGGTCGTGCTCGTCCACGGGTCGGGAGGGCTCTATTCGGCCGAGCTCGATTACTGGCCACGGCAGTTCAATGCCGCCGGGATCGCGGTTTTCGTGATCGACATGTTCGGGCCGCGGGGCGTGCGCAGCACGGCCGACGACCAGTCGGCCGTACCGTTCTCTGCTGACATCGCCGACAGTTTCGCCGCTCTGCGGCTGCTTGCCACGCACCCGCGTATCGACGCCAAGCGCATTGCAGCAATCGGCTTCTCGCGCGGCGGCACCGCAGTGCTTCGCAGTGCGGTCGAGCCCATCATCGCCTCGCAGAAGCTCCCTGATGGCCTTCAGTTCGCCGCGATCGTGCCGGTGTACTCGGGCGGCTGCAGCGGCATCTTCCGCCTCGTCGTGCGACCGGGGGTGTTTTCGAAGGCGCCGATGCTCTTCGTGCACGGCAGCGCCGACGACTATGCGCCGATGGCGCCGTGCCAGGACTACGCGGAGAAGATTCGCGCTGCGGGCACGCCGGTGGAATTCGCGGTGATCGAAGGTGCGCATCACAAGTTCGACGCCGACGAGCAGCAGCGGCAGTCCCTCGCGCGCGCGGTGAAGACGCGTGCCGACTGTCCGATCGAGATCGACATCGACGGCTTCCGCGCCTTCGACCGGAACACCGGAGCGCGCCTCCAGGGCGAGGCGTACAAGAGCGCGCTGGCTGCCTGCCGCGACACCGGCGCGACGGTGCAGGGCGACGCCAAGGCCCGTGACCAGGCCGCCGCAGCGATCATCGCGTTCCTGAAGAAGACCTTCGCGATGTGAGGCCGGCGTCGCCTTCCGTGTTCGTGCGGGGTTTGCCGGGCCTCGGCGGGCAGACCGGATGCGCGCTCAGGACGCGCGACGCTGCACGGCAAGCTCGACCGGATCGGTGCGGCCGGTCGACGGCTCGCGCTCGTCGTCCGACCTCGTCTCGCCGGCGGCAGCGGTGC
>JAIXKN010000085.1 GCA_026932425.1 Burkholderiales bacterium
CGAGGTAGCGGTTGCCCTCGATCGAGCGGCCGCCGGCAACCATCATGTCGCGGTACTCCTCCTCGCTCATTCCGGTCATGCTGCCGGCCATCTGCTGGAAGCTCTTGCCGTCGGTGGCGCCGATGCGCGCGAGGAAGTAGATGTTGCCGCCGGCGGCGATGCAGCGGTTGAGGTCGCGCGCCAGCACCGCCTGCTTCTGCTCCTCGGTCATCGGCCACTCGTCGAGGTAGGCGCGCTCGTTCGCCTTGAAGCGCGCGCGGTTCTCGGCCTTCATCAGGCTGAAGCAGAACTGGTTCAACCAGTAGCCCTTGCGGGACTGCTCCGCGTCGAAGATCGTGGTTCCGGGGATGTCGATATAGGGTTTGTGCAGGGCCATCAGCGTTCCTCCGGCCAGTAAAGGCGCATGGGATTGTCGACCAGCAGCTTGCGCTGCAGTTCGGGGGTGGGGGCGATGTGCGGGATGAAGTCGACCAGCAGGCCGTCGTCGGGCATGTGGTCCTTCAGGTTCGGGTGCGGCCAGTCGGTGCCCCAGAGCACGCGGTCGGGAAAGGTCTCGACCACCTTGCGCGCGAAGGGCACGACGTCGCGGTAGGCGGCCTGCTCGCCATTGAGCGCCGGCGGGCCGCTCTTGCTCAGGCGCTCGGGGCAGCTCACCTTGCTCCAGACGTTCTCGTGCTCGCGCATGAACTTCAGGAAGAGCTGGAACTCGGGTCCGTCCAGGGGCTTGCCGACGTCGGGGCGACCCATGTGGTCGACGACGACGGTGGTCGGCAACGCGGTGAAGAAGTCCCAGAGCTCGGGCAGGTCCTGTGCCTCGAAGTAGATGACGACGTGCCAGCCCAGGGCCTTGATGCGGCTGGCGATCTCCATCAGCTCGTCCTTGGGCGTGAAGTCGACGAGCCGCTTGACGAAGTTGAAGCGCACGCCGCGCACGCCGGCCTCATGCAGCGCCTGGAGCTCGGCGTCGCTGACGCTGCGCCGGACCGTGGCCACCCCCCGCGCGCGCCCGCCGCTGCTCGCGCAGGCATCGGCCATCGCGCGGTTGTCGGCGCCGTGGCAGGTGGCCTGCACGATGACGTTGCGCGCGAAGCCGAGGTGGTCGCGCAGCGCGAAGAGCTGCGCCTTGCTCGCATCGCAGGGCGTGTACTTGCGCTCGGGGGCGAAAGGGAACTCGGCGCCGGGGCCGAAGACGTGGCAGTGCGCGTCGACGCTGCCGGCCGGGAGCTGGAAGCGGGGTTTGCTCGGGCCGGCGTACCAGTCGAGCCAGCCGGGGGTTTTCTCGAAGTGCATGCGTCAGTCGTCCTTTGCGGTGCTCATGTCCACCGCCGTTTCCTGTTTCGCCGCCCAGGCCAGCAGGCGGTCGGCCTCCGTGCGCCAGTTGTTGCTGCGCGCAAACGCAGGGCTGCCGCGCTCGCCGAAGAGGCCGGTGTCGGCGAGGTCCGCCATCCAGGCCTGGCGCTGCGCGGTGCCGCTGGCCGACCAGGGTTCGAGCCCGGCTTCGCGCACCGTTTCTGCGACCTCGCGCATCTCCTCGGCGCGGCGACGACCATGCTCGATCACGCGCTGGAAGAAGTAGCTCGCCTGTTTCTCCCAGTCGAGGCCGGGGAAGGTCTCCTGCAGCGAGGCGATCACCGCGTCCTCGACGCCGTAGTGGCGCGCGGCGCTGAAGCTCTCGATCACCATCGCCTCCAGGCCCTTGATCATCACGCTGCGGCACATCTTGGTCGCGCTGGCCACCCCCAGGCGCTCGTCGGCCACGCGCGCGGCAAAGCCAAGCGTCTGCAGCCGCGGCAGCAGCGCCTGCGCATGCGGCCCGCCCAGCAGCAGCGGCACCTTGATGCGGTAGGGCGGCACCGAAGTCATCACCGCGCCCTCGACGTAGCGTGCGCCGCCGGCATCGACGAGCCTGGCCGCGCGCTGCTTGGCGCCGGGCGAGGCGGAGTTGAGGTCGAGGAAGAAGGCGCCGTACGCAAGCGCGGGTGCACAGGCCTTGGCGACCGGCACCGCCTGGTTCGCGGTGACCGCGGAAATCACGAGTTCGGCGTCGCGCACGGCGTCCGCGTGCGAGGCCGCCAGGCGAACACCCTGCGCTTGCGCGTGCTGCACGAGCGGGCCTTCGGCCGCGTCGCCGAGCTTGAGGTCGTGGGCGACCACCGCCTGGCCCTGCGCCCGCAGATCCTCGGCGAGGATGCGGCCGACTTCGCCGTAGCCGATGAGCGCGATGCGCATGACCTGCACGCCTTGCTCGGGTGTGCTCAGTCGATGTAGCGCAGCCCGGCCTTTTCCAGCGGCTCGCGCATCTTGTACATGTCCAGGCCGAGCACGCCGCTGGCGAGCTTGGCGCGCTTCTCGCCCTCGTTGGCCTCGCGCTTGGCGGCCGCTTCCAGCGTCCTGGCCGCGAGCGCGCGCGGCACGCAGACGACGCCGTCGTCGTCGGCGACGATCACGTCGCCCGGCGTCACCCAGGCGCCGGCGCAGACGATCGGGATGTTGACCGAGCCGAGTGTCGCCTTGACCGTGCCGCGGCTGCTGATCGCCTTGCTCCAGACCGGAAAGCCCATCTCGGTGAGCGTCTTCACGTCGCGCACGCCGGCGTCGATGACGAGCGCTCGCGCGCCCTGCGCCTTGAAGCTGGTCGCCAGCAGATCGCCGAAATAGCCGTCGGTGCACGCCGTCGTCACCGCGGCGACGACGATGTCGCCTTCGCGGATCTGCTCGGCCACGACGTGCATCATCCAGTTGTCACCGGGCTGCAGCAGCACCGTCACCGCGGTGCCGGAAACCTGCGCGCCGGCGTAGATCGGACGCATGTAGGGCTGCATCAGGCCGACGCGGCCCATCGCCTCGTGCACGGTCGCGCTGCCGAACTTCGCCAGCGCATCGGCGGTCGCAGCCTCGGTGCGCTCGATCCGGCGGTGGACGACTCCAAGCTCGTACATCTCACTTCCCCTTCTTCTTCAGCGCGGCGTCCAGTCGCGGGTAGACGCGCCGCGCGTTGCCTTCGTAGATCGCGTGCTTCTGCTCGGGCGTGAGCTGCGTGCTCGCCTCGATGTAGCGCTTCGTGTCGTCGTAGTTGAACCCGGTCTCGGGGTCGACGCCGCGCACCGCGCCGATCATCTCGCTGGCAAAGAGGATGTTCTCGACCGGAACCACCTTGGTCAGCAGGTCGATGCCCGGCTGGTGGTAGACGCAGGTGTCGAAGAAGACGTTCTTCAGCAGGTGCTCGGAGAGCAGCGGCTTCTTCAGCTCCTGCGCCAGGCCCCGGTAGCGGCCCCAGTGGTAGGGCGCCGCACCGCCGCCGTGCGGGATGATGAATTTCAGCGTCGGGAAGTCCTTGAACAGATCGCCCTGGATGAGCTGCATGAATGCCGTCGTGTCCGCGTTGATGTAGTGTGCGCCGGTGGTGTGGAAGCACGCGTTGCAGCTCGTGCTCACGTGGATCATCGCCGGGATCTCGTACTCGACCATCTTCTCGTAGATCGGGTACCAGTGGCGGTCGGTCAGCGGCGGCTCCTTCCAGTGCCCGCCGGAAGGGTCGGGGTTGAGGTTGATCGCGACGTTGCCGTACTGCTCGACGCACTTGACCAGCTCCGGGATGCAGGTCTTCGGGTCCACGCCCGGGCTTTGCGGCAGCATCGCCGCGGGGATGAAGTGTTCCGGGAAGAGCTGGCTGACGCGAAAGCAGAGCTCGTTGCAGATCGCCGCCCAGGTGCTGCTGACCTGGAAGTCGCCGATGTGGTGCGCCATGAAGCTCGCGCGCGGGCTGAAGATCGTGAGGTCCGACCCGCGTTGGCGCATCAGCTTGAGCTGGTTGTTCTCGATCGTCTCGCGGATGTCGTCGTCGCTGATCCGCAGGTCCGAGGCCCTGGGCATCTGCGCCGGATCGGCGATGCCGGCGATCTGCGCGTTGCGCCAGTCGCCCAGCGCCGCGGGCGCGGTCGTGTAGTGGCCGTGGATGTCGATGATCATGGGCGCAGTCTCCTTCGCAGGCATTGTTGGCCAGACGCGATCTCGCATCAATGGGAAGGCGCCACTAGCAGCTATAGCGTTCCGGCATGGATCTGAAGCAGTACGAAAGCTACGTGCACGCCGCGGCAATAGGCAGCGTCACGCGCGCCGGGGACGGAACGCTGCAGCCTCAGTGTCGTGGCGGGTCCGACTCGTTGTCGTCCGCCGGTCCGTCGGGCGGCGATATGGCCGGCACGCGGTAGGACTCGCTTGCCCAGGCGCCGAGATCCAGACTGCGGCAGCGCTCGCTGCAGAAGGGGCGCCAGGGGTTCTCCGGCCCGTAGCGGCTGGGCTGCCGGCAGCTCGGACAGGGGACGACGATCGGCTTCCTGGCCATCGGCAAGCGCACGCGGTCGCTCAACTGCAGAGGGTGAGCTCGAAGGGCACGTCGGAACCGGCCGGGCGCAACCGGCCCTCGGTCTCGGCGCGCATCATGCGCACCGAGACCAGCAGGCGATGACCGCTGATCTCCGGCACCAGTGTCGGATCGCGAGCCATGCGCAGGCGCAGCAGCTGGTAGGTCTTGTTCTGCGGCAGGCTCTGCTGGTAGTGGCCGCCGACGGCCATCATGCGCTGCGGCGTTCCGCTGTCGCGCAGCAGCCCGAGCAGCATGTGCAGCGCGGCGGCGAGCGGGTTGAGCGCACTGGCCCAGCCCGCGAGGTCCATCCGGCGCTTCTCGGGCGGGTGCTGCTGCCAGGCGTAGTAGGAGGGCAGGTCGAACTCGCAGGTACCGCCGGGGATGCTGATGCGGCTTCGAATGCTCATCAGCCACTCGTTGCCCGCCAGTGCCTGGCCGGCCTTGCCCTGCACCTGGTTGAGCGCGCCGAAGCTGGCGTCGATGCGGGCGATCACGTCCTCGAGCGCCGCCTCCGAGATCGCCGGATTGCCGCGGTAGGCCACGTACTGGGTGCGATGGCGCTCCAGGTCCTTGAGCAGGTCGGCCTTGAGATCGGCGCGCGCGGCCACGTCCATGATCTCGAACATGGTCACCAGTGCGAAGTGGTGGTCCACCGGCTCGTCGCGGGGCGCGAGCTGCGCAAGGCGGTCGAACAGGTGCTCGAGCCGCAGCATCGTGCGGATGCTCTCGTTGAACGGGTACTCGTAGACGATCAAGGGCAGGCTCTTGCGGCTGTCGCGATTGTTTCACAGCGGTTTGCCGCGCTCCCTGCACCACAGTGTCCAAAGGGCGCCGACCTCGTCAGCGAGTGTTTCGGGGCTGATGCCGTCATTGAAGATCACGGCGTCGGCGATCGCGCGGCGCTGGGCGCGCGTGGCCTGCTGCGCGATCACCGCACGCACGGTCTCCTCGCTCCAGCCGGAGCGCTGCATCACGCGGTGGCACTGCGTCGCCTCGCTGCAGTCGACCACGAGGATGCGCGCCACGCGCCGCCGCCAGCGTGGCGATTCGGCCAGCAGCGGCACGTCGAAGACGACGACCGCGCCGCCGGCTGCCGCGGCCTGCCGGTCGGCCTCCTGGCCGATCAGCGGGTGGAGGATGCCCTCCAGCTGCGCCTTGGCGCCGGGGTCGGCGAAGACCCGGGCGCGCATCCGCTCACGGTCGAGGGCGCCGTCGGACGCGATCATCCCGGTGCCGAAGCGCGCGGCGATCGGCGCGATCGCCGCGCCGCCGGGCAGGGTGAGGGCGCGCGCGATCGCGTCGGTGTCCACGAGCATCGCGCCATGGGCGACCAGAAGCTGCGCGACCGTGCTCTTGCCGCTGCCGATGCCGCCGGTCAGGCCGATGCTGCCGATGTTGCCGATGCTGCCGATGCGGGCGCTGCTGTCGCTACAGTCGATACGTGCGGCGGCGTTCATGCCCAGCCGATCCAGCCCAGCACCGTGGGCAGGCCGACCAGCAGCACGACCAGGCCGCCCCCGGCGAGGAAGGGCCCGAAGGGCACGAAGCGGCCTTCGCGCAGGCTGCCGGACATCTTCATCAGCAGGCCGACGACGGCACCGATCACCGAGGCCATCAGCACGATCGGCAGGATCGCCTGCCAGCCGAGCCACGCGCCCAAGCCCGCGAGCAGCTTGAAGTCACCGAAGCCCATGCCTTCCTTGCCGGTGGTGAGCTTGAAGAGCCAGTAGACCGACCACAGCGACAGGTAGCCGGCAACCGCGCCCCAGATCGAGGCGCGCAGGTCGACCGTCGGCAGCCAGCCGAGCGCCGCGCCGACGAGCCCGGCCCACAGCAGCGGCAGCGTGATCGCGTCGGGCAGTACGGTGGTGTCCCAGTCGATCGCGGTCAGCGCCACGAGCGCCGCGGCAAAGGCGCAATACAGCAGCGTCACCGGCTGCGCGCCGAAACGCCAGGCGACGGCGGCAAAGAGCAGGCCGGTGGCGAGCTCGACGATCGGGTAGCGCGGCGAGATCCGGGCGCCGCAGTTCGCGCAACGCCCGCGCAGCCGCAGCCACGACAGCAACGGGACGTTCTCGTGCCAGCGGATGCGGTGCTTGCACGAGGGGCAGCGCGAGCCGGGGCGGATCAGCGACAGCGGCGCGAGTGTCGCCAGCGTGCGCTCCAGCGCGCCGGCAGCCTGGTCGAGCCCCGCCGGCGCCTCGGCGGCAAAGGTGCGGGCAAACGAATCGCGGTCGCGCAGTTGCGCGACGACGTCACCCCACCACTGCCGCTCCAGCATCAGCGGCAGGCGGTGGATGACGACATTGAGGAAGCTGCCCACCAGCAGGCCCAGCACCGCCAGGGACCAGGGGGAGAGGATCAGCGCGACGAGCGCGGGGTCGATCACGGACGGTCCGACTCAGACCACCGCGCCGAGCTTGAAGATCGGCAGGTACATCGAGACCACGATGCCGCCGATCACCAC
>JAIXKN010000041.1 GCA_026932425.1 Burkholderiales bacterium
GGGTGCATGTCGGCGTGGAAGAAGCCGTCGCGGAACACCTGGGTGAAGAAGATCGTGACGCCGTCGCGCGCCAGCTTCTTGAAGTCGATGCCGGCCTCGCGCAGCCGCTCGGTCTGGTTGATCGGGATGCCGTGCATGCGCTCCATCACCAGCACCGTGCGCGTGCACAGGTCCCAGATCATCTCCGGCACCATCACCAGGTCCAGTCCCTGCATGTTGCGCCGCAGCTGCGCCGCGTTGGCGGCCTCGCGCACGAGGTCGAGCTCGTCGTGCAGGTAGGCGTCGAACTCGGCGACGACCTCGCGCGGGCGCAGCCGCTTGCCGTCGGCCGAAAGCCGCTCGATCCAGCGCGCCAGGCGGTGCAGCAGCGCGAGGTCGTCCTCGATCGCCGCGAGCATCCCCGGGCGCAGCACCTTGACCGCGACCTCGCGCCCGTCCTGCAGGACCGCGAAGTGCACCTGCGCGACCGAGGCGCTGGCCACCGGCTCGGCGTCGAAGCTCGCGAAGATCTCGTCCAGCGGCCGGCCGAAGGCCTTCTCGACCATCGAGCGCGCAACCGCCGCCGGGAAGGGCGGCACCCGGTCCTGGAGCTTGGCCAGCTCCTCGGAGATGTCCGGTGGCATCAGGTCGCGCCGCGTCGAGAGCACCTGCCCGAACTTGACGAAGATGGGCCCGAGCCGTTCGCAGGCCTGCCGCAGGCGCACGCCGCGCGGCTGGTCGAGGCGACGCCCGACGGTGATCAGGCGCACCAGCAGCCGCACGCGCCGCTGCCGGAAAGGCGAGAGCGCGAGCTCGTCGAGCCCGTAGCGCAGGACGATGAAGAAGATGAAGCTCAGGCGCCAGAACTGCCGCATCACGCGCCCTGGCGACCCGGCCAGCGATCGCGCAGCGACGTGAGCTGGCGCACCGCGGCAGCCAGCGCGCCGGCCAGGCCCGAGCCCGCCTGTACCAGCGCCGCGGCCAGCGGCGGCGGCAGCATGCGCTCCAGGTCCGCGGCGAGATCCCAGCGCAGGTTCTGCATCAGCCAGTTGGCATCGGCGGCGAAGCCCGCGTCCCCGGCGATCTCGACCGCCGGCATCTGCCCGCCGACCACGCGCACGGCCAGCAGGGCCGGGTTGTCCGCAGCTACGCGCAGACGCAGTTCGACCTCGCCGGGCACCTGCCCGCCGCACCACTCCAGCAGACCCGCCGGCGTCACCCGCCAGGCCAGCGCCGGCAGCGGCGGCAGCAGCGGCGGCCAGCCCGCGGCTTCGATCTGCAGCGCCTTGCCGGCGTGCGGCAGCAGGCGCTGCTGCGCGACCTCCTCGCTGCCGAGCACGTGGTTGAGCAGCAGCGTCAGCCGCTGCATGACGGCGGGCGCCAGCATCTGGTGCAGGGTGTGCAGCATCGCACGATTGTAGGCAGCGGCTGCTGGTGCCGGCACGGGCTGCGGCACGTCCGGTTACAAGGCGACGACCTTGCCGCACCGGGCCGGCAGGCGGATCGGAGAGAATCGCCGGCTGTGGCTCGAACCGGCCGCCGCGCCGCGCTGCGGTCGCAGCAGCGGACCGGCGGCCGTCGATGCCCGCGGCCCGAAAACGGCGGCCGCTTGCTTGCAATCCCCGCTCGGGATGCGCCCGAAGCAGTACATCCCCGCGTCCCCCCGCTCATGCCCGATCTGCAAGGAGAGAACAAGCGCTTTCATCGGTTGCCCGACACGGTGACGGGCGCCGTCGCCGCCGTGATCGAACCGGGCCTGGCGGTGCTCACGCTGCTGGCCAGCTGCTGGATCCTCGACGAGCCGATCGAGCGCCCCGAGATCGTGCTGGCGGTGCTCACGATCGCGCTGCTCTTCCCCGGGAAGAACCATTTCTGGGAGCGCCCGCTCAACGCCGCGGTGCAGATCGCCGCCAACTGGGTGACGCTGCTCCTCATCCTCGCGCTCGTCGGCTTTGCCACGCACAGCTTCAGGCTCTTCGAGCCGCGCATGCTGCTGCTGTGGGCGCTGTCGTTCCCGGCGCTCGTCTGGTTCACCTTCTTCCTCGGCCGCAAGTGGTTGCGGCGACGCTCGAGTGAGGCCGGCAACCGCCGCCGCGCCGTGATCGTCGGCGCCGGGCCGCTGGGCGTGCGCGTGGCCGCGGCCTTCCGCGCCCGCGGCAGCCAGTCACACGAGCTCATCGGCTACTTCGACGATCGCACCGACGCGCGCGTCGCCGACGAAGCGCGGCCGCTGTGGCTCGGACGGCTCGCGGACCTGGCCGCCTTCGTCGACGCCAACGGCATCCACGAGGTCTACATCACGCTGCCGCTGGGATCGCAGCCGCGCATCATCGGCCTGCTCGAGGCGGTGCAGAGCACGACGGCGTCGATCTACTTCGTGCCCGACGTCTTCGGCATCACGATCATCCAGGGCCGGCTGGGCGACATGAACGGCCTGCCGGTCGTCGGCCTGTGCGAGAGCCCCTTCACCGGCAGCAATCAGCTCGTCAAGCGCATCTCCGATGTGGTTCTCGCGACCCTGATCCTGCTCGTGCTCTGGCCGGTGATGCTCGCCATCGCGATCGCCGTGCGCGTCTCCTCGCCGGGGCCGGCGATCTTCAGGCAACGGCGCAACGGCCTGGACGGGCAGGAGATCACGGTCTACAAGTTCCGCTCGATGACGACCCAGGACGACGGACCGGTGGTCCGGCAGGCCACGCGCGACGATCCGCGCGTGACGCCGATCGGTGCCTTCCTGCGCCGGACTTCGCTGGACGAGCTGCCGCAGTTCATCAACGTGCTGCAGGGCCGCATGAGCGTCGTCGGGCCACGCCCGCACGCGGTCGCGCACAACGAGCAGTACCGTGAGCTGATCAAGGCCTACATGGTGCGGCACAAGGTCAGGCCCGGCATCACCGGCTGGGCGCAGGTCAACGGTCATCGCGGCGAGACCGACACGATCGAGAAGATGCAGGCGCGCGTCGAATACGACCTCGAGTACCTGCGCAACTGGTCGCTGATGCTGGACCTGCAGATCATCGCCCGTACCATCAAGCTCATCCTCTTCGACCGCAAGGCCTACTGATGATGCAGACGAAGCGCCCACCCCGCCGCCGCTGGCTCAGCACCCTGGCCTTCATGGGGCCGCTGGCGCTGGCGCCGGCGCTGCTGCCCACCGATGCCTCGGCGCAGGCCAGCCCCTACCGGCTGGGCATCTCGCAGACGGTGCTGCACGACGACAACATCCTGCTGCTGGGCCAGGGCCAGGCGCTGCCCGCGGGCATGCGCCGCAGCGACACGGTGTCGTCGACCGCGCTCATCGTCGGCGTCGACCAGCCGATCTCGCGCCAGCGCGTCCATGGCGACGCCACCCTGCGCGCGAACCGCTTCGCGCGCAACAAGGGTTACGACAACGAAGGCTACAACCTGCGTCTGGGCCTGGACTGGGAGACGGTCGCCCGGCTGGGCGGCAGCCTGAGCGCGTCTCGCAGCCGCACGCTGGCACGCTTTGCCAGCGCCGAGGACGGCGTGCCGATCGAAGGCAACAACGAGCAGACGACGCGTCTTGCGGCCAAGGTCCACTACGGGCTCGCGGGCCCGCTGCGCGCAGAGCTCGCGCTGGACCGCGCCAAGGTCAGCTACTCGGCCGAGCGCTATCGCCGCCGCGAGTTCGAACAGGACAGCGCCTCGCTCGGCCTGCGCTGGCGCCCGAGCGGCGCGGTCAACCTGCTGCTCTCGGTGCGGCACACCGACGGCAGCTATCCGAACTACCTGATCGACTCCGAGGGCCATACCCGGGGCGACGACTTCAGGCGCCTGGCGCTCGAGCTGAGCGGCGAATGGATTCCGAGTGCTGCCAGCCGCCTGCGTGCGCGCCTGGGCCAGGGCCGCACGCGTTACGACGTCGCACGCGAGCGCGACTACTCCGGCCTCACCGGCGAGCTCGGCTGGACCTGGCAGCCCGCGGGCAAGCTGGTGCTGACGAGCACATTGCGACACCAGCCCGCGCAGGATGCCTACCTGCTCGACGCCAGCGGCGAGGCCGGGTCGATCGAGTACAGCCGCATGACCACCTCGCTGACCGTGCACGCGGCCTACCCGCTGACGGCGAAGGTCGCGCTGCAGGCCGAGGCAGCCCATGGCCGGCGCCGGCTCGAACGCTCGCTCGTGATCACCGAATTCGGTCGCGACGCGCAGAGTACGCGCGACCACGACAACACCCTGAGCCTGGGCGTGAGCTGGCAGCCGCAGCGCAGCCTGAGCCTGGGCTGCGACTGGCGCCGCTTCTCGCGCAGCGGCAGCGACTTCTTCCTTGCGCAGCGCAGCAACGCGTTCAGCTGCTACGGGCAGTTCATGCTCCAATGAGCGCCGGTGCAATCCTCCTCACCGGCGCCACCGGCTACATCGGCTCGCACACCTGGCTCGCGCTGCACGAGGCCGGCTTCGACGTCGTCGGCGTCGACGATTTCCGCAACAGCTCGCCGCGCGTGCTCGAGCGCCTGCGCGAGCTGGCGCCGCGCGCCGTCGTCTTCGAGCAGGCCGACGTCGGCGACGCCGCGGCGATGGACGCGATCTTCGCGCGCCACCGCATCGACGCCGTCGTGCACTTCGCGGCCCTGAAGGCGGTAGGCGAGTCGACCGAGCAGCCGCTGGCCTACTACGCGAACAACATCGGCGCGCTGCTGACCACCTGCCGCACGATGCTCGCGCACGGCCTGCGCCGCTTCGTCTTCAGCTCGAGCGCCACCGTCTACGGCGACCCCGAACGCTTGCCGATCACCGAGGACGCGCCGCTGTCGGCGACCAACCCCTACGGCCAGACCAAGCTGATCGGCGAGACCATCCTGCGCGACCTGGGCGCGGCCGACCCGCAGTGGCAGACCGCCTGCCTGCGCTACTTCAACCCGGTGGGCGCGCACGAGAGCGGCCGCATCGGCGAGGACCCGCGCGGCACGCCCAACAACCTGATGCCCTACGTCGCGCAGGTCGCCATCGGGCGGCGCCCCGAACTCTCGGTCTTCGGCGGCGACTACGCCACACCCGACGGCACCGGCGTGCGCGACTACATCCACGTGTGCGACCTCGCCGAAGGCCATGTCGCGGCACTGCGTCGGCTGCTCGACGCCCCCGGCTCGCTGACCGTGAACCTCGGCACGGGGCGCGGCTACAGCGTGCTCGAAGTCGTGCGCGCGTACGCGCAGGCCAGCGGGCGCCCGGTACCCTATCGGATCGTCGCGCGCCGCCCGGGCGACGTTGCCGCCTGCTGGGCCGACCCGAGCCTTGCGCAGCAGCTGCTCGGCTGGCGCGCGCGCCTGGACCTGCCGCGCATGTGCGCCGACAGCTGGCGCTGGCAGTCGATGAACCCGAACGGCTTCGAGGCCTGAGCCCGGCAAGCCCCGAGCGCCCGAGCGCGCGCCGCGTGGGCCTGCGTTCGGCGCGGCGAAGAATGGAACCCATGAGATGAGCAAGAACAAGACCCCGGTGCTGCCGGTGATCATGGCCGGCGGCTCGGGCACGCGGCTGTGGCCGCTCTCGCGCGCCGGCTACCCCAAGCAGTTCCTCGTGCTCTCGGGGTCGCAGAGCCTCTTCCAGCAGGCGGTTGCGCGGCTGCAGGACCTGGCCGACGAGACGCTTGCCGTGCAGCGCCCGCTCGTCGTCGGCAACGAGGATCACCGCTTCCTCGTGCTCGACCAGCTCGACGCGATCAAGGCGCCGCCCGCGGCCGTGATCCTCGAGCCCGCGGGCCGCAACACCGCGCCGGCGGTCACGCTCGCGGCGCTGCAGGCGCGCGAGGCCGAAGGCGCCGACGCCGACCCGGTGCTCGTCGTCACGCCGGCCGACCAGACCGTGACGCAAGCGCAAGCCTTCACCGCCGCGATGCGCCGCGCGGTGGCGGTGGCAGCAAGCGGTGGCATCGCGATCCTCGGCGTCGTGCCGGACCGGCCGGAGACCGGCTACGGCTACATCCGCAGCCAGGCCGCCGCCGACGGCGGCGAGGCCGTCGTCGAGCGCTTCGTCGAGAAGCCCGACCTCGAGACCGCCGAACGCTATCTTGCCGACGGCCACTACGCGTGGAACGCCGGCATGTTCGTGATGCGGGCCTCGACCTGGATGGCGGCACTCGAGCGCTTTCGCCCCGACATCGCCGCCGCCTGCGAAAAGGCCTGGGCCGTACGCAGCACCGACGCCGCCTTCGTGCGCCCCGGCAAGGCCGAGTTCGAGGCCGTGCCCGCCGAGTCCGTCGACTACGCGGTGATGGAGCGCTGCCCGGGCAGCGGCATCGACATCCGCATGGTGGCGCTGGCCGCCGGCTGGAACGACCTCGGCGCCTGGGAGGCGGTGTGGCAGGTCGCCGAGCGCGACGGCGAGGGCAACGCCACGAGCGGCGACGCGATCGTCACCGACAGCCGCAACACGCTGGTGCACGCGACCAGCCGGCTGGTCGCCGCAGTCGGGCTCGAGGACGTGGTCGTCGTCGAGACGCCGGACGCGGTGCTCGTCGCCGACCGTGCGCGCAGCCAGGACGTGAAGAAGATCGTCGGCCAGCTCGGCCGCGAGCAGCGCGGCGAGCACGCGTTGCACCGCAAGGTGCACCGGCCCTGGGGCTGGTACGACAGCATCGACCACGGCCCGCGCCACCAGGTCAAGCGCATCCTCGTCAAGCCCGGCGCGTCGCTGAGCCTGCAGATGCACCATCACCGCGCCGAGCACTGGATCGTCGTCAGCGGCACCGCCGAGGTCACGGTCGGCG
>JAIXKN010000106.1 GCA_026932425.1 Burkholderiales bacterium
TCGCGCCGCGCGTAGCGCTGCTCGGGGTGGTACTCGGGGTAGGCGGCGACCTCGACGTGCCAGTCTGGTCCCTGCGTCTGCCGGATGAAGCGCACGAGGTCCGCGGCGTATCGGAACTCGCCGGCCACCGCCGTGCCGCTGGGCAGGTCACCGCGCAGCGCGACGATGCGGCGGATGCCCTGCGCGCGGTAGGTGGCCAGGATCTCGGCAATGCTCGCGCGTGTGGCGCCGACGCAGGACAGGTGCGGTGCGGCCTCATGGCCCGCGGCGGCGACCTGGCGCACCGTGGCCAGCGTTTTCTCGCGCGTGGCGCCGCCGGCGCCGTAGGTGACGCTGAAGAACTCGGGCTTCACAGCCGCCAGTTCGGCGACCACGGTCTGGAGCTTCTCGCTGCCGACGGGTGTGTTGGGCGGAAAGAACTCGAAGCTGATCGGTTGGGTGGAGGTCATCTGGCAGACGTCGCGAGTGGGGCGGCGGATGGATTGGGAGCGGGGTGAGCGGCGCGGCGGCAGTCGCGGCGCAGCGCGCAACTCATCGCGCTTCGCGCTGCGCCTTGGCCATCGCTTCGGCCAGGCGGCGATCGAAGGTCAGCAGCGGGACGCGGAGCTGGAGGGCGAGCAGGAGGTAGGCGGCGTCATAGGCGGAGAGGCCGCGCAGCAGCGACAAGGCATGCAGCGCGACAGGATCGATCGGATGCAGCTCGATGCGCAGGGCCGCGTAAGCGTGTAAAGCCATCGCCACCCGATCGGGCGGCGCTCCGGCGCGCGACTTGGTGCGCGCGACGTTGGCGAATTCGTACGGGAGCAGCGACGGCGCGTGCAGTTCGTGCGCAAGCAGCGCTTGCGTGGCCTGCGGCGCCTCGGTTTCCTCGAAGAGGCTGGTCGCCACGGCGCTGCAATCGACGACGAGCCGCGGGCGTGCCCCGTAACCCGGAGCCGGCTCGGCAAGGTAAAGCTTGCGCGTGCCTGCTGCGGCGGAGGAGTGCTGGCGGGGCACGATCAGCGGCGGTCCCGGTCGGCGCGGATGATGTCCACGGCACGCGGCAGGTCGGCCATGCGCGGGTCGGGCTTCCAGCCTGCCGCCTCGCGCTCGGCAACGAGCTGGTCCATCGTCTTCCAGCCCTGCACCCAGGAGTCCCCGCCGATGGCCCATGGAGCAGGCGCCGCACCGGGTTCGGGCAGCGGCTCGGCCGCAGCGCGCTCGATGATCGCCATCAGTTCGCCCTGCAGCGAACGGTGGTTGCGCGCGGCGCGCTGGCGCAAGCGCTCGGCGATCGTCTCGGGGACTTCCTTGATCGAGAGGTTGATTCCCATGATGGCCTCCTCGACGGATTGACGGATCCATTTTGGAGCTGTTGTGGCGCCACAGTCAAATGTGCCCGAGCGCGCGGCCGCCGCACATCCGGTCCGTGGCGATTCAGTAGCGGTAGCTGTCCGGCTTGTACGGCCCCTGCACCGGCACGCCGATGTAGGCCGCCTGCTCCTCGGTCAGCGTCGTCAGCTCGGCATTGAGCGTCTTCAGCTGCAGCCGCGCGACCTTCTCGTCGAGGTGCTTGGGCAGCACGTAGACCTTGCCCTGTGCGTAGGAGTCGCGATGCGTGAAGAGCTCGATCTGCGCGATCGTCTGGTTGGCGAAGGAGCTGCTCATCACGTAGCTCGGGTGGCCGGTGGCGCAGCCCAGGTTCACCAGGCGCCCGCGCGCCAGCAGGATGATGCGCTTGCCGTCCTCGAACACGACGTGGTCGACCTGCGGCTTGATCTCCTCGAAGCGGCAGTGCTGCTCGAGCGCCGCGACGTCGATCTCGTTGTCGAAGTGGCCGATGTTGCAGACGATGGCGTTGTGCTTCATCGCCTTCATGTGCGTGAAGCCGATGACGTTCTTGTTGCCGGTGGCGGTGACGAAGATGTCGGCCTTGTCCGCGGCCCAGTCCATCGTGACGACGCGAAAGCCCTCCATCGCCGCCTGCAGCGCGTTGATCGGGTCGATCTCGGTCACCCAGACCTGCGCCGAGAGCGCGCGCAGCGCCTGCGCGCTGCCCTTGCCGACGTCGCCGTAGCCGGCGATGACAGCGATCTTGCCGGCGACCATCACGTCGGTGGCGCGCTTGATGCCGTCGACCAGCGACTCGCGGCAGCCGTAGAGGTTGTCGAACTTGCTCTTGGTGACCGAGTCGTTGACGTTGATCGCGCGGAACATCAGCGTGCCCTTGGCCGACATCTCCTTCAAGCGGTGCACGCCGGTGGTCGTCTCCTCGGTGACGCCGATGATCTGTGCGCTCTTGCGGCTGTACCAGTTCGGGTCGGTGGCGAGTCGGGCCTTAATGGCGGCGAAGAGTTCGCGTTCCTCCTCGCTGGTGGGCCTGGCGATGACGCTGGCGTCCTTCTCGGCACGCTTGCCCAGGTGCATCAGCAGCGTGGCGTCGCCGCCGTCGTCGAGGATCATGTTCGGGCCTTCGCCCTCGCTGCCCTTGGCGCCGAATTCGAAGATGCGGTGCGTGTAGTCCCAGTAGTCGCGCAGCGTCTCGCCCTTGTAGGCGAACACCGGCGTGCCCTTGACGGCCAGGGCGGCCGCGGCGTGGTCCTGGGTGCTGAAGATGTTGCAGCTGGCCCAGCGCACCTGCGCGCCCAGCGCCTGCAGCGTCTCGACGAGCACCGCGGTCTGGATCGTCATGTGCAGGCTGCCGGCGATGCGCGCGCCCTTCAGCGGCTGCGTGGCGGCGTACTCGCGGCGGATCTCCATCAGCGCGGGCATCTCGTGCTCGGCGATGGTGATCTCCTTGCGGCCCCAGTCGGCGAGGGCAAGGTCGGCGACCGCGTGGTCGGTGGCGGTTGTGGACTCGAGGACGGCGTTCATGGGCGTGCTCCGGCAGAGGATGGCCCTGCACGGCGTGACGTCATGATGCGGCTGCAAGCCTCACCCACGACGTGCGTCGTGCAGGTGAGCGCGGTTGCGGTGGGAGGTTTTCCGAGCCTGGCCACGCCGGCGACGGCGAAGGTTGCAACGCTCCTCGGAAAGGGTGGCGCATTCTAGCGAGCCGCCCGGACGGCGCGAAGACCATGCGGCCACGCCAGGGCGGGCGTGCATGGCATATTCCCGCGCATCCTTCAACGACTGCCTCCAGGAGCTTGCCCCATGTCCGACCTCTGGCTCGCCTCGCTCATCACCGACACGCCGCAGGCCGGCTTCGACCTGGCCATCACGATGAGCCGCAAGGGCGTACGCTACACCCAGCCCGACCCCGAGGTGCTGAAGAAGCTGCGCCCGGTCTATGCGGAGGACGCCGACGCGCTGATCGCCTCCTCGCAGGTCATCGCGATCAACTTCCAGACCATCGCCGCCGCGAACAACTACTGGCGCAAGTGAGCGCCCGCGCGGCCGGCCCGCGCCCGCGACCCCTGGCGCAGTGCCCGCGCGGCGTCCTGGCCGATGTCGCGGGCCTGATGACCGACATCGACGACACGCTCACGCGCGAGGGCGCGATCGAGCCTGCGGCGCTGCAGGCCTTGCAGGACTTGAGGGCCGCGGGTCTGCCGGTGATCGCCATCACCGGCCGCCCGTACGGCTGGAGCCTGCCTTTCGCGGCGTCCTGGCCGCTGTCGGCGCTGGTGGCGGAGAACGGCGCGGTCGCGCTGATCCCCGACGGCCGCGGCGGCCTGAGCTCCGAGTTCGCGCAGGACGAGGTCACGCGTGCAGCGAACGCGCGCCGCCTGCAGCAGGTCGCGCAGCAGGTGCTGCGCGAGGTGCCCGAGGCAAGGCTTGCCGAAGACAGCGCCGGGCGGCTGACCGACATCGCCATCGATCACAGCGAGTTCCACCACCTGGATGCGCAGGCGATCGCGCGCGTCGTCGCGATGATGCGTGCGGCCGGCATGAGCGCCACGGTGAGTTCCATCCACGTCAATGGCTGGTTCGGCGCGCACAGCAAGCTCAGCGCCGCAGAGTGGATGCTGCAGCGGCTCTTTGGCCGCCGCCTCGAGGACGAGATCGCACGCTGGATCTTTGTTGGCGACAGCACCAACGACCAGCCGATGTTCGAGCGCTTCCCGCTCAGCGTCGGCGTAGCCAACCTGCGGCGCTTTGCCGGCGAGCTGCAGCACTGGCCGGCCTGGATCACGCAGGGCGAGCGCGGCGCGGGCTTCGCCGAAGTGGCGCGCGCGCTGCTCGCCGCGCGCAGCCGATGAGCGCGCACGGCGCGGCGCAGGACGGTGCGCTTGCGGCAGGCGCCGCATCGCGCACGCTTGCCGCGGCCCTGGCGCTCGCGCTGGCGGCAGCGGTGTCGCTGGGCCTTGCGCGCTTCTCCTACGCCTTGCTGCTGCCGCCGATGCGGCAGGACCTCGGCTGGAGCTACGTCACCGCGGGCGGCATGAACACCTTCAACGCTGTCGGCTATCTGCTCGGTGCGCTGGCCATGCCGCGGCTGATGCGCCGCTTCGACGCGCGCGCCCTGATGCTCGTCGGCGGCGCCGCGGCGGCGCTGCTGCTGGCGGCGCATGCCGCCACGCGCGCCGACGCCGTGCTCGTCGTGCTGCGCACCGCCACCGGCGTGGGCAGCGCGCTCAGCTTCGTCGGCGGCGGGCTGCTGGCGGCGCGGCTGGCCAGCCTTGCGCCCGCGCGCGCCGGCCTCGTGCTGGGCATCTACTACGGTGGCGTGGGCCTGGGCATCATCGGCTCGGCGCTGCTCGTGCCGCCCATCGTCGACGCCCATGCCGCGCGCTGGCCCGCGGCCTGGCTCGCGCTTGCCGCCGCGGCCGCGCTCTTCACGGCGCTCACCGCCGTCGGCACGCGCGGCCTGGGCGCGCCGCCGCCGGCGGCGGGCGAGCGCGCGCGCTTTGCGCCGCGCACGCTGGCCTTCGGCCTGGCCGGCTACGCGATGTTCGGCCTCGGCTACATCGCCTACATGACCTTCATCATCACGCTGCTGCGCGAACAAGGCCTCTCCGGCGCGGCGACGGTGGGCTTCTTCGTGCTGCTCGGCGCCGGGGTGCTCGCCTCGTCCAGGCTGTGGGCCGGACTGCTGCAGCGCCACCGCGACGGCCGCCCGATGGCGCTGCTCAACGCCCTGCTGGCGCTGGCCACGGTGCTGCCGGTGGCAAGCGCCCATCCGCTTTCGGTCTACGCCTCGGGCGCGCTGTTCGGCGGCGTCTTCCTCTCGGTGGTGGCATCGACGACGGCGCTCGTGCGCCACAACCTCGCGCCCGCGGCCTGGCCGGCGGGCATCGCCGTCTTCACCATCGTCTTTGCCGCTGGGCAGATCATCGGCCCGGCGATCGTCGGCTGGATCGCCGACCTGAGCGGCGGCCTGGTCACCGGCTTCGTCGCCAGCGCAGCGATGTTGGCACTGGGCGCGCTTCTGGCCAGCCTGCAGCGCGCGCTGCCGACGCGCTGAGCGCGGCAAGGCCAGAATGCAGGCCATGCAGCCCGCGCCCCACGACTCGTCCGGCCCCCTGGCCGGCATCAGCGTCCTCGAGCGCGGCTGGCTGTCGTCGAACAACGTGCTGCTGCACGGCGCCCCGGGCGAAGCCGGCGCCTGGCTGATCGACAGCAGCCACGTCAATCACGCCGAGCAGACGGTGGCGCGTGTGCGGCAGGCTCTGGCCGGGCAGCCGCTTGCCGGCATCGCCAACACGCACCTGCACTCGGACCACTGCGGCGGCAACGCCGCGCTGCAGCGCGCCTTCGGCCTGCGCGCACGCGTCCCCGCGTCGCTGCTGCAGGCGGTGGGCGAGTGGGACGAGGAGCGCCTGTCCTACCGCGCCACCGGGCAGTTGTGTGAGCGTTTCGAAGCCGGCGGCGCGATCGCCGCGGGCGACGTGATCGAAGTCGGCGGCCGCCGCTGGGAGGCGCTGGCCGCACCCGGCCACGACCCCGATTCATTGATGTTCTTCGACGCCGCGCACGGCGTGCTGCTGTCGGCCGACGCGCTGTGGGAACAGGGCTTCGGCGTCGTCTTTCCCGAGGTCGCGGGCGAACCGGGCTTCGACGACGTCGGCGCGACGCTCGATCTGATCGAGCGGCTGCCGCTGCGTATGGTGATCCCCGGCCACGGCCGGCCCTTCGACGACGTCGCCGGGGCGCTGGCGCGGGCGCGTGCGCGCCTGCGCGCCTTCCAGACCGAGCCGGCGCGGCACGCGCGCCACGCCGTCAAGGTGCTTCTGAAGTACCACCTGATGGAAGTCGGCGCGCAGTCGCGACAAGACTTGCTGCAGTGGGCGCAGGCCGCGCCGCTGCTGCAGGGCGTGACCCGCTACGCCGCACCCGGCAGCAGCGTCGAGGGGTTTTGCCAGGCCTTGCTCGACGAACTGGTCGCCGCCGGCGCGCTGAAGCGCGAGGGCGAGCACTACCAGGACGTCTGAAGGCGCGTGCAAGGGCTGGTGTCTTCAGCCCTTCAACCCCGCCCGCTCTCGCAGCTCTGCCGCCTTGTCGGTGCGCTCCCAGGTGAACTCCGGCTCCTCGCGCCCGAAGTGGCCGTAGGCGGCAGTCTTCTCGTAGATCGGGCGCAGCAGGTCGAGCATCTGGATGATGCCCTTGGGGCGCAG
>JAIXKN010000006.1 GCA_026932425.1 Burkholderiales bacterium
TCGGGCGCAAGCAGATGTACAGCATGCGCGCGGTCGAGCTGCACTTCTGGATCGCGACGATCGGCATCGTCCTCTACATCGCGGCGATGTGGATCGCCGGCGTGATGCAGGGCCTGATGTGGCGCGCCATCAACCCCGACGGCACGCTGGTCTACAGCTTCGTCGAGAGCGTGAAGGCGACCTACCCCTTCTACGTGATCCGGCTGGGCGGCGGGCTGCTGTACCTCACCGGCATGCTGCTGATGGCCTGGAACGTCGTGATGACGATCCGCAACGGCAAGGTCGTGCAGGCACCGATCCCGATGGTGCCGGCGCACGCCTGAACTCGAACACGGAGAGCACACAGACATGGCCAACCATGCACCCGTGGGTCACGAGAAGATCGAGACCAGCAATTTCCTGTTGATCGTCCTGGTGCTGCTGACGGTCTCCTTCGGCGGTCTGGTCGAGATCGTTCCGCTGTTCTTCCAGCGCTCGACCACGCAGCCGGTGGAGAACCTCAAGCCCTACACCGCGCTGCAGCTCGCCGGGCGCGACATCTACATCCGCGAAGGCTGCGTCAACTGTCACTCGCAGATGGTGCGTCCGTTCCGCTCCGAGACGCTGCGCTACGGCCCCTACAGCAAGGCGGGCGAGTTCGTCTACGACCGGCCCTTCCTGTGGGGCAGCAAGCGCACCGGCCCGGACCTGCAGCGCGTGGGCGGCAAGTACAGCGACGAATGGCACCGCATCCACCTGATCAATCCGCGTGACCTGGTTCCCGAGTCGAACATGCCCGCCTATGCCTGGCTCGAGCGCGGCACGATCGATCCGGCCGACATGGCGCCCAAGATGCGCACGCTGCGGCGCCTGGGCGTTCCGTATACCGACGAAGACATCGAGAAGGCCGGCGACGAGGTCAAGGGCAAGACCGAGCTCGAAGCCGTGATCGCCTACCTGCAGGTGCTGGGTACCGCGATCAAGTAAGGAAGCGGGCGGCAAGGGGCGGCGATGGATGTCAATGACGCACGCTCGGCGATCACGGTACTGAGCCTGATCGTCTTCGTGGGCATCGTCGTCTGGGCTTGGTCGGGGCGCCGCCGGCGGGCGTTCGACGAGGCGGCGCAGCTGCCGTTCGCCGACACCGCGGGTGCTCCCGACACCGGAGGAGAGAAGCAATGAGTGATTTCGTCAGCAGCGGCTGGTCGCTGTACATCTCGGTGATTACGATCGCGGGGCTGGTCGGCTGTCTGGTCCTGCTGGCCATTGCCAGCAAGCGCAAGGTGATGGCCAAGGACAACACCACCGGGCACGTCTGGGACGAGGACCTGTGCGAGCTGAACAACCCGCTGCCGCGCTGGTGGGTGTGGCTGTTCATCATCACCGTCATCTTCGGCGGTGTTTACCTGGCGATCTATCCGGGGCTGGGCAGCTACGCCGGCGGCCTGAACTGGACCAGCACCGGCCAGTACCAGGCCGAGATGGACAGGGCGCGCACGGCGATGGCGCCGGTCTACGAGCGCTTCCAGTCGATGTCGGCCGAGGAACTGGCCAAGGATCCGCAGGCGATGGCGATCGGGGAACGTCTCTTCGCCAACACCTGCAGCACCTGCCACGGCTCCGACGCGCGCGGCAGCAAGGGCTTCCCGAACCTGACCGACAACGACTGGCTCTACGGCGGCTCGCTCGAGACGATCAAGGAGACCATCATCAACGGCCGCAACGGCGTGATGCCGCCGATGGCCGCCGCGGTGGGTACCGCCGAGGACGTGCGCAACGTCGCCAACTACGTGCTCAGCCTCTCGGGCAGCCCGCACAACGCCGTTGCGGCGCAGCTCGGGAAGGACAAGTTCGTTGCCTGTGCCGCTTGCCACGGGCCCGACGGCAAGGGTAACCAGGCGCTGGGTGCGCCCAATCTGACCGACAAGATCTGGCTGCACGGCTGGGGCGAGGACGCGGTCATCTCGGCGATCGTCAACGGCAAGAACAACCTGATGCCGCCGCAGGGCGGACGCTTCTCGCCCGAGCAGATCCACGTGCTGGCGGCCTATGTCTGGAGCCTCTCGCACTCGGCGACGGTGGCTTCGAATTGAAGAAGCGCATCGAGATCCCCGTCCGCGCCGCGTGGTCCATCGGCAGGGGCACGGGCCAGCGATGAGCGCGACCAGGCGGCAGCAGCTCGGGGGAGGTCCCGGTGAACCCTGGTGGCGCACCGGGGTCATGTGGCTCGTGATCGGCGGGCCGCTGGTCGTCGTCATCGCAGCGCTCGTGACCGCGGTGATCGCGGTCCAGGGCGCCGACGACGTGCTCGACCCGACCGAACGGGCGCAGAGCGGAACCCATGCGCCGGCGGTGCGGGCTCGCAATCACGCGGCCACCCCAGCCGAAGGCGGACAGTGAAAAGCCTGCTGCGCCGTGCCCTGCGGCCCAGGGCGCGGCGGTGTCGGGCGACCTCAGCTCGAGCTGCTGTTGACGAGCGCCTGCAGCGCCGGCTGATCGAGCACGCGGATCTGGCGCTGCTTCACTTCGAGGATGCCTTCCTCGGCGAACTTGGAGAAGGTGCGGCTCACCGTCTCGAGCTTGAGCCCGAGGTAGCTGCCGATCTCCTCGCGCGTCATCCGCAGCACCAGCGAGGTTGCCGAGAAGCCGCGCGTGCGCAGGCGCTGCGTGAGGTTCAGCAGGAAGGCCGCCAGGCGCTCCTCGGCGCGCATGCTGCCCAGCAGCAGCATCACGCCGTGGTCGCGCACGATCTCGCGGCTCATGATCTTGTGGAACTGGCGCTGCAGGTCGGTGAACTCGCGGCTCAGGTCCTCGAGCTGCTGGTAGGGGATCACGCAGACCTGCGAGTCCTCGAGCGCGACCGCATCGCAGGTGTGCTTCTCGCTGCCGATGCCGTCCAGGCCGAGCAGCTCGCCGGCCATCTGGAAGCCCGTGACCTGGTCGCGCCCATCCTCCGACGAGACGCAGGTCTTGAAGAAGCCGGTGCGTACCGCGTACAGCGACTGGAAGGCGTCGCCCGCGCGGAACAGCGTGTCGCCGCGCGTCACTGCGCGCTTGGTCGCGACCATCGTCGTCAGGCGATCGAGCTGGTCGTTGGACATCCCCACCGGCAGGCACAGCTCGCGAAGATTGCAGCTCGCGCACGCCACCTTGAAGGGCTCGAGCTTGATGCCGATGGCGGTCTGGGTCATGGACAAGGCGCTTGCCTCTCGAGGTGAAGGGCAGACCCGGTGACTCGCAAGCCCCTGCCTGCTGCTGAACCTAGGTCAAGGATTATCGTCTGCCCGATGATGCCCTGAGCACTTGAGGTCGATCAAGGGGGACAACGCCGAGTTTGGCAGAGTCGCTCGATACACCCCCTGCTTCCGACCCCCTCATTTCAATGGATATTCCAGAGTCCCTGCTGCGCCGGCTCGACGTCCCCGGTCCGCGCTACACCTCGTACCCGACGGCCGATCGCTTCGTCGAGGCCTTCGGCGCCGACGAGTACGCGCAGGCGCTCGCGCAGCGCGCGCAAGGCCTGATGGTCGGCGGCGTGCCGCCGCTGTCGCTGTACGTGCACATCCCGTTCTGCGAGCAGCTCTGCTACTACTGCGCCTGCAACAAGATCATCACCAAGCACCACGAGCGCGGGCATGAATACCTGGACGTGCTCGGGCGCGAGGTCGAGCTGCACGTCGACGTGCTCGGGCGCGGCAAGCCGGTCTCGCAGCTGCACCTGGGGGGCGGCTCGCCGACCTTCCTCAGCGACGAGGAGCTCGACGGGCTGATGTCGCTGCTGCGGCGCGAGTTCCGGCTCGTCGACGGCGCGGAGATCTCGATCGAGGTCGATCCGCGCACCGCCACGCCGGCGCGGCTGGCGCGGCTGGCCGGGATGGGCTTCAACCGCATCAGCTTCGGCGTGCAGGATTTCGACCCGACGGTGCAGGTGGCGGTGCACCGCGTGCAGTCCTTCGAGAGCGTGCGCGACCTGGTGCTCGCGGCACGCGAGCTCGGCTACGAGTCGATCAACGCCGACCTGATCTACGGCCTGCCCAAGCAGACGCCGGAGTCGTTCGCGCGCACGATCGCGCAGATCGGCGAGCTGCGGCCGGACCGCATCGCGCTCTACGCCTATGCGCACCTGCCGGGGCGCTTCAAGCCGCAGCGGCGCATCGCCGCGGCCGACCTGCCGCCGCCGGAGCATCGCATCCGCATGCTCGGCGCGGCGATCGCCGGCTTCATCGAGCAGGGCTACACCTACATCGGCATGGACCACTTCGCGCTGCCCGATGACGCGCTCGCGGTGGCCAAGCGGCAGGGCCGGCTGCACCGCAACTTCCAGGGCTACAGCACGCAGCCCGACTGCGACCTGATCGCGCTCGGCGTTTCCGGCATCGGGCGCATGGGACCGACCTACAGCCAGAACGCGAAGACGCTGCCCGAGTACTACGACGCGATCCGCCGCGGCGACTTCGCCGTGGTCCGGGGTCTGGCGCTCACGCGCGACGACCTGGTGCGCCGGGCCGTGATCATGGCGATCATGTGCCAGGGGCGCGTCGAGTTCGAGTCGATCGAACTTGCGCACCTGATCCGGATGCGCGAGTACTTCGCCTCCGAACTCGCGGCGCTGCAGCCGATGGTCGAGGGCGGCCTGGTTGAGATCGGCGAGGACTTCATCCAAGTCACGCCCACCGGCTGGTTCTTCGTCCGTGGGGTCGCGATGGCCTTCGACCGGCACCTGCAGGCCGACAAGATGCGCGAGCGCTTCTCGCGCATCATCTGAGCGCGGGGTGGACGCGGCGCTCTACGCCAGCGCGCTTGCGCTCGGGCTGGCAGGCGCGCCGCATTGCGTGGCCATGTGTGCTGCGCCCTGCGCCGCCGTCACCGGCGGACGGACGATCGGCACGCAACTGGCGTTTCATCTGAGCCGGGCGGCCAGCTACGCACTCGCCGGTGCGCTGGCAGCGGCCAGCATCAACGCGCTTGCCTTGCTTGGCAGCGTCAGCCCGATCTTCCGGCCGCTGTGGACGATGGTGCACGCGGCGGTCTTCGGGCTCGGGCTCTGGCTGGCGCTCGTCGGGCGGCAACCCGAGTGGCTCGAGCGCATCGGGCGCAGCGGGCAGGGGCTGCGCGCAGGCGCGCAGGGGGCACGCCGGGGCGGCAGCGGCCGCGCGATCGTCGCCGGTGCGCTCTGGGTCGCCTGGCCCTGCGGCCTGCTGCAGTCGGCAGTGCTCGTTGCCGCGCTGGCCGACACGCCGTGGGCGGGCGCCGGCGTGATGGCGGTGTTCGCACTCGCCACCGGGTTCGGACTCACGGCAGTCCCGTGGCTCTGGCGCCGCCTTGGCTCACAGCCCACGGCGCTGATGGGCGGGACCGCAGGCGTGCGGCTTGCCGGCGTGATGCTCGCGATCGCGGCGATCTTTGCGCTGTGGTCCGACCTCTGGCCCAAGGTGCTCGCGTACTGCGGGTTCTGACCCTGCACACCAGCTCCGCAGGCACTGGGTGCCGGCCCCGGGAGCGACCGGTGTCGCAGCTCGGCATCGAACGTTTTCGGAGGGCCCATGCCTAGAATCGACCGGCTATTCGCTTCGCTCGACCGCTTGCCGGTCGATGGTCAGGATCCGCGGAGACTTCCTCGATGGCTCAGCATGTCAAGGTGCCCGGCGCAGGGCAGAAGATCACCGTCAACGCCGACTTCTCGATCAACGTTCCGGACAATCCGATCATCCCGTACATCGAGGGTGATGGCACCGGCGTCGACATCACGCCGGTGATGCTGAAGGTCGTCGACGCCGCGGTCGCGAAGAGCTACGGCGGCAGGCGCCGCATCCACTGGATGGAGGTCTACGCCGGCGAGAAATCGACACGCGTCTACGGCCCCGACGTCTGGCTGCCGCAGGAGACGCTGGACCTCGTGCGCGAATACGTGGTCTCGATCAAGGGCCCGCTGACGACGCCGGTGGGCGGCGGGATCCGCTCGCTCAACGTCGCGCTGCGACAGGAGCTGGATCTCTACGTCTGCCTGCGCCCGATCCAGTACTTCAAGGGCGTGCCGAGCCCGGTGAAGGAACCCGAGAAGACCGACATGGTCATCTTCCGCGAGAACTCGGAGGACATCTACGCCGGCATCGAGTGGGAGGCCGGGAGCGAGAAGGCGAAGAAGCTCATCCGCTTCCTGATCGAGGAGATGGGGGTCAGGAAGATCCGCTTCCCGGCGACATCGGGCATCGGCATCAAGCCGGTCAGCCGCGAGGGCACCGAGCGCCTCGTGAGGAAGGCGATCCAGTACGCGATCGACAACGACAAGCCCAGCGTGACCCTCGTGCACAAGGGCAACATCATGAAGTTCACGGAAGGCAGCTTCCGCGACTGGGGTTACGCGCTCGCGCAGCGCGAGTTCGGCGCGGTCGAGGTCGACGGCGGCCCCTGGTGCAGCTTCAGGAATCCGAAGACGGGGCGCGAGATCGCCGTCAAGGACGCGATCGCCGACGCCTTCCTGCAGCAGATCCTGCTGCGTCCGGCCGA
>JAIXKN010000060.1:0-7146 GCA_026932425.1 Burkholderiales bacterium
CGCGCGACCTCGGCGAAGCGGGCGGCCTCGCGTTCGGTGACGCGGCCCATCAGGTAGACGATGCCGCGCTCGGTGACGACCTTGGCTGCCTGCGCCTGCAGGTCCTTGGCGTCGACGAAGGAGGCCTTCACCTTGCTCGTGATCACGCTGTCGCGGGTGCGCGAACCGACGGTGCTGTTGTCCATCACCGCGAGGTCGTTGACGACCGAGCGCACCGCGTCGAGGCTGCTGAGCTGCTGCTCGATCATCACCCTGTCGGCCTCGCGCGGAACCTCGCCGGTGATCAGCAGCAGGCGGTTGTAGCTGGTGACGTTGACGTGCGCCGGCAGGCCGAGCTCGCGCACGCGCACTGCCGCCTTGAGCTCGATGGCCTGGTCATCGACCTGCGCGCCCGAACTGCGCCGGTCCAGCACCATCATCGTGGTGCCGACCATCGCGCCGCCGACGAGCAGTGGTGCGCAGCCGGGCAGGGTTGTCAGCGCGGCCGTGGCCGCGAGCGTCGCGGCCGCCAGTCGCAGCGGCCATCGTGTCGTCTTCATTCGGGATCTCCCATCAGTTGAGCATCGACCGCGTCGAGCAGGGCATGCAGTATCAGCAGCTGGGCCTCGAGCACGCGGCTCGTGCGCTCGTGCGGCACGGTGATCTGCAGATCGGTCTCGGCCAGGGTCTCGCGCAGGCCGTCGGCACTGCTGCCCACGAGCAGCAGCACGGTCATGTCCTTGTCCTGCGCCGCGCGCACGACGCGCATGCAGGCATCGAGGTCGGAGGCGGCGGCGTCGAAGAGCACGAGCAGGTCACCGGGCAGGCCCAGGGCCTGGATGCCTTTCGGATCGGGCGCGATCGCGAGCGCCGCCAGCGGGGGTCGCTCGCGTTCGAAGCCGCCGACGAGCAGGGCCGCCGCATGGCGCGCCAGTCCGCCGCCGCTGCCCGTTCCGCACAGCAGCAGCTTGCTGCCGGCGGTGAGTGCATCGACGATGGCGCCGGCGGCCTGGGCGATCGGGCGCGCGAGTGCCTCGGCGGTCTGGTACTGCAGGTCGGCGCCTTCGAAGAACTGCTGCTGGATGCGCTGTTCGAGCATGGCCCTTCATCATAGGCCCCCCGGACGATCGACCGCTGTTGAGGCTTGGCGGCAAGATGCCGGCGCCCCGCTCAGCCGCCATCGAAGGCGCCGCGGATCCACTCCACCTGCCCGCCATCGATCGCGACGACGTCGAAGCGACACGGCGGCAGCGCCGGCAGGCGCAGCAGGTAGTGCTGCGCGGCCAGCCGCAGCCGTGCGCGCTTGGCGGCACCGATGCTGGCTGCCGCCCCGCCGTGGCGGCGGTCGCGGCGGCTGCGCACTTCGACGAAGACGAGTGTGCCGTCGCGCTCGCGCATGATCAGGTCGATCTCGCCGCCGCGCGCCCCGGGCCCGCGCGCGACCCGATAATTGCGCGTCACCAGGTGCAGGCCTTGCTTCTGCAGATGGGCCAGGGCGCGCGCCTCGGCCGCGTCGCCGAGCGGGCTGCCAAGCGGGGCGCACGACTTGTCGACCATCGATCCCTCGCTGCTGCACGCGGCGGCGGCCGCCGCCGCCGGCCATCAGAGCCATCCGGGCGCCACGCTCTACCTGGTGGCGACGCCGATCGGCAACCGCGCCGACATCACGCTGCGTGCGTTGCACGTGCTGGCGCAGGCCGACGCGGTGGCCTGCGAGGATACGCGCGTGACCGCGCAACTGCTCGCGCACTATGGGCTGGCGCGCCCGCTGCTGGCGCTGCACGCGCACAACGAGAACGAGGCGACGGCGCGCGTCTGCGGGCGGCTTGCCGCGGGTGCGCGGGTGGCTTACGTCAGCGATGCCGGCACGCCGGGCGTCTCGGACCCCGGCGCGCGCCTGGTCGCCGGCGTGGTGGCGGCAGGTTTTCGCGTCGTGCCGGTTCCCGGGCCCAGCAGCGCGCTTGCGGCCCTGAGTGTCGCCGGTGACGTGGGCGCGCAGGGTTTCGTCTTTCGCGGTTTCCTGCCCGCGCGCGGGGCCGCGCGCGAGGCGGCGCTGCAGGCGGTAGGCACCGAGGCCATGGCGCAGATCCTGTTCGAGGCCCCGCATCGGATCGCCGAATTGCTCGAGGCGCTGGCGCTGCACGCGGGTTCGCGCAGCTTGACGATCGCGCGCGAGCTGACGAAGCAGTTCGAGGAGGTGGCGACGCTGCCCGCGCAAGCAGCCCCTGCCTGGCTGGCCGCCGACGCGATGCGTGCGCGCGGCGAGTTCGTGCTCGTCGTGCATGCGGCGGCCACGTCCGAGACGAAGAAGGAGGCCGAAGGGCTGTCGCCCGCGGCCGAACATTGCCTCGAGGTGCTGCAGCGCGAGCTTCCGCTCAAGCAGGCGGTCTCGCTGGCCGCCGAGATCAGCGGCGCAGCGCGCAAGCTGCTCTACCGGCGCGCGCTGGCGCGGCGCTCCGGTGAGGACTGAGCAAGCGAATCAGCCGGTCGTGCTGCCGGCGTGCTTGGCCTTGCCGCGCTTGGCGTGCCGGCTCTTCTTCGCGGCGTGCCTGGCCTTGTGCTCCTTCTGCGCCACGGCCGTATCCGGCTTGGCCGCCGGCGCCTGCTCGGCCTGTGCAGCGGCCGGCGGCGTCGCCGCCGGTGCGGCGGGCGCTGCTGATGGGGTCTGCGCCAGTGCGGTGGTGACAGCAGCGGCAACGAGGGTCGCGAAAAGCGTCTGTGTGAACTTCATGATGTGTCGAAGGAAGTTGTCGACGGCGCTTGAACGCGGCATGGGCCGGCCGCGTTGACGGCCGAGGATGCGAAATATTGAGCGTCGAAGTCGGGCGCCGAGGGGCGTTGCGATGAAGCGTCCGGCAGATGTCGTGGTCGCGATGCTTTGCTCGACGCTGGAGGTTCGGCACGACGCCTAGAATGCCTGCCCCACCCCGCACTGCCGAGGCTGCCCGCGCATGATCAGCCGTGATCCCACCATCGAGCGCCTGGCCGTGGCCGAGGCGCTGATGCTCGAGCCCTACGGCCTGGACGAGTCGACGCTCTCTCGGGCGCTGGGCTGCATCGCCGAGCATCGTATCGACGACGCGGATCTGTTCTTCGAGACTACGCGGCACGAGGGCTGGAGCCTCGAGGAAGGCATCGTCAAGAGCGGCAGCTTCAGCATCGACCAGGGCGTGGGCGTGCGGGCCGTGGCGGGCGAGCGCACGGCCTTCGCGTACAGCGACGACATCTCCGAGGCCAGCCTGCTGGATGCCGCACGCACCGTGCGCAGCATCGCCGCGGCGGGCCAGCAGCGCCGCGTGAAGGCGGGAGGGCCGCGCAGGCGGGTTGCCGGCAGCCGCGCGCTGTACGCACCGCTGGACCCGATCGGAACGCTCGACAGCGCGCACAAGGTGGCTCTGCTCGAGAAGGTCGAGCGCCTGGCGCGCGCACGCGATCCGCGCATCGTGCAGGTGATGGCAGGGCTTGCCGCCGAGTACGACGTGGTGCTGGTGGCCCGTGCCGACGGCACGCGCGCGGCCGACGTCCGGCCGCTCGTGCGCCTGAGCGTGACCGTGATCGCTGAACAGGGCGGGCGGCGCGAGGTCGGCAGCGGCGGCGGCGGCGGCCGCGTGGGCTTGGATCACTTCAGCGACGAGATCGTCGAGGGCTACGTCCGGCAGGCGGTCGATGCGGCGCTGACCAACCTCGAGAGCTGGCCGGCGCCGGCCGGCGAGATGGCGGTCGTGCTCGGTCCGGGCTGGCCGGGCGTGCTGCTGCACGAAGCGGTGGGCCACGGACTGGAAGGCGACTTCAATCGCCGCGGCAGCAGCACCTTCGCCGGTCGCATCGGCCAGCGCGTGGCTGCCAAGGGGGTGACGGTGCTCGACGACGGCACGCTGCCGGGTCGGCGCGGGTCGCTCAACATCGACGACGAGGGCCATGCGACGCAGCAGAACGTGCTGATCGAGGACGGCATCCTGCGCGGTTACCTACAGGACAGCCTGAACGCGCGGCTGATGCGCGTGCGCCCGACCGGCAATGCGCGCCGCGAAGGCTACGCCTACGTGCCGATGCCGCGGATGACGAACACCTACATGCTCGGCGGCGACAAGGATCCGGCGGAGATCGTCGCCAGTCTCGAGCGCGGGCTGTACGCGACCAACTTCGGCGGCGGTCAGGTCGACATCACCAGCGGCAAGTTCGTGTTCTCGGCGAGCCAGGCGTTCTGGGTCGAGAAGGGCAGGATCCAGTACCCGGTGAAGGGCGCGACGATCATCGGCAACGGTCCGGATGCGCTCGCGCGCGTGAGCCTGATCGGCAACGACATGCGGCTCGACGAGGGCGTCGGCGTCTGCGGCAAGGACGGGCAGAGCGTGCCGGTGGGCGTGGGCCAGCCGACGCTGCGCATCGACCGGCTGACGGTCGGGGGAACCGCTTGAGCGCAGCCTCGGTCGGCATCGCCGACATCGAGGCCGCGGCCGCCCGCCTGCAGGGTCAGGTGCTGCGCACGCCCTGCGTCGAGTCGAAGACGCTCTCGGAGATCGTCGGCGCGCGGCTGTTCCTGAAGTTCGAGAACCTGCAGTTCACCGCCTCGTTCAAGGAGCGCGGCGCGCTGAACAAGCTGCTGGCGCTGGTCGCCGCGCGCGATGCCGGCGAGATCGAGCTGCGCGGGGTCATCGCGGCGTCGGCGGGCAACCATGCCCAGGGTGTCGCGCACCACGCGCAGCGCCTGGGCCTGCGCGCGGTGATCGTGATGCCGCGGTTCACGCCGGGCGTGAAGGTCGAGCGCACGCGCGGCTTCGGCGCCGAGGTGGTGCTGCACGGGCAGGGCTTCGACGAGGCCTTCGCGCACGCGCAGCAGATCGCGGCCGAGCAGGGCCTGACCTTCGTCCACCCCTTCGACGACCCGCTGGTGATCGCAGGCCAGGGCACGATCGGCATCGAGATGCTGCAGGAGCAGCCCTCGATCGACACGCTGGTCGTCGCGATCGGCGGCGGCGGCATGATCGCCGGTGTCGCGACCGCGGCACGCGCGCTGCGGCCCGAGGTTCGCGTCGTCGGCGTGCAGGCGAGCCGCTTCCCGGCGATGGTCAATGCGGTCCAGGGGACGCGGCACGCGCAGGGCGCGAGCACGATCGCCGAGGGCATCGCGGTCGGACATCCGGGGCAGCTCACGCGCGCGATCGTTGCCGAGCGCGTCGACGAACTGCTGCTCGTCGACGAAGGCGACCTCGAGCATGCGGTGCTGATGCTGCTCGAGATCGAGAAGACCGTGGTCGAAGGCGCCGGCGCCGCGGGCCTGGCGGCACTGCTGCACCACCGCGAACGTTTCGCCGGGCGCGAGGTCGGGCTGATCCTCGGCGGCGGCAACATCGAGCCGCTGCTGCTGGCCGCGATCATCGAGCGCGGCATGGTGCGCGCCGGGCGCCTGGCGCGCATCCGTGTCGGTGCGCGCGACCTGCCAGGTGTGCTCGCGCGGATTTCATCGATCGTGGCCGAAGCGGGCGCCAACATCGACGAGGTCCACCATCAGCGCGCGTTCTCGTCGCTGGCGGCGCAGGGCGTGGAGATCGAGCTCGTGCTGCAGACGCGCAATCCCGGGCACGTGGCGCAGGTCGTGCAGCGGCTGCAGGAGAACGGACTGCAGGCATCGAGCTATTGATGGTCATCGGTGCCGCCAGGCGGCACGAAAGGGCTGTCGGGCCGTCTGCCGCGGCGCTGCCCGCAAGCCGTGCTAACATGGTTTGCATGCATTCCGCAGCTTGCTTCTTTTTTGCGTACTTTTGGATCTCGCCCCGTTCGGCGGCTGGAGAGGCCTAGACGCACGCAAGAAGCAAGCAGCGCAAACCCCTTCGAACCGCCGGCAACCCCGGCGGTTTTTGTTTTTCTCAGCCATCCCAAGCCCAGAGTCCAACGATGAGTCCCAAAGCCACCACTGCCGGCGCGATGCCCGCTGATCCGCGCCTCGTGCAGTCCGAGAAGACAAGCCTGACCGACGACCAGCGCATCGACGACATCACGCCGCTGCCGCCACCCGAGCACCTGATCCGCTTCTTCCCGATCGCGCGCACGCCGGTCGAGGCGCTGGTCACCCAGGCGCGCCAGAGCGTGCGACGCATCATGAGCGGGGCCGACGACCGGCTGCTCGTAATCATCGGACCCTGCTCGATCCACAACCCCGAAGCGGCGCTCGAGTACGCGCGGCGGCTGGCGGCCGAGCGGGAGCGTCATGCGGGCGAGCTCGAGATCTTCATGCGCGTCTACTTCGAGAAGCCGCGCACGACGGTGGGCTGGAAGGGGCTGATCAACGACCCCTACCTGGACGAGAGCTACCGCATCGACGAGGGCCTGCGCATCGCGCGCCAGCTGCTGGTGGACATCAACCGCCTGGGCGTGCCGGCCGGCAGCGAGTTCCTCGACGTGATCAGCCCGCAGTACATCGGCGACCTGATCAGCTGGGGGGCGATCGGCGCCCGCACGACCGAGAGCCAGGTGCACCGCGAGCTCGCCTCGGGGCTGTCGGCGCCGGTGGGCTTCAAGAATGGCACCGACGGCAACATCCGCATCGCGATCGACGCGATCCAGGCCGCCGCGCGGCCGCACCACTTCCTCTCGGTGCACAAGAACGGGCAGGTCTCGATCGTGTGCACCAAGGGCAACAAGGACTGCCACGTGATCCTGCGCGGGGGCAAGGCGCCGAACTACGACGCGCAGAGCGTCGCCGCGGCGTGCAAGGAGATGGAGGGGGCCAAGCTCGCCTGCCGCCTGATGATCGACGCCAGCCACGCCAACAGCAGCAAGCAGCACCAGCGCCAGATCGAGGTCGTGCGCGACATCGCGGCGCAGCTCGGCGCCGGCAACCGCAGCATCTTCGGCGTGATGGTCGAGAGCCACCTCCAGCCCGGCGCGCAGAAGTTCAGCCCGGGCAAGGACGATCCGGCCAAGCTCGTCTACGGCCAGAGCATCACCGATGCCTGCCTGGGCTGGGACGATTCGGTGCAGGCGCTGCAGATCCTCGCGGCGGCGGTGCGCGCGCGCCGGCGGCACGGCGATTGAAGACGAAGGCGCGACGGGCAGCGCCATCGCGTGCGCGCGCGGTCGCCGTCGCGTGCCGGACGCGCCCGAGCTCGCGTCCTCAGTCGCCCTGGCGCGCCAGGCGCTCGCTCTTCCAGTAGACGTCGTCGCCGG
>JAIXKN010000060.1:7156-8381 GCA_026932425.1 Burkholderiales bacterium
CCTCAGTCGCCCTGGCGCGCCAGGCGCTCGCTCTTCCAGTAGACGTCGTCGCCGGCCAGGCCGTCGAGGTTCGCGCGGTTGAGCACGCGCGCGAGCACGAACATCAGGTCCGAGAGCCGGTTCAGGTAGTGCCGCAGCGCGGCGTTGACTTCCTGCTGCGCCTGCAGCGCGACCAGCGAGCGCTCGGCGCGTCTCGCGATCGTGCGGCTCATGTGTGCCAGCGCCGCGCTGCGCGTGCCGCCCGGCAGGATGAATTCGGCCAGCCGCGGCAGGCCCGCGTTGTAGTGCTTCAGCGCTTCGTCCAGCCGCAGCACCGCATCTTCCTTGATCAGCGTGTAGCCGGGCACCGCGAGCTCGCCGCCGAGGTTGAAGAGATCCTGCTGGATCGCGAGCAGCAGCTCACGCACGTCGCCCGGCAGCGGCTCGCAGAGGATCACGCCCAGGCTCGAGTTCAGCTCGTCGACGTCGCCGATGGTGGCGATGCGCGGGTCGTCCTTGCGCACGCGCGATCCGTCGCCGAGGCCCGTCGTGCCGTCGTCGCCGGTGCGCGTGGCGATCTGTGAGAGTCGATTGCCCATGCGGCGCATCGTAGCAGCGCGCCCTGCGCGGCGCCGGCTGCGATCCTGCCGATCCCCTGCGACGAAAGGGTTCGGTCCCTACAATGAACCGCGAGCCTGCAGGCGGCTCGTCCCACTCCTTGCCCTGCTGCCGGAGACCGCATGAACGCACCGCATCCCCACCCCGTCGTCCAGGCCGTGCGGCCGGTTCCGCCCGCGATGCTCGAGGCCTTGCGCGCGCGCTTCGGTCAGCGCTGCTCGACCGCGCAGGCCGTGCGCGAGCAGCACGGCCGCGACGAATCGGTCTACCCGATGATGCCGCCCGAGGTCGTCGTCTTCTGCGAGAGCACCGAGGACGTCGCCGCGGTCGTGAAGCTCGCCGACCAGTACGAGGTGCCGGTGATCCCGTTCGGCGTCGGCAGCTCGGTCGAAGGGCATCTGCTGGCGATCCAGGGCGGGGTGTCGATCGACCTCTCGCGCATGGACAAGATCGTCAAGCTGCACGCCGAAGACATGACGGTGACGGTGCAGCCCGGCGTCACGCGCGAGCAGCTCAACCGCGAGATCCGCGACACCGGCCTCTTCTTCCCGATCGATCCCGGCGCCAACGCGTCGATCGGCGGCATGAGCGCGACGCGCGCCAGCGGCACCAACGCGGTGCGCTACGG
>JAIXKN010000060.1:8721-10179 GCA_026932425.1 Burkholderiales bacterium
AGCCCGATGCTGCTGATGGAGTTCCACGGCAGCGAGGCGGGCGTGAAGGAGCAGGCGGAGACCGTGCAGGAGATCGCCAAGGAGTTCGGCGGCACCGACTTCCAGTGGGCGACGACGCCCGAGGAGCGCACGAAGCTCTGGACGGCGCGCCACCACGCCTACTTCGCCGCGGTGCAGACGCGTCCGGGCTGCCGTTGCCAGGCCGGCGACGTCTGCGTGCCGATCTCGCGCCTGGCCGAGTGCATCAACGCGGCGATGGCCGATTCCGAGGCCAATGGCATGCCCTACTGGATCGTCGGCCACGTCGGCGACGGCAACTTCCACCTGAGCTGGCTGCTCGACCCGAACGACGCCGAGGAGGCGCGCAAGGTCGAGGAGCTGAACGTGCGCATGGTGCAGCGCGCGCAGCAGATGGAAGGCACCTGCACCGGCGAGCACGGCGTGGGCCTGCACAAGATGCCGTATCTGCTCGGCGAGCACGGCGAGGGCGCGCTCGAGGTCATGCGCACGATCAAGCGCGCGCTCGACCCGAAGAACATCATGAACCCGGGGAAGATGCTGACGCTGTAGAGGCAAAGAGGGCAGCCTGCGGGCTGCCCTTGGTCAGCAGAAATCGGTTGGCGCCGGCACGTGCGCCGGCACTCCGGAACGCTCGTCAGTGAAGACGCCTGCGGCGTGCAAGTCCGAGCAAGCCGAGCGACAGGCCAGCGAGCGCCAAGGCGCCGGGCTCGGGCACGGCCTCGGGCTCGCCGACGCGGACATTGATCGCGACGCGGCCGACTTCGTTGCGATAGCGCGAGTCGCTGTAGGCGACGAGCGCAAAGCCATAGGTTCCTTCGGCTTCAGGATCGAACGGCAGGTTGCCCCAGCCCAGCAGCCAGTTCTCGCCGAGGTTATGGGAGTCTTGGCGCGGAGGCCAGAGGGAGAGCGAGCCCATATTGAATTGGCCGCTGAAGCTCGGGGTGGTCTCACCGAACTCAGTGAAATCGTAGAGCATTCGGTAAAAAGGGCCGAAGAGCATACTGGTGCTGCTGACGTAGTAACCGACGTTCCAGGTTGAGTAGCCAGGATTGAGTCCTTCACCCGGATCGGCGTCAAAGGTACCGGCGCCGTCGTTCGACAAGTTGGGCCCGACGTAACGCTGGTGGGCGGTCAGTCCGATCGTGACATTGCCGATCGAGCTGTAGGCCACCGCGTGGTTCGGAATGCCGGTACCGCCGAAAGTGGCTTGCGGCAGGCTGCCGAAGCTGTCGTACGTGGGAATCAATCCGCTCCAGGCAAGACTGGAGACCGTGGCAAGTGCCAGACCGGCGATGAGGTTTCGCGTCGACGACATGGTTTCTCCTTGTGGGTCACTCGAACATTGCGATGCCTCCATCAAGCAGATGACGTGCCACGAAGAAAACTTGCTTCCTCCGATTTCCGGGAATGTGGAACCCTCATCACTCTTGGGGATGA
>JAIXKN010000060.1:10429-10858 GCA_026932425.1 Burkholderiales bacterium
GCTTGCAGGACAGTCAGTCGTGCACCGCCGGCACGCTCCACTCGCGCGTCACGCAGCCGGCGTCGTTGACGCTCTCCAGCCGCACGCCGAAGCCCCAGAGGCGGGCGACGTGCTTGATCACTTCCTCGGCGCTGTCGTGCAGCGGGCGGCGGTTGTGCTGGAAGTGCCGCAGCGTCAGGCTGCGGTCGCCGCGCAGGTTGACGTTCCAGACCTGGATGTCGGGCTCACGCGAACCGAGGTCGTACTGCCGTGACAGCGCCTCGCGCAGGCGACGGTAGCCGGCCTCGTCGTGGATCGCCGAAACCTCGAGCTCGCTGTCGTGCTCGTCGTCGCGGATCGCGAACAGGCGCAGCTCGCGCATCAGCCGTGGGCTCAGGTACTGGCCGACGAAGCTCTCGTCCTTGTAGTTGCGCATCGCGTGGTCCAGCG
>JAIXKN010000060.1:10868-14148 GCA_026932425.1 Burkholderiales bacterium
AGGTACTGGCCGACGAAGCTCTCGTCCTTGTAGTTGCGCATCGCGTGGTCCAGCGCCGGCAGCCAGGGCGTGCCGGCGATCTCGGGGAACCACTCGCGGTCCTCGTCGGTGGGCTGCTCGCAGATGCGCTTGATGTCGGTGTACATCGCAAAGCCCAGCGCGTAGGGGTTGATCCCGCTGTATGCCGGGTGTCCGACCGGCGGCTGCGCGATCACGTTGGTGTGCGACTTCAGCCACTCGATCATCACGCCGTCGGTGAGGTAGCCGTCGTCGTACATCTGGTTGAGCAGCCGGTGGTGCCAGAAGGTGGCCCAGCCTTCGTTCATCACCTGCGTCTGGCGCTGCGGGTAGAAGTACTGCGCGATCTTGCGCACGATGCGCACGATCTCGCGCTGCCAGGATTCGAGCAGCGGCGCGTTCTTCTCGATGAAGTAGAGCAGGTTCTCCTGCGGCTCCGCGGGGAAGCGCTTGACATCGTGGCTCTCCGCATCGCGGTCGCCGCGACGGGGCAGCGTGCGCCAGAGGTCGTTGACCTGCTGCTGCGCGTATTCCTCGCGCTCCTTGCGCTCGGAGAGTTCCTGCGCGAGCGACTTGCGCGACGGGCGGCGGTAGCGGTCGACGCCGTGGTGCGCGAGCGCGTGGCAGCTGTCGAGGAAGAGCTCGACGGCGTCGATGCCGTGCTTGTCCTCGCACTGGCGCACGTAGTTCTTCGCGTAGACGAGGTAGTCGATGATCGACGCCGCGTCGGTCCACATGCGGAAGAGGTAGTTGCCCTTGAAGAAGCTGTTGTGGCCGTAGGCCGCGTGCGCGATGACGAGCGCCTGCATCGCCATCGTGTTCTCCTCCATCAGGTAGCTGATGCAGGGGTTGGAATTGATGACGATCTCGTAGGCCAGGCCCATCGCGCCGCGCTTGTAGTTCTTCTCGGTGGCGATGAACTCCTTGCCGTAGCTCCAGTGGCGGTAGTTCACCGGCATGCCCACGCTCGCGTAGGCGTCCATCATCTGCTCGGCGGTGATGATCTCGAGCTGGTTGGGGTAGGTGTCCAGGCCGAAGCGCGCGGCGGTCTCGCGGATCACGCGGTGGTAGTCCTCGATCAGCTCGAAGGACCAGTCGCTCGGGCCCGGCAGCGGCTGCTCGGGGCGCCGGGCCAGCGGCAGCGGGTGCGTCGGCACCTGGTGGACATGCTTGGCGTTCATCGGTCGAACTCCCCAAGGCGCGCGCTCACGCGGCCTTGGCGCCTTCCTTGCGGAAGAGGTCGCGGAAGACCGGATAGATCTGGTCGGCGCTCGTGGCCTTGCGCATCGCGAAGTGGCGCTGCGTCTCCTGCAGCTGGGCGTACTCCTGCCACAGGTTCTGCTCCTCCTCGGCGACCTGGACGTAGGCGTAGTAGCGCACCAGCGGCAGCAGCTTCTCGGCCAGCAGTTCGCGGCAGCGGCCGCTGTCGTGGTGCCAGTTGTCGCCGTCGCTGGCCTGCGCGCCGTAGATGTTCCACTCAGCCGGGTCGTAGCGCTCGCGAATGATCTCCTCCATCAGCACGAGCGCCGAGCTCACGACGGTGCCGCCGGTCTCGCGCGCATGGAAGAAGTCGTGCTCGTCGACCTCGGAGGCCTGCGTGTGGTGGCGGATGAAGACGAGCTCGATCTTCTCGTAGTGCCGGGTGAGGAAGAGGTAGAGCAGGATGAAGAAGCGCTTGGAGAGGTCCTTGCGCTCCTCGTCCATCGAGCCCGAGACGTCCATCAGGCAGAACATCACCGCCTTGCTGGTCGGCACCGGAACGCGCACGCGGCTGCGGTAGCGCAGGTCGATCGGGTCCAGATAGGGAATGCGCGCGAGCCGCGCCCGCAGCGCGGCGATCTCGTCCTCGATCCGCTGCAGTTCACGGCGCCCGATCTCGTCGCCGGGCTGCAGGCTGCGCCGCAGCTCGCGCGCCTGCTCCTCGAGCGCGCGCAGTTCGCGGCGGCTCGTGGCGCCCAGGGCGATGCGGCGGCTGATCGCGCCGCGCAGGCTGCGCACGACGTGCAGGTTGTTGGGCGTGCCGTCGCTCGAGAAGCCGGCGCGGCGGCTCTTCCACTCGGGCACTTCGGCGAGCTGCGTGCGGACCAGGTGCGGCAGCGCCAGGTCCTCGAAGAAGACCTGCATGAACTCTTCCTTCGAGAGCGTGAAGACGAAGTCGTCCTCGCCTTCGCCGCTGTCGCTGGCCTGGCCGCGGCCGGAGCCGCCACCCTGCCCGCCCTTGGGGCGCTCGATGCGGTCGCCCTGCACGTACTCGCGGTTGCCCGGATGCACGATGTCGCGCACGCCGCCCTGGCCGTGGCCGAAGACGGGCTCGCTGATGTCGCGCTTGGGGATGTGGACGTCCTCGCCGCGCTCGATCTCGCGGATGCCGCGGCCGTCGATCGCGCGCCGCACCGCCTCGCGGATCTGCACCTTGTAGCGGCGCAGGAAACGCTCGCGGTTGCCGATGGACTTGTTCTTGCCCGCCAGCCGCCGGTCGATGATCGATTGCAGCATGGTGCGTCCCTCAGCTGCTCTTCCTCACGCGCAGGTACCACTCGCACAGCAGGCGCACCTGCTTCGGGGTGTAGCCCTTCTCGACCATGCGGCCGACGAAGTCCTCGTGCTTCTTCGCCTCGTCGGCGCTGGCCTTGGCGTTGAAGCTGATCACCGGCAGCAGCTCCTCGGTGTTGGAGAACATCTTCTTCTCGATCACCGCGCGCAGCTTCTCGTAGCTCGTCCACACCGGGTTCTTGCCCTGGTTGTTGGCGCGCGCGCGCAGCACGAAGTTGACGATCTCGTTGCGGAAGTCCTTGGGGTTGGCGATGCCCGCGGGCTTCTCGATCTTCTCGAGCTCGGCGTTGAGCGCGGCGCGGTCGAAGACCTCGCCGGTGTCGGTGTCGCGGTACTCGTGGTCCTGGATCCAGTAGTCGGCGTAGGTGACGTAGCGGTCGAAGATGTTCTGGCCGTACTCGGAGTAGCTCTCCAGGTAGGCGGTCTGGATCTCCTTGCCGATGAACTCGGCGTAGCGCGTGGCCAGGTGTTCCTTGATGAAGGAGAGGTACTTCTGCTCGAGCTCGGCGGGGAACTGCTCGCGCTCGATCTGCTGCTCGAGCACGTACATCAGGTGCACCGGATTCGCGGCGATCTCGGTGTTGTCGAAGTTGAAGACCTTGGAGAGGATCTTGTAGGCGAATCGCGTGCTGATGCCGCTCATGCCCTCGTCGACGCCGGCGTAGTCGCGGTACTCCTGGTAGCTCTTGGCGCGCGGGTCGGTGTCCTT
>JAIXKN010000060.1:14515-17255 GCA_026932425.1 Burkholderiales bacterium
ACCTTGATCGGCGCCTTGAACATCTCGACGAACTCGAGCAGGCCCTGGTTGGCCAGGCACAGGCCGCCGCTGTAGCTGTAGGCGTCCGGGTCGTCCTGGGCATAGGTCTCGAGCTTGCGGATGTCGACCTTGCCGACCAGGCTGCTGATGTCCTGGTTGTTCTCGTCGCCCGGCTCGGTCTTGCTGATGCCGATCTGCTTGAGCACCGACGGGTAGCGCTTGACGACACGGAACTGGCGGATGTCGCCGCCGTACTCCTCCAGCCGCTTGACCGCCCAGGGGCTGAGGATGCGGTTGAGGTAGCGCCGGGGGATGCCGTACTGTTCCTCGAGCAGCGCCGCATCCTCGGCAGGGTCGAAGAGCCCGAGCGGCGATTCGTTGACCGGCGAGCCCTTGAGTGCGTAGAAGGGCACCTGCTCCATCAGCTGCTTGAGTCGCTCGGCGATCGAGCTCTTGCCGCCGCCGACGGGGCCGAGCAGGTAGAGGATCTGCTTCTTCTCCTCGAGGCCCTGCGCCGCATGGCGGAAGTAGGAGACGACCTGCTCGATCGCGTCCTCCATGCCGTAGAACTCGGCGAAGGCCGGGTAGGTCTTGATGACCTTGTTGGCGAAGATGCGCGACAGCCGCGGGTCGTTGCGGGTGTCGATCGAGGTCGGCTCGCCGATGGCCTTGAGCATGCGCTCGGCGGCCGTCGCGTAGGCCAGCGGATTGCGCTTGCACTCGGCGAGATAGTCCTCGAGGGACATCTCCTCCTCGCGCAGGCGCTCGTAGCGGGCCTTGAGGTTGCTGATCACGTCCATGCGGACCTCCTTCGAGAGGAAGGCTCGGTCCGAGGAGACGGCGCCCCCGGACGCGGGCCTGGGAAGTTTTGATGGAGTCCCGGCGTTACCGGGCCCGGGCTCCATCAGAGCTTTCCGATCAGCGCGTCATGGCTGTGACGACGTGAAGACAGGATGGTTCATTCTTCGTGCGTCGTCGAGTGAAACAGGGCGCGCAAAGCGGTGCTGTTTCACCCTGGGGCGGCGCATCGCAAGGCATCCATGACATATGCCGCACGACACGCGCGTCGCGATGATGCAGCGCGATGCCCTTGCAACGCGCGAGCACCCCTTTTCGATGACGCGCGTGCCCGACGGCCGCCGCGGGCCATCGCCTCGTTGCGCTCGGTGACGTGATCACAGTCTGAGATCATCGGGGCAATGAATCGCCACTTGCTGATGCTGGCCTTGTGCCAGGGCCTGTTCCTCACGAACAACGTGACCTTCATGGCGATCAACGGCCTCGTCGGGCTGTCGCTCGCGCCCGCAGGCTGGATGGCGACGCTGCCGCTGACCGCCTACGTCCTCGGTTCGGCCATGGCGGCGATGCCGGTGGCCTGGGTGCAGGCGCACTGGGGGCGACGGCGCTCGTTCCAGGCCGGGCTCGTGGTCGCGATGCTGGCCTGCGCGCTCGCGGCCTGGGCTGCGTGGTCGCGCAACTTCTGGCTGCTGCTGCTGGCCACCGTGATCGCCGGTTTCTATGCCGCCAACGCCGCGCTCTACCGCTTCGCCGGGCCGGAGCTCGCGGCACCGCACTACAAGGAGCGCGCGATCTCGCTGGTGCTCGCCGGCGGCATCCTCGGTGGCGTCGTCGGCCCGAACATGGCCAGCAGCACGCGCGACCTGCTGCCGGTGCCTTTCGTCGGCGCGTACCTGACGCTGATCGGCGTGGCGGCGCTGGCGCTCCTCGTCGTCTCGCGCATCGACTTCCCCCCGCATGTACCGCCGGCCAAGGGCGCCGATGCGGGCCGCTCGGTCGCGGAGCTTGCGCGCCAGCCGGTGTTCATCGTCGCGGTCGCCGGGGCGGCGCTCGGCTACGGCGTGATGAACCTGCTGATGGCGGCCACGCCGATCGCGATGCAGATCTGCGGCCACCCCTTCGAGAGCACGGCGCTCGTGCTCGAATGGCATGTGCTCGGCATGTACGTGCCGAGCTTCTTCACCGGCCACCTGATCAAGCGCGTCGGTGTGTTGCCGGTGATGGCCGCCGGCGTGGTTCTCAACCTCGTCTGCGTCGCGGTCGCGCTCTCGGGCGTGGAGCTGATGCAGTTCCTGGTCGCGCTCTTCACGCTCGGCGTGGGCTGGAACTTCCTCTACACCGGGGGCACGACGCTGCTGACGCAGGCCTATCGCCCCGAGGAGAAGAACCGTGCGCAGGGAGCGATGGACACCTGCGTGTTCGGCGTGATGATGGTCAGTTCGTTCGCATCGGGCGCGCTGATCACGACGCGCGGCTGGACGCTGCTCAACTTCGGTTCGCTGTTGCCGCTGACGGTCGTCGCGCTGGCGCTGATCTGGCTGCGGCGGCAGCGGACGGGAGAGATCGGCGCCTCGCGGGCGGCCTGATCCGGGCCGCACGCCGGCTCACCGCATCACTGTGGCGGCAGGCCGAGCTTGTCGAGCAGGCCGTTGAGTTCGTCGAGCGAACCGAAGGCGATCGCGATCTCACCCTGCTGACCCCGACGGCCGCTTCCGCGCACGCGGATCTCGACCGCCGCGGTCAGGTGGTCGGCGAGCTGCTCCTCCAGCCGCGCGATCTCGCGCGGCTTGTCCTTCTTCACGCGCAGCAGCGGCGTCTGCCGGCCGTTGGCCTGGCGGGCGGCGAGCTTCTCGGTCTCGCGCACGTTGAGCTGGCGCGCGACCACGGTCTGTGCCGCCATCACCTGCTGCGCGGCCGGGAGCGGGAGCAGCGCGCGCGCGTG
>JAIXKN010000060.1:17415-30538 GCA_026932425.1 Burkholderiales bacterium
GCCTCCTCGAGCGGATTGAGATCCTCGCGCTGGATGTTCTCGATCAGCGCCATCACCGCAGCGGCTTCGTCGGCAACCTCGCGCACGAGCACCGGCACCTCGTTGAGGCCCGCGATGCCGGCAGCGCGAAAGCGGCGCTCGCCGGCGATGATCTCGTAGCGGCCGCCGGCAACCGGGCGCACGAGGATCGGCTGCATCACGCCCTGGCTCTTGATGCTCTCGGCAAGCTCGTAGAGCGAACCCTCGTCCATGCGCGTGCGCGGCTGGTACTTGCCGGGCTGCAGCAGTGAAAGACGCAGGGTCGACGGTGTGCCCTCGCCCGCCGCGCGGGCGTCGCCGACCTTGGGGCCGAGCAGGGCTTCGAGCCCGAGCCCCAGGCCCTTGGGTTTCTTCGTCACCATGGTCGCGGATTGTCCATGAGCCGGATCGCGGCGGGGCGGCTTGCGCCCGGCGTGAAGATCGTGTGGAGATCGCGGGCTCGGTCGGCGGGGGTCTGCTGCGCTCACTTATGCTTGACGGTCTTGCGCGCGTCATTGCGGGCGACGCGACGCGCGGGTCTGGTCTCGCGCGTCGGATCGGGCAGGTCCGATCGTCCAAGGCGAGGCGCCGGGGATCGCCCGAAGAAGGAGAAAGAGGACGGACATGCAATTCAAGGTCTACGTCGACGGCCAGGAAGGCACCACCGGCCTTCGCATCCACGAATACCTCGCGCGGCGCAGCGACATCGAGCTGCTGCGCATCGCGCCCGAGCTGCGCAAGGACAGTGCCGAGCGCGCGCGGCTGCTCAACGCTGCGGACGTCGCCTTCCTCTGCCTGCCCGATGCGGCCTCGCGCGAGGCCGTGGCGTTGCTGACGAACCCGAAAACCTGCGTGATCGACGCGAGCACGGCGTTCCGGACCGATCCGGGCTGGGTCTTCGGTCTGCCCGAGCTCGCGCCGGGGCAGCGCGAGCGGCTGCGGCAGAGCAAGCGCATCGCCAATCCGGGCTGCCACGCGACCTCGTTCATCCTGCTGCTGCGCCCGCTGGTGGATGCCGGGCTGGTGCCGCCCACGCTGCCGGTCGCAGCGACCTCGTTGACCGGTTATTCGGGTGGCGGAAAGAAGATGATCGAGCAATATCAGGCGGTTCCGCTGGAGCCTGCGCTCACTTCGCCGCGTCCGTACGCACTTACACTCGCGCACAAGCATGTGCCGGAGATGATGACGCACACCGGCCTCGTCGCGCGGCCGGTGCTGCTTCCGGTCGTCGCCAATTTCTACAAGGGGCTCGCGGTCTCGGTGCCGCTGCACCGCGCGCAGCTGCCCGCCGACGCGACGCCGGAGGCGGTGCAGGCGACTTTCGAGCAGCGCTACGCCGGCGAGCGCTTCGTGCAGGTCAGGCCGCTGCGCGACGCGGCAACGCTGCAGGACGGCTTCTTCGACTTGCAGGCCTGCAACGACACCAATCGCGTGGACATCTTCGTCTTCGCCAGCGACACGCAGATCCTGTTGATGGCGCGGCTGGACAACCTGGGCAAGGGCGCCAGCGGCGCGGCCGTGCAGGCCATGAACGTGCACCTGGGCGTCGACGAAGGGTTGGGCTTGTAGCGCGCCGCCGGTCAGTAGCGCGGAGCCAGGAGGTCTCCCGGAGGACGGACCTCCATCAGCAGAGGCTGGGGTCGGCCGTGCGATAGTGGTAGGGGTAGCCGTCGACGAAGCCCAGCCGCCGGTAGACGGCCAGGGCCGCCGCGTTGCCGGCGTCGACCTGCAGGTACGCGGTTCGAGCGCCTTGCGCCGCGGCGCGAACGAGCAGGGCCCGGCACAGCGCGTGCGCCAGGCCGCGGTTGCGCGCCTTGGGCGCGGTGAAGACGTCGTAGAGACCCACGAACTCGGCTTCGCGCGCGTATTGGGCGCAGGCCAGCACCTCGCCGCGCTCGAGCAGCGCGAATGCGTGAAAGGGAACCGGCGATGACGTCAGCCGTTCGGCGTGCGCCGATTGCTGGCTCGCCGGTGAGCCGCGCAGGCCGCCGACGATGCCGGCGAAGACGATCGGGGACAGGGGAGAAAGCGTCAGCCCCGGCGGCAGCGACTCCGACCCGTCGAACGCGCCGAGATCGGCGGCCAGCACTTTCGTCGGATCGAAACGCTGCAGCCCGAGGGCCGCGAGACCTTCGTCCAGGCCGGCCGGCTGCGAGAAGGGCGTCACGCGCACGATCAGCGGCAGGCCCGCGGCGTCGTAACGCTGCCGGGCCCGCTCGAGTTGCAGTGCCAGCGGCGCGCGCGAGGGCGCAAGCGCGTTGACGCATCGCGCCCGCTTCGCCTTGCCGGGGGACAGGCGCAGCAGCCAGCCGTCCATCCAGAACTGCTGCCGCGGCGCACTCGCGTTGAGGCCGGCGTCCTCGATCCGCGCCAGCTGCCCGAGGTCGACGCCGCGATCGCCCGCGCGACCGGCGGTTCGATCGTCATCACGCACGGTCATCCCTGCGCCGCCCGCGGGCGGCCGAGCCGCTCGATCATCTCGTGTGCGAACTGGACGAAGGCCTGCGCGCCCTTGGATGCCGGGTCGAAGACGACGCCGGGCTGGCCGTAGCTCGGCGCCTCGGCCAGGCGCACGTTGCGCGGGATCACGGTGTTGAACACCTTGTCGCCGAAGTGGCCCTTGAGCTGCTCGCTGACCTGCTGCTGCAGCGTGATGCGCGGGTCGAACATCACGCGCAGCAGGCCGATGATCTGCAGCTCGGGGTTGAGGTTCGCGTGCACCTGGCGGATCGTGTTGACGAGGTCCGACAGACCTTCGAGCGCGAAGTACTCGCACTGCATCGGCACGATCACGCCGTGCGCGGCGCACAGGCCGTTGAGCGTGAGCAGGCTGAGCGCCGGCGGGCAGTCGATCAGGATGAAGTCGTATTCGTGCGCGACCACGGCGAGCGCCGTCTTCAGCCGCCGCTCGCGCTCGTCGAGATCGACGAGCTCGACCTCGGCGCCGGCGAGCTCGCGATTCGCGCCGAGCACGTCGTAGCCGCCGCGGGGGCTCGTCTGCCGCGCGTCGGCCACCTGGCTGCCGCCCAGCAGCACGTCGTAGACGCTGTGCTCGAGCCGGCGCTTGTCGACGCCCGAGCCCATCGTCGCGTTGCCCTGTGGATCCAGGTCGACGACCAGGACGCGCTGCCCGAGCTGCGCCATGCCGGCGGCCAGGTTGACCGTCGTCGTCGTCTTGCCGACGCCGCCCTTCTGGTTGGCGATGCAGAAGATTCGCGCCGATGAGGAGGGGAAGCTGCTCATTGCGTGCCCAGGCGGATGCCGAAGCCGATCAGGAACACGCCTGCCAGGCGTTCCAGTGCGCGGGCCAGCCGCTGGTGCGCGCGGACCTGCGCGCTCACCGCCTGCGCGAAGCTGGACAGCAGCAGGCAGTAGACGAAGGTGATCGACGCGATCGTCAGCGCCATCGCGCCGAAGGTCAGCAGGCCGCGGTGCGTCGCGGGGTCGATGAAGAGCGGGAAGAAGGCCATGTAGAAGACGATGGCCTTGGGGTTGAGCAGCGTGATCAGCAGCGCCTGGCGCGCGTAGTGCCCGGCCTCGATGCGGATCGGTCCGGCGCCGCTGCCGCCCGGCTTGGCCAGCAGCAGGCGCAGGCCGATCCAGGCGAGGTAGGCGGCGCCGGCCATCTGCACCGCGTGGAAGGCCAGCGGATGGCTGGCCAGCAGGGTCGCGACACCGGCAACCGCGAGCCACAGCAGGATCTGGTCGCCGAGGATCAGCCCGGCGGTCGCGGCGAGCCCGCCGCGCATCCCGCCCTTGGCGGTCGAGGTCAGCAGCGCGAAAGTGCCCGGTCCGGGCAGCGCGAGGAAGATCAGGATCGCGGCGCAGAAAGCGCCGAAGTCGGAGATGCCGAGCATGGAGGCCCCGGGCGCAGACGCCGTGAGGTCGGTGGGTCGAGCCGCTAGTGTAGTTTTGCGCCCGAGCCTGCGGCTGGACTTGGTGCGTCCTGCGCCGGGGATTCGATGCGGACGAGACAGCGTTCGGCGGCGAGGCCGGGCACCGCGATCGGTTCCACGTGAAACATCGAGCGCGGCCAGCCCAGCGCAGCGAACTCGTCGAGCGGCGGCTTGCCCTTCATCGCCAGCCAGCAGCCGCCGTTGGCGAGCAGCGGCTGGGTCAGGCGCACGAAGTCGGCGATCGAAGCGAACGCGCGCGAGGTGATCAGGTCGTAGTCGCCGTCGCGCAGCGATTCGACCCGCGCATGCTCGGCGCGCAGGTTGGTGAGACCCAGTTGCCCGGCCGCCTGGCGGATGAACGCGGCCTTCTTGCCGACGGCGTCGACGCAAACGACGTCGACCTCGGGCATCAGGATCGCCCAGACGATGCCCGGGAGCCCGCCGCCGCTGCCGACGTCGAGGATGCGGGGGCGCTGCGCCGCGGTCTGTGGTTCGCCGCGCGCCGCAAGCAGCCGGCGCACCGCGGGCACGGCGGCCATGCAGTCGACGACATGTTGCAGCCACATGGCCGCCGGGTCGCGGATCGCCGTCAGGTTGTAGGTCGCGTTCCAGCGCCGCAGCAGTTCGAGGTAGGCGAGCAGGCGGTCTGCCTGTTCGTCGCTGAGCGGCAGATCGAGCGCCGCTGCGGCTGCGCGGGCGGCGCCGCGGTCAGGCGGCGGCATCGTGCGGCTCGCCGGTGGCGTCGCCGCGCAAACGGCCCTTGCGCAGGTGGACGAGCAGCAGCGCCACCGCGGCCGGGGTCATGCCGGAGAGCCGTGCGGCCTGGCCGAGCGTCGCCGGGCGGTGCCGCGCCAGCTTCTGGCGCACCTCGTAGGAGAGGGCGGTGACCTTGTCGTAGTCGAGATCGGCGGGCAGCGGCAGCCGCTCGTAGTGTGCCGCGCGTTCGACCTCGTCGCGCTGCCTGTCGATGTAGCCGGCGTACTTCAGCGCGATCTCGGCCTGCTCGATCACGACGTCGGCCTCGCGCTCCCCCCATTCGCGCCGCAGTGTTTCACGTGAAACAGGCGTTCGTACCGGGCCGGCGTTCGCATCGAGGGTGAGATCGGAGTCCGCGCCGGTCGCCGCGTGAGCGTCGCCGCCCGCGTCCTGCGCGCCATTTGACCGGGCCGCGCGGTTCGCGCTCGCGATCGCCGCCAGTTCACTGACCGCATCGAAGCCGACGCCGGGCCGGCGCAGCAGCTCGGCCAGGCTGTACTCGTGCTCGAGCGCCTTGCCCAGCACGCGTTCGGCGTCGGCTGCCGGCACCGTCTGTGGCCGCAGCCAGGTGCTGCGCAGGCGTTCGAGTTCGGCGGCCAGGCGGTCGCGCTTGCGGCTGAACGCGTCCCAGCGCCGGTCGTCGACGAGTCCCAGGCGGCGCCCGGTCTCGGTCAGCCGCAGGTCGGCGTTGTCCTCGCGCAGCTGCAGACGGTATTCGGCGCGGCTCGTGAACATCCGGTAAGGCTCGGTCACGCCCTTGTCGATCAGGTCGTCGACGAGCACGCCGAGATAGGCCTCGTGGCGTGCCGGCACCCAGGGCTCGCGCCCGAGCAGCTGCAGCGCCGCGTTGGCGCCGGCGTGCAGGCCCTGCGCCGCGGCTTCCTCGTAGCCGGTCGTGCCGTTGATCTGGCCGGCGAAGAACAGGCCCTTGATCGCGCGCGTCTCGAAGCTCGGCTGCAGCTCGCGCGGGTCGAAATAGTCGTACTCGATCGCGTAGCCGGGGCGCAGGATGTGCGCCTGCTCGAGCCCCGCGATCGATCGCACCGCGGCCAGCTGCACGTCGAAGGGCAGCGAGGTCGAGATGCCGTTCGGGTAGAACTCGTGCGTCTGCAGGCCCTCGGGTTCGAGGAAGACCTGGTGGCTGGCCTTGCCGGCGAAGCGGTGGATCTTGTCCTCGATGCTCGGGCAGTAGCGCGGCCCCACGCCCTCGATCACGCCGGTGAACATCGGGCTGCGGCCGAGCCCGCCGCGGATGATCTCGTGCGTGCGCTCGTTGGTCTGCGTGATCCAGCACGAGACCTGCCGCGGGTGCTGCTGCGGGTGGCCGAGGAAGCCGAAGACCGGCATCGGCGTCGCCGGGGCGCTGCCGTCGACTTCCGGCACGCCGTCGCCGCGCTGTTCCTGCAGCCGCGAGAAGTCGATCGTGCGGCCGTCCAGCCGCGGCGGGGTCCCGGTCTTCAGCCGCCCCTGCGGCAGCCGCAGTTCCTTCAGCCGCGCCGAGAGGCTGACCGAAGGCGGATCGCCGGCACGCCCGCCGGCGTGGTTCTGCAGCCCGACGTGGATGCGGCCGTCGAGGAAGGTGCCGACCGTCAGCACCACCGCGCGCGCGGAAAAACGCAAGCCGATCTGGGTCACGACGCCGGCGACGCGATCGCCGACGACGATCAGGTCGTCGACCGCCTGCTGGAAGAGCCAGAGGTTTCGCTGGCTCTCGAGCCGGCGGCGGATCGCCGCCTTGTAGAGCGTGCGGTCGGCCTGCGCGCGCGTCGCGCGCACCGCCGGGCCCTTGCTGCCGTTGAGGATTCGGAAGTGGATGCCCGCGTCGTCGATCGCCTCGGCCATCGCGCCGCCGAGCGCGTCGACCTCCTTGACCAGATGGCCCTTGCCGATGCCGCCGATGCTCGGGTTGCAGCTCATCTGCCCGAGCGTCTCGATGCTGTGCGTCAGCAGCAGGGTGCGGCAGCCCATGCGCGCCGCGGCCAGCGCCGCCTCGGTCCCGGCGTGGCCGCCGCCGACGACGATGAGGTCGAATTCCTCGGGATGGTGCATGGACGGGCTGGCCGCGCACGGCCAGCGTGAAGTAACGGCGGATTCTAGGATCGGCGGCCTCGCGCACGTGCAGCCTCGGACCGAGCCTCGATAATGGGCACCCGCGGCCGGTTCCGAGGCTGGGTCGCAAGGCCGATCCTTCAGCCGGAAGCGCCCGCGCTCGCGCGAGCCGTGATGATGCGAAGAACCAGAAAACCAGGACCTGCGCTTCGGACCGCTCTCTGGCTTGCCGCCAGCCTTGGGCTTGCCGCCTGCACGACCCCGGCGCCCGAGCCCGCACCGGCAAGTCCGTCGCCGCAAGCCGAGCCCACTGCACCGCCGCCGCCGACGCCGACGCGCGCGCCTGCCCCGGCCGCGGTCGAGCCCGCTGCCGCAGGCCCGGTGTCGGCGGCGCAGGCGCAACAGGCGCAGCGGCTCGCGCTGTCAGCCATCGAGATGCTCGAGCTCGGCCACGAGGATCTGGCCTTGCCGGAAGTCCAGCGCGCACTCAACGCCGATCCGGCGAACCGGCTGGCGCAGAGCCTGCTGCGGCAGGCGCAGACCGACCCGCAGACCCTGCTCGGGCGGGAGTCCTTCGCCTATCGGCTGCAGTCCGGTGACAGCCTCTCGCGCGTGGCCGGACGCTTCCTTGGCGATGTCCATCTGTTCTACGCGCTGGCGCGCTACAACGAGATCAAGGTGCCGCGCCAGGTGCAGGAGGGGCAGTGGATCCGGGTCCCGGGCAAGGCGCCCTCAGCAGCGGCGATCCCACCCTCGACCGTGCCCTCGACTGCGCCCGCGCCATCGTCGTCGGGCACCCCTGGCCCGGCCGGCCAGACGCCCCAGCCGACACAAGCTTCCGTGCCGCCGGCAGCGGGCGCCGGCGCATCCTCGCCGGCAGCGGGATCCGCGCCCACCGCCAGGGAACCGATGAGCGGTGTGGCCAACGGCGCGCTCGCGGCCCAGCACTACCGCCGCGGCCTGGGTTTGCTGGCGCGGCAGAAGCCGGTCGAGGCGATCGAGGCCTTCGATGCCGCGCTCGAGCGTGATCCGCAGCATGCGAACGCGAAGCTGCGGCGCGCGCAGGCGGTGAACCAGGTCAACGGCCTCATCCGCCTGCTCGAGAATTCGATCCACCAGCTCGACGGGCAGATCGCCAAGGACCCCGGCAATGCCTCGTTGAAGGCGCAGCGGAACAAGCTGATTGCCGAACGTGAGCGCCTGCTTACGGTGAAGTAGGCGCTGAACCTCGTCATTGACGTCGATCGGCCGCGTTTCCCGCTTCGGGTCGCGCTTCCAGCGCGGGTGTGGCCGGCGGATTCGAGCGTGCCGGCGCGCGAACCGATCTCGACGGCGCGGGCACACGCACGAAACGGCCCAGCCGTGAGCGGACGCTGCGGGCAAGCTCGAGCTCGCGCAGTGCGGATGCGGCCGTCTCGTCATGAGGGTCGAGCGCCAGCACCTGCAGCCATGCGCGCCGTGCCGCGTCGAAGTCACGGCGCTGCTCGGCGGCGAGCGCCTCGGCCGCATGCTGCGCCCGCAGGCGGCTGATCCGAAGCCGCACCGCGTCCAGCCGCGCAGCAACAGCGGCGTCGTCGGGTCGAAGCGCACTCAGCACCTGCCAGGACCACGCCGCCTCCGCCCAGCGGGCGTCGGCTTCGCTCTGCTCGGCGCGCAGGCGCTGCTGTTGCACGAAGCGTTCTGCCGCACTCGTCTCGATGGGGGCTCGTGGTGCGGGGGCTGGAGCCGGCCCTTCCTGCGGAGCTCCGCGAAACAGGCTGCAGCCCGCCAGCAGCAGGGCCAGCGTCATGCCTGTGATGCGGCGCGCGCCGATCATGGCCGGGTCAGAGGCTGTTCGAACTGAAGGCGGGCCTTGAAGGCCTCGAGATCGAGATGGCCGAAGATCATCGTCCGCCGCAGCATCATCGGTGCCGCGTAGAACGCGTTGCCGCCGGGGACGACGGTCGCGCCCAGCTCGTAGCCCTGCATGCGAGCGCGCTCGGCGACGCGCGCATCGGCGTCGCCGAAGGGGTAGGCCAGGTGACGGACCGAAGACGACGGGAGCCGCCGTTCGATCTGCTCGCGCGAGCCGCGCAGTTCGCCGTCGAGGTAGGCGAGGTAGCGCTCCGCGGTTTCGCCGGCAGGGGCGTCGACGAGGTTGCGATGGCTCCTGGCGTGCGACTGGATATCGACCAGCCCCGAGCGCTGCAGTTCCGCGAGCTGCTTCCAAGTCAAGGCGTCGCGCGCGCCGACGAAGTCCGTATAGACGAAGACCGTCGCCGGCAGCCCGTACTTCTGCAGGACCGGATAGGCGTAGCGGTGGAACGACGCGTAACCGTCGTCGAAGGTCAGGACCACCGAGCGCCGCGGCAGCGGCTTCCTCCCCGCGATGAACTCGCCGAGATCCGCGAGCCGGATGACGCGGTAGCCGTTGTCCACCAGCCAGGCCATCTGCTGCTCGAAGGCGGAAACGCCCACGCTCATCCTTGAGTTCGCGCCGCCGACGCGGTGGTAGCAGAGGATCGGCACGAGTTGCAAGGCGTCGGCACGCACGCCCAGCGGATTCGCCGGCCGCAGCGGAACGGCCAGCGCTTGCCCCGCCTGCACGCGCCCGATGTCGTTGGCTTCGGCGATCTGCCAGCCCTCGTCGGCGGAACCCAGGAAACGCTCGGCAATGGCATCGAGTCTATCGCCGGGCGCCGGCAGATAGACCAGCACGCGAGCGCCTCGGCCCAGGACCCGACCGTCCGCCCCGGCGATCGCGGGCCATTCGGTCGGCGTCGAAGACCGGTCTTCGGCACTCGTCCCGGGCGGCCCGGCCGGCGCCTGGGCCGGTGGATGGATCGGCGCATGGATCGGCGCCTGGACCGGCGGATGGATCGTCGTGCACGCCGACAGACCCAGGACTGCGGCGATGAGCACCGCCCCGGCAGCCGGGGACGCGCTCGCGATCGCTCCTGGGCCGGCTGGAAACACGAGGGCGTCCGCCCCGGTGCACGCGCCGCGAGCTCGAAGACGCGCCTGGCGCCACCATCGCAAGGCGTGCAGCCGCATGTCCGGGCCTCCTGCCGCCTAGGTGTCCGAAGCGGTGCGGTCGGCCGCCCGGACCGCGGTCGGCAGGCCGCTCGGGAGGGTGCCGGTCGATACGGCCTGAGCGGCTGCCTCCGCGCCTCGGGCGAGCTCGGCCTCGCGCGCCTGCAGCGCAGCCGCCATCGCGTCGAAGGCGGCGTAGAGCTGCCCGAACTCGTCGCGGCGCTGCTCGTTGATGCGGTGGTCGAAGCGGCCCTTCGCGAGCTCGGCCATCGAGTCGGCGACGAGCTTGATCGGCTTGGCGAACCAGTTGGCGACGAAGTACATCGCGACCGCAACGGCCAGCACCGTGACCGCCGCCAGCACGATCATCAGCATCGTCGACAGGCGCGCCACCGCGGTCAGCGGCGCTTCGCGGATGCCGATCATCACGCGGCCTGCGACCTGGTCCTGGAAAGTCACCGGCGCCTGGAAGCCGAGCACGCTTCCGTCGCCGCCCGGAAAGCGCTCGACGAGCACCTGGTCGCGCTTGGCCAGGGCTTCCCCTGCCGGCGCCTGGTACGGCTTGCCGACCAGCGCCGGGTCGCTGGCCGCACGGACGACGCCCCCGGCGTCGGCGATCGTGATGCGCTCGAAGTCGCCGCCCTTCATGATCTTCTCGACGATCACCTCGACCGCATCCCATTCCTCGCCGAGCACCGAAGCCGCGTTCTGTGCCGCGATGAAGCGCGCCGCCGAGGCACCGTAGTCGACGGCCTGCGACATCAGCGCCTGCACCTGACGGTGCACGATCCAGGTCGCGGTGATGCCCATCACGAGCGCGACGATCGCCGCCATCATCGCCGCCCACTTCAGGCGCAGCGGCATGATCCGCGCCTTGCCGTGCTCGCGCGTTTCCTCGTCGATTTCGGCGAGGACCTTGCCCAGCGCCTCGGCCAGCTCGGCGCCGGTCTGGAAGCGCTGCGCGGGGTTCTTGGCCAGGCAGCGCTCGATCACGCGGCGCAGCGACGCTGGGATGTCGCTGCGCGACTTGTCGATCGGCGTTGGCGGTTCGTTGGCGATCCGGGTTGCCAGGGCGACCAGGTTCTCTCCGCGGAAGGGCCGCTGGCCGACGACCATCTGGTAGAGCAGGATTCCGGTGGAAAAGAGGTCCGAGCGGCCGTCCAGGCGCTCGCCGCGCGCCTGCTCGGGCGACATGTACTGCGGCGTTCCGAGCACGTCGCCGGCGAGCGTGCTCTGCGGATCGTCCTCGGCGTGCTCGATGTGCGCGATGCCGAAGTCGGTCACCTTGATCGTGCGGCTGCCGGCCAGACGCATGATGTTCGCCGGCTTGATGTCGCGATGCACGATGCCGCGTGCGTGCGCATAGTCGAGCGCACGCGCAAGCTGGATGCCCATCACCACCGCGTCGCGCACCGGGATCGTGCGCGAGGTCTCGAGCTCCTCGGCCAGCGAGACGCCGCTGAGCAGCTCCATCGCCATGTAGGGCCGCCCGTCGATCTCGCCGACATCGTGCACGACGACGATGTTCGGGTGCGAGAGGCTGCCCGCCGCGCGCGCCTCGCGCAGGAAGCGCGCGCGGTAGTCGCCGTCCCCGCAGAGCGACGCGTGCAGGAACTTGATCGCCACCTCACGCCCGATCGTCGGGTCGTGCGCCTTGAAGACCGTCGCCATGCCGCCGCGGCCCAGGCGCTCGAGGATCCGGTAGCGTCCGACCTGCCGCAGCCCGATGCCCGCGTCGGCCGTGTTGGTCCCGTCGGGCGCTCCGGCCGCGCCGACCACGCTTGCATCCAGCGGCAGCGGCGTCAGCGGCGCCGACTCGTCGGCGCCCGCTTCGGTCGTCGGCTTCGAGAACCGAGGCAGCAGCAGCGTCACCGTCGGCGGCCGCAGCGGGTCGCTCGTCGCGTAGGGATCGGGTGCGGATTCGTTCATGGCGGGATCGGCCGCGGACGCCCGACGACGTCCGGCACATCGTCCCACCCGTTGGCGGGGCGCGGGGTGTCAGGACGTCGCGGGTCCGCGAAGACCCGTCATTGAATCACGCCCGCGCGTGACGCAGTTCTCGGTGCCCTGGAGCGCCCACAAAGGTGGGGTCAGGTCTTGCCTTTTGCCACCCCTCCCCCGAGACGCGGCGGCCGTCCTCGCAGACCCGGGCTGCCATGGAGCAGGTCGCCTCGCACGCAGCCATGCCCGGCAGATGGCAAAAGGCAAGACCTGACCCCCAACCCCGTCATCGGACCGACGTACGACGCCGGGCCGAGGCCGTCTTACGTCGCTCATCGAAGGCATCCACGGCAGCATCGATCTCGTCCTCGGTCAGCGCCATCACGGCCTCGAGCTTCGCCGCCGCGTTGCGCAGCGCCTGCAGATCGGCCTGTGTCGGGCGTGCCGTGGGAATGAAGTAGCCCACCGTCCGCCCATGTCGGGTGACGGCCACGGGATGCTTGCCTTCGATGTATTCAGCCAGTCCCGCACGAAACTCGCGAATGCCGACAGATTTGGTCTCCATGGGGCGCCTCCGCTCATGCGCCATCGGCCGATTGTGGATCATTGTGTACACATTGGCAAACGCACCGATCTCGGAAAGACGGGGTCGGCCGTCCTGATGGGCCTCAAACGCCCGGGGTCATTGGGGGGTCATTGGGGTCAGGTCTTGCCTTTTGCCTCTGCCGAGACGCGACGACTTGTCCGCGCAGAGCTGAGCTGCCTTGGACTGGATTGCTTCGCGAGCAGGAATGCCAGTCATACGGGACAAAAGGCAAGACCCGAGCGCGCGCCTCTTGGCGCGCCACCGCACGGCCTTGCGCAGGCAGCCTTTCGTGCGACGGACATCGCCGAAACGGGCTTTGGCAGAATGCACGGCAGAGGTGCAGACCATGGGATTGCCCGCCGCCAAGCCGACGCTGGACGAGTTCATCGCCTGGGAAAACGGGCAGGCGGAGCGCCACGAGTTCCATCGGGGCGAGGTGTTCGCGATGGTGGGCGCGCGGCGCAGCCACGGAACCGTCGTGATGAACCTCGGCGCGCAACTGTTGCCGCGGCTCAAAGGGTCGCCGTGCAGGGTCTTCAGCGAAAGCATGAAGGTCCAGATCTCGGACGACACGATCCTCTACCCCGACCTGTTCGTCACCTGCGACCGCGAAGACCTGCGCACCGAGATGATCTTTCGCGCGCCGCTGCTGGTGGTGGAAGTTCTGTCACCCGCCACCCAGGCCTACGACCGCAGCCGCAAGTTCGCGCTCTATCGGCGCCTGCCGTCGCTGCGCGAATATCTCCTGATCGACCCCGACACGCGCGACGTGCAGGCCTTCAGGCGCAACGCTGCCGGCGAATGGGTCCTGCACGACATGACCGATGCCCCCGTGCTGTACCTGGCCAGCATCGGGGCCGACGTG
>JAIXKN010000060.1:30605-31158 GCA_026932425.1 Burkholderiales bacterium
GGGGTCAGGTCTTGCCTTTTGCCTCTAGCGCGCAAGTTCGGTCAGCAGCCAGTACACCGATCGGGGGTAAAGCGGCGAACCCTGACGCCTCGGTCCCGCGCAAGGCTCACCGCGGCGCGTCAGGGTCGAGTTCGTTCAGCAACGAGACAAGCGCCTCGTGCAATTCCGGCAGGTTCTCGTGCGAGACGCGCCAGACCTCGGCGTCGTTCAAACCCGCGTAGCCGTGCACCAGTACGTTCCGAAAGCCGATCAGCTGGCGGTGACGAGGCACGCGTGCAGCCAGCATTGGATCCAGCTTGGCGAGCTGGATCAGAGCCTCGCCCAGGATTTGCAACTGTCGCTCGACGGCGGAGCGGAGCATGAGATCCGCTTCGTACCGGCCGAGGTCGGCGGCACCAAGGAAGCCCTGAACGGCCCGGCTTGCCTGCACCATGTCCCATGGATAGGCGCGGCGGTCGCGCTTCATGCGCTGAATACCGTCTGCCGATCGCGCTCGAGACTCGCCTTGACGTAGGGGTTGCGTACCGCGCCGGACGAGACCAGATCGACCGGA
>JAIXKN010000060.1:31205-31702 GCA_026932425.1 Burkholderiales bacterium
GTGGTGGCTGTCCTCACGGACCTGAAGGCTGCCGTGGACTCGGCAATTTTCGCGATCAGTTACGCCTGCCCTGTGGGGGCAAAAGGCAAGACCTGACCCTCAACGTCCCTCAACGTCCTGATGTCAGACTCTGACATTTTCTGATAGATTGCCCTCGCGACTCCGGAGCTGCACGCGTGGGCATGAACGTCAACCTCACCCCTCAACTCGAAGCGATGGTCCGCGCCAAGGTCAGCTCGGGCTTGTACACATCGGCCAGCGAGGTCGTGCGCGAGGCGCTTCGGCTCATGGAAGAGCAAGACCGCATGCGCCAGATCAAGCTCGACGAACTACGCCGCGAAGTCCGCAAGGGCCTGGACAGCGGGCCCAGCGAACCCTGGGACGCCGCCGCGCTGAAGCAGAAGGCTCGCACCCGCCAGGCCGTGGCCAAGTCGCGCCCGGCCTAGATGGCCATCGTCACGCGCCGGCCGCAGGCCGAACTCGACATTCTCGAGATC
>JAIXKN010000060.1:31712-32737 GCA_026932425.1 Burkholderiales bacterium
CATTCTCGAGATCTGGGCGTACATCGCTGCGGACAGCGTGACCGAGGCCGACAAGTGGATCGACCGGCTGGACAGACTCCCGGGAACGTGGGCCACGCAGCCCATGATGGGCCTCGAACGCCCTGAACTGGCGCCCGGCCTGCGCAGCCTCCCCTTCGGCCGCTACGTCGTGTTTTCCACGCCGCTCGCCGAACGGGCCGGAATCGACGTTGTCCGCGTCATGCACGGCAGCATGGACATCGGCCACCGTTTCCCACTCGAGTAGGCTCGCCCCGACCATCACCGCCGTCGCGGACGGTGAGCGGGAGCGTCGGGGCAGGTCTTCCCTTTTGACTCCTCCGAGGCGCCGCGACTGTCATCGCGGATTCGAGGGCTAACTTGGACTGGATTGCTTCGGGAGTAGAAACGCCCGTCATAGGGCAAAAAGCAAGACCTGACCCTCAAACCACGGCAGGTCCAGGCAGTGCCGCAGCAGGTGGACCCCCTTCTTCTCGACGAAGCGGCCGACGAAGAGCAGTCGCAGAACGCGATCGCCTTGCTCGCCTGGCTCTTCCCGTGGGCGATCGTGAAAGCGCTCGAGGTCGACGCCGTTGGGAATCAGCAGCGGCGTCCGCGCAAAACGGGTGAGCCCGGTGAAGTAGTCCTTCACCGGCGCACCGACAAAGATCGCCCGGGCGGCGCGGGCCAGCAATGGCGCGCCCAGGCGCCGGTTGAGCAGCGACAGCAAGGCGCGCGCACGCGCCGAGCGGAACGGGATCTCGCCCACGTGCTGCGTGATCACGAAGGGGCGCCGCCGCAGCGCAGCGAAGAGCAGGGTGGCGAGCGTCGGTTGGTAGAGGTAGTCGTGCACATGCACGAGATCGGCCGCACCGACCGCCTTCCACAGCCGCCAAAGACCCGCCGGCCCCCACAGCGGCATGGGCAGACCGATGCGCGCTTCCAGCGGATCCCATGCGCGCACGGCTTCGGCCGTCAGCCCGGGTCGCTGGGGTGGCGCGTGCTCCGGCCTGCCGCTGGCGAGCCAA
>JAIXKN010000060.1:32747-36492 GCA_026932425.1 Burkholderiales bacterium
CGTCAGCCCGGGTCGCTGGGGTGGCGCGTGCTCCGGCCTGCCGCTGGCGAGCCAAGACCTGCCCCGAACTTCGAACTCTGCCAGAGTTGTGGACGGCGAAAGGAGAAGGGGCGCCAAAGGCGCCCCTTGCAGGCAATGCTATCCAGTCAGATGCTTACTTGCAGGAACCGGGGAGGTACTTCTTGATGTCCGCCGTGGCACCTTCGCACTTCCACCCAGCAATCTGCTTGCCTTGGTCTTGGTTTGCGGTACTGACGTCAATAGGGTTGTTCATCGCCACATCCGAGTACGGGGTGAGGGTAATGAAGTCCGCCGCAGTGAGTGCGATACCCAAGTTCGAGGCATGCGGGACGACGGTGATGACACCGTTGGCACTCGTGTCAACGCTGGCGACCATCTTGGTCGGATTCGTAGCTTCGCAACCCCATGCGCTCGCCGTACCTGTGGCGTCAGTGTTCATGGTCTGCACCGCCTCGCTGATCGTGGTGCGGCACTGCGACGCAGCAAGAACGACTTCGGACATCCGCGCCTTGATCGTGTAGTCCTTGTACGCCGGCAGCGCAACCGCCGCCAGGATGCCGATGATCGCGACCACGATCATCAGTTCGATCAGTGTGAAACCTTGTTGAACTCGCTTCATGAGGTGCTCCCTTCAGGACAGGTGGGGTGGAGGACACTCCCCCTGAATGCAGGGGCCGTGCCAGCCTCTTATCGGCGGGTGGCGGCAGTTCTCGCGTGAAGAAATCACGGTGGCTGACGTGATGCGTCAGGCTTCGGGGGCGCGGGAGCGCCGGGGTTGACAGGAAATGTCAGATCGCGGCGCTCGAAGGGGCGCAGAGGGGTCGATGGCCGTGCGCGCCGCCAGCGTGACCGGGGCTGGCGCCGCCGATTCGCGGTTCGAAAAAACGCGAAAGCCGCCCGAAGGCGGCTGAACGTGCGGCTCCCGGCCATCCGCTGCGCGGCGTTCACGCCGGGTGCGGCGAGGCCGGGGAGGTGACCTCAGTCGCGGAATGCTTCTTCGTTGAAGCGCTCGTGGCGGCTCGCCGCGGCGTAGAGGTCGGCGGCCAGCGAAGGGTCGGAGTAGATCAGGCGATCCGCCATGCGGCGGACCATGAGGGCGTCGCTGGTGAGCGGCGCTTCATCGCCGGCGCGGCCCAGCACGCCGCGGAGTGCGCCTCGAACCTGGCGCAGTGCCCCGGCGACCGCGTCGTAGGCCCAGGCGATGCCGGGGCTGACGCGCGGCTTGGCCGCGACCGGGGCGGACGAGATCGGAAGGGTGGCCCAGAGACTCATGACGGTTCCAGTAGGGATTGATTGCTCGACTAGGGTTTACCCGAGTATCCTAGGGTAAACCCCAATTCCTACTGGCGGCCAGGGTCATCGGGTCGACGGCCCCTGCGATGGCTCATCGCAGGGCGCGAGGCAGCGCCGATGCCGCCCGCTGCTGCCCGCTGCTGTGCGCTGTTGCCCGCTGCAGTGCGCCGCTCAGCGCATCACCGCGGCGATGGCCTCGGCGGCGCGCTCGACGTTGCCGCTGTTGAGCCCGGCGATGCAGATGCGGCCCGAGCGGATCAGGTAGACGCCGAACTCCTCGCGCAGCCGGTCGACCTGTGCGGCCGAGAGGCCGGTGTAGCTGAACATGCCGCGCTGGCTGAGGAAGTAGCCGAGCTCGCGCCCGGGCAGCTTGGCGGCGAGGATCGCGTGCAGGCTGCGGCGCATCGACAGGATGCGCTCGCGCATCGCCGCGACGTCGGCTTCCCAGAGCGCGCGCAGCTCGCGGTCGCCGAGCACGCGGGCGATGATGCCGGCGGCGTGGATCGGCGGGCTCGAGTAGTTGCGGCGCACCGTCGCCTGGAGCTGGCCGAGCACGAGCGCGGCCTCGGCGGCGTCGGTGCAGACGACGCTCAAGGCGCCGCAGCGCTCGCCGTAGACGCTCATGCTCTTGCTGAACGAGTTGGCGATGAAGAAGGCGATGCCGGCGTCGGCCAGCGCCCGCGGCGCGAAGGCGTCGGCGTCGATGCCGTCGCCGTAGCCCTGGTAGGCGAGGTCGAGGTAGGGCAGCAGCCGCTGCTTGCGCAGCACCGGGATCAGCGCCTGCCACTGCTCGCGCGAGAGGTCGACGCCGGTGGGGTTGTGGCAGCAGGCGTGCAGCAGCACGACGCTGCCGGCCGGCAGGCCGGAGATCGTCTGCAGCATCGCGTCGAAGCGCACGCCGCCGCTGGCGGGGTCGTAGTACGGGTAGCTGTGGACCTTCAGGCCCGCGCCCTCGAACATCGCGCGGTGGTTGTCCCAGGTCGGGTCGCTGACCCAGACCTCGGCGCCGGGGAACCAGCGCGCGATGAAGTCGGCGCCGACCTTGAGCCCGCCGCTCGAGCCGATGGTCTGCAGCGTCGCGATGCGCCCGCTCTTCACCGCTTCGTGATCGGCGCCGAAGAGCAGCTCCTGCACCGCGCTGCGCGCCGCGGCCAGGCCTTCCATCGGCAGGTAGGGCTTGGGCCCGGACTCGGCGAGCATCTGCGCCTCGGCGCGGCGCACGCACTCGAGCACCGGAATGCGCCCGGCATCGTCGAAATAGATGCCGATCGAGAGGTTGACCTTGCCCGGCCGCGGGTCCTTCTGGAAGGCTTCGTTCAGGCCGAGGATGGGGTCGCCGGCATAGGGCTCGAGGTGCTGGAACATCGGTGCTGCAGGAGGGTTGGGGGGAGGGGCGGCGGGATCGGAAGGGGCGTCCGCGGGGCGCGCAGCCGCCGCCGGAAGGCGTCAAGCATACGCCCGCCACCCGGTGCGCCGGCGGCGCCCGCGCCGATGTCCGCGCGCCCGCCTACCCCGCTTCGGGGCCGTCAGTGCTTGTACTGATGCGTCAGAAGCCGTGCTGCTCGCAGAGCACGTTCGAGAACATGCCGCCGTCCACCGGCAGGTTCGCGCCGCGGATCCAGCCCGAGCCGTCGGAGAGCAGGAAGGCGACGACCGGCGCGATGTCCTCGGGGCGACCGGGGCGGTCCATCGTGCGCATGTCCTCCTCGGCGCGCGCGCCCAGGGTCTCGAGGAAGTCGGGCAGGATCGGCGTCTGCACCGGCCCGGGGCTGATCGCGTTCATGCGGATGCCGCGCTCGCGCCAGGTCCAGCGGTTCTGCATCGTCCAGACGATCAGCGCCTCCTTGCTGAAGAAATAGCTGCGCGCGCCGCTGATGCCGTGCGCGCGGCAGAAGCCGGCGATGCCGTCGAAGTCGAGCGCGGCGCTGGCGTCGATCGCCGCCTTGGCCTCGGGCGCGGTCCAGCCCAGGCCCGCGAGCGACGCGAGGTTGACGATCGACGCGCCGTCGGCGAGCCGGGGAACGAGCTGCGTCGTCAGGTACTTGAGCCCGACGAGGTTGACCGCCAGCACCGCCTCGGCGGGCCGCGTCGGCGGCAGGCCGGCGATGTTGGCCAGGCCGTTCGCGCCTGCGGGCAGCGCGGCGACGAGGCGGTCGATCGAGGCCTTGTCGGAGAGGTCGGCCTGCATGAATTCACCAACCGGCTGCGCCGGTTCCTGCCGGTCGACCGCGATCACGCGCGCGCCCTGCGCGGCCGCGTAGGCGGCGCTGGCCGCACCGATCCCGGACGCCGCGCCGGTGACGATGACGGTCTTGCCTTGAAGCATGGGGTGGGACATCGGAACCTCCGCGTACGCCGGTGGATGCGTGGGCCGGCTGCGGCTGATTTCAGCGCGCCGGCCGGACGCTTGTCGGCGCAAGCGTAGCGCGGA
>JAIXKN010000060.1:36823-37965 GCA_026932425.1 Burkholderiales bacterium
CCGCCGTCGGTGCGCGCGATCGCGAGCAGGCGCTCGAGCTCGTCGCGATGCTGCTGCGTGTTGTAGCGGTGCCAGCGGCGGATCAGCGCCATCACGCCGGCGACCATCAGCCCGAAGATCGTGATCGCGCCGAAGGCCGAGAGCCCGACGCGCGTCATCCCGGTGTAGAGCGCGCCGAGGCCCAGGATGCAGGCCTGCTCGTTGAAGTTCTGCACCGCGATCGAGCGCCCGGCGCCCATCAGGTTGTGCCCGCGGTGCTGCAGCAGCGCGTTCATCGGCACGATCAGGTAGCCGCAGAGCGCGCCCAGCACGACGAGGAAGGGCGCGGCCGCCTGCGCGCTGTGGATCAGGTTCAGCCCGATCATCACGAAGCCGACGAGGATGCCGAGCGTGAGCACGTCGGTGGCGCGCTCGAGCCGGGTCATCACCGAGGCCGCGACCGCGCCGACCACCGAGCCGATGATGACGACGCCGGCCAGGTTCGACGCCTGCGTCGTGCCGTAGCCCAGCGCCGCCGCCGCCCAGGCGAAGACGATCAGCCGCAGGTTGCCGAAGATGCCCCACAGCAGCGTCGTCGTCGCGAGCGTGATCTGCCCGAGCTTGTCGGCCCACAGGCGCGCGTTGCAGGCGGAGAAGTCGCGCATCATCGTCGGCACGCTGCCCTTCATCGGGATCAGCGGCGCCTCGGTGCGCGGGATGTAGAGGTTGATGATCGCGGCGACGACGTAGATCACCGCGATCACGGTGATCGCCGCCTCGGGCGGGGTGTCGATGCCGGTGTCGATCAGCGGCAGGTCGATGCCCAGCAGCCAGGGCGCCAGCCGCGGCCCGACGAGCTGGCCGCCGAGCAGGATGCCCAGGATGATCGAGCCGACGGTGAGGCCCTCGATCCAGCCGTTGCCCTTGACGAGCTGCGAGGGCGGCAGCAGCTCGGTGAGGATGCCGTACTTGGCCGGCGAGTAGGTCGCGGCGCCGAGCCCGACGACCGCGTAGGCCAGCAGCGGGTGCGCGCCCAGCAGCATCATCAGGCAGCCGACGATCTTGATGCCGTTGGAGATGAACATCACCCGGCCCTTGGGGATGCTGTCGGCGAAGGCGCCGACGAAGGGCGCGAGCACGACGTAGAAGAGCGCGAACATCGG
>JAIXKN010000060.1:40746-41183 GCA_026932425.1 Burkholderiales bacterium
AAGATCCACGTGCTCACGCACACGCTGCACTACGGCTGCGGCGCCTTCGAGGGCGTGCGCGCCTACAACACCGTCGGCGGCACCGCGATCTTCCGGCTGCGCGAGCACACGGAGCGGCTCTTCAACAGCGCCAAGATCCTGCGCATGCGCATCCCCTACTCGCTCGAGCAGGTGATGCAGGCGCAGATCGACGTCGTCAAGGCCAACGCGCTCGAGAGCTGCTACCTGCGCCCGCTGGTGTGGATCGGCGACGAGAAGCTCGGCGTCAGCCCCAAGGGCAACACGATCCACCTGATGATCGCCGCCTGGGCCTGGGGCGCCTACCTCGGCGAGGAAGGGCTGCGCCGCGGCATCCGCGTGAAGACCAGCAGCTACACGCGCCACCACGTCAACATCACGATGACGCAGGCCAAGGCGGTGAGCAACTACAGCAACTC
>JAIXKN010000060.1:41193-52917 GCA_026932425.1 Burkholderiales bacterium
ACCACGTCAACATCACGATGACGCAGGCCAAGGCGGTGAGCAACTACAGCAACTCGATCCTCGCGAACATGGAAGCCACCGAGGATGGCTACGACGAGGCGCTGCTGCTGGACTCGGCCGGCTTCGTCAGCGAGGGCGCGGGCGAGAACATCTTCATCGTCAAGGGCGGCGTGATCTACACGCCGGACCTCTCGGCCGGGGCGCTCAACGGCATCACGCGCAGCACGGTGTTCTCGATCTGCGAGGACCTGGGGCTTCGGCTCGTCGAGAAGCGCATCACCCGCGACGAGGTCTACATCGCCGACGAGGCCTTCTTCACCGGCACCGCGGCCGAGGTGACGCCGATCCGCGAGCTCGACCGCATCCAGATCGGCGCCGGCGAGCGCGGCCCGGTCACCGAGAAGATCCAGTCGGCGTTCTTCGACATCGTCAACGGGCGCAATCCGAAGTACGCCTCGTGGCTGTCCAAGGTCTGAGGAGGCGCTGCGCGTCGTGAGCGAGAAAACCCAATCGATCGTCGAGCTGGCCGTGAAGGACCTGCTCGGTCCGGGCGTGACGCACTGCCCCAACCCGGCGATGCCGCTGTGGAGCAACCACCCCCGCGTCTATCTGGACCTGACGCATGGCCAGGCGGCGTGCCCCTATTGCGGCACGATCTACCGCCTCAAGGCCGGCGAGAAGCTGCACGCCGCGCATTGACGCGCGGCGACCCCTTCAGCGCAGGAGCAGGGCCGGCGATGGCTCGCACCCGGGGTTCGAGGGCGGTGCTCCTGGCCAGCGCCGACGAGGTCGAGGCCCAGTTCTACGAGGCGATGCAGCAGGGCGACCTGTCGCGGCTGATGGCGACCTGGAGCGACGACGAGGAGATCGTCTGCGTGCACCCGGGCGGCGTGCGCGTCGTCGGGCCGCAGGCGATCCGCGCGAGCTTCGAGCCGATGCTGGCCGACGGCGGCGTTCCGGTCGCGCCCGAGCAGGTGCGCCGGCTGCAGGCCATGGGTGCGGCAGTGCACCACCTCGTCGAACGCGTGACCGTCCAGACGCCGGGCGGACCGGCGCAGCTCTACGTGATGGCCACCAACGTCTTCGTGCGCACCGCGCAGGGCTGGCGTCTGGTTGCGCACCACGCGAGCCCCGCGGGCACCGAGCCGCCGCCGACGCTGCAGGAATGGCCCTCGACCGTGCACTGAGCACGGGGCCGCCGCTGCGATGGACGAGATCGTCGAAGCCGCGCTGCGCAAGTGGCCGAACGTTCCGCACTGCCACGGCTGGCTGGCGCTGGATGCGCGCGGCGACTGGTACATGCGCGACGCGCGCACGCAGGCCGCAGGCGAGTTCCCGCAGGTCAAGGGCAGCCGCATCCGGCACGACAAGCTGCTGGCCTTCATCGGCCGCAACTACGCTGCCGACGAGAGCGGTGCCTGGTTCTTCCAGAACGGCCCGCAGCGCGTCTACGTCGAGCTTCAGGCGGCGCCCTGGATCTGGCGCCTGGAGCCCGGCGCCGACCCGGCGCAGCCCGCGGTGCGCTCGCACACCGGCCGCGCGGCGGTCGTGCGCTCGGCGTGGACCGACGAGCAGGGGCGGCTCTTCCTGCAGACGGACCTTGGCTTCGGGATCGTGCACACGCTGGACATGACGATCGCCGCCGATGCGGTCGAAGCCGGCGGCTGGGTGCCGCAGGTGCTGCCGTTCGCGCGGATGCCGGAGCATTTCGGCTATTGCCTGCGGCCGCAGCCCTGACCCGGCCGCGGGTGCGCGGCACGAAAAAGCCGCCCGGCGGGGCGGCTTGTCGGCAACCCGCGGCGCGGGCCTCAGTTCGAGGGCGCCGAGGCCCCGGCGGCAGCGGGTGCGGGCGGCTCCTCGAGCTTGCCGCCACCGGCGTTGACCATGTAGACCACCGCGCGCGCGATCTCGTAGTCGGAATACTGGCCCCCGCCTTGCGGTGCCATCGCGCCCTTGCCCTTGAGCGCGGAGTGCAGCAGCGCCTCGTAGCCGCTGCCCAGGCGCGGGCCCCAGTCGCTCGCGTCACCGAACTTGGGCGCGCCGACGACCCCGGCCGCGTGGCAGGCGGCGCACTGGCCCTTGTAGACCTCCTCGCCGGTGTGCACGACCTTGGGCGCCGACGCGTCGCGCAGCGCAATGGTGCCCACCGGCTGGATGCGCGCTGCTGTCGCTTCGGCCCCCATGCCGTCGCTGCCGGCGCCGGTGAGCGTCTCGTTGGAGACGCAGCGGGCGAGCATGATGATCACGATCACCGGCACCAGGAAGGAACCGACCACGGTCCAGATCAGCTGCCGCGGCGTCTTGATCAGGCCGGCGGATTCTTCGTGGGCTTCGGCCGTGTTCTCGCTCATGAATTCCTCGGGTCGGGTGCTTCGAAGGCAAAGGCGCAAAAAGTATAGTGACTTGATCTAGGCCATTTGCCACGCGGGAGAACCCGATGGGGTGCGCGCTTACAATCCGCCCCTTGCCCCGGCGACCGTGGTGAAGTGGATATCATGCGGCCCTCCGAAGGCCGCGTCGCAAGTTCGATTCTTGCCGGTCGCGCCACTGGGTGCAGCAAGGCCGCAGTGCCCGGAGATCAGGAGCTTGTGAGCCCTCCCGGACTCCCGATGGCGATGCGCGGTGGCACCGCGCGTTCGAGTCACCTGACCGGCTGACCCGGCTGCCGGATCGCGCTCTGCGCAATCCCGCCTGCGGCCCTCGCGGGCTGCAGCAGCAGTCGCCGATCGCAGGGCAGCAGTCATGCCCGCCGCGCCCCGATGCATCGCATCGTGTGCACCGCGCGATCGCGCTTGCGGATCACCGAGGCATGGAGCCGCATCGACTCCGCCGCCCGACGCGGCGGGTCGTGGCATTGCGCCGAGATCCGCTGCGACCTGCCGGGTCGGCGCGTGCGCGATCGGCAAGGCGGCTCTCGGAAGGCGCCCTCTTCGGGCCCCTCTGCGGCCGCTCCCTCAACCCTCAGCACGAAAGGAACCCACATGAAGAACATCGCCATCGCCCTGTCTGCGGCACTGCTCGCGACCGCGTTCGGCGAGGCCGGCGCACAAGCGACGGTGAAGGAGGACGGGCAGTGGCGTGCCGCGCTCGGGATGGGCGCAAGCCACGCCAGCGGCAACACGCGCGAGACCGGACTGTCGCTGAACGCCGACGCGGTGCGGGCCACCGCCAGCGACAAGATCACGCTCTACGGCAACGCGCAATACGCGCGCAGCAACGGCGTCACGACCGGCGAACAGGCGCGCATGGGAGGCCGCTACGACCGCAACCTCGATGCCTTCTGGTTCGGCTTCGCCGGGCTGGACCTGGAGCGCAACCGCTTCGCGAACGTCAAGCTGCGCGGGCTGGCCAGCCTGGGCCTGGGCCGTCACCTGATCCGCAGCGAGGACACCACGCTCGACGTCTTTGCCGGCGTCGGCTACACCGCGGACCGCTACGTCGACCCGACGTGGATCGACGACGCGACGCGTACCTCCTACGGCTATGCCTCGCTCGTGGTCGGCGAGGAGTCGACGCATCGGCTCACCGAGACGACCTCGTTCAAGCAGCGCCTCGCGATCGTTCCGAACCTCCGGAACCGGGGCGAATACCGCGCCAACTGGGACGCCGGCCTGGCGGTCGCGATGAGCCAGACGATGAACCTCAACGTCGGCTTCGCGCTGGCGCGCAACAGCGAACCGGGTCCTGGCCGCAAGCGCACCGATACACTGCTGACGACGGGCATCTCGGTCAAGTTCGACTGATCCGGCGCGCGCTGCATCGGCGGCGCGGCAGGCCATGCGGACTTCGGCGAGACCCTGTTGTTGCTTCGACCTGCGGCCACCGCCGATGCTTCAGTCACCGCCTGCCCGCGCGCGCCAATGGGGCGATCGTCGCCCGAACCGCGGCCTGGCCCTTGCGTCCGCGCTGCTGACGCTGTGCTTGGCCGCGTGCAGCACCGCGCCGACGCGCGACGGCCCGCCGCAGCGCGTCCCGGTGGACCTCGATCGGGTGGCCGACGCGCTGCCGCGCATCGAGGCGCTGCGTGCTGGCGGACCGAACAAGCCCTACGAGGCGCTGGGGCGTCGCTACGTGCCGGCGACCAGCGACGTGAGCTGGCAGGAGCGCGGCCTGGCCTCATGGTACGGACGCAAGTACCACGGGCGGTCGACCGCGAGCGGCGAGCCCTACGACATGTTCGCGATGACCGCCGCGCACCCGACGCTGCCGATCCCGAGCTATGTCCGCGTGCGCAACCCGGCCAACGGGCGCGAGGTGATCGTGCGCGTCAACGACCGCGGACCCTTCGTCGACGGACGGGTGATCGACCTCAGCTACGCGGCGGCGTACCGGCTCGGTGTGCTCGGCGGCGTCGCGCCGGTCGAGCTCGTGCGCATCACGAACGCGATGATCGCAAGCGGCAGCTGGCCCCGGGCGCCGGATGCGGCCATTGCATCGCAGCCCGCGCCGACGCCGGCCGCGGGAGCAGCGATCGACCCGCTCGGTTCGATGATCGTCGAGCGCGGCTGGGTGCCGGTGGCCGAGCCGCGCGGCACGCCCTGATCAGGACTGCACGAGACGCGTGATCTGGGCCGGCGTCGGCGCGGGCCAGCCGGCCTCCTTGCAGGTGCGCACGATCGCCTCGTTGGTGTCGAAGTAGACCTGCCAGTAGTTGTCGGTGTGCGTGTACGGGCGCACCGCAACCACCGGCCCGACGAGGTTGATGTCGAGGATGCTGATCTCGGGCGGGCGCTTGGGATCGACGTTCGGGATCTTGGCGACCGCAGCCTTGAAGCGCTCGATCGCCTCCAGCGGATCGACGCCGCCGGCCAGCTGCGCGATGCGCTCGACGCGGCGCGTCGGCAGCGCGGAGTAGTTCTGGATCGTGTCGCCGAAGACCTTGCCGTTGCCGACGATGGTCAGCACGTTGTCGGGCGTCACGAGGGTCGTGCCGAAGAGGCCCAGTTCGTGCACGGTCCCGCTGACGCCGCCGATGGTGACGAAGTCGCCGACCTTGAAGGGCCGCAGCACGAGCATGAAGGCGCCGGCGGCGAAGTTGCCGAGCAGCCCGCTCCAGGCCGCGCCGATCGCCACGCCGGCGCCGGCCAGCATCGCCGCGAAGCTCGTCGTCTCGATGCCGAAGTAGCCGAGGATGCCGAGGACGAGCGCGATGTTCAGCGCGATCGCCGCGATGCTGCCCAGGTACTTGGTCAGCGTCGGGTCGACGTGGTTGCGGCTCATCGCGGCCTGGATGAGCCCGACGACCTTGCCGATCAGCCAGCGGCCGACCACCCAGAAGGCGATCGCCGCGAGCACCTTGATCGCCAGCTCGGTGACCGTGGTGCTCAGAAAGGTCTGGATCGATTGCATGTCCATCGCAAGAGTCCTCCTGATGCTGTGAGGGGCATGCTAGTGCGGCATCGGCGCGCGAGTGCCGCAGCCGCGTGGATCGCGCCCGGTTTTCCGTCGCGGCCCGATGCGGCGCTCGGGGAATCCCCGAGCGCCGTCGGGGCGCAAGCGCATGCGCACGGCATCGGTGCTGTCCCACAATTGCCGATCACCTTTCCTGCATGAGAAGCGCGATGCAAAGACGATCCCTCCTGCTGGCCGGCGGCTGCGCGCTGCTGGGTACGCACCCCATCCTGCGGGCGCAGGCGCTCGAGAAGCCGAAACTGACGATCGCCGTCGGCGGCAAGAACCTGCTGTACTACCTGCCGCTGACGATCGCCGAGCAGCGCGGCTACTTCAAGGACGAGGGGCTGGACGCGACCATCGTCGACTTCGCCGGCGGCTCGCAGGCGCTGCGCGCGGTGGTCGGCGGCAGCGCCGACGTCGTCAGCGGAGCCTTCGAGCACACGATCAACATGCAGTTCAAGGGCCAGCGCATGCGCGCCTTCGCGCTGCAGGGCCGCGCGCCGCAGATCGTGCTGGGCATCAACCCGCACACGATGCCGGACTACAAGTCGGTGGCCGACCTCAAGGGCCGCAAGATCGGCGTCACCGCGCCGGGCTCGTCGACCAACGTGATGGTCAACTTCATCCTCGCCAAGGCGGGCTTGAAGCCCAGCGACGTCTCGATCATCGGCGTCGGCGCCGGCAGCGGCGCGATCGCGGCGATGCGCTCGCGCCAGATCGACGCGATCAGCAACCTGGACCCGCTGATCACGCAGCTGCAGCGCTCGGGCGACCTGAAGATCGTCTCCGACACGCGCGTCGTCGCCGAAGCCGACCGCGTCTTCGGCGGCCCGATGCCCGCGGCCTGCCTCTACGCGCCGCAGGCCTTCATCGACCGCAACCCGAACACCGTGCAGGCGCTGACCAACGCAATCGTTCGCGCGGACAAGTGGATCCAGGCCGCGGGCCCGAGCGAGGTGATCAAGACCGTGCCCGAAGGCGTGCTGCTCGGCGACCGCGCGGTCTACATCGACGCCTTCCTCGCTGCCAAGGGCGCGCTCTCGCCCGACGGCATGTTCCCCGAGAAGGGTGCCGACACGGCCTTCCGGGCGCTGGCGAGCATCGACCCCGAGATCGCCAAGGCCAGGCTCGACCTCGGCGCGGTCTACACGAACGAGTTCGTGAAGAAGGCCAACGCGAAGTACCCGAAGGGCTGAGCTAGGGCTGGGCAAGGGCTGGGCAAGGGCTGCGCGCGCACTGCCGCGGGCTTGCGCACCGGACCAGGCGCAGCGGCATCATGCTCACCTCCGCGCAGGTCATCGTCCTGGCCACGCCCGCGTTCCTGGCGCTGATCGCGATCGAGTTCGCGGTCGGTCGCCTGCGCGGGCGCGACACCTACCGCTGGCCCGACGCGATGGCGAGCATCGGCCTGGGCGTGCTGAGCCAGCTCGTCGCCGTGGGCACGCGCTTCTTCGGCATCGGGATCTACGCGATCGCCTACGAGCAGGTCGCGCTGTGGCGGCTGCCCGCGCACGCCTGGTGGGTGTGGCTGCTGGCGCTGCTGGCCTACGACTTCCTCTACTACGTCCATCACCGCTTCGGCCACCGCGTGGCGCTGGGCTGGGCGGCGCACGCGGTGCACCACCAGAGCGAGGACTACAACCTCTCGACCGCACTGCGCCAGACCGGCAGCGGCTTCCTGCTCGGCTGGGTCTTCTACCTGCCGCTGGCGCTGCTGGGCGTGCCGCCGCTGGTCTTCGCAAGCGTCGCGCTGATCGATCTGCTCTACCAGTTCTGGGTGCACACGCAGCAGGTCGGGCGCCTGGGCTGGTTCGACCGCTGGTTCTGCAGCCCGAGCAACCACCGCGCGCACCACGCGGTCAACGACCGCTACCTCGACCGCAACTACGGCGGCATCCTGATCGTCTGGGACCGGCTCTTCGGTACCTTCGTCGAGGAAGACGACGCCGATCCCTGCGTCTTCGGCACGCGCAGCCCGCTGCGGAGCTGGGACCCGATCTCGGCCAACCTGCAGGTCTATCGCGAGCTGCTGCAGACGAGCCGTGCTGCGCGCCGCTGGCGCGACAAGCTGCGCGTGTGGATCGCGCCGCCGGGCTGGCAGCCGGCCGACCTGGCCGCGCGCGATCGCAAGCCGGCCTTCGATCTTGCGCGCGTGGCGCGCTACGACCCGCCGCAGCAGCCGGCGCGGCTGGCCGCGGCGGCGCTGCTCTTCGTCGCCGCGCTGGCCGCCACCAGCGTGCTGTTGTGGAACGCGCAGCGCTGGCCGCTCGTGCTTTCGCTGGCCGTGGGACTCGTGGTGCTCGCGCTGCTCGTCGCTGTGGCGCGGCTCACGACGCCGCCGCCCGCGGCTATGCTTGCCGCGCGATGACCGTCCCCGCACTCGAACTCGCCGACGTCTCCTGCACCTTCGTCAGCCGCGATGCGCCGGGGCAGCGCTACACGGCGGTGGCCGGCGTTACGCTGACGCTGCAGCCCGGCGAATTCGTCTCGGTCGTCGGCCCCACCGGCTGCGGCAAGAGCACGCTGCTGAACATGGCCGCCGGGCTGCTGGCACCCAGCAGCGGGCAGGTGCGCGTGTTCGGCCAGGCGCTGGCCGGCATCAACGCGCGCGCGGGCTACATGTTCCAGGCCGAGAGCCTGATGCCCTGGCGCACGGCGCTCGCCAACGTGATGGCCGGGCTCGAGTTCCGCGGCATTGCCGGCGCGCGCGAACAGGCACAGGACTGGCTGCGGCGCGTGGGTCTTTCGGCCTTTGCCGACCGCTACCCGCACCAGCTCTCGGGCGGCATGCGCAAGCGCACGAGCCTGGCGCAGACGCTGGCGATCGACCCCGACATCATCCTGATGGACGAACCCTTCAGCGCGCTGGACGTGCAGACGCGGCAGCTGATGGAAAACGAGGTGCTCGAGCTCTGGGCCAGCCGCCGCAAGGCGGTGCTCTTCATCACGCACGACCTCGACGAGGCGATCGCGATGAGCGACCGCGTCGTCGTGCTCTCGGCGGGGCCTGCCTCGCATCCGATCGGCGAGTTCGCGATCGACCTGCCGCGCCCGCGCGACGTCGCCGAGGTGCGCATGACGCCGCGCTTCGTCGAGCTGCACCACGCGATCTGGTCGGTGCTGCGCGACGAGGTGCTGCAGGGCTACGCGCAGCAGCTGGGGCGCGCATGAAGCACCTGCGGCTCTACCAGCTCGCGCTGCTCGTTGCGGTGCTCGTCTTCTGGTACCTGATGACGACGCCGGGGCTGATCCCGCCCTTCATGTTCGAGAACGACCGCCAGGCGGCCTTCTTCTTCGGCGAGCCGCTGGTCGTCGCCGAGCGCATCGGGCGCTGGTTCTTCGTCGAGGCCGACATCTACCGGCACCTTTGGGTGACGCTGGTCGAGACGCTGCTGGCGTTCGCGATCGGCGCGGTGCTGGGCCTGGCCTGCGGGCTGTGGCTTGCGCTCTCGCCGCTGGCCAGCGCCATCCTCGAACCCTACATCAAGGCGCTGAACTCGATGCCGCGCATCATCCTCGCGCCGATCTTCGCGGTGTGGTTTGGCCTGGGCATCGGCTCGAAGGTCGCGCTGGGCGTGACGCTGGTCTTCTTCATCGTTTTCTTCAACGTCTACCAGGGCGTCAAGGAAGTGAGCCCGGTGGTGCTGGCCAATGCGCGCATGCTGGGCGCAAGCCCGCGGCAGCTGCTGCGCCACGTCTACCTGCCGAGCGCCACGAGCTGGGTCTTCAGCAGCCTGCACACGAGCGTCGGCCTGGCCTTCGTCGGCGCGGTCGTCGGCGAGTACCTGGGCTCGAGCCAGGGCGTGGGCTACCTGATCCTGCAGGCCGAGGGCGCCTTCGACATCAACACCGTGATGGCCGGCATCGTCGTGCTGACCGCGTTCGCGCTGGTGCTGGACGCGCTCGTCGGCCGCATCGAGCGTCGGCTGATGAAGTGGCAGCCGCGCAGCGGGGAGACCGAGAGGCTCTGACAGCGGCGCCCCTGGTTCGCGGGAGCGCAGCCTGCGCTGTGGGGCTTCGCGTGGCATTGTGCGCGCGCAAGTCGGACTGGAGGCGAAGCGGTCGCGGCATGATGCGAGACTTCGTTTTCTTGCGGCCCGACGCACGCTGCGGGCTCGAGCTGGCATGTCCTATCAGTGGGGCTCGCACGGACCTGCGTTCGAAGTGCAGGGCATCTATCGCGCCGAGAATCGCGCGCTGGTCGCGCGCGCCGTGCTGCTGGCCGCCTTCGCCTTGGCGGTATTGGTGTTGGCGCTCACTGACATCAGTTTCCCCCGTTGGATGCCGACCAGGCTGCTGCGCCTGCCGCAGGACGGGATCGGCTGGCATGCCTTGATGGGCGTGTTGATGCTGTTGCTCGCGGCCTTCGACATGCTGAGGGCGTCGCGCCAGCGCGCACTGCGTCTGCTCCCCGGGCAGCCCGGTGCGCTGGTCACGCCGGTGCGGACCGCGAACACGCCGAACCCGGACGCGGCGCCGCTGGCCGAGTTGCTCGAGGGCGGTGCCGCGCTCGCTTCGCCGGGCGCGCCGTCATCGTGGGGGTCGACGCTCAGACGCGTCTCGCCGCTGCTGGCGACGATGCCGCACGGCCTGCAGGCCTGGGTCGCGCGCCGGCTCGCGCGTCTCTGGATGCTGCTGGGCCTGGTGGTGGCGCTTGGGCTGGCCCTCGTGCTGCTGCGGCCGGCCGGCCAGGCGCTGGTCGGCCTGCTGTGCATCGCCACGGCGGGGATCGGCCTGCTGCGCACGGCGCCGGCCGAGCGCGAGGTGGCGGCGCCGCGCAGCGTCGCCATGCGTAGCGGTTTCGTCCTCGTGGCCGGCCTTGCCGCTGGCTGGGCCCTGGGCTTCGTGCCGGCGAAATGGACCGACTGGCTGGCGGCCGGCGGCTGGCCGCTGGCTGCGGCGGCCACGCTCGCGGCTCTGCTCCTGGTCGAGCTGCTGGCGCTGGGTGCCGGTCTCGTCGTCGTCGACCCGCCGCTGCCCCGCGGTCCGCAGCCGCTCCCGTGCAGCGTCGAGATCGACGCCACTGCGGACCGGGTGCAGCAGGAGCTCGAGCGCGAACTGCACCGCTACTGGAGCGAGGGCGTTCCCAACCGACGCTACCTCTGGCAGTCGAACCAGGGGGAACACACGGACACAGGCGCCGGCTTCTTCGCGGCCAGCTCGCTCGAGGAGACGCAGCCGCTGATGCTGTCACCGGCCTCGAGCGGCCCCGGCGCGGGCCGCCGCTCCTGGCTGCTGCTCCTGCTCACGTTGGCCCTGCTGCTGACGGTGGCCGGTGGTCTGCTGTGGGGATGGGTCGTCTACGACCAGCTTCAGCGCGCCGCGCAGCCCTGGCGCATGGCCTCGGCGTCGGCGATGCTGTTGCTGTGCGGCGCATACGCCGTGCGCGTCGGCCACCTGCTGTGGAGCCGGGTCGAGGTGCAGTCCCGGCTGCTGTCGCTGCAATGCTCGGCGGTGTCGCCCGCGGCGGCGCCGGTGCAGCTGCGCTGGACCGTGGCGCAGGCGCGCTCGGTCTTCTACGCCGCCGCCGACCACGAGCCGGGAAGCCGGACGCTGCTCGAGCTGACCAGCGACGAGGCGGCCGCACGCGCCAGCGCCGAACAGGTGCAGCACTATGCCGAGAAGCGGTCACCCGCAGACGACCCGGATGCGCCCGAGGCCGCGACGCCACCCGGCCCGCTGCGGGCGCCCAGACCGCCGACGGTGGCGCCGACGCACCGGCCCGCTCCCGCCCAGGCGCCGGTCCACGTCCACCCGCATGCGCCTGGCGTCGCGCCGACGCCTGGCGTCCGCTACTGCACCGACTGCGGCGAGGCGATGCCGGCGACGGCGCGTTTCTGCCCACGCTGCGGCGAACGCCAGCGCGGCGTCTGACGCGCGCAAGAGCGGCCATCGCCGATCGGCGTATCGGCTTGCAGCGGCGATGGCCCCTGCCGCGCCGCTGGAGCCTGCGATGCGCGACACTGCAGCCATGCTGCAGCCGACGCCCCCCGATGCCGGCCGCGCCGCGGAGCCCGCGACGCCCGTGGCACCGTTCGCCTTCGACAACAGCTACGCGCGCGAGCTCGAAGGCCTGTACCTGCCCTGGCGTCCGGCGCCGGTACGGGCTCCGCGCCTCTTGTTGCTGAACGCCGCGCTTGCCGACGAACTGGGCGTCGACGCGGGCGCGCTGCAGGGCGAGGTCGGCGCGGAACTGCTTGGCGGCAACGTGCTGCCAGAAGGCGCGACGCCGATCGCCCAGGCCTACGCCGGACACCAGTTCGGCGGCTTCAGCCCGCAACTAGGCGACGGTCGTGCAGTGCTTCTCGGTGAAGTGATCGACCGCTTCGG
>JAIXKN010000089.1 GCA_026932425.1 Burkholderiales bacterium
AAAAAGGCAAGGTCGTGAGCGTGCTCGAATTCTGGGAAGTGGCTCGCTTCGCCGAGGGCATTGGCGTGGTGATCAACGAACCCAGGGCGCCACTGAGCACGCACTACATCAGGCAGGCGCACGCAGCCGGCCTGAAAGTGCACGGCTGGACGTTCAAGAAGGCTGATCCGGGCGAGGCTGCGGCCGAGTACGAGCACCATCTGCAGATGGGCCTGGACGGCCTGATTTCGAACTTCCCCGACTTGGCCGTCCGTGCGCGGGATGCCTTCGTCCGGGCTCGCTGAGTGCGGAAGATCATCGGACGATGAGCACTCACGCCACCAGCCCTGCCGCCGTACCGGGCTGGGGCACGCTCCTGCAGGGGCGCAACCTGCTGCTGTCGCTGGCGCTCAGCGGCGGCGTCGTCATCCACGCCGTCAACCTGTACCTGTCGACCACCATCCTGCCCTCGGTGGTGCACGACATCGGCGGCATCGAGTACTACGCGTGGAACACGACGGTCTACGTGGTGGCTTCGATCATTGGCGCGGCCGTGGCCGCCCGGATGATGGTGCGACGCGGCCCGCGCGCGGCCTACATGCTCTCGGCGACGATGTTCGCGATCGCCAGCGTCGTCTGTGCAATGGCGGTGTCGATGCCGATGATGCTGGTCGGCCGCACTGCGCAGGGCCTGGCCGGCGGTGTGCTGGTGGCCTTGCCTTATGCGCTGGTTCGCGTCGTCTTCGAGCCGCCGCTGTGGCCCCGGGCGATTGCGATGGTCTCGGCGATGTGGGGCGTCTCGACGCTGCTGGGCCCGGCCCTGGGCGGGGTGTTCGCCGAGTTCGGCCTGTGGCGGGCCGCCTTCTGGTCGATGCTGCCGGTGATCGCCCTGTTCACGGCGATGGCCGTCACCGTGTTGCCGGCGCATGAAGCCTCGCAGGCGCGGCCCGTGCCCTTGCCCTGGCTGCAACTGGTCCTGTTGACGCTGGCCGTGCTCGCGGCCTCGATCGCCAGCGTCAGCCCAGGTGCTGGCGCCTTGCTGGCCTGGCTGCTGCTGGGTGCTGTTCTCATCGTGGGCTTCGACCGCGCGCAGGCGCGGGCACGCCACAGGCTGCTGCCGCGCGGCAGCCTGCGCACCGACAACCCGGTCGGTGCGCTCTACGCGATCCTCGCGCTGCTGGTCGTGGCCGTGACCTGCACCGAGATCTTCGTGCCTCTGTTCCTGCAGGACCTGCACGGCCGCCCGCCGCTGCAGGCCGGCTACATCGCGGCGCTGATGTCGATCGGCTGGACGACGGGATCGATGATCAGCTCGGGCTTCGTCGGCCGGCGTCGGCAGCAGATGCTGGTCGCTTCACCCTTGCTCGTCGCGCTGGCGACCGCAGCACTCGCGATCCTGATGCCTTGGCCGAACTCTGCCACCGCGCTTCTCTGGGCACTGGGTGGCGTGTTGATTCTTGCGGGTCTGGGGGTGGGCATCGCCTTTCCTCACCTCTCGTCCCGCGTGCTGAAGGTTGCGCCCGAAGAGGAGGCGGAACTGGCCGCCTCCGCGATCATGACGATTCAGCTCTGCGCCACCGCGTTTGGAGCGGCCATCGCCGGGCTCATCGTCAACCTGGCGGGCCAGCCGGCTCTGGATGGCACCGGCATGGATTCGATGGCGGCGTCGCGCTGGCTCTTCGCGGTGTTCACGCTGGCACCCATCCTCTGCCTGTGGATGATCTGGAAGCGGCGGCAAGCGCTGTGATGGCGGTGCGATCACTCGCTGCGGCGGCCGGAGGAATCGTGGCCGCCCATCGGCGCGTGATCACGATCCGATCCGATCGGATCACGCTTGCAGCCCGCAATCAGCCAGGTCGCACCCCGTTCAGCTCGGATAGGTGCCCGGCAGCAGGATCGAGCGGTCGACGGTCTCGAGCCGCGTGTGGCCGCAGAAGGCCATCGTCAGGTCGAGCTCGTTGCGGATCAGCTCGAGCGCCTTGACCACGCCCTCCTTGCCCATCGCGCCCAGGCCGTAGGCCATCGCGCGGCCGACGTAGGTGCCGCGCGCACCCAGCGCCCAGGCCTTGAGCACATCCTGGCCGCTGCGGATGCCGCCGTCCATGTGCACCTCGATCCGGTCGCCGACCTCGGCGACGATCGCCGGAAGCGCCTCGATGCTGGACTGCGCGCCGTCGAGCTGGCGGCCGCCGTGGTTGCTGACGATGAGCGCGTCGGCGCCGCTGTCCACCGCCAGGCGCGCGTCCTCGACGTCCTGGATGCCCTTGAGGATCAGCTTGCCGCCCCAGCGCTTCTTGATCCACTCGACGTCGCCCCAGTTCAGCCGCGGGTCGAACTGCCTGGCCGTCCACTCGGAGAGGCTGCCCATGTTCTCGACGCCCTTGACGTGGCCGACGATGTTGCCGAACTGGCGCCGCCGCGTGCCGAGCATGCCCAGGCACCAGCGCGGCTTCATCGCCATGTTGATCAGGTTGGCGATCGTCGGCTTGGGCGGTGCCGAGAGGCCGTTCTTCAGGTCCTTGTGGCGCTGGCCGAGGATCTGCAGGTCAAGGGTCAGCACCAGTGCGTCGCAGCCGGCGGCCTTGGCGCGGTCGATCAGGCGCTCGATGAACTCGCGGTCGCGCATCACGTAGAGCTGGAACCAGAACGGCTTCTTCGTGTGCGCGGCGACGTCCTCGATCGAGCAGATGCTCATCGTCGAGAGGGTGAAGCGGATGCCGCAGGCCTCGGCCGCCTGCGCCGCGAGGATCTCGCCGTCGGCGTGTTGCATGCCGGTGAGCCCCACGGGAGCGATGGCCACCGGCATCGCCATCTCGATGCCGACCATCTTCACCGCGGTGCTGCGGTTCTCCATGTTCACCGCGACGCGCTGACGCAGCTTGATGCGCTGGAAGTCGCTCTCGTTGGCGCGGTAGGTCGACTCGGTCCAGCTGCCCGAGTCGGCGTAGTCGTAGAACATGCGCGGCACGCGCTTCCTGGCCAGCACCCGCAGGTCCTCGACGTTGGTGATGACGGTCATGATGGCGCTGCCTCCTCGTGCCCCTTCCAGGCGTCGTTTGCGCGGCTCGTTCCTCGCTGCCGTTCTCGCGTGCCGCCTATGCTAGCGAGCGCAGGGTGGTCGCGCTCCCATCGCCCCGATCGGGGGATTCACCATGTCGCGCGACAGCGGCTGACTATGATCGCCCGATGACCCCTGCCACACCACCGACCCGCGTGGCCACCGGCTGGCTGGCGCGGCTGTGGATCGCGGCGGGCTTCGTCGCGCTCGTCACCGGCATCATCGGCATCTTCCTGCCGGTGCTGCCGACGACGCCCTTCGTGCTCGTGGCCGCCTACTGCTTTGCGCGCGGCAGCCCGCGCTGGGAGCGCTGGCTGCTGCGGCACCCGCGCTTCGGCCCGATGGTGCGCGCCTGGCGCGCGCGCCGCGTCGTGCCGCTGCGCGCCAAGCAGATCGCCTGGGTGACGATGGCCGCGAGCTGCGCCTGGACGCTGTGGAAGCTGCCCGACCCCTGGCGCTGGATGCCCTCCATCGTCTGCGCGATCACCGCGGTCTGGCTGTACCGGCTGCCCAGCCGCTGAGCTGGCCGTACACCGCCGACGCGGCCTGCGCCGCTCGGACGACTCGCAAGCGGCCTTGCCCGGCGGCTTGCCGGGATCCGTTCCCGCAACCTCGCGGGGACTTCACCGAAGCTTCAGCCGCTGGCCGGGTCGTCGAAGAGCTCGGGCGTTGCCGACGCGGGCGCAAGCGGGCGGCAAGCGCCCTCGTCGTCGCCGGTCCGGTTCGCGCAAGCGCCGGCGGGCAGCGATGTCTGCGCGCGCACGAGCCCCGCGGCACGCACCCCCAGCAGCCGCAATCGGCGCGAGAGGTCCACGCGCTTGAGACACAGGCCCGCGGTGTGGCGGATCGTCGCGGCGTCGGCGATCGCCTCGGGCAGCGTGTGGTCGCGCGTGACGGTGCGAAAGTCGTCGAAGCGCAGCTTGATGCCGATCGTGCGGCTCTGGTAGCCCTTCCGCTGCAGGTCGCCGGCCAGCTGCTCGCACAGCTCGGTGAAGATCGCGCCGAGCTGTGCACGGTCCGCGACCGCGTGCAGGTCGCGCTCGAAGGTCGTCTCGCGGCTCACCGACACCGGCTCGCTGTGCGTGACGACGGGGCGCTCGTCGCGGCCGTGCGCGGCGTCGTGCAGCCAGCGGCCGTAGGCGCGGCCGAAGTGCTCGACCAGCGCTTCGCGCGGCCAGGCCGCGAGCTCGCCGATGGTCGCGATGCCGAGTGCGGCCAGGCGCGCCCCGGCCTTCGGTCCGATGCCGTTGATGCGCCGCACCGGCAGCGGCCAGATGCGCGCCGGGATGTCGTCCTCGGTGATCAGCGTCAGGCCGTCGGGCTTGTCGAGCTCGCTCGCGATCTTGGACAGCAGCTTGTTGGGCGTGACGCCGATCGAGCAGCTGAGGCCCGTCGTGCGGCGCACGTTGTTGCGGATCTCCTGCGCGATCGCGCGCACGCCGCCGAAGGCGTCGTGCCCGACCGCGTCCTGGGCGCCGGGCAGGTCGGTGAGCTCGATGTAGATCTCGTCGATGCCGCGGTCCTCGATCTCGGGCGCGATCTCGGCCACCGCCGCCTTGAAGAGGCGCGAATAGCGCCGGTATTCGTCGAAGTCGGCCGGCAGCAGCACCGCCTGCGGGCACAGCGCCGCGGCCTTCATCAGTCCCATCGCCGAGTTGACGCCGAAGGCGCGTGCCGCGTAGGTCGCGGTCGTGATCACGCCGCGGCCGGTGTAGTCGCGCAGGGTCGCGAAGCGCCGCGTGCCATCGGGCAGCTGCTGCGGCTGGTGCCGCCGCCGCCCGCCGATCACGACCGGCAGGCCCTCGAGCTCGGGATAGCGCAGCAGCTCGACCGACGCGTAGAAGGCGTCCATGTCGAGGTGGGCGACCCAGCGGCGGCGCGGCAGCATGATCGCCAAGCGTAGCGCTGCTGCGCGGGCTTCATGCATCACTCCCCGAATCCCCGGGCCAGAATCCCGTCAGGCAAGCATATGAGCACTTCCCTCGCATCGACTGGCACCGGCGGTATCGACCTCGAATTCCTGCGCACCTGGATCGGCAAGGAGACGATCGACGACGACGTGCTGTCGTCGCGCCATGCGCGCCTGATGGCGGCCACGCTGGGACTGGCCCAGGACGCCTTTGTCGATGGCGCCGAACTGCCGCCGCTCTGGCACTGGCTGTATTTCCTCGAAGGCCTGCCGGCCAGCGAACTGGGCCGTGATGGCCATCCCGCGCGCGGCGGCTTCCTGCCGCCCGTGCCGCTGCCCAATCGCATGTGGGCTGGGGGCCGCCTCGAGTTCCACGCGCCGCTGGCCTTGGGCAGCCGCGTGCGCAAGCGCTCGGCGGTCCGTTCGGTCGAGCACAAGCGCGGGCGCAGCGGCGACCTGGTGTTCGTCACCGTGCGGCACGAGATCCTCGATGGCGACCGGGTCGCGATCACCGAAGACCAGGACCTCGTCTACAAGCAGCCCGGCCTGCCGGGTGCCACGCCAAGCCCTTCGACGGCCCCCGCAGCCGGACTGCAAGCCAGCCACAGCGAGCTGTTCGAGGCCACGTCCACGCTGCTGTTCCGCTACTCGGCCTTGACCTTCAACGGCCATCGCATCCACTACGAGCAGGACTACTGCCGCAAGGTCGAGGGCTACGCGAACCTGGTCATCCACGGCCCGCTGCAGGCCACGCTGCTGGCCGGCATGGCAGCGCGCCTCGGCGCAGGGCCGCTACGACATTTCCGCTACCGTGCGCTGCGCCCCAGTCTGCTGGGCACCGCGCTCACCGTCAACGCCGCTGCAATGGCCGACGGGCTGTCCCTGTGGACCGCGCAGCCGGACGGCAGCGTGTCGATGCAGGCCGAGGCGACGTTCTGACTGCGCGTTCGCACGTTTCCCGACCATTCGAGCTCATCGCGCCATGCCTGACCGCACGACCGAAGGCGATCAGACCCTCATCCCGCCCTCGTTTCACGCCGTGCACGCCGACGCGCGCGGGCGGCTGCGCCTACCGCGCGACGAATTCCGCGCGCGCTACGAGCTGTGCGAGGACCTGGCGCAGGCGCTGGTCGAACAGGCGCAGGCGATCCGCCACGACCTGGGCGTCACCGAGGCCGACGTGCTCGTGCGCATCGACGCCGGCCTGCGCTCGCCCGACGCGGGCTTGGCCGAGGGCGAAGCCGCCTGGGTGCTGACGCGGCTGGCCGAACTGCTGGATTGGCCCTGGCCGCGGCGCCCCGGAGACTGAGCTGCGCTTTCAGGCGTTGGCCAGCCGGGCCCGGTGCGCGGCGATGCGCGCAAGCACCTGCTCCGGCGCGGTGCCGCCGACGACGCGGCGCGCGTTCATCGACCCGCGCAGCGTCAGGACCTGCGGCGCGTCCTCGCCGATCAGCGGGTGGATCGCCTGCAGGTCGGCCAGCGACAGCTCGGAGAGGTCGACGCCGCGCCCGAGCGCGAGCTTGACCGCGTGCGCGACGGCCTCGTGCGCGTCGCGGAAGGGCAGGCCCTTCTTCACCAGGTAGTCGGCGAGATCGGTCGCGGTCGCGTAGCCGCGGCGCGCGGCGCGCTCCATCGCGTCGGGCTTGACCTGCAGGCCCTCGACCATCTCGGCCATGATGCGCAGGGTGTCGGCGACCGTGTCGACGGCGTCGAAGAGCGGCTCCTTGTCCTCCTGGTTGTCCTTGTTGTAGGCCAGCGGCTGCCCCTTCATCAGCATCAGCAGGCCCATCAGGTGGCCGACGACGCGCCCGGTCTTGCCGCGCGCGAGTTCGGCGACGTCGGGGTTGCGCTTCTGGGGCATGATCGACGAGCCGGTGCAGTAGCGGTCGGCGAGGTCGATGAAGCCGAAGTTCTGGCTCATCCAGAGCACGATCTCCTCGGACAGGCGCGAGACGTGCACCATGCAGATCGACGCGAACGCGGCGAACTCGAGCGCGAAGTCGCGGTCGCTGACCGCATCCAGGCTGTTCTCGCACAGGCCGTCGAAGCCGAGCGTGCGCGCCACGCGCCAGCGATCCAGCGCGTAGCTCGTTCCCGCCAGCGCCGCGGCGCCGAGCGGCAGGCGGTTCACGCGCCTGCGCACGTCGGCCAGGCGCTCGCCATCGCGCGCGAACATCTCGACGTAGGCCAGCAGGTGGTGTGCGAAGCTCACCGGTTGCGCCACCTGCAGGTGCGTGAAGCCGGGCATCACCGTCTCGGCGTGGCGTTCCGCCAGGTCCAGCAGCGCGCGCTGCATCGACTGCAGCAGCGGCTGCAGGCGGTCGATCTCGCCGCGCAGCCACAGGCGCACGTCGGTGGCGACCTGGTCGTTGCGGCTGCGGCCGGTGTGCAGTCGCTTGCCCGCGTCGCCGACGAGCGCGGTGAGCCGCGCCTCGATGTTCAGGTGCACGTCCTCGAGCTCGAGCTTCCACTCGAAGCGGCCCGATTCGATCTCCTGCCGGATCTGCGCCATGCCGCGGCGGATGTCGGCGAGGTCCTGCTCGCCGATGATGCCCTGCGCGGCCAGCATCTCGGCGTGCGCGAGGCTGCCCTCGATGTCGGCGCGCCAGAGCCGCTGGTCGAAGCCCACGCTTGCGGTGTAGCGCTTGACGAGCTCGCTCATCGGCTCGGAGAAGAGAGCCGACCAGGCTTGGGCCTTGTTGGCCAGGGGATCGCTGGACATGGGATGCGGGCGGGGCAGGGTGCGCGACGTGGCAGCAGGGCTGCGTATTATCGGTGTGCCCTTGCCGCCACCATGTCTGAGTCACAGGATCCGGCGTCCGAGTTCGCGCCCACAGGCACGCGCGCGGCCAGCCTCTGGCCGCAGAGTCAGCGCGTGAGCGACTTTCACAGCACTGCGCAGGCGCTCACGGGTTTCGGTGCACCGGGCGACGAGGCGGCGTCGGCCGCAGCCACCGCCTTCGACGTCTGCCAGCCGGCGCTCGCGCTGCGCGCGGTGCTGCTGGTGCAGGCGGTGCTCGCGATCGGCGTGCTCGCCGGGAGCGCCAGCGGCGCCGACTGGCTCGCGCGCCAGGGCGCGGCGGCTTTCGGCGGGGCCGCCGGCACGATGCTGTGGCTGGCGCTGCTGTGTGCGGCACGGCGCTGGCTCGTGCCGCGCGGTGCGGCGCTGCGCGCCGTCGCGATGCTGCTGCTCGGTGCGCTCGTCGCGCTTGCGGTCTGGTCGCCGCTCGCGCTGGCGGGGCTCGCCGAAGGAGGCCTCTTGCGCCTGCTGGGCATGCTGCTGACCGGGGCGGGTCTCGCCGCGCTGCTGTGGGTCTGGCTCGAGCTGCGCGGGCGCATCTGGCAGCCGGCGGCAAGCAGCGCACGGCTGGCCGAACTGCAGTCGCGCATCCGCCCGCATTTCCTCTTCAACACGCTGAACACCGCGGTGGCGCTGGTGCGCGTCGATCCGGCGCGTGCCGAGGCGGTGCTCGAGGACCTGGCCGAGCTCTTTCGCGTCGCGCTCGCCGAAAGCGGCAGCGCGGTGACGCTCTCCGACGAGGTCGAACTGGCGCGGCGCTACCTGGCGATCGAGGCGGTGCGCTTCGGCTCGCGGCTGCGCGTGAACTGGGATCTGGATCCACGGGCCCTGCGAGCGCGCGTGCCGCCGCTCGTGCTGCAGCCGCTGGTCGAGAACGCCGTGCGGCACGGAATCGAGCCGGCGCAGCAGGGCGGCGCGATCCGCATCGAGGCGCAGGCGCGCCTTGGGCAGGCGCTGCTGACCGTGCACAACACCGTCGGCGACGAGCCCTCGCTCTCAGGCCACGGCATCGCGCTGGACAACGTGCGCGAGCGCCTGAGGCTGCTGCACGACGTCGCCGGGCAGTGCGACACTTGGCGCGACGAACAGGGCTTTCACGCCCGCATCACGGTGCCGCTGTGACGACCGTGCTGCGTACGCTGATCGTCGACGATGAGGATCTCGCGCGGTTGCGCCTGCGCAGCCTGCTGCAGGAGATCGCCGAGCCCGTGGTCGAGATCGTCGGCGAGGCCGCGGACGCGGCCGCGGCGCTGGCGCAGCTCAAGGCCAGCGAGTGCGACCTCGTGCTGCTCGACATCCGCATGCCCGGCCGCGACGGGATGCAGCTGGCGGCGGCGCTGCGCTCGCTGCGGCAACCGCCATCGGTCGTCTTCGTCACCGCGCACGGCCACCACGCGCTGCGCGCCTTCGAGCTGGACGCGGTCGACTACCTGACCAAGCCGGTGCGCCGGGACCGCCTGCAGGCCGCGCTGCAGCGCGTCGTGCAGCGGCGCTGGCCCATTCCGAGCCAATCCGCGCCGCTGGCCGACGAACCCGTGCTCCTCGCGCACGCGCGCGGCAACCTGCATCGCATCCCGGTGGCCGAGGTGCTCGTGCTCAAGGCCGAGCAGAAATACGTGACGCTGCGCACGGCCACCGAGAGCCATTTGCTCGACGATTCGCTCACCGACCTCGAACAGCGGCTGGGCGCGGGCTTCATCCGCATCCACCGCAACGCGCTCGTCGCCGCGCACGCGGTGCGCGAACTGCGGCGCCACGCCGAACCGGGCGGCGAGGAGGGCTGGGCCGTGCGCGTCGCTCCGATCGACGAATGGCTGCCGGTGTCGCGGCGGCAGCTGCCCGCGGTGCGCGAGGCGCTGGGGCGGGGGTGACGCCGGAGCAAGGCGGTGACTTCGCCGAGCGGGCGTGGCTGCGACCGACTGACCGACTTTCTGTTGGGATAGGGCGTTCGCGGCCTACAAAATCTCTACGAGCCCAAGTTCGATGCCGCGAAATAGAGAAGGGGCTAGCCGCTTTCGCCGCTAACCCCTTGATTTCATTGGTGCCGATGGACGGACTCGAACTGTCGACCTTCGCATTACGAATGCGCTGCTCTACCAACTGAGCTACACCGGCAGCAAGCCTGCCAGTATACCGGCAAATCCCGACTCGACCCGGCTTGACCCGTGCACTGCGCACGCTGGGAGCGCTTGATGCGCGCTTCAGGCGTAGGTGATCCAGCCAGCGTACTCGTCGCCCTCGAGGTGCGGCAGCCGGTTGAAGCTGTGCAGCGCGTGGCGCCGGGGGTTGAACGCGAATTCGGTCAGCGCGCTGTTGCGGATGCGCATGTTCAGCTCGATCGTGCCCTGCACCGGCATCGCGAGGACCTGGCCGATCGCGGTGGCGATCGGCCCGCCGCTCGAGACCACGAGCACCTCGCCCTGCAGGCCGCGCACGCGTTCGAGCACCTGCGCGATGCCGGCGGCGAAGTCGGCGTAGCGGGGCATGCCCTCGGGCTCGATGCGGCCCTCCATCCAGGCCGCCAGCGCCTGGCGCAGCAGCCGGAAGTGGCCGCGGTAGCCCTCGGCGGTGTCGAGCGCCTGCGGCGCCTGTGCACCGAGCGCGCGGATCAGCGCGTCGCCGTCGTACTCGTCGAGACCCGGCAACACCTCGACGGCCGCATCGGGCTGCTGCAGCCCATCGAGCAGCGCCTGCAGCGACTGCTCGTGGCGGCGCAGCGCGCCGCGCATCAGTGTGTCGAAACGGCGTTCCTTGTGCCGGAAGTATTCGCCCAGGCGCAGGCACTGGCGCTGGCCGAGATCGCTCAGGCGGTCGTAATCCTCGCTGCCGAAGGACGCCTGGCCATGGCGCACCAGGGTGAGCATTCCCATCCGATCAGCCCGATTCACCGCCCTCGGCGTGATACGCGGTCACGCGCTCGACCTCGTTCTTCGAGCCGAGGATCACGCTCACGCGTTCGTGCAGCTTGGTCGGCATGATGTCGAGGATGCGCTGGTGGCCGTTGGTGGCCGCGCCGCCGGCCTGCTCGACGAGGAAGGCCATCGGGTTGGCCTCGTACATCAGGCGCAGCTTGCCCGGCTTGCCGGGCTCGCGCTTGTCCCAGGGGTAGAGGAAGATGCCGCCGCGGCTGAGGATGCGGTGCACGTCGGCGACCATGCTCGCGACCCAGCGCATGTTGAAGTCCTTCTCGCGCGGGCCTTCCCTGCCGGCGAGGCACTCGTCGATGTAGCGCCGCACCGGCGGGGCCCAGTGGCGCATGTTCGACATGTTGATCGCGAATTCCTTCGTGTCCTCGGGGATCTGCACGCGGTCCTGCGTCAGCACCCAGGAGCCGGTTTCGCGATCGAGCGTGAACATCGCAACGCCGTCGCCGACGGTCAGCACCAGCATCGTCTGCGGACCGTAGACGCAGTAGCCCGCCGCGGCCTGGTGGCGGCCGGGCTGCAGGAAGTCCTCCTCGCAGACGCCGCGCGTGTGCCCGACCTTGCGCAGTACGCTGAAGATCGTGCCGATCGAGACGTTGACGTCGATGTTGCTGCTGCCGTCCAGCGGGTCGTACATCAGCAGGTACTCGCCCTGCGGGTAGCGGTTGGGGACGACGTGGATCGAGTCCATCTCCTCGCTGGCCATGCCGGCGAGGTGGCCGCCCCATTCGTTGGCCTCGATCAGGACCTCGTTGCTGATGACGTCGAGCTTCTTCTGCACCTCGCCCTGGACGTTCTCGCTGCCGGCGCTGCCGAGCACGTCGCCCAGCGCCCCCTTGTTGACGGCGATCGCGATGCGCTTGCAGGCGCGCGCGACGACTTCGATCAGCAGCCGCAGCTGGCCCGGGATGTGGCCATGCTCGCGCTGCTGCTCGATCAGGTACTGGGTCAGGCTGATTTTCCTCATGACGCCTCCAGGGCACGGGTGACGATCTCGCGGGTGTCCTTGCTCAGCTCCGGGTGCGAGGCCACGCGCACGATCGCCTCGCGCGCGGTGCTGCGGTAGGGTTCGTCCAGCGCCGCCCAGCGGTCCATCGCGCGCGCCAGCCGCGCCGCGACCTGCGGGTTGAGCGCATCCAGCGCCAGCAGCTGCGTGGCCCAGAAGGCGTAGCCGGAACCGTCGGCCCGGTGCAGCGCAGCCGGGTTCGCGGTGCAGAGGTTGAAGACCAGGCTGCGCGCGCGGTTGGGGTTGCGCAGCGAGAAATCCGGGTGGTCCAGCAGCTCGCGCGCGCGGGTCAGGACGCGGCCCTCGCCGTCGACGGTCTCCGGCGCCAGCGCCTGCACCGCGAACCACTTGTCGAGCGCAAGCGCCTCGTGGCGGAAGCTGGCGTGGAAGTGCGCGAGCGCGCGCTCGGCAAGTTCCGATCGTGCGGCGACGAGCGCCGCGAGCGCCCCGATGCGGTCGGTCATGTTCCCGGCGTCCTTGACGCGCTGGTACGCGCGGCCGGGCCAGACCGGATCGCCGGTCTTCGCCGCCTGCCGCACGAGCATCGAGAGCGCGAGGTTGGCAAGCGCGCGGCGGCCGGCCTGCGCGTGCCCGGGGTCGTAGCCCTCGTGCACCTGGTGCTGCTCCCAGGCCCATTGCCAGTCCTCGTGCAGGCGCTCGGCGAGCTGGTCGAGATAGCGCTCGTGCACCGCGTGGATGCGCTGCGGATCGACCGGCTGCACTTCCTCCGCGAGCACGCGCTGCGACGGTGGCGTCAGTGCCAGGGCCTTGAACGCCGGGTCGAGCGCCGGTTCGCGCAGCAGCGTGCGCAGCGCAGCCACATAGGCGTCGTCGAGCGCGATCGTGCCGTCCCCGGAGATCGCGGCGAGCAGGCGCGCCAGGGTCAGCCGCTGGCCGGCTTCCCAGCGGTTGAAGGGGTCCGCGTCGTGCGCCAGCAGCACCAGGCGTTCGTCGTCGGCAAGGCCGTCGTCGAGGATCACCGGCGCGCTGAAACCTCGCAGCAGGCTGGCCACCGGCGGCGCGTCGATGCCGGTGAAGGTCCAGCTCTGCTCGGCATCGGTGAGCACCAGCAGCGCCTGCGTGCCGCGCGAAGCGTTCTCGCCCTGCAGCTGCAGCGGCAGCGCGCGACCGTCGCGCGCGAGCAGCCCGAGCACGACCGGGATCACGAAGGGCTGCTTCTGCGGCTGGCCGGGGGAGGGCAGTGCGTGCTGGCGCAGCGTCAGTGTCCAGGTGGCCGCTGCGGCGTCGTGCACGCCGCGCGCCTGCAGGCGCGGCGTGCCCGCCTGCGCGTACCAGCGTTTGAAGGCGTCCAGGTGCAGCGCCAGTGCCGAGCCCGGGTTGGCGTCGGCGATCGCCTGCGCGAAGTCATCGCAGGTCACCGCCTGGCCGTCGTGGCGCTCGAAGTAGAGCTTCATCCCCGCGACGAAGCCCTCGCGGCCGACCAGCGTGTGCATCATGCGCACGACCTCGGCGCCCTTCTCGTAGACGGTCGCGGTGTAGAAGTTGTCGATCGCGCGGTAGCTGTCCGGGCGCACCGGGTGCGCCATCGGCCCCGCGTCCTCGGGGAACTGCGCCACGCGCAGCTGGCGCACATCCTCGATGCGCTTGACGGCGCGCGCGCTCGGCCCGCCGGCCATGTCCATGCTGAACTCCTGATCGCGGAAGACGGTGAGGCCCTCCTTCAGGCTCAGCTGGAACCAGTCGCGGCAGGTGATGCGGTTGCCCGTCCAGTTGTGGAAGTACTCGTGGCCGATCACGCCCTCGATGCCGTCGTAGTCGGCGTCGGTCGCGGTCGCGGGGCTCGCCAGCACGTACTTGGCGTTGAAGATGTTGAGCCCCTTGTTCTCCATCGCCCCCATGTTGAAGTCGGAGACGGCAACGATCATGAAGCGCTCGAGGTCCAGCGCCAGGCCGAAGCGCGCCTCGTCCCAGACGATGCTGGCGATCAGCGAGCGCATCGCGTGCTCGGTCTTGCCGAGGTCGCCGGGGCGCACGTAGACCTGCAGCAGGTGATCGCGGCCGCCGCGGGTGCGGATGTGCTGCTCGCGCGCGACGAGCGCACCGGCGACGAGCGCGAAGAGGTAGCTCGGTTTGGGGAAGGGGTCGTGCCACTTGGCGTAGTGGCGCCCGCCCTCGAGCTCGCCCTGCTCGACCAGGTTGCCGTTGGACAGCAGCACCGGGTAGCGCGCCTTGTCCGCGCGCAGCGTGACGGTGTAGGTGGCCATCACGTCGGGGCGGTCGAGAAAGTAGGTGATGCGGCGGAAGCCCTCGGCCTCGCACTGCGTGAAGAAGCTGCCCTGGCTCGTGAACAGGCCCGAGAACTCGGTGTTCTTCTCCGGCGCGCAGGTGTTGCGGATCTCGAGCACGAAGCGTTCGGCCTGCGGCGGCTGCTCGATCACGAGATCGTCGCCGTCGTGGCGGAACGAGACGCTCTCGCCGTCGATCAGCACGCGCAGCAGGGTCAGGCCCTCGCCGTGCAGGCGCAGCGCCGGCGTGTCGCCGCCGGCCTGCGCCGCGGCGTTGCGCTCGATCTCGAGGCGACTCGAGACCAGGGTCTTGGCCGGGTCGAGGTCGAAGACGAAGTCGGCCTTGCGGATCCAGTACGCCGGCGCGACGTAGTCATCGCGCCGGATCAGGGGAGCGGTGCCTTCACGCATGGAGGATGCCTCGCAGAGTCTGGCTGAAGGGGGTTCGGATGGGCGCGGCGCACGATGCCGTGCGCGCCCTGGGCGCAGGCGCGGTCACAGGCCGTGCTTGAGGCTGGCCTCGATGAAGGCGTCGAGGTCGCCGTCGAGCACCTTCTGCGTGTTGCTGACCTCGACGTTGGTGCGCAGGTCCTTGATGCGGCTCTGGTCGAGCACGTAGCTGCGGATCTGGTGGCCCCAGCCGACGTCGGTCTTGCTGTCTTCCAGCTTCTGCTGCTGCTCGCGCTGCTTCTGCATCTCGTGTTCGTAGAGGCGGCTGCGCAGCATCGCCCAGGCCTCCTCGCGGTTGCGGTGCTGGCTGCGGTCGTTCTGGCACTGCACGACGATGCCGGTGGGGATGTGCGTCAGGCGCACTGCCGAGTCGGTGCGGTTGACGTGCTGGCCGCCGGCGCCGCTGGCGCGGTAGGTGTCGGTGCGCACGTCGGCGGGGTTGATCTCGACCTCGATCGAGTCGTCGATCTCCGGGTAGACGAAGAGACTCGCGAACGAGGTGTGGCGCCCGCCCGAGGAATCGAAGGGGCTCTTGCGCACGAGACGGTGCACGCCGGTCTCGGTGCGCAGCTGGCCGTAGGCGTAGTCGCCCTCGACCTTGAGTGTCGCGCTGCGGATGCCGGCGACGTCGCCCTCGGTTTCCTCGAGGACCTCGGCCTTGAAGCCCTTGCGCTCGCAGTACTTGAGGTACTGGCGCAGCAGCATCGCCGCCCAGTCGCAGGCTTCGGTGCCGCCGGCGCCGGCCTGGATGTCGATGAAGCAGTTCAGCGGGTCTGCCGGGTTGCTGAACATGCGGCGGAACTCGAGCTGCTCGACGGTTTCGCGCAGCTCGTGCGCCTCCGCTTCGATCGCGGCGAGTCCGTCGAAGTCGTCCTCGGCTTTCGAGAGTTCGTAGAGCTCGGTGTTGTCGGCGAGGTTGCTCGCCAGGTGGTCGATGGTCTGCACCACCGTCTCCAGGCTCTTCTTCTCCTTGCCCAGATCCTGCGCGCGCTTGGGTTCGTTCCAGACGGCAGGGTTCTCGAGTGCGGCGTTGACCTCGTTCAGCCGCAGCGCCTTACGCTCGTAGTCAAAGATACCCCCGGAGCTGCTCGGTGCGGTCGCTCAGGTCGGCGAGCAGCGAGCCGATCGAGTTGATGTGTTCGATGTCCATGGGTGGGCGCGCCTGTGGCTGGGGCGGCGATTCTGTCATGGGCGCGATCCGTCCACCCCGCAGCTCGCGGGGCAGCGCGGGTCGTCGGCGGTGGGCTTGGTGCGCCGCGGCGGTCGCTGACGCCGCACCGCGGCGCGCGTCGTTTCAGGCCGCAGCGGCCTTGGCGCGCTTGGCCTGCAGGCGCTGGGCGGTCTTCTCCAGGCCGACGACGAAGCGGTTGTGCTTGCCGCGCGCCACTCCCTCGACCGCGTCGCGGGCGCTGAACTCGTAGGTCAGCGCCGGGCCGTTGACCTCGACGAGCTTGACGGTGATCTCGACCCACATGCCCAGCAGCGTCGCGCCGACGTGGTCGAGCTCGACGCGCGTGCCCACCGAATCCTTGCCCGCGCCGATGTGCGGCAGGATCAGCTCGCGGCAGGCGACCTCGACGTCGTAGAGAAGGCTCGGCGTCGAGTAGACGCGCAGGTCGTCGCCCATGAAACCGATCGTGCGGTCCTTGTCGATGTCGATGCGGGTGGTGGACGTGAGGCCGGGTTGCAGGGTGTCGCTCATGGCTGTCTGGAAAAAAGTGGGAGTTGGAATTCAATCGGCCGCGCCGGGGCGGACCTTTCTCAGATGCTCGGCGTACAGGCATGCCTGCACGTAGCGTACCAGGGCTCGCGTGCCGCGGGCGCAGTTGCGGAAGCAGCAGACGCCGCGGTCCATCAGCCCGGCGGTCATCGCGTCGTAGAGCCGGCCGCCGTCGAGGATGCCGATCAGCGGCTTGTCGTGCCGCGCCGCGAGCACCGGCATCAGGTGCACGGTGCTCTTGGGATCGGTGATGTCGTAGCCCGGGCGCAGCTTGCTGCTCTCGAGCGCGCGCACCGAGGGCGCGGTCGGATCCAGGCCGATCACCACCGCGTCGATGTTCGGGTCCTGCAGGAAGGCCTCGGCGATCTCCAGGTGCGCCTCGTCGTCGGCGCCGGGGTTGATGTCGATCGGGTTGCGCACCTCGACGAGCTGGTCGAGCTTCTTGGCCGCGAGGATGGCCTCGACCTTGCGCACGCTCTCGTCCTCGAGCTCGCCCATCTGCATCGCGAAGCCGTCGGTCTCGATGCTGTCGGCCATGCCCACGGCCTCGAAGCCCGCGCCGCTGATCGCGCCCAGGCGGTTGCCGCCGATCTTCTTGCCCTGCAGCGCGCCGGCGATGTAGAAGAGGTCGTCGAACGCCTCGAAGTCCTCGGCGACGATCGCGCCGGCGTGGCGCAGCACCGATTCGAAGAGCGCCGGGTCCCCGGCGATCGACGCCGTGTGCCCGAGCACGCCGCCCTGGCCGGGCGCGGTGCGGCCGGACTTGTAGATGACGACCTGGCGTCCCCCGAGCACCGCCCGGCGCACCGCCTTGGCGAAGTGCAGGCCATCGAGATCCTTGAAGCCCTCGATGTAGATGCCCGCGCTCTCGATGCCCGGCAGCGTGGCGAAGTAGCTCATCATGTCGCCGTGCGTGAGGTCGGTCTGGTTGCCGATCGCGAGCATGTAGGCCGGGTCCAGCCACGGGTTCTGCGACAGCCGCGTGATCATGAAGGCGCCGCTCTGCGAGATCATCACCGAGTTGCGCACCGGCTTCTTCTGCGGCTTGGGCAGGCGCTCGAGCGGGATGAACCAGGAGTCGTAGGCGCCCGGGTGCGAGACCACGCCCAGGCAGTTCGCGCCGAGGAAGATCGGCCCGCCACCGGGCTTGCCGTGCGCGGCGTTGATGCGGGCGGCCAGCGCTGCCGCCGGCTCGCGGCTCTTCTTCGTCTCGCCCATGCCGCCGGGAATCAGCATCACCGCCTCGACCGCGTCCGACTCGATGATCTCGTCGACGAGCGAGTAGACGGCGCTGGCGGCCACGGCGACGATCAGCAGGTCGAGCTTGCCCTCGAGCGCCGAGAGGCCCTCGATGCACCGGACGCCGTCGATCTCGGTCTCGCCGGGCTTGAGCACGAGCAGCTGTTCCTTCGGGTAGCCGCCGCCCATCAGGTTGCGCAGGATGATGCGGCCGAAGTTCATGCCGCTGCCCGAGACGCCGATCAGGCCGATGCGCTTGGGATGGATCAGCTTGTCGATCTTGTGGATCGGCCGCGGCAGCGGCGCCGGACTCGGCGCGACGAAGCGGCACGACGCGGCGCGCACGAGCAGCTTCCCGTCGATCCGGATCGGGTTCAGTTCGAGCGACTGCAGCACCTGCGCGACCCCCGGCGCTCCCGGAGCGAAGGCCCTGGCCAGCGCCAGCAGGCGCGAGAACAGCTCCTGCAGCAGGGCATCGGGCGCGTCTGCCCCGGCGTGCGCGGCCTGGCGGCTGAGCTTCTGGTAGGCGAGCGTGCGCCGGAAGAGGCCGAGGAAGTCGGCCGCGTCGGTGAGTTCAACGGCGGCGTGCACGCGGGCGCGGTCGCGGCGGAAGTTGGCCGGATCCAGCTCGCCGTCCAGCCCGCCTTGCCCCGCGCTGATCACGAGACCGAACTCGCGCGTGTTGCTCAGGCTCACCGCGATCTCGACGGCGCCCGGCGCCGCTTGCGCGTCGAGGCCGACGCCGAGATCGCCCAGCAGTCTCTGCAGTTCGTCCGCGTCCAGGTGGTCGCGCCCTTGGCCCGCGGCCTGGGCCAGCAGCGTGCCGGCGATCGAAGAGGATGTCGCGCTCAAGATGTTGTCCCCGGTTGCATCGCGAAGAGCGTCTTGCGTTTCGCGGCGTCTCTGGCTTCCGTCTCATGGCCTCGTTCGGGGCGCTGCGGAAGTGGCACAGGAACCGGCGATGCCGCCGGCGCGCCGGAACATAGCAGAGGCCTTCGCCGCGGCCTACCCCGATTGCCGTTGCCGTTGACAGCGATCAAAGGTCGCCGTGCGGCCGGTCGTGGCTCGAGCCGGGATGCGATCGACGCTCAGGCAAGAAAGCGCTGCAGCAGTGCGGCCAGCGCCTCGGGCTGGTCGTGGTGCAGCATGTGCCCGGCGCCGGCCAGGCGCTCGCGCTGCACGCTGGACACCGCGTTCAGCCGCTCATGGAACTCCGCGCGCGAGTAGCGCGTGCCCCACCAGCGCTCGGTGTCGGTCAGTTCACCTTCGACCCAGAGCAGCGGCGCGCGGATGCGCCGCCAGCAGGCGAGCACTTCGTCGACCCGGTAGAGCACCGGGTTCACGTGCTTGTGCGCGGGGTCGGCGCGCAGCGCGTAGTGGCCGTCGTCCTCGCGTCGCGCCCAGTGCGAGGCGAGCCAGCGCGCGCGCTCGGGCGCAAGCCGCGGGTCGCTCGTGATCAGTCGCTGGGCCACGTCCTCCAGGCTCGCGTAGGGGCGCAGACGCGCCGGCGTCTGGAGCTGGTCCAGCCACTGCGCCAGGCGCTGCGGCGCCTGCTCGGGCTGGCTGCGCGGCAGGCCGAAGCCCTCGAGGTTGACGAGCCTGCGCACGCGCTCGGGCCGCACGCCCGCGTAGAGCATCGCGACGTTGCCGCCCATGCTGTGGCCGAGCAGGTCGATCGGCCCGTCGGGCACGAGGCGCCGCAGCAGCGCGTCGAGGTCCGCGAGATAGTCGGGGAACCAGTAGCTGTCGGCCGCCTGCGCCTGCGTCTGCCCGAAGCCGCGCCAGTCCGCCGCGAGGATCCAGCGCACCGGGCCTTCGAGCGCGTCGAGTGCGTCGACGAGGAACTGGTACGAGGCGCCCACGTCCATCCAGCCGTGGACCAGCACGAGCGGCGGACGCGCAGGGCTTGCGAGCCCTTCGTCGCCCCAGGTCGTGAGGTGGTAGCGCATCCCGCGGATCGGCTCGAAGCGGCTGCGGCCCGCGCGGCGCGGGGCGTACGGGCGGGGCGGGGGATCGATCGGGCCGGACATGGGCATCGATTCTGGCCGTGATCGCGATGGGGCGGCGCGGTCGGGGTCGCCGCTGTTCCTCGTTGCGGCCCCGCGTCGGGGTCCTTCCTTGAGATCCTTCGTGGCGATCCTCCGCCGAGGCGCCACCGGCGTGACCTGCCCGCTTCCTGCGCGGGGTCAAAACCCTGGCGCGCGCCGGTGCCTAGAGTGCCGGCCCACCGTCTGCGCTGCGGCGCCAGCTTTTCCTTCCCTCCATGATGATCACCAAGAAGCCGGCGCTCGTGTGCCCGGCGGGCTCGCTGCGCGCGCTGACGCTGGCCGTCGACGCCGGGGCCGATGCCGTCTACCTGGGCCTCAAGGACGCGACCAATGCGCGCAACTTCGCCGGCCTGAACTTCGACGACGCGCAGGTGCGCGAAGGTGTCCGCTACGCGCACGCGCGCGGTGCCGAGGTGCTGATGGCACTCAACACCTACGCCGACGCGCGCGACACCGGTCCCTGGCAGCGCGCGGTCGACCGCGCCGCCGAGCTCGGCGCCGACGCGCTGATCGTCGGCGACACCGCGGTGATGGCCTACGCCCGGCGCACGCACCCCGGGATGCGGCTGCACCTCTCGGTGCAGGCCTCGGCGACGACCTACGAAGCGATCGAGTTCTACCGCGAGCGCTACGGCATCAGCCGCGCGGTGCTGCCGCGCGTGCTGACGATGCAGCAGGTCGCGCACGTGATCCGCAACACGAGCGTCGACATCGAGGTCTTCGGCTTCGGCAGCCTGTGCGTGATGGTCGAGGGGCGCTGCGCGCTCTCGTCCTACGTCACCGGCCAGTCGCCCAACACCGCCGGCGTGTGCTCGCCGCCTGCGGCCGTGCGCTGGGAGGAAAAGCGCGACGGCGGTGTCGACGCGCGCCTGGGCGGCGTGCTGATCGATCACTACGCACCCGACGAACCGCGCGGCTACCCGACGCTGTGCAAGGGCCGCTTCGACGTCGAGGGCGAGCGCGACTACGCGCTCGAGGAGCCGACGAGCCTGAACACGCTGGCGATGCTGCCGCAGCTGATCGACGCGGGCGTCAAGGCCTTCAAGATCGAGGGCCGCCAGCGCAGCCCGAGCTACGTCGCCGAGGTCACGCGCGTGTGGCGCGCGGCGATCGACGCGGCGACCTCGGGCGCGCGCTATTCGGTGCAGCCGGCGTGGTCGGCGCAGCTCACGCGCTGGGCCGAAGGGCAGCAGCACACGCTGGGTGCCTACGACCGCCCTTGGCGCTGAAGGGACCGAAGGGATCTTCCATGACGAACATGACGCAGAACGCCGCGGGGCAGACGCGGCCGCTCTCGATCACGATCGGTCCGCTGCAGTACTGGTGGGCGCGCCCGGCGATGATGGCCTTCTACGCCGAGGTGGCCGAAAGCGCGGCCCGCCGCGTGGTGCTGGGCGAAGTGGTGTGCTCGCGCCGCAACGAGTACAAGTTCGACGACTGGGTGGCGCTGGCGCGCGACCTGAAGTCCGCCGGCAAGGAGGTCGTGCTGGCCACGCAGGCGCTGGTGATGTCCGAGGCCGAGCTGCGCACGCTGCGGCGCATCGCCGAGCAGGACGAGTTCGCGGTCGAGGCCGGCGACGCCTCGGCGCTGCACGTGCTGTGGCAGGCGCAGCAGGCGCGGCCGCAGCGCCCCGGCTTCACGATCGGCCCGCACATCAACGTCTACAGCCGCGAGGCGCTGCAGGAGCACGCCGCACTCGGCGCGAGCTGCTGGGTGCCGCCGCTGGAACTGGCGCTGGATGCGATCGGGCGCATCAACCCGGAGGCCGAGCGCGTCGCCGGGCCGGCCGGCCCCATGCAGACCGAGGTCTTCGCCTTCGGGCGCATGCCGCTGGCCTTCTCGGCGCGCTGCTTCACCGCGCGCCACCACCGGCTGAACAAGGACGAGTGCGAGTTCCGCTGCCAGCAGGACGCCGACGGCCTGCTGCTGAAGACGAGCGAGGGCGACGCCTTCCTCGTGCTCAACGGCATCCAGACGCAGTCCGCAGCCTTGCACTGCGTGATCGGGGAAGGAGCAGCGCTGCGTGCGGCGGGTGCCACCGGCGTTCGCCTCTCGCCCTGCAGCCGCGGCTTCGCGCGCGTGATCGCGCTCTTCGACGCGGTGCTCAACGCCGGCCTGCCCGCCGCCGAGGCGCTCGCCGAGCTGCGCGCGCTGGATCTGCCGGGTGCACTGGTCGACGGCTTTGCGCTCCGGCAGCCGGGCATGGCGCCGCTGGCGGCCTGAGCCGCCCATTCCCGACACATCGCGCAGCCATTCCGCATCCGTTCCGCACCCATTGCGAGCCCGTGCCTTCGACGCCCGTTTCCTGGAGAGATCCCGCATGACCGCAAGCCCTTCCAGCACCAAGCCCGCCTCGCCCTTGCCCCTGCCGCCGGGTTTCGAGCAGGCGGCGCAGCGCCTGCGCGGGCTCGTGCGCAGGCTGCCGCCGCAGCCGCCGTCCTTCGTCGCCGCCCGGCTGCTCGACCGCGTGCTGCTGCCGCGCCTGGACGAGGGCCAGCGCCGCGACCTGTCCGAGCGCGTCGTCGAGGTCGAGGTCGTCGAGCTCGGGCTGCGCGTGCGCCTGCGCCTGGGTGCGCGCGGCTTCGAGACCGCGTCCGACCGGCAGGAGCCCGCGCTCGTGATCCGAGCGCAGGCGGCCGCCCTGTGGCGACTGGTGCGCGGAGAGGACGACGCCGACCGGCTCTTCTTCGAGCGCGCGCTCGTGATGCAGGGCGACACCGAATACGGCCTGGTTCTGAAGAACACGCTGGACGCGATCGGTCCGCTGTGGCGGTGATCGCGAGCCCGTGCGGGCGCTGATGCGCGGGCAGCGTTGCACGCTTTCGACAGGGTCGTCACGGTGGGCGATGCGAGGCTCCGGGAGGCGACGTCACAATGGCGCCGATGAACGCTCCTGCTCCCACTCCCGTCACCGCCTTCAAGCTGCGCCCCGCCGAGCTGCGCGACGTGCAGCCCATCGTCGGCATGATCCGCGAGCTGGCCGAGTTCGAGCAGCTCACGCATCTGCTGCAGGTGACGCCCGAGAAGCTGCGCCCGCATCTGTTCGGCGAGAAGCCGGTCGCGGAGGCGATGGTCGCGGAGGTCGACACCGGGCAGGGCGGCAAGCCCGAGGTCGCGGCCTTCGCGCTCTTCTTCACCAACTTCTCGACCTTCCTGGCGCAGCCGGGGCTGTACCTGGAGGACCTCTACGTGCGGCCCGCGTTCCGGCGGCTGGGCATCGGTCAGGCGCTGCTGCGGCGGCTGGCGGCGCTGGCCAACGAACGCGGCTACGGTCGCTTCGACTGGTCGGTGCTGGACTGGAACGCCAGCGCGATCGCGTTCTACGAACGCATGGGTGCGACGGTGATGCCGGACTGGCGCGTCTGCCGCGTCGCCGGCGACGCGCTGCGGGCGCTGGCCGAAGACCCGGCGTGAAGCCGCGCGCGCCCGCCCGGGTGCTCGCGGCGCTCATCGTCTGCGGGGCAACGACGGCGGCCGGCGGCGCGATCGATCTCGACGCGCTGTGGGATTTCGCGCAGCCGCAGCAGAGCGAGCAGCGCTTTCGCGCCGCGCTGGCGAGCGCGCAGGGCGACGATGCGCTGATCCTGCGTACCCAGATCGCGCGCAGCGACAGCCTGCGCGGGCAGAGCGAGGCCGCGCTGGCGGAGCTGGACGCGATCGAGCCGCAGCTGGCCACGGCAGGCGCGGCCGCGCGCGTGCACGCCCGGCTCGAGCGCGGGCGCGTGCTGCGCTCGGCGCTGCGGCCGGCGGACGCGGCGGTGCCGCTGCAGCAGGCCTTCGAGCTCGCGGACCGCGCGCAGCTCGAGTTCCTCGCCACCGACGCGCTGCACATGCTCGCGCTCGTGCAGCCCACGCTCGAGGCGCAGATCGCGATGAACCGGCGCGTGCTGGCCTACGCACGCAACGCGCGCGATCCGCGCGCGCGGCGCTGGGAGGCGGTGGCGCTGAACAACATCGGCGTGGCGCTCAACGAAGCCGGCCGCCACGAGGAGGCGCTCGCCGAGCTGCGCCAGGCGCAGACGGCGTACGAGCGCCTGGGGCGCGTGCGCAACGCGCGCGTCGCGCGCTGGATGGTCGCGCACACGCTGCGGCTGCTCGGACGGCTTCCCGAGGCGCTGTCGATGCAGCGCGCACTCGAGGTCGAATGGGCTGCCGACGGACAGGCCGACGCCGCGGTCTTCGACGAGATCGCGCTCATCCATGCCGCGCGCGGCGAGGCCGAACGCGCCGCCTACTACCGCGCGCTGGCAGCACGGGCGCGATAGCCTGCGCGGCGGTCGCGTCCCGACGCGCGCGGACGCTGCGGGATCAGGGAGCTGCAGGCGCGAGCCTGAAGGCTGAGACGACGCAGGCCAGCTGCTGCGCCTGCGCCTGCAGTGACGCCGCCGCGGCCGCCGACTGCTCGACCAGCGCGGCGTTCTGCTGCGTCATCCGGTCCAGTTCCAGGACCGAGGCGTTGATCTGGCCGATGCCGCTGCTCTGTGCACTGGCCGCGGCGGTGACTTCGGCGATGGTCTGGGCCACGCGCTGCACCGAGGCGACGATCTCGTCCATCGTGCTGCCTGCGTCCCGGACAAGGCCGGCGCCCGATTCCACCTTCTCGACCGAGGCGCCGATCAGAGACTGGATCTCGCGCGCGGCCTGCGCCGAGCGCTGCGCGAGGCTGCGCACCTCGCTGGCGACGACCGCGAAGCCGCGCCCCTGCTCGCCGGCGCGCGCGGCTTCGACCGCGGCGTTGAGCGCGAGGATGTTGGTCTGGAAGGCGATGCTGTCGACGACGCCGACGATCTCGGAGATCCGGCACGAGGCATCCTTGATCTCATCCATCGTCGTCACGACCTGGGCGACGATGTGCCCGCCGCGTGCGGCGACCTCCGAGGCGCCGGATGCAAGCCGGTTGGCCTCTGCTGCAGCATCGGCCGACTGCCGCACGCTTCCGGTCAGATGCTCCATCGACGCTGCGGTCTGCTGCAGGCTCGAGGCGGCCTGCTCGGTGCGCGTGCTCAGGTCCTGGTTGCCCGAGGCGATCTCGGTGGAGGCGTGCGAGATGCTGCTGCTGGCCGCGTGCATCTGCATCACCATGCCGTGCAGCGCGTCCTGCATGCGTCCCATGCCCTGGATCAGTTCCCCCACCTCGTCGTGCCGGGGGCTGCCGATCGCGTTGCCGAGCTCGCCCTGGGCGATGCGCTCGGCCAGCTCCCGCGCCTGCGCGAGCGAACGCGCCAGCGTGCGCAGCGTCGTCGTCGTCAGCGGGATGAGGACGAGCAGGGCGACGGCAACCGCGGCGGAGATCAGCGCCAGCATCAGCCGGGCGCGCGCGGCCAGTGCCGTCTGCGTCGTGCTCAGGTTCTCCCGCGCATGCTCGGCCATCGCTGCCAGGGCCTTGTCCGCGGCCAGCGTGAACTCCTGCACCTGAGCGGCGTAGGCGCCTGCGGCCGCGGCGTCGATCCGCGCCTCCTCGACCTTCTGCAGCACCGACGCGATTCCCTCCTCGTAGCGGGCGAGCTGTGCGAGCACCGCGTCGATCTCCCCGTCGCTGCCCTCGCGCGCGCCGTCGTGCTCCCGGGCCTTCGCCAGACCCGCCCGCAGCGCCGCCAGGCTCTCCTGCCACGCCCGGCGCCAGTCGGCGGCCTCGTTGGCGTTGTTGGCGTTGATCATCACCTCCTTCTCGAAGCGCTGCAGCCGGCCCAGGGTCGTGCGCAGTTCGCCGGTGTCGACGATGGCCTGCACGCGGCCTTCAAGCTGCTCCTGCAGCGTCGCGCGCGTGTCCTCCAGCGCCCAGTAGCCCAGTGCCCCGATGGCAGTCAGCAGCAACAGCGAGAAGACCGTGCCCAGCGTCAGCCGGGCGCGCAGCGAGAGCCTGCGCAAGAGAATCGAGATCGCCCTCATGAGGTTCAGCCGAGCGAGGAGAGCAGCCGCTCGAGCGGCATGCAGAACCCGCCGGCACGATCGCCGACGACCGCCTGCACTGCATGCCGGGACTCGGCGGTGTCGACGCGCCGCGGCGTGGCCAGCTTCGCGCCGCTGGCGGTCGTGAAGCAGGCCACGATCGGCGTCGTCACGGTCGGTCCGCGGGCCACGACGATGCCGAGCTCGCCCCCCTTGAGCCGCACGAGGCAGCCCGGCGGGTAGATGCCGAATTCCTTGACCAGCGCCGCGATCATCGGGTGGCCCGGGTCCTGCATGAACATCTGGCGGCCGGCCTGGTCGGCCAGCAGCGCCTCGCGGTGCGAGCGCGAGGCGAGCTTGGCGGTGTAGATCTCGGCGCGGCGCACGAGCGAGGCGATCTCGCCGACGTCGCTGCGCCCGCTCGGGTAGCCGTTGCCGTCTTCCTGTTCGTGGTGCCGCGCGACCGCCTGTAGCCAGTCGTCGTCGCCGACGCCGGCCTGCATCAGGATCTCGACGCTGCGCATCGGGTGCGTCAGCAGCTCGGCCCGCTGGGTCGGCGTCGGCGCCGCGCGCTGGCGCGCGAGCTCGCCCTGCAGCTCGAGCATCGAGAGGTTCATCGTCAGCGCGACCTTGAAGGCGCGCTCCAGGGTCGCGGTGTCCCAGCCCAGGCGCTGACCGACCAGGTGGGCGCAGATCGCGGTGTGCAGTGCGCGTTGCGCGCCGTAGGCGACGTCGGCGTTGGCCTCGCGCGTGAGGATCTGGAAGATCGCCAGGTCCGGGTCGCGCTCGACGAGCCCGAGCACCGCGTCGCTGGCATCGTCGAGCGCGGTGCGAAAGCTCTGCCCGCGCGGATCGACCAGCACCGTGCCCACGCGCGCGAGCCCCTCGTGCCACATCCGCGGCAACTCGGTGCGGGCGACCTGGCGCGCGCGCTCGCGCGGGCTGAGCAGTTCGTCCAGATCGACGAGCGCGCCGCGCTCGAGCAGCGCAGCGAGCTGATCCTCGCTCTGGATCACCTGACCGCGCGCCAGCAGCAGCGAGCGGTCGTGGTCGCGCACGTTGAAGGGCAGGGCTTGCCCGACGACCATGCGCTGCCTGACGTTGGAGAGGGCGGTGAAAGGCATGTTGACGGACCGGATCGGGAAGTGCGGCCTGGCCACGCTTTCGGCGCCGGCCGGGAAAACTTGAAGCCGCCAGGGGCGCGGCATGCGCGTAGAGTGACGCCATGAACGCCAAGACCGCTTCCCTGGCCGCCCCTGCCGGCCACGCCGACGCCTACGTCCAGCTGCACCAGGGCCTGCGCTGGCAGGTGCCGGCGCGCATGAACATCGCGCAGCTGTGCTGCCGGCGCTGGGCCGAAGACCCGCGGCACGCGCGGCGCACCGCGCTGCGCTGGGAAAGCGAGGCCGGCGCGCGCGCCACGCTCAGCTATGCGGCGCTGCAGCGCGCGGCCAATCGTCTGTCCAACGCGCTGCGGGTGCTGGGCGTGCAGGCCGGCGACCGCGTCGCGCTCGTGATGCCGCAGCGCCCGGAGACGGCGATCGCGCACATGGCCGTCTACCAGCTCGGCGCGGTGGCGATGCCGCTGTCGATGCTCTTCGGGCCCGAGGCGCTGGCCTACCGGCTGCAGGACAGCGAGGCGTGCCTGGCGATCGTCGACGAGAGCGCGATCGACAACCTGCTCGCGGCGCGAAGCGGCTGTCCGGCGCTGCGCACCGTCGTCGCCGTCGGCGCCGCGGCCGGCCGGGGCGACGCCGACTGGGAGGCGCTGCTGGCCGCGGCCGGCAGCCGCTTCGACCCGCACGACACCGCCGCCGACGACCCCGCGGTGCTGATCTACACCAGCGGCACGACCGGTCCGCCCAAGGGGGCGCTGATCCCGCACCGGGCGCTGATCGGCAACCTGCCGGGCTTCGTCTGCAGCCAGAACTGGTTCGGCATGCCCGGCGCCGACGACGAGGTCTTCTGGAGCCCCGCCGACTGGGCCTGGACCGGCGGGCTGATGGACGCGCTGCTGCCCACGCTCTACTTCGGCCGCACGATCGTCGGCTACCAGGGGCGCTTCGCGCCCGAGCTCGCCTTCGAGCTGATGCAGCGCCACCGCGTCACGCACACCTTCCTCTTCCCGACGGCACTGAAGGCGATGATGAAGGCCGTTCCCGAGCCGCGGCGGCGCTACCGGCTGCACCTGCGCGCGGTGATGAGCGCCGGCGAGGCGGTGGGCGACGCCGTCTTCGACTGGTGCCGCGACCACCTCGGCGTCGTCGTCAACGAGATGTTCGGGCAGACCGAGGTCAACTACATCGTCGGCAACTGCGGCACGTACGTCGATGCCGCCGGGCGCCGTCACCCGGGGTGGCCGGCGCGCCCGGGCAGCATGGGCCGGCCCTACCCCGGGCACCGCATCGCGGTGCTCGACGAAGAGGGGCGCGAGTGCCCGCGCGGCACACCCGGCGACGTCGCGCTGCACCGCCTGGACGTGCACGGCGACCCGGACCCGATCTTCTTCCTCGGCTACTGGTGCAACGACGCAGCGACCGCCACCAAGTTCACCGGCGACCCGGCGTCGAGCTGGTGCCGCACCGGCGACACTGCGGTGATGGACGAGGACGGCTACCTCTGGTACCAGGGCCGCAGCGACGACGTCTTCAAGGCCGCCGGCTACCGCATCGGGCCGAGCGAAGTCGAGAACTGCCTCGTCAAGCACCCGGCAGTGGCCAACGCCGCGGTCGTGCCCAAGCCCGACGCCGAGCGCGGCGCGCTGGTGAAGGCCTACGTCGTGCTCGCACCCGGCCACCAAGGCAGCGAGGCGCTCGTTGCCGAGCTGCAGGAGCATGTGCGCGGGCGGCTTGCGCCCTACGAGTACCCGAAGGAGATCGAGTTCATCGACGCGCTGCCGATGACGACCACCGGCAAGGTGCAGCGCCGCGTCCTGCGGCTGCAGGAAGAAGAGCGCGCCCGCACGTCCTGACGATCCCGCATGGCCAGGAAGAACGCCCACGTCAGCGAAACCCCGGCAACGCAGATGCTGCGCCGCGCCGGGGCCGCCTTCAGCGAACATCCCTACGAGTACGTCGACCACGGCGGCACCGCGGAGTCGGCGCGCCAGCTCGGCGTGCCGGAGCACGAGGTCGTGAAGACGCTCGTGATGCAGGACGAGCGCGCGCAGCCGCTCATCGTGCTGATGCACGGCGACTGCCAGGTCAGCACCAAGCAGCTCGCGCGCGCGATCGGCGCGAAGTCGGTCGAGCCCTGCAAGCCCGAGGTCGCGCAGCGGCACAGTGGCTACCTCGTCGGCGGCACCTCGCCCTTCGGCACGAAGAAGGCGATGCCCGTCTACGTGGAGGAGAGCGTGCTCTCGCTGCCGCGCATCCTGATCAACGGCGGGCGGCGCGGCTACCTGATCGGCATCGAACCGGCGCTGCTGGTGCAGCTGCTGCAGGCCAGGCCCGTGAACTGCGCGCTGCCGGGCTGAAACGGCGGAACCGCCCTGGAGTCCCCTTGAACCCGAATACCCGCAGAACCCTTGGCCGCATCGCCGCGGCGGTGGCCGTGCTCTTTGGCCTCGTCACGCTGGTGGCCGGCGGGCGGGTGCTGCTCGGCGCCGATCCCGGTTATCGCGTCTTCATGCCGCTGCTCGTCTTCAACACCGCGATGGGCCTGGCCTACGTCGCGGTCGGCGTCCTCGCGTGGCGCCGGCACAGGCTCGCGGTTCCGGGAGCGGCGGCGATTGCGCTCGCGAACCTCGCGATGCTCGCGTTCATCGGCTTCGTCTACCAGCCCGACGGCCCGGTCGCGCGGCAGAGCCTGGGCGCGATGAGCTTTCGCACCGCGGTCTGGGTGCTGTTGCTGCTCGTCTTCCGGTGGACGAGGAACGGCTCGGGCGGCGCATCCGCGCCGAGAAGCTGAGCGCGCGTTCCGCGCGGGTTGCTGCGCTGCATCGGTCCCGGCGTGCGCATGCACGCGCACCGGGCGGCAGAGCGAAGGCTTGCGCCTCAGCCTGACGCGACCCCGGCCCGCATGCGCGACCCGGCGAGGTGCGCGAGGACGACGAGCGCGGTCGAGATCAGGATCATCACCATCCCGAGCGCCGAGAGCCGGCCCCAGAGCCCGTCGTCGGCGTAGGCGAGGATCTGCACCGCAAGCACCTCGCTGCCCGGGCGCGAGAGCACGACCGAGAGCGTCAGCTCGCGCAGGAACATCGTCGCCATCAGGATCCAGGCGGAGACGATGCCCGGCACCAGCAGCGGCGCGACGATGCGGCGCAGCGTGGCGGCGCGGCTGGCGCCGCAGACGAGCGAGGATTCCTCCAGGTGCGTGTGCACCTGCACCAGGGCGCTGGCCAGCGGGCGCACGCCATAGGGCAGGTAGGTGGCGACATAGCCGATCAGCAGTGCCCAGAGGGTGGCGTAGAGCGGCGTGCGCACGAAGAACCACATGAAGCCGATGCCGATGACGATGCCCGGAAACGAGAACGAGAGGAAGGTCAGCGTCTCGAGCGTGCCGGCGGCGCGGCTGCGCTGGCGCACGGTGACGTGCGCGATCAGCAGCGACAGCAGCACGCCGATCGTCGCGCCGGCGACCGCCAGCACCAGGCTGTTGCGCAGCGCCAGCAGCGAGGTCGGGTCGTCGAACACGGCGGTCCAGTGGCGCAGGCTCATCTGCGCGAAGGCCTGCGCGCTCGGCAGCATCGCGTAGGGCACGAGCGAGGTGTAGAGCAGCACGAGCACGGGCAGCACGACGATGAAGAGCGACAGCAGCGCCACCCCCGCGGTCAGCGGCAGGCGCATGCGCCCGAGCGCGACGACGCTCGGGCGCCAGCCGCGGCTCGAGACGGTGACGAAGCGGCTGCTCTCGCTGGTGAGCGCGCGGTAGATCCAGACGAGCGCGATCGAGGTGGCCAGCGCGCTCATGCCCAGCGCGGCGGCGCGGCCCCAGTCCGGCGAAAAGCCCGTCGAGACCATCTCGTAGAGGTAGGTCGCGAGCACGTCCACGCGCCCCGGCGTGCCGAGCACGCGCGGCACCGCGTAGGACGCGAGCGCCCGCACGACGCCGAGCACGAAGGCCGCGAGGATCGCCGGGCGCAGCACCGGCAGCGTGATGCGCAGCAGCGTGCGCCAGGGATTGCTGCCGCAGACGCGCGACGATTCCTCGAGCGAGACGTCGAACGAGGCCATCGCCGGCGCGATGATGAGGTAGGCGATGGGCATGTTCAGCAGCCCCTCGACGAAGATCATCCCGGGCAGCGAATAGATGTTCAGCAGCGGCCCCTGCAGCCCGAGCAGGTCGACGAGCGCGCGGTTGACCAGGCCGTTGGACGGGTTGAGCAGCAGCGCCCAGGCGACCGAGAACAGCAGGTGCGGGATCATCATCGGCACGATCGCGAGCACGCCGAAGATGAACTTGAAGGGGATGTCGGTGCGCGTGTTGAGGTAGGCGAGGACGAGCGCCAGCAGTGTGGCCAGCAGCGTCGACCCGAGCACGAAGACGACCGTGTTCCACAGCACCTTCAGCAGTGCGGGGTCGGTGTAGGCGGCGACGTACTTGGCGAGCGTGAAGCGGCCGAAGGCGTCCAGCCCCTCGGAGACGCTGCCGAAGGCGAGCATCGCCACCGGCGCGATCGTCAGCGCGCCGACGACGAGGACCAACACGCGGGCCAGGGTGGAGGCGGAAGAGCCTGCGCTCATCGCGACCTGGCCGGCTCAGGCCGCCAGCAGCAGGCAGTGCGCCGGCTCGATCGACAGGCTCACCGCGTCGCCTTCGCGCAGTGGCGTGTCGGGGTCGGTGCGTGCGAGCAGCAGCGCATCGCCGATGCGGACCTCGGCCTCGCAGGCGTCGCCGACGAAGGCCAGCGACTCGATCAGCCCATGCACGACGTTGCCCGGGGCGCTTGCGCCTGGCGGGTGCAGGTGCAGGAACTCCGGGCGCAGGCAGAGCGTGGCCGCGCTGCCGGCGGGCAGCGCGCGCGGCGCACAGGCGATCGCGCCGAGCGCGCACTCGACGCGCGTCGTGCCCTTGCCGTGCTCGCGCACGGTGGCCGGCAGCAGGTTGGCGCGGCCGATGAAGTCGGCGACGAACTGGTGCGCCGCGTCGAAGTAGATCTGCCGCGGCGTGCCGACCTCGACGACGCGGCCGGCCTGCATCACCGCGATCGTGTCGGAGAGCGCCAGCGCCTCGACGCGGTCGTGCGTGACGTAGACCGCGGTGATGCCGAGCGTGCCGAGGAAGCGCTTGAGTTCCTTGCGCGTCTCCTCGCGCAGCTTGGCGTCGAGGTTGCTCAAGGGCTCGTCGAAGAGGATCACGCCCGGCTCGGCCACCAGCGCGCGCGCCAGCGCCACGCGCTGCTGCTGGCCGCCGGAGAGCCGGGTCGCCGGCCGGTCGCCGTAGCCCTCGAGCTGCACGAAGCGCAGCGCCGCCGCGGTGCGCTCCTCGATCTGCGCGCGTGCAACGCCGCGCACCTGCAGCGGGTAGGCGACGTTGTCGAACACGGTCATGTGCGGCCAGATCGCGTAGGACTGGAACACCATGCCCAGGCCCCGCTTCTCGGTCGGCACCGCGATGCCCTGCCGGCGCGACCAGACGAGCTGGTCGCCGATGCGGATCTCGCCGTCGTCGGGCGTCTCCAGCCCGACGATGCAGCGCAGCAGCGTCGTCTTGCCGCAGCCGCTCGGGCCCAGCAGCGTGAAGATGCTGCGCGAGGGGATGTGCAGGTCGACGCGGTCGAGCGCCTTGACCGTCCGGCCTTCGCTGCGATAGTGCTTGACGAGGCCCTCGACGCGGATCTCCATGAGCGTGCCTTCCCCGGCTTCGGCTTCCCGGTCGTCGCCGGACTCAGCCCTTGAAGATCTGCTTGAACTGCGCGCCCCACTTCTGGATCTCGGCGTCGCCGAGGTCGCGCACGGCGATCACCTTCACCTGGTCGATGCCCTCGATCGGCGGGTGCACGCCGGGGGCGAGCACGTATTCGCCGACGTCCTTGGCCAGCAGCCCCGCGGCCTTCTTGCCGAGCCAGTAGTCGACGAAGGCACGCGCGGCGGCCGGGTGCGGTGCCTTGGCGGTGATCGCCATCGCGCGCGGCGTGCCCAGGAGCGGCTGGCCGCCGCGCGGCGCCCAGGCCAGCGGCGCCGGGGCCTTGGTGACGATGTACTTGGGCATGGAGATCGCGATCGCCTTCTCGCCGCTTTCGATCGGCGCAGGCGTCGGGCCGAAGGAGGCGACGAACATCGGCTGGTTCGCGGCCAGGCCCTTGACGAAGGCCAGCCAATCGGCTTCGCTGCCGAAGACCTTCTCCTTCAGGCCGACGAGCCAGGAGATCGTCGACGAATGGCTGGAGGGGTCGGCCATCACGATGCGGCCCTTCCACTTCGGGTCGGCCAGGTCCTCGTAGCGGCGCGGCGCGTCGGCGTCCTTCACCTGCGTCTTGTTGAAGACGTAGGACACGTACTCGACGCCGAAGAGCTGGATCGTGTCGTCGGGCTGCGACCAGTCCGGATAGCCCGCCGCCTCCGGCGAGCGGTAGGGCGCGAGCAGCCCCTTTTCCTTCAGCAGCTCGAGCACCGGCAGCGGCGCCTGCACGACGTCGGCGAGCAGCTTGCCCGCCTGCGCCTCGGTCGTCACGGTCGAGACGAACTTCGAGCTCGAGATGCGCGTGTACTGGCCCTTGATGCCGGTGTCGGCGCTGAAGGCGTCGATGATCGGCTTGACCGCGGTGATGTTGGCATAGAAGACCGCCTGGCCCTCGGCGCGCGCCTTGGCGAGATCGGCGCCCTCGGCGGCCCAGGCGCCGGGCAGCGTGGCGGACAGGCCGGCGGCGCCGGCCATTTGCAGCAGGGTGCGACGGTTCAGATCGGTCATGGCGGCTCCTCGCGGAATGACTGGGGAAGGAAGATGGCGAAGGCTGGCGCCTCACGGCCTGCGCCGCACTGTAGCGGCATCGGCGCGATCCGACACGCGCCAGCCCGTGGCCCGGGCGGCGGCGAAGGTGGCGAGCGCCGAGAGGGCCACGCAGGCCCAGATCACGCCCTGGTAGCTGCCGCTCTGGTCGAACACCGCGCCGGCGAGCACCGGGCCGCCGAGATTGCCGAGCGCCGCACCGGTGTAGAGGATGCCCACGAGCGAGGACACCGCGCGCGCGCCGAAGCGGTCCATCACGAAGGCCGGCATCAGCGAGACGATGCCGCCGTAGGACAGGCCCATCCAGACCGCGAACACCGCCATCGCCGCGTAGCCGCCGGCAAAGGCCCAGAGCAGGAAGGACAGGCCGAGCGAGGCCTGCATCAGCACCAGGGTGCGTGCGCGGCCGATGCGGTCGGCGAAGCTGCCGATGACGAAGCGTCCGGCGAGCGAGCCGACGCCGATCAGGCCGACGAGCCCGACCGCGCGCAGCTCGTCGATGCCGAGGTCGCGCGCCGCGGCCGACGCATGCGCAAACGGGATGAACATGCCCGGCGAGGCCAGCAGCGCCATCGCGTACAGCCAGCGGTAGCTGGGGCTGGCCAGCGCTTGCCCAAGCGGCGTGCCGGCCACGGCGCGCGCGCCGGCCGTCGCGGCGGGCGCACGCTGCAGCAGCAGCGTGGCGGCCAGACCCATCAGCAGCACGACCGCGGCGACGACGCGCAGCGTCACGCGCCAGTCGCTCCAGGCCAGCAGCGCCGTCACCAGCAGTGGCCCGGCCAGCGTGCCCGCGCCGATGCCTGCGCTCGCCAGCCCTGCGGCCATGCCGCGCCGGCGCGTGAACCAGGGCTGCACGCAGGCGATCGCGGGCGTGTAGACGAGCCCGATGCCGATACCAAGCCCAAGGCCGTAGGCGACGATGACGCCCAGGAGCGAGGCGGCGAAGCTCGCGCCGAGCAGGCCGCCTGCGATGAAGAGCATGCCCAGGCTCGTGACGACGCGCGGCCCGAAGCGGTCGGCGAGCATACCTGCACCCGCGCCGAGCACGAAGTAGATCAGGCCCGAGACGCCGAAGAGCATCGAGACGTCGGCGCGCGTCGCGGCGAACTGCTGCTGCAGCGGCTCGAAGAACGCGGCGAACGAGTACGAGACGCCGAAGATCACCGCCAGCGCGGTGAAGCACGCCCAGACGACGACCCAGGCCTGGCGCGGTTCGGTCTCGGGTGGGGCGTCGGCCAAGGACATGGGCGCGGAGCATAAGCCGCGCGGCAGCGGGGACTGTGCGGTTCCTATCCTGTGCCCGGCGAACAGACCTTGAACCCGGCGCTGCCGAAGCTGTGGCTTCAGCTTGCCGCGAAGGCGTCGGCACGCCCCTCGATGCGCGAGGCAAGCCGCTCCCATACCGGCTCGAGCGTGCCCGGCAGATCGGGCAGGGCGCCCAGGTCGACGCGGCTCTCGTCCGGGTCGTGGAAATCGCTGCCGCGCGAGGCGGCCAGGCCGAACTCCGTGGCGATCGCCGCGTAGTGGCGGCGCTCGGCCTCGCTGTGCGCGCCGACCATCACCTCCACGCCCTGCCCGCCGTGTGCGGCGAATTCGCTGAAGAGTGCGTATTCGAGCGTCGGGGAAAAGCGGTAGCGCGCCGGGTGCGCGACGATGGCGATGCCCCCGGCGCCGCGGATCCAGCGCACCGCATCGCCCAGGCGTGCCCAGCGGTGCGGCACGAAGCCCGGCTTGCCCTCGACGAGGAAGCGACGGAAGACCTCGCCGAAGTCGGCGCAGACGCCGCGCTCGACGAGGAAGCGCGCGAAGTGCGTGCGCGAGATCGACTCGGGCGCGTCGACGTAGGCCAGCGCACCCTCGAAGGCGCCGGGGATGCCGGCGCGTGCGAGGTCCGCGGCCATGTCTCTTGCGCGCTGCAGCCGTCCGGCGCGCACCGCCGCCAGCCCGGCGACGAGCGCGGCATCGGCAGCGTCGAAGCCCAGGCCCACGATGTGCACGCTCTCGCCGGCGAAGCTGACCGAGATCTCGGTGCCCGCGAGGAAGCCTATGCCCAGGTCCAGCGCCGCCTCGCGCGCCAGCGCCAGACCCTCGACGCTGTCGTGATCGGTCAGCGCAAAGAGCTGCACGCCGCGCGCGTGCGCGCGCGCGGCGAGCCGGTCGGGTGCCAGCGTGCCGTCGGAGACGGTCGAGTGCGAATGCAGGTCGGCGTTGGTCAGGTGCACCCTGCGATTGTCCGGCACGCGCGCGAGCGCTGCCGCGCAGCGCACGGCGAGCTCGCGCAGCGCAGGGTCAAGCCCCGAGCTGCAGCCTGCGGTCGCAGCGTGCGGCGAGCGCCGGGTCGTGCGTGACGAGCACGAAGGCGGTGCCGCGCTCGTGCGCGAGCTGCAGCATCAGCTCGAACACCGCGTGCGCGGTGTCGCGGTCGAGGTTGCCGGTGGGCTCGTCGGCGAGCACGCAGGCAGGCTCGGTGACGAGCGCGCGCGCGATCGCCACGCGCTGGCGCTCGCCGCCCGAAAGCTGCGAGGGCGCGTGCTTCACGCGCGCGGCCAGGCCCACGCGTTCGAGCATCGCCTGCGCCTGCGCGCGCGCTTGGGCCACGCCCAGGCGACGGATGCGCAGCGGCATGGCGACGTTGTCCAGCGCGCTGAACTCGGGCAGCAGGTGGTGGAACTGGTAGACGAAGCCCAGGTGCAGGTTGCGCCAGCGGCCCTGCTCGGCCGCACTCATCGTCGCGAAGTCGCGCCCCATCAGCTCGACGCGGCCCGAGGTCGGCGCGTCCAGGCCGCCCAGCAGGTGCAGCAGCGTGCTCTTGCCCGAGCCCGAGGCGCCGACGACGGCCAGCGTCTGCCCGCGCCGCACCTCGAGGTCGATGCCGTGCAGCACGTTCACGTCCAGCGCCTCGGCGCCGCGCCCTTCGCGAAAGCGCTTGTGCAGGTCGCTCGCCTGCAGCACGAGCTCACTCATAGCGCAACGCCTCGGCGGGGTTGACGCGGCTGGCGCGCCAGCTCGGGTAGAGCGTGGCGACGAAGGCGAGCGCGAGCGCGATCAGCGTCACCGGGACGATGTCGCTGGCCAGCGGCTCGCTCGGCATGCGGCTGATGAGGTAGATGTTGCCGGGCAGGAAGGCCACGCCCAGCGCGCGCTCGATCGCCGGCACGATGACGTCGATGTTGCAGGCCACGAGCAGGCCCAGCGCCACGCCGCCCAGCGTGCCCAGCACGCCCGAGGTCGCGCCCTGCACGACGAAGATGCCCATGATCGAGCGCGGGCTGGCGCCCAGCGTGCGCAGGATGGCGATGTCGGCGCGCTTGTCGGTCACCGTCATCACGAGGGTGCTGACCAGGTTGAACGCGGCCACCGCGACGATCAGCGTGAGGATGATGAACATCATCCGCTTCTCGACCTGCACGGCGTCGAACCAGCTGCGGTTGGTGCGCGTCCAGTCGCGCACGATGACTTCGGGCCCGAGCGCCTGCGCCAGATCGGCGGCCACCGCGCGCGCCTCGTGCACGTCGGACAGGCGCAGCTGCACGCCCGTCGGGCCACCGGTGCGAAAGAGCCTGGCGGCGTCTTCGAGGTCGATCAGCGCCAGGCTGCTGTCGTACTCGTAGTGCCCGCTCTCGAAGACGCCGGTGAGCGTGAACTGCTTGAGCCGCGGCACCACGCCCGCGGGCGTGAGCTGGCCGGCCGGGGAGACGATGGTGACCTTGTCGCCCACGTGCGCGCCGACGAGGCGCGCCAGCTCGGCGCCCAGCACGAGGTTCCACTCGCCGGGCCGCAGCGTGGCCAGCGCGCCGCCCTGCAACTGGCGCGCCAGCTCGGTGACCTCGGCCTCGCGCGCGGGGTCGATGCCGCGAATGAGCGCGCCGCGCATCGCCTCGCCGCGCGCTACCAGCGCCTGCGCCGAGACGAAGGGCGCGGCGCCGACGACGCGCGCGTCCTTGCGCGCCGCCGCGGCGGTCGCCTGCCAGTCGGGCAGCGCGCCGCCGCTGGCCTCGAGCACCTCGATGTGCGAGATGACGCTCAGCATGCGGTCGCGAACCTCCTTCTGGAAGCCGTTCATCACGCTGAGAACGATGATCAGCGCCGCGACGCCGAGCGCGATGCCGAGCATCGAGACGCCCGAGATGAAGCTGATGAAGCCGTTGCGCCGCCCGGCACGGCCGGCACGCGTGTAGCGCCAGCCGATGTGCCATTCGTAAGGCAGGTCCATGAGGCGGCGGATGCTAGCCCAGCCGGGGCCGGGCACGCGCCGCGCTTGCGACAATGCCAGCATGCGGCCGCCTGCGTGCAACGCCTGCAGGCACGCCGTCGACGACTTCCAGAGCGACAAAGGAGAACCTGATGCAGCCGATCGCGACCCTCGCCCTGGCTGCCGGATTGCTGGTGTCCGGCGCGGTTGGTGCGCAGGCGCCGCTCGCGGCGAGGGCTTCGGACCCGCACGCGATGGGCTGGATGCAGGGCTTTCCGCCGCCGCCGGCGAAGACGATCCGCTTCACCGACCCGGACTACTTCGGCTTTCCGAAGCTGCGCTGGACGGTCTGCCATTTCCGCGAGCTGATGCCGACCGCGGCGGTCGATCGCGGCCGCGGCGCGGCCACGGAGCTGCCGCTGGCGCTGGACGCGGCGATCGATGGCCTGCGCTTCACGCCGCTGGGTGGCACGCAGACGATGAGCTGGGATCAGGCCTTCGACGCCAACTACACCGACGGGCTGATCGTGCTGCATCACGGGCGCATCGTCTACGAGCGCTACGCCGGTTGCCTGGATGAGCGCAGGCTGCACGGCGCGATGTCGCTGACCAAGTCGATCACCGGCCTGCTCGGCGAGCTGCTGATCGCCGAAGGCGCGCTCGACGAGAACGCGCGCGTGGACCGCATCGTTCCCGAGCTGGGCGCGAGCGCCTTCGGCGACGCCACGGTGCGGCAGCTGCTGGACATGACGACGGGTCTCGCCTACTCGGAGGACTACGCCGACCCCAAGGCCGAGGTCTGGCTGCACGCGCAGGCGGGCAACCCGCTGCCCAAGCCCGAGGGCTACACCGGCCCGCGCAGCTACTTCGAGTTCCTTCGGACCGTGCGCAAGCAGGGCGGGCACGGTGAGGCGTTTGCCTACAAGACGGTGAACACCGACGCGCTGGGCTGGGTGATCGCGCGCGCGAGCGGCAAGCCGGTGAACGAACTGCTCGCCGAACGCATCTGGAGCCGCCTGGGCGCCGATCGCGAGGCCTTCTACACCGTCGACTCGATCGGCACGCCCTTTGCCGGCGGCGGCTTCAACGCGACCCTGCGCGACCTGGCGCGCCTGGGGCAGCTGATCCTCGAGGACGGCGAGGTCGACGGCCGCCAGGTCGTCCCGGCCGAAGCGATCGCGCGCCTGCGCCGCGCCGGCGATCCGGCGAAGTTCGCCAAGGCCGGCTACGCGCTGCTGCCCGGCTGGAGCTACGGCAGCATGTGGTGGCACAGCCACGACGCGCACCGCGCGTTCACGGCCCGCGGCGTGCACGGTCAGACGCTGTGGATCGACCCGCGCGCGGACATGGTGGTGGCGCGCTTCGCCTCGCACCCGCTGGCCGCCAATGCCGCGAACGACCCGACCTCGCTGCCCGCGTGGCGTGCACTGGCCGAGCACCTGATCGCGACCGACCCGCAGCCGCTGCTCGGCCGCGAGTGGATCGTCGAGGACATCGCCGGCCAGGGTGTGGTCGACGACACCCGGCCCTCGCTGCGTTTTCACGCCGACGGACGCCTCTCGGGCAGCGCGAGCTGCAACCGCATCCTCGGCCGCTACGAGAGCCAGGGTCGCACGCTGCGCATGATGCCCGCAGGCAGCACGATGATGGCCTGCCCGCCGGCGCTGATGGCGCAGGAGGACCGGCTGCTGAAGCTGCTGCCCGGGATCCGGCGCTACGAGCTCACGCCCGAGGGCACGCTGCGGCTGCACACCGCCGCGGGCCAGACGATCACTGCGCGGCGCTGAGCGCAGGGCCTGGGCCCGGGCATGAAGACGCCGATCTACCTCGATCATCACGCGACGACGCCGCTCGATCCACGCGTGCTCGAGGGCATGCTGCCCTTCCTGCGCGAGCACTTCGGCAACGCCGCGAGCCGCAACCACGTCTTCGGCCGCAACGCCGCGGCGGCGGTCGAGGAGGCGCGCGAGCGCGTCGCGCAGGCCATCGGCGCGCGCTACGCGGAGATCGTCTTCACCGCGGGCGCAACCGAAGCGAACGCGCTGGCGCTGCTAGGCCTTGCAGAGGGCGAGGCTCCGGGGCATCTGGTGACGAGCGCGATCGAGCACCCTTCGGTGCTGGACAACGCGCGGCGGCTCGGGCGTGCCGGCTGGTCGATCACCGTGCTGCCGGTGGATCGCCACGGCCGCGTCGGCCCCGAGGACGTGCGCGCGGCGCTGACGCCGCACACGCGCCTGGTCTCGGTGATGGCCGCCAACAACGAGATCGGCACGCTGCAGCCGCTGGCGGCCATCGGCGCCGTCGTGCGCGGGAGCGCTGCGCTCTTTCACGTCGACGCCACGCAGGCGCTGGGCCGCGTGCCCATCGACGTCGAGGCTTTGGGCATCGACCTGCTCTCGCTCTCCGCGCACAAGGCCTACGGCCCCAAGGGCGTGGGTGCGCTCTACCGGCGCCGGCGTCCGCGGCGCGTGATGCTCGGTCCGCTCTTCGAAGGCGGTGGCCAGGAGGACGGGCTGCGCCCGGGTACGCAGAACGTGCCGGGCATCGTCGGCATGGGGCTGGCGTGCGAGCTTGCGGTGTCCGAGATGCCGACCGAGCGCCCACGCCTGCTCGCGTTGCGGCGGCGCCTGCAGGCGCGGCTGGTACGCGAACTCGACGGGCTTGCGCTCAACGGCCACCCCGAGGAGCGCCTCGCCGGCAGCCTGCACCTGAGCATCGCAGGCGTCGAGCCCGATGCGTTGCTGCTCGGGCTGCAGGACGTGGCCGTCTCCGCCGGCTCGGCCTGCTCGACCGGCGCCGTCAAGCCCTCTTACGTGCTGCAGGCGATTGCTGCTGCAGACACGACAGGCGCCGCACAGGCGCAGCAGGTCGCGGCGCTGCGCCTGTGCGTCGGCCGTTTCAACACCGAGGACGAGATCGACCGCGCCGCGCAGCGCATCGTCGAGCGCGTGCGGGTCTTGCGCCAGGCAGCCTGAACGGGCTGAGCGGTTTTCACGACCTGCCGCCTGAGCCGCGGCGCGGTTGACGCAACGCAAGACTTCGGCCCGACCCGATGGCGCCAGCGCGCGCCGCGTTGCATGGTTGCGCGTTGCTGTTCCGGCACGCCACGAGGACGAGGCCCCGACGATGAGCGAGAACGCGAACCCAATGGCCGCAGGGCCGAACCCGGCGCTGCGCCGCCTCTTCGAACCCGCCCAGTGGGGCAAGCTGAAGACGCGCAACCGCATCAAGTACGGCTCCTGCTGCATCTCCAACTACAACAACCGCGACGGCACGCACACCATCCGCGAGTTCGCGCGCACGCAGGTCATCGCCGGCACCGGCTGCGGCATCATCACCAACCAGGGCGCCTACCCCGACCCGCTGGGCGAGGGCAAGGGCTACTTCCGCCAGGTGGCGATCCACGACGACAGCGCGATCCCCGGCTTCGAGAAGATCGCCGGCTACATCCACGAGGCCGGCGCCATCGCCGTGCAGCAGATCCTGCATGCGGGGCGCTACGGCGGCATCGACCTCGGCTACTGCCTGCAGCCCTCGATCGTGCCGCAGACGCTGCCGCACTTCCGTCCGCCGCGCGAGATCACCAAGGAGCAGATCAAGGTCACGATCCGGCAGCACGCCGACGCCGCGCGCCGCGCGCTGCGCGCGGGCTTCGACGCCACGGAGATCACCAGCTTCATGGGCTACCTGCTGGCGACCTTCAACTCCAAGTTCACCAACCGCCGCACCGACGAGTACGGCGGCTCGGTGAGGAACCGCGGGCGCTTCATGTGCGAGCTGATCGACGCGATCAAGCAGGTGCAGGGCGACGCGCCGCTGGTCGTGCGCCTGAACGGCAACGAGCTGATGGACCAGTGGGGCGGCAACACCGAAGACGAGTGCTTCGAGCTGATGCAGCTCGCCGCCGAGCACGGCGTCGACATGATCAGCGTCACCGTGGGCTGGCAGGAGGCGCCCGAGTCTTCGATCGGCCGCGACGTGCCGCCGGGCTACTGGAACCGACTGGCCGCGCGCGCCAAGCAGCTGCTGCCAAACACCATCATCGCCTTCGGCAACCGCCTGCCCGATCCACGCACGGCCGCCGAGTGCATCGAGAAGGGCGAGTTCGACTTCTGGGAGGTGTGCCGGCCGATGCTTGCCGACCCCGAGCTCGTGCACAAGGCGCAGGCCGGCAAGATGCACCTGGTGCGGCGCTGCATCGGCTCGCTGAACTGCCTCTCGCGGCTCTTCCGCGACCTGCCCTACACCTGCACGCGCAACCCCGAGCTCGGCCACGAGTACGACCCGGCCTACCAGATCACGCCGGCGGTGATGCCCAAGAAGATCATGGTCATCGGCGCCGGGCCTTCGGGCATGGAGTGCGCGATCACCGCCAAGCGCCGCGGCCACGACGTCGTCGTCTTCGAGCGCGGCCCCGCGATCGGCGGCGCCTTGGCCGGCTACGCGAAGAACGACCTCGCCAACAGCGACGACCTGCTGAGTGTCGTCGACTACTACCGCAACATGGCCGAGGCGCTGAACATCGAGGTGCGCTGCAACACCACGCTGGACTTGAAGGCCATGCGCAGCATGCTGCACCAGTTCGACGTCGCGGTGATCGCCACCGGCGCGCGCGTGGACGGCCTGCTGCTGCCCGAGTGCACGCAGCCCGGGTTGCTCGTCGACGCGATCGAGCTGGCCACCGGCAAGGTCGAAGCCGGTGCGCGCGTGGTCGTGCTCGGCGGCGGCAAGATCGGCCTGACGCTGGCCGAATCGCTCAAGCGCAACCACGGCCGCGAGGTGACGATTGTCGAGACCGAGAAGCGCATCGCCGGCGACGTCATGCCCTCGTTCAAGTGGCGGCACACGGCGTGGATCGAGGAGCTCGGCATCCCCACGCACACCGGCGCCAAGATCCTCGCGATCGGCGAGGGCGGCGTGAAGTTCCGCGATGCGCAGGGGCAGGAGCAGTTCCTGCCGGCCGACACGGTGGTCGCGGCGGTCGCGCGGCGGCCCAACCAGGAGCTCTTCCACGAGCTGGAGTGGATGATCGACGAGGTGCACGGCTGCGGCGACGCGCTGGTGCCGCGCGGGCTGACGCAGGCGATCCACGATGGCTTCCGCCTTGGCGCCCGCATCTGAGGCGCTGGCCACGCCGGCCGTGCTCGTCGCGCAGGACGCCGCGGCCTGGGACGACCTGCCCGGCTGGCGCGCGCTGCTGCAGCGCCACGAGTCGCTGTTCGCGCCCTGGGTCGAGGGTGGGGCTATCGGCCTCGTCGAGCGCGCGGTGGCGGATGCCGGCGCGGGCCGCATGCTCGTGTGGGTGCGCATGGGGGGTGCGACGCAGGTGCAGTGGCGTGACTACCGCGGCTTCGCCGATTGCGGCGTCGCCGTGCTCTTCGTCGCACAGCCCGGGGCGCTGGCCGCGGTGCACGCGCGCCTGCACGACAACGCGCTCGGGCAGATGAAGCTGCAGCTGCGCCAGGGCGGCATGCTGCTCTACGTCCTGGTGGCCAAGGCGCAGCTTCTGGACGAGGGCTTCGAGGATTTCCTCGAGTCGCTGGGCCTGGCCTTCATGGGGGCCTGCCGATGATCTTCGAGAATCCGGCGGGCGCCCCGGAGCTGGCCTGCAATGCCTGCGGCTGCCGCTGGTTCGACCGCATGAGCGGCGCCTGCTACGAGTGCGGCGAGACCGTGCCGCAGGCCGACATCGACGCCTACCGCGAGGCGCTGCGCGTCTTCCACGAACGCAAGGGCATCCAGGCCAACGCCGCCGACAAGGAGCGACAGATGAGCGAACGCTGGTTCGAGGACTATGTGCCCGGTGCCGTGCACGAACTGGGCACGGTGACGCTGGACACCGGGGAGCTGCTCGAGTTCGCGCGCCGCTACGACCCGCAGCCGATCCACACCGACCCCGAGCTCGCCGCGCGCGGGCCATTCGGCGGGCTGATTGCCAGCGGCTGGCAGACCTGCGGACTGATGATGCGGCTCTACGCGGTGAACTATCTCTCGCCGGTCTCGAGCGTGGCCTCGCCGGGCATGGAGTCGCTGCGCTGGCCGAACCCGGTGCGCCCGGGCGACACGCTCTCGGTGCGCGTCACGGTGCAGGAGGCGCGGGTCTCGAAGAGCAGGCCCGACCGCGGCATCGTGCGCTCGCTCGTGGAGGTCTTCAACCAGCGCGGCGAGCCGGTGATGACGATGGACGCCGCCAACGTGATCCTCTGCCGACCGCCGGGGCACTGAAGCGCCCGGGGCGGGGCGCAGGGAGCGCCGGGGCCGGCCTGTCCCGCAGGCGGCGGCTCGGCTGTGGCTGGGCAAGCCCGGGATAATGGCGGCTCATGCACCTGCTGATCCCGTTTGCCGCGCCGCTGTCCGATGCCGGACGGCGGGCGCTGGCGGGTCTGCGCCTGCCGAACCTGCAGGCGCTGCTGGCGGGTCGCCGCGGCGAGCGCGACGAGGGCGACGAGTATTCGCTCTCGCCGCCGCACGAGCGTGCGCTCGCCCGTGCCTGGGGCTGGGCCGGCGCCGACGGGCTGCTGCCTTTTGCCGCCGAGCAGGCGCGTGCGCTCGAGCTGGACCCGGGCGACCTCGCCTGGGGCCTGCTGACGCCGGCGCACTGGCATGTGGGCACCGACCAGGTCAGCATGACCGACCCGCAGACGCTTGCGCTCGACGAAGCCGAATCGCACGCGTTCTACGAGGCGGTCGCGCCGCTGTTCACGAGCGAGGGCTTCCTCGTCCACTGGGGCACGCCGACGCAGTGGTTCGTCGCGCACGAGAGCCTGGCGCGGCTGCCGACGGCCTCGCTGGACCGCGTGATCGGCCGCAACGTCGACCGCTGGCTGCCCGAGGCGCCGGATTCCCGCTTGCTGCGCCGCCTGCACCACGAGGCGCAGATGCTGCTCTACACGCACCCGCTCAACGCCGAGCGCGAGAGCCGCGGGCTGCAGACCGTCAATGCGGTCTGGCTCAGCGGATGCGGGCCGGCGCAGCCGGTCGACCCGCAGGCGCGCGCGGCGGTGCAGGTGCATGCGCAGCTTCGCGGCCCTGCGCTCGCCGAGGACTGGGAGCGCTGGTCGCAGGCCTGGTCAGCGCTCGACGTCGAGCTGCCGCGCTTGGCGCCAAGCCGCATCACGCTCTGCGGCGAGCGTTCGAGCTGGACGCTGGCGCTGCCGCCGCGCGGGCTGCTGCAGCGCTTCACCGCACGGCTCTCGGCGGTCGATCTCCTGCGCGAGCTGGAGTCCTTGTGAGCGTGGCTCGCGACCCCGGGTCCGCGCCGCAGCGCATCGTCGTGCGCGACGTGCCGCCGCGCGTGTGCTTCGCGCTTGAGCAGGCCGGCGTGCACCCGCTGCTGGCGCGGCTGCTGGCGGCGCGCGGCGTGCGCGACGCCGCGGACCTGGACGACGGCCTGCAGCAGCTGCTGCCGCCGGCGGCGCTGCAGGGCGCCGAGGCCGCGGGTGCCTTGCTCGCCGACGCGATCGACGCGGGCCGGCGCATCTGCATCGTGGCCGACTACGACTGCGATGGCGCGACCGCCTGCGCGGTCGCGATCCGCGGGCTGGTCGCGCTCGGCGCCGTGCGCGATCGCCTCGCCTACGTCGTTCCCGACCGCGCGCGCCACGGCTACGGCCTGACGCCGGCGATCGTCGAACTCGCGCGGGCGCATCGGCCCGACGTGCTGATGACGGTGGACAACGGCATTGCCAGCGTCGAGGGCGTCGCGCACGCGAAGGCGCTCGGGATGCAGGTGCTGGTGACCGACCACCACCTGCCGGCGCTGCACGAGGGACGGGTTCTGCTGCCGCAGGCCGACGTCATCGTCAACCCCAACCAGCCCGGCTGCGGCTTTCAGAGCAAGGCGCTGGCCGGCGTCGGCGTGATGTTCTACGTGCTGCTGGCCGCGCGCGCGGAGCTGCGACGGCGCGGGCGTTTCGGCGCGCAGCAGCAGCCGCGGCTGGACGCGCTGCTCGATCTGGTCGCGCTGGGCACGGTCGCCGACGTCGTGCGGCTCGACGCCAACAACCGCCGCCTGGTCGCGCAGGGCCTGCGCCGCATCCGCGCCGGGCGCATGCAGCCGGGCATCGCCGCGCTGCTGGCGGTCGCGCGCCGCGAGCCGGCGCGCGCGACCGCGTTCGACTTCGGGTTCGCGCTCGGCCCGCGCCTGAACGCGGCCGGACGACTGGCCGACATGACGCTCGGCATCGAGTGCCTGCTGACCGACGACGCGCAGCGCGCTGCCGAGCTCGCGGCGCAGCTCGATGCGATCAACCGCGAGCGCCGGGAGGTCGAGGACGGCATGCGCGAGCAGGCCGAAGCGACGCTGGCGATGCTCTCCGACGCGGCGGCCTTGCCGCCGGCGCTCGCGCTCTTCGACGAGGGCTTTCACGAGGGGGTCGTCGGCATCGTCGCCGGGCGGGTGAAGGACCGGCTGCATCGGCCGAGCTTCGTCTTCGCGCGCGGCGCGGACGGGCATCTCAAGGGTTCGGGGCGCTCGATCCCGGGCTTTCACCTGCGCGACGCGCTGGACCTCGTCGCCAAGCGCCACCCGGGGCTGCTGCTGCGCTTCGGCGGTCATGCGATGGCCGCCGGCGCGACGATTGCCGCCGGGCACTTCGATGCCTTCGCCGCGGCGCTGGTGCAGGTCGCCGGCGAATGGCTCGACGCGGCCACGCTGACGCGCACGGTGCGCACCGACGGGTCGCTTCCCGTCGAGTGGTTCAACGCCGAGACCGCGCTGCTGCTGGACGCGCAGGTCTGGGGCCAGGGCTTCGAGGCGCCGCTCTTCCTCGACGAGGTGCAGGTCCTGCAGCAACGCCTGGTCGGCGAGAAGCACCTGAAACTGCGGCTGCGCGTGCAGGGGGGAAGCCCGCGCGAGGCGATCTGGTTCGGCCGCGTCGACCCGCTGCCCGAGCGCGCGCAACTGGCCTACCGGCTTGCTCTCGACGAGTGGAACGGCCAGTCGCGCGTGCAGATGGTCGTGCAGGCGATGGCAGGCTGAGGACGCCTGCACGCCCGCACCGCGCCCGCTCAGCGCGTCAGGTAGCCGCCGTCCACCGGCACGTAGGCGCCGGTGACGAAGGACGCTGCCGGCGAGCTCAGCCAGAGCGTGAGCTCGGCGACCTCCTCAGGACGCCCCAGGCGCCCGATCGGGTGCAGCGAGACGAGCATCGCGTTGGTTGCCGCGTCGGCCTCGAGGCCGGCGATCAGCGGCGTGTGGATGAAGCCCGGACCGACGGCATTGACGCGCAGGCCCTGCGCTGCGTACTCCATTGCGGCGGTCTTGGTCAGCCCGAGGACGCCGTGCTTGGCGGCGACATAGGCCGGCGCGGTGGCGAAGCCCACGGCGCCCAGGATCGACGCCATGTTGACGATCGCACCGCCGCCGCCCTTCAGCATGCGCGGGATCTGCGCCTTCATGCAGAAGAAGACGCCGCTTAGGTTGATGTCGATGACCTGGCGCCAGCCCTCGATCGAATAGTCGCCGGTCAGCGCCGCCTCGCCGCCGATGCCGGCGTTGTTGCACGCGATGTCCAAGCGCCCGTAGCGCTCGACCGCGGCCGCGGCCAGCGCCTCGCAGGCCGCCGGGTCGGCGACGTTGGCCGCGAAGAAGCTGGCGGTGCCGCCGGCGGCGCGGATCTGGGCCACGGTCTCCTCGCCGCCCGGAGCCGCGAGGTCGGAAACCAGCACCGACGCGCCTTCGCGCGCGTACGCCAGCGCCACGGCACGCCCGATGCCCGAGCCGGCGCCGGTGACGATGGCAACCTTGTTCTTCAGCATGCTTCTGTACTCCTTTCCGTACTCCTGCTTGTGGGTGAAAACGGTCGAACCGGTCATCTTCGCAGCTTCACAGCACTTGAGTCCGATGCTCGGTCTTCGAGCCGGCGGGGGCGCGGCCTGCGTCCAGGGCCTTCGCGGCTTGCCAAGCCGCTGCCGCATGACGAGCTCGGCCGGACTCGGTGAAGACCCGGAGCCGGCGGTCGCGGCGCGCAGGCTCACGCTGCGGCAAGATTCGATCCGTGATGGAGCAGGCGATCCGAAGGCCCCGGCAGGGCGGGAAGAAGCTCAGCGGCGGGGCCGCTGCGCTGCTGCTGGCCGCGCTGCTGCTCCCGATCGGAGCCGCGGCGCAGGAGCTGCGCGCGGTCGACGTCGCCCGTGGGCTCGACCATCCTTGGTCGCTGGCCTTCCTGCCCGACGGGCGCATGCTCGTCACCGAGCGCAGCGGGCGGCTGCGCATCGTCGGCGCCGACGGGCGGCTCTCGGCGCCGGTGGCCGGCCTGCCGACGGTGGCGGCCGGCGGCCAGTGCGGGCTGCTCGACGTGGTGCTGGATCCGGAGTTCGCGGAGAACCGCCGGATCTACTGGAGCTACGCCGAAGCCGGCGAGGGCGGCAACAGCACCGCGGTGGCTCGCGGCCGGCTGCAAGGGGAGCACGTCGACGAGGTGCAGGTGCTCTTTCGGCAGCAGCCCAAGGTCCACAGCGCGCAGCACTGCGGCGGACGCCTCGTGTTCGCGCGCGACGGCCGGCTCTTCGTGACCCTGGGCGATCGCTTCTCGCGCAAGGAGGACGCGCAGAACCTGGCCAACCACCTCGGCAAGATCGTGCGCATCGAGGCGGACGGCGGCGTTCCTGCCGACAACCCCTTCGTCGGTCGTCCGGGAGCGGCACCCGAGATCTGGAGCCTGGGCCACCGCAACGTGCAGGGGGCGGCCTTGCATCCCGAGACCGGTGAGCTCTGGGAGAGCGAGCACGGGCCGCAGGGCGGCGACGAGATCAACCTGATCGAGGGCGGGCGCAACTACGGCTGGCCGCTGCTGACCTTCGGCCGCAACTACGGCACCGGAACCCGCATCGGCGAGGAAGGCCCGAAACCCGGCTTCGAGCAGCCGCTCAAGACCTGGGTGCCGATCTCGATCGCGCCCAGCGGCATGGCCTTCCTCACCAGCGATCGCTACCCCGCCTGGAAGGGCGACCTCTTCGTCGGCGCGCTGCGAGGCCTGGCGCTGCACCGGCTGACGCTGCAGGGCCGCAGCGTGGTCGGCGAGCAGCGGCTGCTCACGCGGCTGAACGAGCGCATCCGCGACGTGCGCCAGGGGCCCGACGGCTGGCTCTACGTGCTCACCGACAGCCCCGATGGCCGCGTGATCCGGCTGGAGCGATGAAGAGCGATGAAGGCTTGCGAGACGACGCCCGGATCGGGGATGCTGCGCCAGGCGGCACGGCCTGCGCCCGTGCGCTCAGCCGCCCCCAACGCCCGAGATGACTGAGCCGGATCCCGCTGCGGCCGCTGCCGCCTCGCCGGTGCTCGAGGTCGACGCGCTCACGCTGTCCTTCGGCGGCGTGCACGCGCTCTCGGGGGTGAGCTTCGCGGTGCAGCCGGGGACGATCACCGCGGTCATCGGCCCCAACGGCGCCGGCAAGACCTCGCTCTTCAACACGATCTCGGGCTTCTACCGGCCCTCGAGCGGGCAGATCCGCTTCCGGGGGCAGGACATCACGCGCCTGCCGGCGCCGCAGCGCGCGAAGATCGGCCTGGCGCGCAGCTTCCAGAACATCGCGCTCTTTAGGGGCATGACGGTGCTCGACAACATCAAGCTCGGGCGTCACGCGCACCTGAAGACCAACGTCTTCGACGCGCTGCTCTACTGGGGCCGCGCGCGGCGCGAGGAGGCCGCGCTGCGCCGCGACGTCGAGGAACGCATCATCGACTTCCTCGAGATCGACCACATCCGGCATGCGCCGGTCGCCGCGCTGTCGTACGGGCTGCAGAAGCGCGTCGAGATGGCGCGCGCGCTGGCGATGCAGCCGCAGGTGCTGATGCTGGACGAGCCCGTGGCCGGGATGAACCGCGAGGAGACCGAGGACATGGCGCGCTTCATCCTCGACGTGCGCGCCGAGTGGGGCGTCACGGTGCTGCTGGTCGAGCACGACATGGGCATGGTGATGGACCTCTCGGACCACGTCGTCGTGCTCAATTTCGGCGAAGTGATCGCGCAGGGCCCGCCGGCCTCGGTGCAGGCGGACCCCGAGGTGGTCCGCGCCTACCTCGGCGCCGGCGACGTCGACGAATTGCGCCGCCGCCTGCGCAGCGCGGCCGCACCGCAGCCCGGAGCGGCGTGATGGAAGGCTTCGACTGGGGCTACCTCTTCGAGATCGTCCTCACCGGCCTGGCCGGCGGCGGCCTCTACGCGCTCGCGGCGCTGGCCTTCGTGCTCGTCTACAAGGGCACGCGCGTCGTCAACCTGGCGATCGGCGAGATGCTGATGGCCGGCGGTTTCCTCTTCTTCACCTTCGCCGCGATGTGGTCGCTGCCGATCTGGGTTGCGATCCCCGCTGCGGTGCTGGCCAGCGGCGTGCTCGGCGGCGTGATCGAGCGCACGATGATCCGCCCGCTGCTCGGCCAGCCGCCGATCTCGGCCTTCATGGTGACGATCGGCCTGGGCTCGGTGCTCGTGGGCCTGGTCGAGATCATCTGGAGCGCCGACCAGCGTCGCCTGCCCGAGTTCATGCCGACGCAGGCGGTGACGATCGGCGACGCCTTCCTCGCGCCCAAGGTGTTCTGGGGCGCGGTGGTCGCCGCGGTGTTCATCGCCGCGGCGCTGCTCGTCTTCCGCTACTGGCGCGGCGGGGTGGCGTTGCGCGCGACCGCCAGCGACCAGGCTGCCGCCTACGTCGTCGGCATCAACGTGCCGCGCGTGTTCTCGCTGTCCTGGGTCGCGTCGGCGATGCTCGCCGCGGTCTCGGGGATCATCGTCGGCTCGATCGGCGGCATCTCCTCGTCGATGGGGGCATTCGGGCTCTCGGTGCTCGTCGTCGTCATCGTCGGCGGGCTGGACAGCGTGCTCGGCGCCCTCGTCGCCGGGCTGCTCGTCGGCCTCGTCGAAGGCCTGGCCGGCGCCTACCTCGGCGGCGAATACAAGCTGCTGGCGACCTTCATCGTGCTCGTGACGATCCTGATGCTGCGGCCCTACGGGCTCTTCGGCACGCACGAGATCGAGCGGCTCTGACGACGGGAAAAGCATGCGCATCGGAACGCTGAAGGAGAGCTACGTCGCCGACGCGGCGCTGTTCGATTCGCGCACGCAGCACGCGTGGCTGCTGCTGCTCGCGCTGGCGCTCGCGCTCTTCCCCTTCGTCGCCAACGACTACTGGCTCTACCTCGCGTGCCTGGTCGCGATCAATGTCGCCAGCGCCGCCGGGCTCAACATCCTCACCGGCTACACCGGGCTCGTGAGCCTCGGGCAGGCGGCGTTCATGGGCCTGGGCGCGTACACGGTGGCGATCCTGCAGATCCGCGCGGGCACGCCGCTGCTGCCGAATCTGCTGGCCGGCGGCGTCGTCGCGATGATCGGCGGCGTCATCGTCGGCGTGCCCTCGCTGCGCGTGAAGGGCCTGTACCTGGCGATCGTGACGATCGCGGCGACCTTCATCGCGCACTTCCTGTTCGCGAACTTCGAGTTCACCGGCGGCACGACGGGCCTGTCGCTGCCGCCGGGGCGGATCTTCGGCGTCGACCTCGACACCTCGCTGCGGCTGTACTGGCTGATCGTGCCGGTCACGGTGCTGATGCTGCTGGGCGCGGCCAACCTCTTTCGCACGCGCATCGGGCGCGCCTTCATCGCGATCCGCGACCGCGACATCTCGGCCGAGGTGCTGGGCATCCCGCTGCTGCGCTACAAGCTGCTCTCGTTCGGCCTGTCGTCCTTCTACGCGGGCCTGGCCGGCGGGCTCTGGGCCTATTTCTTCCGCGTCGTCACGCCTGAGAGCTTCCCGCTGTCGATGTCGATCTTCTTCCTCGCGGCGATCATCGTCGGCGGCATGGGTTCGACGCTCGGCAGCATCCTCGGCGCGGTGTTCATGACGATGGTGCCCGAGCTGCTGAAGCTGCTGGTCGACCTGCTGGGCGGCGGCCACGACCTCACGGTCTTCCTCTCGCCGGTGCGGCTCGTGATCTTCGGCGGGCTCATCATCGGCTTCCTGATCTTCGAACCGCTGGGCCTTGCCGAGATCTGGCGGCGCACGCGGCGCTTCTTTCACCTGTGGCCGTTCCGGAACTGAAGGCGCGGCCATTCCTTCGACGACAAACCCATAAGGAGACTCGCATGACGACCCGATCCGTTCCCCCCATCCGGCGCCGCCGCGTGCTCGCCGGCGCTGCCGCAGCCGGTGCCGGCGCGCTCGTGCAACCGCTTTCGGTGCTCGCGCAGGGCGCCGACGAGATCGTCGTCGGCGGCTCGATCCCGATGACCGGCGTGTTCGCCTTCGCCGGCGTCGGCATCAACGACGGCATCCAGGACTACGTGAAGATCGTCAACGACGCCGGCGGCATCAAGGGCCGCAAGGTGCGCTACGTGCCCGAGGACACCGCGTACAAGGTCGACGTCTCGGTCGCGGCGTTCAAGAAGATCACGAGCCAGAACAAGGTCAACGTCTACTACGGCGACTCGACCGGCTTCGCCAAGACGATCAACCCCGAGCTCGACCGCAACGGCAACATCCTGATGGCCGGCGCCTCGTTCGCCAGCGAGCTCAACGACCCGAAGAAGTACCCGCACCAGTTCCTCGTCGGGCCGGACTACACCGAGATGTTCGGCATCCTGCTCAAGCACATCGCCAAGG
>JAIXKN010000042.1:0-2235 GCA_026932425.1 Burkholderiales bacterium
GCGCCGGCGCCAGCGGCGAGGCGGTCTCGCTCGTCTGCCTGGACGAGGAGATCTTCCTTGCCGACATCGAGAAGCTCACGCGCAACCGCATCCCGCGCGAGATCGTTCCCGGCTTCGAAGCGCCGGCCGGCGAGCGTGCCGAGCCGATCGTGCTCGGCCGCATGACGATCGGCGTGGGCGGCACCAAGCGCCACGTCGGCGGCGGCCGGCCGGGCGGTGGACGCCCAGGAGGCAGCCGGCCCGAGGGCAGCCGCTCCGGCGGCCGTCCCGGCGCCGGCGGCAGTCACGGCGGCGGCCGGCCCACCGCTCGACCGGCAGCCGATCGCGCTCCGGCTTCCGCCGGCCAGCGCACGGCCGCTCCGCGTCGCGACAGCGCCGCCCGCGGCCCGCGCAGCGGCAGCGCGCCGCGCGGCCGCGGCTGAACGCTCGCTGCTCACGGGCGCGCCCTGTGCCGACCCGAAGGCCTCGAGGATCAGGTCGCGCAAGCCGTTGACCACCGCGGGCCGGCGGCTCGAGCGCCGCGCCGGGTTGGCGGCGTCGAAAACGCGCACCCGGTAGGCGATGCGACCGAGGAGCGTGGGCGACAACCCTAGGTGCCGGACAGCCGGCGCTGCACCGCTGGTGGATGCCGCTGATGCAGCTCGACGCGCCCGGCACCCTGCGCCCCGTCTACACTGGGGCGCAGCCCCGCTGCGCCTGCGCCCGTCATGGATTACGCCGTTTCCATCGCCGCCATCGTCGCCGCCTACCTGATCGGCTCGCTGTCCTTCGCGGTCATCGTCAGCCGCGTGATGGGTCTCTCGGACCCGCGCAGCTACGGCTCGAAGAACCCGGGCGCGACCAACGTCCTGCGCTCGGGCAACAAGACCGCGGCGATCCTCACGCTGCTGCTGGATGCGCTCAAGGGCTACGTTCCGGTGCTCGCGGCAGCGCTGCTCGCGCCGCGCCTGGGCTTTGGCCAGGGCACGGTGGCCTGGGTCGGGCTCGCGGCCTTCCTCGGCCACCTCTTTCCGGTGTTCTTCCGCTTCCAGGGCGGCAAGGGCGTGGCCACCGCGGCCGGCGTGCTGCTCGCGCTGAACCCGCTGCTCGGCCTGGCCACGCTCGCGACCTGGCTCATCATCGCGGCGTTCTTCCGCTACTCGTCGCTGGCGGCGATCGTGTCTGCCGTGTTCGCACCCTTCTACCAGATGCTGATCTGGGGCGGCGGGCCGGTGCTGCTGCCGCTGCTGGCGATGAGCATCCTGCTGCTGTGGCGCCACGGCGGCAACATCCAGAAGCTGATCGCGGGCACCGAATCGAAGATCGGCCAGAAGGGTGTGGCCGCGGCGCCACCCGCGCCGGCTGCGGTGACGAGTGCGGCCGCGCCGGCTGCCGCCCGGCCGGGTGGTCGCAAGAAGGCGCGCAAGAGCCGGCGCTGATCCGTGCCGGCGGCGCTGACCGTCTACCGCCTACCGCCTGCCGCCTACAGTCCGAGGCGCGCGAGCTCACCAAGCCCCTGGCGCATCAGGATCGGCTCGGCGCCGCTCAGGTCGATCACCGTCGTCGGCGACATCGGGCAGGCACCGGCGTCGACGACCGCCTGCACGAGCTTCTCGTAGCGCTCGCGGATCTCGGCGGCGTCGTTGAGCGCCTCGGTCTCGCCGGGCGGAATCAGCGTCGTCCCCAGCAGTGGCTCGCCGAACTCGGCGAGCAGTGCCTGCAGCGCCTTGTGCGCGGGCACCCGAAGCCCGATCGTGCGGCGCGAGGGGTGGCTCAGGCGCCGCGGCACTTCCTTGGTCGCCTCGAGGATGAAGGTGTAGGGTCCGGGCGTGCCGAGCTTGAGGATGCGGTACTGGCGGTTGTCGACGCGCGCGTGGCTGGCGAGGTCCGAGAGGTCGCGGCACAGCAGCGTCAGGTGGTGCTTCTCGTCGACGCCGCGGATGCGCCGCAATTGCTCGGCCGCGGCCTTGTCGTCCAGGCGGCAGACGAGCGCGTAGCTCGAATCGGTCGGGACCGCGGCCAGGCCGCCGGATTGCAGGATCTGCACCGCCTGGCGCAGCAGGCGCGGTTGCGGATTGAGCGGGTGGACTTCGAAATACTGTGCCATGCGAGGGTCGTTATAGCGCGGCCGCAGAGGCCACGCCGCGGGCATCGCCTCGCGGCAACCGATGCCGCCAGTAGCGCGCATCGCGTTCGCGCTCGCAGCGCATCTGGCCGTCGGCCCGCCAGTGCCACGCGCCGCAGGCGTCGCTGCGC
>JAIXKN010000042.1:2335-6100 GCA_026932425.1 Burkholderiales bacterium
GCAGCGCATCTGGCCGTCGGCCCGCCAGTGCCACGCGCCGCAGGCGTCGCTGCGCACGAGCTCGATGCCGCGCGCCTCGTAGCGGGCGACGACCTCGGGCGCCGGATGGCCGAAGCGGCTGCGGTATGCCGCCTGCACCAGGGCCACGCGCGGCGCCACTGCAGTCAGGAAGACCGCGCTCGACGAGGTGCGGCTGCCGTGATGCGGCACCAGCAGCACCTCGGCGCGCAGCGCCTGCCCGTAGCGCTGCACCAATGCGCTCTCCTGCGCGCGTTCGATGTCGCCGGTGAGCAGCGCAGTGCCCTGCGCGGCGCTCACACGCAGCACGCAGCTCAGCGCGTTGGGCTTCGATCCGGGCAGCGCGGCTTCGCCATCCGGATGCAGCAGCTCGAAATCCACGCCGTCCCACTGCCAGCGCTCGCCTGCCCGGCAAGGCCGGTGCGGCACGCCCTGCGCGCGCAAGGGATGCTCATCGGCAAGCGAACTGCTGATCGCGGTCACCGGCATGCCCTGCAGCAGCGCGGCGGCACCGCCGACGTGGTCGCTGTCGCGGTGGCTGAGCATCAGCAGGTCGACGCGGCGCTCGCCGCGTGCGCGCAGCAAGGGCAGCAGCACGCGCTGCCCCGCATCCGAGTCCGGACCGTACTGCGGCCCCGCGTCGTAGACGAGCAGATGCCTGTGCGTGCGCACGAGCACCGCGGTGCCCTGCCCGACGTCCAGCGCCAGCAGCTCGAAGGCACCCGGGGCCGGCCGCGGCACCGCTGGCACCAGCAGGGGCAGCAGCAGCGGCAGGCCGAGCAGGCGCAGCCGCCAGGGCAGCGGCAGGATGAGCAGCGTGCCCCCGGCCACGCCGAGCAGCCCCGCCCAGCCGGGTGCGGCCGGTACCGTCCACTGTGCCAGCGGCAGCGCCGAAAGCCAGGCAAGGCCGGCGCGCAGGGCATCGGCGAGCGCCGCCGCCGGCGTCCACAGCGGCGGCCACAGCACGCCGGCGAGCGACATCGGCATCAGCAGCAGCGTCACCACCGGGATCGCGACCAGGTTCGCGACGAAGCCGACGATCGACACCTGCTGGAAGAAGAGCAGCGTCAGCGGCGCCAGCCCCACCGTGGCCACCGCCTGTGTCCGCAGGCCTTCGCGCAAGGCCTGCGCCGCGCCCGCACGCCAGCCGGTGGCCGCGCGCGCGTCGCTGCGCAGCGGATCCGACAACATCAGCAGGCCCACCGCGACGAAGGACAGCCAGAAGCCCGGCTGCAGCAGCGCCCAGGGGTCGATCACCGCCACCGCCCACGCGGCAGCCAGGAGCACGAGCGGCCCCGGCCAATGCCGCGCGCTGCTGCGCAGCAGCGCGACCACCGCGATCATCAGCACCGTGCGCTGCGCCGGCACGCCCCAGCCGGCGAGCACCGCGTAGGCAGCGGCCAGCAGCACGCCGCCCCAGCGCGCCGCCACGGGCGCCGGCAGCAGCAGCATGAGCCGGCCCGACAAGCGCCAGAGCCGCCCGACGACCGCTGCGGCGAGCCAGGCGAACAGCGTCACGTGCAGCCCGCTGATCGAGACCAGGTGCGCGACGCCGGTGATGCGGAAGACGTCCCAGTCGGCGCGGTCGATCGCCCCCTGGTCGCCGACCGCAAGTGCGGCGAGCAGGCCCGCGCCGCGTGCATCGGGAACCGCGGCCTGGATCCGGTCGCGGATCGATTGCCGCGCGCGCTCTACCGGATAGCCGGCGGCCTCGGCCAGCAGCTCGGCGCCTGCGCCCTTGCCGCTGCGCACGTAACCGCTGGCGCGCAGGCCCTGCTCGAAGAGCCAGAGCTCGAGATCGAAGCCATGCGGGTTGACCTGCCCGTGCGGCTGCCGCAGCCGCACCGTGAGACGCCAGCGCTGCCCGGCGCGCAGCTCGGGCAGCGCCGCGGCATCGTCGGCGTCGAAGCTTTGGGCGCTGCGCGCCCCGTCGAGCTCGCGTTCGTCCCGTCCGGGGTCCGCTGCCCGCGGCGTCGCGCGCTTCCACCAGCCCAGAGACAGGCGCCGGGGGATCGCCACTGGCCGTCCCTGCAGGCGCGCCGACTCGACGTCGAAGACGAAGCGCGTCCCCGCAGCGCCTTCCTGCGGCAGCGAGGCGACCACGCCGACCACCTCCAGGTCCTGCCCCTCGAGCGCTGCCGGCAGCGCTTGCCCCAGCCGCTGCGCCGCGCGCCAGTCGGTGCTGCCAAAGGCGATCGCGACCAGCGCCGCTGCCCCGAGTACGGTCGAGGCCGATCGCGACAAGCCGCGCAGCCCTGCCGCCAGCAGCGCCCCGGCCCCGGCGCCGACGAGCACCGCCTGCGCCCACCCCGGCCACAGCGCCGCCTGCTGCAGCTGCAGCCAGACGCCGAGCAGCCAGGCAAGCGGCCACGACAGCACGCGCTCCAACGCCTTGCCTCCCTGTGGTTCGAGAGCGCCCCAAGGTCCCGCTGCGCCCAGCCCGCCTCCCGTGCGGGACCAAGCAAATCGGCAGAGCCGCAACCGCTCGAGGGTCCGTCGCTCTCCGTGTCCTGGCGTCGCAGTGTAGAGGTGCGCCGCGGCCCGCAGCCCGCTCCGCTCTCGGGCGTTACCATGCGGTTTTCGCCTGCGCCACCCCTTCGCTCACAGGAACACCCCATGTCCATCCAGGCCCGCCTGCAGGAGCTCGGCATCACGCTGCCGCCCCTGGCCACGCCCGCTGCCGCCTATGTGCCCTTCGTGCGCACGGGCAACCTCGTCTTCGTCTCCGGCCACATCGCGCGCAAGGACGGCAAGCCCTGGGTCGGGCAGCTGGGCCTCACGATGACGACCGCCGAAGGGCAGCAGGCGGCGCGTGCGATCGCGATCGATCTGATGGGGACGCTGGCCGCGGCGCTTGACGGCGACCTCTCGCGCGTGAAGCGCATCGTGAAGGTGATGAGCCTCGTCAACAGCGTGTCGACCTTCACCGAGCAGCACCTGGTCACCAACGGCTGCTCGGAGCTGCTGGTTCAGGTCTTCGGCCCCGAGGTCGGCGCGCACGCGCGCAGCGCCTTCGGCGTCGCGCAGATCCCGACCGGCGCCTGCGTCGAGATCGAGCTGATCGCCGAGGTTCAGTGAGGACGAGCCCGAACCAGCGCCTGGCGCTGGTCGCGGTCGCGCTGCTGAGCGTGGGCGCCGTCGGCGCCGCGCTCTACACGCAGTACGCGTGGGACATGCAGCCCTGCCCCTGGTGCGTGCTGCAGCGGGCGATCTTCTGCCTGCTGGCGATCGTCGCGCTGCTGGGTGCATTGCTTCCGCGCGCGCTGCAGCCGCTGTTCCTGCTGCTGTCCTTCGTCACTGCGGGGCTGGGCCTGGCGGCAGCGACCTGGCAGCACTTCGTCGCGGCGCAGGAGGCCTCGTGCGCGCTGAGCCTGGCCGATCGCATCGTCGGCAGTCTCGGCCTGGACGAGCGCTGGCCCGAGGTCTTCATGGCCACTGCCGCCTGCGCCGACAAGCCGCGGCTCTTTAGCCTGCCCTACGAATACTGGAGCGGTGCGCTGTTCGCACTGCTGCTGCTGGCCACGCTGCTGCTGATGCTGCGGCGGCGTCCGCGTCGATGACATCGGTCAAGACCCCACGCGGCACGGCACGGCAGGATCGTCCCCATGACTGCGATCGACACCCTTGATGCCGACGTCCTCGTCGTCGGCGCGGGCCCGGCCGGGCTGAGCCTCGCCGCCGCGCTCGGCGACCTGGGCCTGCGCGTGACGCTGCTCGAGCAGCAGCCGCTGGCGGCCTTGCAGGAGC
>JAIXKN010000090.1:0-8858 GCA_026932425.1 Burkholderiales bacterium
CTTCGCCGCGGTCAACCCTCATGCCCGGTGACCCACTCGATTTCCAACAGAGCCTACGTCTACAAGCCCCCGCGCCCACCGCACGTCATCGCCGAGGAGATACGGGAGATGGAGAAGCGGTTCGTGGAGCTGATGAAGGGGGTGTTGGTGTGACCTGGCCGACCACGCGACTGCGCTATGTCGCAGACCTCAACCCCTCAGTTCGTGCGGACCTGTGCGAAGCACCCAACACCGAGGTCTCGTTTCTGCCAATGGAGGCTATCGGCGAAGACGGGTCGCTGAATCTTGACCGCGTTCGCCCGGTCACCGAAGTTCGAACGGGCTACTCGTACTTCGAAGACGGTGACGTTGTTTTCGCCAAGGTCACCCCTTGCTTCGAGAACGGCAAGGGTGCCTTGATGCAAGGCTTGGAGGGCGGCGCTGGATTCGGGACTTCAGAGTTGACCGTCCTGCGACCGAGGGGCGACACGCTCGCCCGGTTCCTGCACTACGTCGTTCAGTCTGAACAGTTTCGGCAGAGCGGTGCGGGTGCGATGACCGGAGCCGGCGGACTCAAGCGTGTGCCTGACAACGTCACCCGCGATTTCACAACATCCTGGCCCAAGCGCGCAGAGCAAGAACGCATCGCCAATTTCCTTGATGACAAGACGGCGCGGATTGATGCGTTGATTGGGGAGAAAGAGCGATTGCTGGAGATTCTTGTCGCGCTTAGGCACGACGCAATTGACGACTCAGTCCTTGGGAGGGACGTCGCCGATGGACGTCAACCTCTGCATGGCCTTGAGGTGCACGGCGGGATTCCAGTGGGCTGGACCTCCTCTCGTATGAAATTTGAACTGGAATACGTGACTAGCGGCTCACGCGGCTGGGCAGAACACTACTCAGACGACGGAGCACTCTTCGTGCGAATCGGGAACCTGACTCGGGACTCAGTCGCGCTCGACCTGAGCGACAGCCAGCGGGTGACTCCCCCCGACACCACCGAGGGCATGAGGGCCCGTGTTTATGAAGGTGACCTGCTTATCTCGATTACCGCCTATCTCGGCTCGGTTGCAGTGGCGCCGGCAGGGCTCGGCGAAGCTTACGTCAGTCAGCACGTTTCACTCGCCCGCCCAAACCGAGTTCGCGCGGACCCGAAGTGGCTGGGTTACGTAGTTCTTTCGACTGTCGGTCGAATCTTCTTCGACCTTCAGGCCTACGGTGGAACTAAGGTGCAACTGAGTCTGGACGACATTCGTGAGTTGCCAGTGCCGCTGCCCGACCTGACTGTGCAGCGTGAGCGCATTGAGCAGCTCGAGGCGGAACTCTGCAAGCTCGACGAACTAGCCCGGCACACGCGCGAGCACATCGCCCTCCTGCGTGAATACCGCGCCTCCCTGATTTCAGCCGCCGTCACGGGCCAGCTGGACATCAATCACTACACGGCAAGCTGAACACCCCGCCAAGAGACCGGAGCCCATCCCCGTGGCCAAACCCACCCCCGCCATTCATACCGAACGCGCCTTCGAAGACGAGCTCTGCGCGCAGCTGGCGGCCAATGGCTGGACCGTGCGCACGCACCTGCAGGATGCACGCGGCTACGACCGGGGGCTGGCCATCTTCCCGGACGACCTGCTGGCCTTCGTGCAGGAGACCCAACCCACCGAGTGGGCCAAGTTCAAGCGCTGGCACAACGGACAGGCCGAAGCCATGTTCGTCAAGCGCGTGGCCAACCAGCTCGATGCTCACGGCACGCTGCACGTGCTGCGCCACGGCTTCAAGGACGTGGACGCCAAGTTCAGCCTCTGCCAGTTCAAGCCCGCGCACGGCAAGAACCCCAAGCTGCTGCAGGCCTACGAGCGCAACCGGCTGACCTGCATCCGCCAGCTGCACTACAGCGTGCACGGCGAGACGAGCATCGACCTCGTGCTCTTCGTGAACGGCATCGCGGTGGCCACCGCGGAGCTCAAGACCGACCTGACGCAATCGGTGCACGACGCCATCCGGCAGTACAAGACCGACCGGCTGCCCAAGGACCCGAAGACGCGCGAGCTGGAGCCGCTGCTGCAGTTCAAGACGCGCGCGCTCGTGCACTTCGCGGTCTCGACCGAGCTCGTCTACATGACGACGCGGCTGGCCGGCGAAGAGACCTTCTTCCTGCCGTTCAACATCGGCAAGCCCGACGGGGTGGACCTCTTCAGCGCCGGTGCTGGCAACCCACCGGCCCCAGCAGGCAAGGGCTACCCGACCTACTACCTCTGGGACTTCGTCTGGAAGCCCGAGAACTGGCTCGAGGTGCTGGGCGAGTTCATGCACCTGGAAGGGCTCGAGGTCGAGGTCAAGGGCAAGAAGGTGCGCAAGGAAGCACTCATCTTCCCAAGGTTTCACCAGCTGGTTGCGGTGAAGGAGCTGCTCACGCACGCCCGCGCCGAAGGCGCAGGACACAGCTACCTCATCCAGCATTCGGCGGGTTCGGGCAAATCCAACTCGATTGCCTGGACGGCGCATCGGCTCTCGAACCTGCACGACGAGGCCGACAACAAGGTGTTCGACAGCGTCATCGTCGTCACCGACCGGCGCGTGCTGGACAAGCAGCTGCAGGACACCATCAGCCAGTTCGAGCACAAGCGCGGTGTCGTGCAGGTCATCAGCGAGAACTCGGCGCAGCTGGCCAAGGCGCTCAACGAGGGCGTGCCCATCGTCGTGACCACGCTGCAGAAGTTCGGCTTCATCCTGGATGCCATCGGCAACCTGGGCGAGCGCCGCTTCGCGCTCATCGTCGACGAGGCGCACTCGAGTCAGTCCGGGTCGGCCGCCGGCAAGGTCAAGGCCGTGCTGACCAAGGGTGCGCCCAGGCCTCTGGTTGCGCAGCTCGAGGGCGAGACCGTGGAGCTGCCCGCCGACGTCGAGGTCGACCCGGAGGACGTGACGTCCGAGGACGTCATCAACAGCGTCGTGGCCAGCCGCCCGCGCCCGAAGAACGTCTCCTACTTCGCCTTCACGGCCACGCCGAAGAACAAGACGCTCGAACTCTTCGGGCGCCCGGGCGCCGACGGCTTGCCGGTGCCGTTTCACGTGTACTCGATGCGCCAGGCCATCGAGGAGGGTTTCATCCTCGACGTGCTGCGCCACTACACGAGCTACGCAGCCTACTACCAGCTCGGGTCCCTGTCGGACGACAAGCTCGTGCCGCAGGGCAAGGCGCGCAAGGCCCTTGGCCGCTACGCCAAGCTGCACCCGCACAACATCGCGCAGAAGGTGGTCGTCATCGTCGAGCACTTCCGCGAGCACGTGGCCAAGCGCATCGGCGGGCGCGCCAAGGCGATGGTCGTGACCGACAGCCGCAAGGCCGCGGTGCGCTACAAGCTGGCCATCGACAAGTACATCCGCGAGCAGCGCTACGACCTGCGCACGCTGGTGGCCTTCTCTGGCTCGGTCATCGACCCGGAGTCCGGGCCGGATGAGTGCAGCGAGCGCAGCATGAACCCGGACGCTGAAGGACGCGAGCCGTCAGAGGCCTTCAAGGACGACGAGTACCGCATCCTGCTCGTGGCCAGCAAGTACCAGGTGGGCTTCGACCAGCCGCTGCTGCACACGATGTACGTCGACAAGCGCCTCTCGGGCGTACTGGCGGTGCAGACGCTCTCGCGGCTGAACCGCATCTACCCGGGCAAGGAAGAGACCTTCGTGCTGGACTTCGTCAACAAGCCCGAAGACATCCTGGCGAGCTTTCAGCCGTACTACCGCACGGCGCGACTGGAAGAGGTAACCGACCCGAACATCGTGCACGAGCTCATGACCAAGCTCGTGAAGACGGGCATCTTCCTGTGGTCCGAGGTCGAGGCCTACGCCAAGGCCTTCTTCGACCCGAAGATGAAGAGCCAGGAGGCCTTGCACAAGCAGCTCAAGCCCGCGTGCGACCGCTTTGCAGAAAGCGACGAAGAGGAGCAGGAGCTCTTTGCCAAGGACCTCGCTTCCTTCGTTCGGCTCTACGAGTTCCTCTCGCAAATCGTCGCGTACAACGACACCGAGCTCGAGTCGCTGTGCGTCTACGCCAAGGGCCTGCTGCCACGGCTGGCCTCGAGCCGGGACCCGGGCACCCTGGCGCTGGACGCGGACGTGCGGCTCACGCACTACCGGCTGCAAAAGCTCGGCGAGAAGGCGCTGGACCTGGAGAGCGCCGAAGTCATCGCGCTGCCGGGCATCAAGGCCGCCGGCAGCGGCAGCGCCAACCCGGACCCCGACCGGGAGCTGCGCGAAATCGTGGCCAAGATGAATGACCTCTTCTCCGGGGACATCACCGAGGCGGACTTCATCGGCGCGGTGACGACGTGGCGGGGCCGCCTGCAGGCCAACGAGACGCTGGCCGAGCAGGCCCGCAGCAACAGCGAAGAGCAGTTCGCCCTGGGCGACTTCAAGGACGTCTTCACCGGCATCGTCATCGACGCCCAGGACGCCCAGAACCACATCGCCGAGCAGCTGCTCAAAGACGAACGCATCTTCGCGGTCATGCAGCAGATGCTGGCCAAGATGGTCTGGCAGGGGTTTCAGAAGCCGGCCTGAGCCTGGGGCCCCTCTGACCGCGGCGGCCGGGCCGTACGCTAGCGACTGCCTGTCGCGAAACCGCGACAACTGACGCTGCTGGCGAACTCGCCAGGCGTCTCCTCCCTTCCCGCCCCTCCCCGCCGCCCCTTCGAGGCGGCGAAAAAAAAGCAGCCCTCGCAATGAGGGCTGCTTCGAATCGACTCTGCTCCCGCCGACACGGCAGCCCTGTTGGGCAACCGTGCCGAAAAGCTTCAGTTCGCGCGCAGCGCGACTTTCACTTTATGAGGGGCAGAACTTGCAAGTTATGGGTGAAAAACTTTCAGGTTATGGGTCAAAACTTGCAGCTTATGGGCGAACGCACATCTCAACCGCACTGGCCGACGTAGCCGCAGGCGGTGCAGAAGTCGCAGCCGTCCTTGTGGATCACCGTCGAGTTGCCGCACTCGGGGCAGGGCTTGCCCGGCTGCAGCGCCTGCACGCGGCCCGGTTCGGCCGAACCGCTGCGCGGCGACTCGAGCACGCCCATCTCGCGCAGCGGGAAGCCCTCCTCGTCGAGCACGCCGAGCATCGCGTAGCGGTGGATGATCAGCCGCGCCAGATAGGCAACCGTGCTCGGCCACATCTGCTGTCGCTGCTGGCCGTGCGGCAGGCCGGGTACGAAGGCCATGAAGTGGCCCAGCGGCTCGGCGTAGTTGAGCAGCTTGCGCAGCTTCATCCCGATCCAGGCCGGGTCGATCACGCGCATGTCCAGCGACAGCAGCCGCGCCAAGCCATCGAGCGCCCGCGGGTAATTGCCCGAGAAGCCGATCGCGCAGGGGCGCGTCACCGGCAGCCCGTCGGGACCGGGCAGCGTGATCTCCTTGAGCGTGAGCGTGAAGCGCTCGCCGGCGGCCGGGTTGTCGATGTCCACTGCCCAGGCCAGCGTGCCCGAGGGGCCCGTGCGCGGTTCCTGGCGCGAGAAGAGCGCGTCCATCACCGGCGTCGGGCGGGTGTCGTCCTCGGTCGGCAGGGCGCCGAGCTGCCCGCAGCGCCAGCGGATCACCGCCGCGGTCGCCGCGACGACGCCGGGGAAGAGCCGCTTCTCGCCGTGCGGCGGGAACGGCATCTCGAACGAGCGCTCCTCGGCCACCGTCGACAGTGCGTCGAGCTTGAGCTGCAGCCAGGCCGGGTCGTTGACGCGCAGGTCCATCGACAGCGTCTTGGCCATCGCGCCCAGGCCCCGCGGCTGCTCGGCACCGTTGACCCAGACCTCGAAGGGGCGCGAGCGGCCTGCGCTTGCGCCGACGCCGTCCTCCTCGGGCAGCTCGCCGACGAAGAGGCCGAAGTCGCCGAAGGGGTGCTGCACCATGTAGGTCCAGGCCGCGTTGCCGCCGGGCAACTCGGGGCGGCCGGGCCAGCGCAGGCTGGCGAGCACCGGCGCCGGCAGGCGCTCGAGCGCCAGACGCCGGTTGGCGTCGTCGATCGGCATCGGCTTGGGCGCCGTCTGCACGCTCGGCGTCGTGCTCAGCACCGATCCGACGACGGCGTTGGGCCGGTAGGTCGCAAGGCCCTTCAGCCCCGATTCCCAGGCCTGCATGTACAGGCCCTGGAAGTCGGCGTAGGGGTAGTCGGCGGGGACGTTGACCGTCTTGCTGATCGAGGTGTCGATGCAGGGCGCGACCGCGGCGACCATGGCCGCGTGGTCCTGCGCGCTCATCTCGAGCGCGGTGACGAAGGCATCGGTCAGCGGCGCGTCCTCGCCCTTGAGGTGGCGGTACAAACGCCAGGCGTGGTCCTCGACCGCGTACTCGCGCAGGCTGCCGTCGGGCATGCGCTTCTTGCGCGTGTAGGTCCAGCTGAACGCCGGCTCGATGCCGTTGCTGGCGTTGTCGGCGAAGGCCAGGCTGATCGTGCCGGTCGGCGCGATCGACAGCAGGTGCGAGTTGCGCAGGCCGTGCTGGCGGATGCGCTCGCGGATGGCCGCGGGCAGCCGCGTCGCGAAGGTCGCCCCCGAGAGGAAGAGATCGGCATTGAAGAGCGGGAAGGGCCCGCGCTCGCGCGCGAGCTCGATGCTCGCCTCGTAGGCGGCATCGCGCATGACTTCGGAGATGCGGCGCGCCATCGCGCGCGCGGGCTCGGTGTCGTAGCGCAGGCCGAGCATCACGAGCGCATCACCCAGGCCCGTGAACCCCAGGCCGATGCGGCGCTTGCGGCGCGCCTCCTCCTGCTGCTGCGGCAGCGGCCAGACGCTGACGTCGAGCACGTTGTCGAGCATGCGCACCGCGACCTTGCAGAGCTCGGCAAAGCCGGCCTCGTCGAAGGCGACCTCGTCCTCGAACGGCCGGCGCACGAAGCGCGTGAGGTCGATCGAGCCCAGGCAGCAGCAACCATAGGGCGGCAGCGGCTGCTCGGCGCAGGGGTTGGTGCTGGCGATCGTCTCGCAGTAGGCGAGGTTGTTGTCGCGGTTGATCGTGTCCAGGAAGAGCACGCCGGGTTCGGCGTGGTCGTAGGTGGACCGCATGATCTGGTCCCACAGGTCGCGTGCGCGCAGCTTGCGGTAGACCCACTGGACGTGGCCGTCGGCGTCGGTGCGCGCGTAGGCGCCCGCGGCCTTGAGCTTGGGGCCCGGCTCGGCGGTGTGCACGAGCTCGACCTCGCCGTCGGCCTTGACGGCCTGCATGAAGGCGTCGGTGACGCCGACGCTGATGTTGAAATTGGCGAGGTCGCCGCTGTCCTTGGCGTGGATGAACTCCTCGACGTCGGGATGGTCGCAGCGCAGCACACCCATCTGCGCGCCGCGGCGCGCGCCAGCGCTCTCGACCGTCTCGCAGCTGCGATCGAAGACGCGCATGTAGCTCACCGGGCCCGAGGCGCTGCTCTGCGTGCTGCCGACCCAGGCGCCGCGCGGGCGGATGCGGCTGAAGTCGTAGCCGACGCCGCCGCCGCGGCGCATCGTCTCGGCGGCCTCGGTCAGCGCGGTGTAGATGCCGGGATGGCCGTCCTCGAGCTGCGCGATCGAATCGCCCACCGGCTGCACGAAGCAGTTGATCAGCGTGGCCGCCAGCTCGGTGCCCGCCGCCGACTGGATGCGCCCGGCCGGGATGAAGCCCTCCTGCAGCGCCCACAGGAAGCGCGTCGCCCACTCGGCCCGCCGCTGCGGCGCCTCGGCCTGCGCCAGCGCCTGCGCCACCCGCTGGTGCACCTGCAGCGCCGTGGCCTCGTCACCCTTGGCGTACTTCTCCTTCAGCACCTCGGCGCTGATCGGCTGGGCCGGAAGGGTGGAAACGGACGGGGACGCAGCAGGCTGGACCTGGGGCTCGGTCATGGGTTTATCTCCAGTGGTTTGAGCCGCATTATGTCCCTTGCGAACCTCGTCCGCAGCCTCGTCGAGGGTGTTCGGGTTGATCCGGATCGGGCCGCAGCGCTCTCGCCGTCCGACAAGGATGTCTTCGCGAAACGGGCTCAGGACTGCCCGGAGAGCGGGGCCTCACTTACCTTCGTCACCCGCGATGCGAGGCGCCGTACGCGCACAAGGCCAGGGGCGGGAAATCCAGGAGATCGGCACACCCGCCTGCTCAGCCGCTCGAGCCTGCGCGATCGGCGACCGGCGTGGGGCTGGCCGCGGCAAGCGGAAAGCGGCGCGGCACGAAGAGCAGCACGAGCGCAATCGCCAGTGCCGGAACGAGCATCGCAACGAACGCCTTCCGCGTCGCCAGGCTGATCGCCTCGCGCAGGAAGGCCTGCGCCGCCGGGGCCGTTTGCGGCGCCTGGAGCACGCCGATGACCGCATCGATGCGCTCCGGGACCGCGCCGCCCAGCGCCGCCGGCGCTGCCGCAAGCCGCCCGGCCAGCGTCGCGTTGAAGATCGCGCCGACGATCGCCGCGCCCAGGCTCTGCCCGAGGTAGCGCGAGAACATGTTGGCGCCGGTGACCACGCCGCGCCGGCCCCAGTCGACGACCGACTGTTCGCCCACCAGCAGCGGGGTCGAGAGCAGGCCGAAGCCTGCACCCAGGACGAGCTGGACCAGCACCGCGCCGATCACCGGCAGCGGGTCCGGCAGGACCGCGTAGAGGAGGAGCGCAGCGATCACCAGCGCCGTGCCGACGAGCGCCGCATCGCGAAAGCCGATGCGCATGTAGACGCGCGCCGACAGCGCCGAGGCCAGCGGCCAGCCGATGCTCATGCAAGCGAGCACGAGGCCGGCAGCGATCGCGTCGAGGCCCTGCACCGACTGCAGCAGCGTCGGCAGCAGCAGCGAAGGCGCCATCATCACCAGCCCCATGCCGATCATCGAGACGTTGCAGCCGCCGAGCAGCCGGTCGCGCCACAGCCACCCGGGCATCACCGGCTCGGC
>JAIXKN010000090.1:9129-10693 GCA_026932425.1 Burkholderiales bacterium
TGCTCGACGAAGACGCCGCCGACCACCGGGCCGGCGACCGCGGCGACCGCCCAGACGCTCGAGAGCCAGCCCAGCACGACGCCGCGCTGCTGCACCGGGTAGAGGTCGCCGGCCAGCGTGTTGACCGTGGCCATGATCGAGCCGGCGCCGATTCCTTGCAGCGCACGAAAGGCGATCAGCGAAGGCATGTTCCAGGCCGCTGCGCAGGCCGCCGAACCGGCGAGGAAGACGAGCGTTCCGACGACCAGCACCGGCTTGCGCCCGACCAGGTCGGCGAGCTTGCCGTAGATCGGGATCGTGACCGTCTGCGCCAGCAGGTAGATCGAGAACACCCAGCTGAAGAGCGCGAAGCCGCCGAGCTCGCCGGCGATCTGCGGAATCGCGGTCGAGACGATGGTCGTGTCCATCGCCGCGAGCATCATCGTGCACATCAGCGCGGCCAGGATCCAGCCGCGCGAAGGCACGGGCAGCGTCCCGTCGCCGGGCGCAGCGCGCGCCCGGTCGGTCCCGTCCTTCATCGGCCGCCCCGCGGCGCTCGCCCGCGCCCTCAGGCCACCGACGCCTTGCGGATCGTGTCGCGCAGGACCTCGTTGTTCGCCCAGTGGATCGTGAAGGCACGCACGTCGCGCATCCGGCGCTCGGCCGGCAGCTCGCGCGAATAGCCGGCGGCGCCGAAGAGCGCCATGCAGCGGTCGACGATGCGCACCGCGGTCTCGGTCGCCGTGAGCTTGGCGGCAAAGAGCGACAGCGGCGGGCCCTTGTGGCCGGCGATGTCGCGGATCGCCTGCACGAGCATGCCGCGCGCCGCGGCGAGCTCGATCCGCATGTCGCCGAGCGCCGCCTGCACGCCGGGCTGGCTCGCCAGCGCGGCACCCGCGACCACCCGCTCCTTCACGTGCGCGCCCGCATCGTCGAGCGCCGCCGAGGCGATGCCCAGTGCCGCCGAGGCGGCGCCGACGAGCCCATGGGCGCCGGCCGCGCCCATCACCATCAGGCCGCCGGCCTCGTCGCCAAGGAGCCGCGAAGATTCCAGCCTGCAGCCCGAGAGCGCGATCCCGCCGACCGGAACCCCGTGCACGCCCAGCAGCTCCTCGCGCCGCCCGAAGCTCACGCCGGCGTCGCCCTTCTCGACGATGAAGCAGCCAAGCGCCGGCGGCGGTTCGCCCGTGCGCGCCATCAGCACGTAGACGTCGGCCATGCCCGAAAGGCTGATGAATTCCTTGCCGCCATCCAGCACCCAGTCCTTGCCGTCGCGCCGCGCGCGCGTGCGGATGCCGAGCGGATTGGAGCCGCCCCCTGCCTCGGTGGCCGCCATCGCGCAGCCAAGCCGGCGACCGGCAACCAGATCGGGCAGCAGGCGCTGCCGCGTCTCGTCGCTGCCGGCGATGAGCAGCGCACGCACGCTCATCGTGTGCGCCAGCAGCAGCCAGGCGGTCGACGCGCAGGCGCGCCCGACCGCCTCGACGCAGGCGCCGAAGGTCGCGAGATCGGCCTCCACGCCGCCGAAGGCCGCCGGCGCCGCAAGCCCCAGCAGCCCCTGCTCACCGAGCCGCGGCACCAGCCC
>JAIXKN010000090.1:10983-13275 GCA_026932425.1 Burkholderiales bacterium
CGCCGATCGCGGCGAGCATCGCGTCGATCGAGTCGAACTTCTGCCGGCAGCGCGCCTCGCCGGCGCGGGCGAGCTCGGCCGCGTCGATCGCCTTCCAGGCCGTGTGGTTCACACGCCGCACGCCGCGCTCGGTCAGCAGCGCCGCAAGGCCCTCGCCCCCCTTGCGCTCGTGCGCCACGGTCTCGGCCGCGACGCGCTGCGCCACCTGCTGCGCCTCGGTGCGGTTGGTCGGGATCGTCCCCGAAGGGCCGCGCCGCGCCCAGCCGGTGACGTAGAGGCCCTCGTCGATGCGGCCGTTGTCGTTGGCGAACACGCCGTCGGCGGGCTCCGCGCTGCAGCAGGGCACGCTGCGGTAGCCGATGCAGGTCACCGCGAGCTGCGCCGGGATCTCCTCCTCGCTGCCGTCGGCGCGCGAGAAGCGCACCGCCTCGAGCTTGCCGCCGCCGGTGAAGGCCTTGGGCGCGAGGCCGAAGTGGAAGACGATGCGGATCGGCAGCTCGCGCGTGTCGCCCGCGAAGCCGCGCAGGATCTCGACGATCGGGGTGTCGCCGGAGATCGCCGCGGGGTCGGCGACGCCGGCCACGCGCGTGCTCGCACGCGAGAGCACGCCGAGTTCCGCGAGCTCCTTCTGCGTGAACTTGGCATCGGCCGCACTGCGGCGCCCGACGATGTGGATGGTCTCGATCGGCAGCGCGGCGAGCTTCTCGTGCACGTCGGGTGCGAGGTCCGATCCGGCGAGCTCGGCGTGCGACTTGGCCAGCAGCCGCGCGACGTCGATCGCAACGTTGCCATTGCCGATGACCACCGCCGAACGCACCGCATCCAGCGGCGGCTGCGCGTGATCGGGGTGGTTGTTGTACCAGCCGACGAAGGCCGCCGCACCGACCACGCCCGGCAGGTCCTCGCCGGGAACGCCCAGCTTGCGGTCCAGCGGCGCGCCGGTGGCCAGCACGACGGTGTCGTAGAGCGAGCGCAGCTCCTCGAGCGTGACGTCGCGCCCGACCTCGACGTTGCCGAAGAAGCCGACCTGCTCGCGCGCGAGCACGCGGTCGAGCACGCGCACGACCGCCTTGGAGCCCTGGTGATCGGGCGCGACGCCGTAGCGCACGAGCCCGAAAGGTACGGGAAGGCGCTCGATGACGTCGATGCGCGCGTCGGGGGCCAGCCGCAGCAGCTGGTCGGCCAAGTAGCAGCCGGCCGGGCCGCTGCCGATGATGGCGATATACCTCATGAACGATCCGTCGGGAACGAAACCCGCACTGCCTGTGTATTTCGGTAGCCGATTCTTGCCTGTTCTGCTCACTGCGCGCCACAATCCCGCGTCAAGGAGTGCAGGAATGGGAACGCGGATCAAGTTGCTCGTCGGCACCATGACCGGCACCGCGGAGCTGGTCGCACAGGAGGTGCAGCAGACGCTGGAGGCTGCAGGCCACGATGCCGAGGTGCTGATGATGGACACCGTGGGCATCGACGTCTTCTCCCGCGGCGGCGTGTTCATCGTCTGCACGTCGACGCACGGCTACGGCGACATCCCGGACAACGCCTTCGAGTTCTTCGAGAACCTCGAGCAGCGGCGTCCGCCGCTGAACAACGTCACCTACGGCGTGATCGCGCTCGGTGACGGCACTTACGGCGATAACTTCTGCAAGGCCGGTGACCGCTTCGATGCGCTGCTCACCGAGCTGGGCGCGCGGCGCGCCGGGGAACCGCTGCGCCACGACGCCAATTCCGGTGACGTGCCCGAGGAGGCGGCGATCCAGTGGGTCACCGCCTGGGCCGACGAACATCTCGCCTCCTAGGCGGGCCGCACGAGCGAGGCTGCAACCATGTCCGATTGGGTCATTACCTTCAAGGGAGCCGTGCTGGCGTCGGAATACGACGGCGCCACACACATGAACTCTCACATGTACGTCGAGCGCTTCGACCAGGCGACCTGGGGTCTGCTGCACGCGATCGGGCTGACCCCTGCGACGATGAAGCAGCAGGCGCTGCGCGTTGCGATCGTGCGACAGAACTACCAGTACCTGCGCGAACTGCGCGGCGGCGAGCTGGTGCAGATCCGCAGCGGCTTCCTCGCGGTGGGCGACAAATACTTCCGCTTCCTGCACCAGATGGTCGACGAGGAAAGCGGCACCCTGCTGGCAACCAGCGACTGCGTCGCGGTGCAGGCGAGCCTGGACCACCACGAGAGCGTGCCGCTGTCGAAGAGCCTGCAGGAGAAGGCGCGCAGCCACTTGGTGAGCACCGACGCCGCCGGCAAGGCGCTGCCGAGCTGAGCGCTCCCGGCCTGAG
>JAIXKN010000090.1:13285-41531 GCA_026932425.1 Burkholderiales bacterium
GCCCTCAGGCCGTGTCGCCGTTCTCGCGCGCGGCGACGATCCGGTGCACGTCGTGCGTCACCACCGACGCCGAACGCGGCGGCTTCACGAAGAAGTCGGGGTGCGCGAGCGTCTTCTGCATATCGGCAAGCCCGATCGCCCAGTGCTCGCGCATCGTCCCGAGGCCGAAGGCGTAGTCCTTGAACTGCTCCTCGTAGGGCTTGGCCTCGTAGATCAGGTGGACGATGTTGAACACCCGGTCGCAGGTGAAGGCGCGCAGTGCGCGCCGCAGCTGCGGGTCGAGCGTCGCCTCGGGGACCGCGTGCAGCAGCTCGTGCAGCGCATGCCGCAGCCGGTGCAGCTGTGCTTGCGTGTCGGTGCCCAGCCGCGTGCGGCTGGAGTACATGATGTCCTTCTGCCGGTCGAAGACGTCGCCCATCGTGCGCGGCAGGCGTCCGCGCGCGCTCCAGAGGTCGACCTGCAGCACCAGGGTGTCGCGGCGCGGCAGCTCCGTGAGCACATGATCCAGCGGCGTGTTCGACGCGAGCCCCCCGTCCCAGTACTGGTCGCCGTCGATCTCGATGGCCGCGAAGGCCGGGGGCAGCGCCCCTGAAGCCATGATGTGCTCGGGCCCGATGCGTTCGTGCGCGCTGTCGAAGTAGCGCAGGTTGCCGGTGCTGACGCTGGTGGCGCCCACCGACAGGCGCACGCCGCCGCGCGCGTTGATGCGGTCGAAGTCGATGAAGGCTTCGAGCGTTGATTTCAGCGGCGCGGTGTCGTAGAAGCTCGTCGCCTGCGGGCTGCCGTCGGCCAGCAGGAAGGGCGAGATCGCACGCGGCTGGAAGAAACCCTGCTGGCCGAGCGTCAGCGCCCCGAGCGCCCCGAGCGAATTCGCCCATGCGTGCAGCGCCGGCACCGAGGGCAGCGCGTCGAGCAGCGCGCGCACGCCCATCGCGATCGGCACGCCGACGCCCATCGGCTCGCAGACGGTGTCCCAGAACGCATGCATGCGCTCGACGCGGCGCTCGGGCGGGTTGCCCGCAATGATCGCGCCGTTGACTGCGCCGATCGACGTCCCCGCGACCCAGTGCGGATGCAGCCCGGCCGCGTCCATCGCCTCGAACACGCCGCACTGGTAGGAGCCAAGCGCGCCACCGCCCTGCAGCACCAGCGCAACGCATTCGTAGCTTTTCGCGGATTCGGCCGGTGCGGGAATGCCCGCAGCGTGCTCGCCGGCGATGCCGGCGGAAGTGCTCTTGCGCTTGGTCGTGGTCTTCATTCGGGATTCGTCCGGGCCGCTCAGTCTAGCGCCAGCCTCGGGGCCGGTCCGGGCGCAGCACATCTTGACGCACGCGGCACGCGCGCAGAGCATGGGCGCTGGCGAGGGCCACGGCCGCAGCCGATGGAACCGGACGGCTCCCGATACCCGAGGCGCCGAACAGGAGGAGACATGGAGATCACGCTCAACGGCTATCACACGCTGATCCTGGCGGCACTGGTGATGCTGGTCGGGCACTTCCTGGTGTTCAGGGTGCGCTTCCTCTCGGCCTTCAACATCCCCGAGCCGGTGGCCGGCGGACTGCTCGCCGCCGTGATCATCACCGCGCTGAACGCGACGATCGGCCTGAAGCTGCGCTTCAGCACCGAGCTGCAGACGACCTTCATGCTGATGTTCTTCTCGTCGATCGGCCTGAGCGCGGACTTCACGCGGCTCAAGGAGGGCGGGCGGCCGCTGATCGCGCTGCTGCTGGTGGTCTCGGTGTTCATCGTCGTGCAGAACCTGATCGGTGTCGGAATGGCGATGGCGCTGGGGCTCAAGCCGCTGCTCGGCCTGGTCGTCGGCTCGATCACGCTGACGGGCGGCCACGGCACCGCCGGCGCCTGGGGTCCGGTGCTCGAGGACAAGTACGGCATCGTCGGCGCAACCACGCTGGGCATCGCGACCGCGACCTTCGGACTCGTCTTCGGCGGCCTCATCGGCGGGCCGGTCGCGCGCTACCTGATCCGCAAGCAGAAGCGCCGGCCGATGCCCGAGGCCGGCCCGCGGACCTCGATCGAGACGATCTCCGGCAAGCCGCGGCACGAGGCGATCGACGACAGGAGCGACGAGCAGCGGCTGACCTTCGAGATGTTCGACGAGCCGCGGCTGATCACCGCCTACGTCGCGATCGAGACGCTGGCGATGTTCGGCGCCTGTCTGACCGCAGCCGACCTGCTCAGCGGCTGGACCAAGGGCACCGCGCTCGAACTGCCGACCTTCATCTGGGCGCTGGGAAGCGGCGTCGTGATCCGCAACGTGCTCACGCACCTCTTCCACTTCGACATGTTCGATCGCGCGATCGACGTCTTCGGCAATGCCTCGCTCTCGCTCTTCCTGGCGATGGCGCTGCTGAGCCTGCGGCTGTGGGAACTCGCCGATCTGGCCGGACCGGTGTCGATCATCCTCGCGGTGCAGGTGCTCGTGATGATGGCCTGGGCGGCGTTCGTCACCTACCGCTTCATGGGCGCCGACTACGATGCGGCGGTCGTCGCCGCCGGGCACTGCGGCTTCGGTCTGGGCGCAACGCCGACCGCGATCGCCAACATGCAGGCGATCACCGACCGCTTCGGCCCCTCGCACAAGGCCTACCTGATCGTGCCGCTGGTCGGCGCCTTCTTCGTCGACCTGGTCAACGCGACCATCCTGCAGGTCTTCACGCAGATCCCCTTCCTGCGCTGAACCCGCAACCGCCGACGCATCCCGCCGCCGAGGCCGCGCCGCCACGCCGCAAAGAGATCCGAAAGACCCCGGATAATCGAGGGTTTCGACCCCCGATCCATGGAGAACCAGATGATTCGAGAAGTCCAAGGCGACATCCTCTTGAGCGAGGCGCAGGTGATCGCGCACGGCATCGCGACCCACGACCCGTTCGACTCGGGCCTGGCGCTGGCGCTGCGCGAGCGCTTCCCGTCGATGGTCAAGGACTACCGCCACGCGATGCACGCCAAGGCGCCGGAGACCGGCGAGATCTGGGTCTGGCACGGCGTCAACGAGGACGGCTCGACGCGGGGCATCATCAACCTGCTGACGCAGGGCATGCAGAGCCAGGACAAGTCGGCGCGCCCCGTCAAGGCCAAGATCGAGGACGTCAACCGCGCGCTGCGCGCGCTGGCCCGGCACGTCCAGGACGAAGGCATCAAGAGCGTCGCGCTGCCGCGACTGGCCACCGGCGTCGGCGCGCTCGACTGGGCCGACGTCAAGCCGCTGATCCAGCAGCACCTGGGTGGGCTCGGCATCCCGGTGTGCATCTACGAGGTCTACCGCAAAGGCGAGAAGGCCGACGAGAAGCTGGGCTGAACGCCCACCCGGGCCGGGCCGCACCGACCGGCTGGCGTGACGCGGCCCCGGGCGGGCGCATTACCGGGTATCCATCGTTGGCGGGCGTCGCAGCGCCCGCGCACAATCGACGCCGGAAGCATCCGGCCATCCATCCGATCCACCTTCAGGAGAGACTCCCGTGTCCGTCAACCGCCGCACCCTCGTCATGGCCAGCGCCGCCACGCTCGCGACCGTTTCGTCGCCGCTGGTCCGCGCGCAGGCGCCCATCGTCGTCAAGTTCAGCCACGTCGTCGCCAACGACACACCCAAGGGCAAGGGCTCGGAGTTCTTCGCCAAGCGCGCCGGCGAGCTCACCGGCGGCAAGGTCAAGGTCGAGGTCTACGCGAACTCGACGCTCTACAAGGACAAGGAGGAGATGGAGGCGCTGCAGCTCGGCGCGGTGCAGCTGCTCGCGCCGTCGCTGGCCAAGTTCGGCCCGATCGGCGTCAAGGAATTCGAGGTCTTCGACCTGCCCTACATCTTCGACAGCTACGAGGAGCTGCACAAGGTCACGACCGGTGAGGCCGGCAAGGCGCTGCTGGCCAAGCTCGAGCCCAAGGGCATCCGGGGCCTCGCGTACTGGGACAACGGCTTCAAGTCCTTCAGCGCCAACCGCCCGCTGAAGGCGCCGGCCGACTACAAGGGCCTGAAGATGCGCATCCAGTCGTCCAAGGTGCTCGACGCGCAGATGCGCGCCCTGGGCGCGATCCCGCAGGTGATGGCTTTCTCCGAGGTCTACCAGGCGCTGCAGACCGGCGTCGTCGACGGCACCGAGAACCCGATCTCCAACCTCTACACGCAGAAGATGCACGAGGTGCAGAAGCACCTCTCGCTCACCAACCACGGCTACCTGGGCTATGCGGTGATCACCAACAAGAAGTTCTGGGACGAGCTCCCCGCCGATGTGCGCGGCCAGCTCGAGCAGGCGATGAAGGAGGCCACCGAGTACGCCAACAAGATCGCCAAGGAGGAGAACGACGACGCGCTGGCCAAGGTGAAGGCCGCGGGCAAGACCGAGGTCTACACGCCCAGCGCCGCCGAGCGCCTGGAGCTGAAGAAGGCGCTGATCAAGGTGCACGCCCAGATGGAGTCGCGCATCGGCAAGGAGACGATCCAGGCCTTCTACAAGACGACCGGATTCGATCCGACGAAGCTCTGACGAACAAGCGGGGCGGCAAGCGTCCGGCCCGCCCCTGGCGCGGACCAGGGGTGATGGGCGCACAAGGACGCACGCCGCCCGCCTGCGCGAAGCCGGACCGGCCAGCGGGCCGACCCGGACGCAAGGCGCGAAGAACGACGAACGCGAGGAGACGAGCCGATGATGAAGGTGCTCGACCATCTGGAGGAATGGCTCATCACCTTCCTCATGGGCGCGGCGACGCTGATCATCTTCGGCGCCGTGCTGCACCGCTACGCGGCCGGCTACGACATCCCGGGCCTGCAGGACTGGCTGCTGAGCCTGGACGTGAGCTGGGCCCAGGAGCTGTGCATCATCATGTTCGTGTGGATGGCCAAGTTCGGCGCCGCCTACGGCGTGCGCACCGGCATCCACGTGGGCGTGGACGTGCTGATCAACCGGCTGAGCGAGGCCCGGCGCAAGCCGATCATCGTCTTCGGTCTGCTTGCCGGTGCCTTCTTCACCGGGGTGGTGGCGATCCTGGGCGCGACCTTCGTCTGGGAGAACGGCGCGCACTACGGCATCTTCAACGCGCTCGGCCTGGACACCGGCGACCTTCCCGAAGGACCGACGACGCCCGACCTCGAGTGGCCGACCTGGATCGTCTACTCGGCGGTTCCGCTCGGGTCGGGGCTCATGTGCTTCCGCTTCCTGCAGGTGGCCTGGAGCTTCTACCGCACCGGTGAGCTGCCGCACCATGACCACGGCCACGTCGAAGGCCTGGACGACGAAGCCGAGCCGCCGATGAACGCGATCGGCGAGGAAGACCGCATCTACCGCATGGACGACGAGCTGCACCCGCACGATCGGGACAGCACGGGCCGCGGGCGCGACGGCAAGAACGACGGGAGCAAGCCGCGATGAACACGCTCATCATCTTCGTGCTGCTGGCGGTGCTGATGCTCACCGGCATGCCGATCTCGATCTCGCTCGGCCTCACCGTGCTGACCTTCCTCTTCACGATGACGCAGGTGCCGATCGAGTCGGTCGCGCTCAAGCTCTTCACCGGCATCGAGAAGTTCGAGATCATGGCGATCCCCTTCTTCATCCTCGCCGGCAACTTCCTGACCCACGGCGGGGTGGCCAAGCGGATGATCCGCTTCGCGACCTCGATGGTCGGCCACTGGCACGGTGGCCTGGGCCTGGGCGGCGTGCTCGCCTGCGCGCTCTTCGCCGCGGTGTCGGGATCATCGCCGGCCACCGTGGTGGCGATCGGCTCGATCCTGATGCCGGCGATGGTCAAGGCCGGATTCCCCAAGCGCTTCGGTGCCGGCGTCATCACGACCTCGGGTGCGCTCGGCATCCTGATCCCGCCCTCGATCGTGATGGTCATGTATGCGGTCTCGACCAACACCTCGGTCGGCGCGCTCTTCATGGCCGGCGTCGTGCCGGGGATCGTGCTCGCGACGATGCTGGGCCTCACCACCTGGCACCGCGCGCGCAAGAACAACTACCCGCGCCTGCCGCGCGCGAGCTGGGCCGACCGCTTCAAGGCCTTCCGCGAGTCGATCTGGGGCCTGCTGCTGATCGTCATCGTGATGGGCGGCATCTACTCGGGCATGTTCACGCCCACCGAGGCGGCCGCGGTCAGCGCCGTCTGGGCCTTCATCACCGCGGTCTTCATCTACAAGGACATGGGCCTGAAGGACGTGCCGCGGGTGCTGCTGTCGTCGGCCAACATGAGCGCGATGCTGCTCTACATCATCACGAACGCGGTGCTGTTCTCGTTCCTGATGACGCACGAGAACATCCCGCAGGCGATGGCCGACGCGATGATCGGCACCGGCGTCGGCGTGATCGGCTTCCTGCTCATCGCCAACGTGCTGATGCTGGCCGCGGGCAACTTCATGGAGCCCTCGTCGATCGTGCTGATCCTGGCGCCGATCCTGTTCCCGATCGCGACCCAGCTGGGCATCGACCCGATCCACTTCGGCGTGCTGATGGTCGTGAACATGGAGGTCGGCATGTGTCACCCGCCGGTGGGCCTGAACCTCTACGTCTCCTCGGGCATCACGAAGATGGGCATCACCGAGCTGACCGTGGCCGTGTGGCCCTGGCTGCTGACGATGCTCGTCTTCCTGGTGATCGTCACCTACTGGCCGCCCCTGTCGCTGGCGCTGCCGCGGGCCCTGGGGATGCTCGGCGGCTAGTGTCGGGGCCCGGCGGCGGCGGGCTGGCACGGCCGCCGTTGCCCAGGTATTCGGCGATCAGGTCGACCGTGCCGCGCCGGCCGAGGCGGCCGGCGTTCTCCTGCAGCCAGCCGTCGGCGGCCGCGTGACCCTCGCGGCGCAGGTCCAGCAGGTGGTGCCAGGCGGACTGCAGCGGCCGCGGCACGGCCAGCGGGTCGAGCTGTTCGCCCCCTTCGATGCGGTGCACGCGCAGCTTGCCGGCCTTGCGCAGCAGCGGCATGCGCATGCGCGAGGTGTCCAGGCCCTCGTCGCGCACGACGCGCTGCAGCACCGCCAGCGAACGCAGCTCCTTGACCAGGCTGCCGTGAAAGCCGATCTCCTGGATGCGCTCGACGATCTGCGTGGCCGTGCGCGGCAGCGCCTGGCGCCGGCTCGGATGGAGCTGCACGAGCATCAGGTCCAGGTTCGGCGAGTAATCCAGCAGCGGCAGCAGCGAAGGATTGCCCATGTAGCCGCCGTCCCAATAGGCCTCGCCGTCGATCATCACCGCGGGGAAGAGCGTCGGCAGGCAGGCCGAAGCGAGCACGATGTCGGGGGTCAGCGAGGGGCCGTCGAAGATGCGCAGCTGGCCGCTGCGCACCTCGGTCGCGCCGATATAGAGCTGCATCTCGGTGCAGCGGCGTACCGCGTCGAAATCGACCGTCTCCTGCAGCACGCCGCGCAGCGGGTTCGCGTCCAGCGTCGGCGCGAGCCACGCCTGCGCGACCTCGAAGGCGGCGCGAAACGGAACGGACGCGTCGATCGCGCCGTTTCGCATCAGGCCGAGCCAGGCGTCGGCCCAGGTCGCCAGCCGCAGCCGTTCGGCCACCTTGGACCAGAAGCAGCGCAGCGACTCGCGCGCGCCCTTGCGCCCGCCCAGCGTCCAGCCTGCAGCGAGTGCCACCGCGTTCATCGCCCCGGCGCTCGACCCGCTGATCGCGCCGAAGCGGATGCGCTCGTCCTCGAGCAGGCGGTCGAGCACGCCCCAGGTGAAGGCGCCATGGGTTCCGCCGCCCTGCAGCGCCAGATCGATGCGACGTGTCCTCATCGTGCCAGTTTAGGCGGGCAAGCGCAGGCCGCGGCGCCCGGCGCCAGACCTCGGCGCGCCGGCCGTGCGCCGTCTCACATCCGGCTTCAGCCGGGCGGGGCCTGCGGTGGCACGAGGCAGACGGTGAGCAGCAGCGACGCGTCCTCGACGCCGACCAGTTCATGGGCGACGCCGCCCGGCAGATGCAGGAAGTCGCCGGCGCGCATGCGCCGCAGCTCGGTTCCGAAGCGGAAGTCGATCGCGCCTTCCAGGCACTGCAGCGTGATCTCGCCGGCCACCTGATGCCCCGGCAGCGTCCGGCCCGCGAGCAGCACCAGGCGCATGACCTCGAGCTGCGGTGCCTTCAGCAAGGCGTGCGAGGGCGTCTGCGCAAGCTTGTCTCCAAGCGGCAGCACGCTGCCGATTTCGCCGGGAGCCAGATGCGGTTGTGCCATCGGATGTCCTCCTGTCGCCAGCGCCGCGCAACACGGCCACGCAAAGATCAAGCCTACACCTTGTGCAATCGCCACGACCATGCGCGCCGAAGGGGCGCGGACGGGCCTCGGCTACCATCGACGCGCGCGGCGGAGTCCGGGCGTGCCGTGACAAGGCGACCCCGACGCCGCGCGACCAGGGTGCATCGAAGAAGCAAAGACGAAGGAGACGATGGCCAGGATCACCTTGGAGAACATCAGCAAGCGCTACGGCGACACCGCCGTGATCGACTCGCTGTCGCTGACCATCGAGCACGGCGAGTTCTTCACGCTGCTGGGCCCGAGCGGCTGCGGCAAGACCACGCTGCTGCGCACGATCGCCGGCTTCATCGTCCCCGATGGCGGCCGTCTCCTGCTCGACGACGAGGACATCACCCGGCTGCCGGCGCACAAGCGCGGCACCGGCATGGTGTTCCAGGACTACGCGCTCTTCCCCGACAAGAGCGTCTTCGACAACGTCGCCTACGGGCTGCGGGTGCGCAAGCTCGCAGCGCGCGAGATCCAGGCGCGTGTCGGGCAGATGCTCGAGCGCATGGGCCTGGAGGGGCTTGCGACGCGCCAGCCGGCCGAGCTCTCCGGCGGGCAGCGCCAGCGCGTGGCGCTCGCGCGCGCGCTCGTGATCGAGCCGCGCGTCCTGCTGATGGACGAGCCGCTGTCCAACCTGGACGCGAAGCTGCGCATCCAGATGCGCGACGTGATCCGCCAGCTCCAGCGCGAGCTGCGCATCACCGCGGTCTTCGTGACGCACGACCAGGAGGAGGCCTTGTCGATGTCGGACCGCATCGCGCTCCTGCGGCAGGGGCGCATCGACCAGCTCGACACGCCGGCGGCGCTCTACACGCGCCCGGCAACGGCCTACGCCGCCGACTTCATCGGCGCGGCGAACCTGATCCGGGTGCTCGCGCGGCCGGGGGCGCTCGGCCAGGCGCGGCTCGAGCTCCCCGGCGCGGTGATCGCGGCGCCGCAGGCCATCGAGCGCGGCGGCGACGCGCTGCTCGCGGTGCGCCCGGAGACGATCGAGATCGACGCCGCATCCGACGCTGCCGACGCCACCGGCGCCGTGCCGGCCCAGGTCGTGCTGCGACGCTACGTCGGCTACAAGGTCAGCTACGCGCTGGCGCTGGTCGACGGGACGACCGTGCATGCCGACATCCCGGCCGCTGCCGACCGCGAATGGGAAGAGGGCGCGCGCGTGGTCCTGCACCTGGGCGCGTCGTGCCGCCTGGTCAGCACCGAGCCATGAAGGTCGCGCGGGCCTGATGCGATGAATCCGGCCTCCGCCCCGGCTTTCGCCCCGGCTTCGACATCCCCCGGCTGGCGCCGCGCGCTGCAGTCGCCCTGGCCGCTGCTGGCCTTGATCAGCCTGCTGATCCTGGCCGCATTCGTGCTCTGGCCGCTCTTGACGCTGTTCCGGCAGAGCGCCGTCGACCCGCAGAGCGGGGAGCTCGGCTGGCACGGCTTTCGCACCTTCATCGAGGATGCGCGCTACACGACAGCCTTCGCGAATTCGCTGCTGCTCGGCGTGGTCACGACGATCGGCTCGCTGCTGCTCGGCGCGCCGCTGGCCTACGTCGTCGCGCGCTACGACTTCCGCGGCAAGTCGCTGGTGGCGCTGCTGCCGCTGGCGACGATCGTGCTGCCCGATTTCCTCGTCGCGCAGGCCTGGCTCATGCTGCTGGGCAACAACGGCGTGCTGCGCCTGGCGCTGGAGGACCTGGGCATCGACCTGCCGTCCTTCTACGGCTGGTTCGGGATGATCTTCACGCTCGTCTTCAACCTCTACGCCTACGCCTACCTCGGCATGTTCGCCGCGCTCAAGGCGATCGACGGCGCGATCGAGGAGGCCGCGGTGAACCTCGGCGCGAGCAGCCTGCGCCGCGCGCTGACCGTGACCTTCCCGGTGCTGCTGCCGGCGCTGCTGGTCAACGCGATGATCGTGTTCACGCTCGCGGTCGACAACTTCTCGATCCCGATGATCCTCGGCGGCAAGGTCGAGGTGCTCTCGTCGCTGATCTACATCACCTTCCTCTCGGAGATGGGCGGCAACCCGGTGATGCAGAGCGTGCTGGCGGTGGTCTCGGTGCTGCTCGTCGCGCTGGTGCTGCTGGTGCAGAAGAGCGTCGTCGAGCGCAAGACCTACCAGATGCACCAGGGCCGCCCGCCCCCGGCGGCGCGCGCGCGCGGCTGGGCCGCGCGCTCGCTGACCGCCGCTGCGCTGCTGCTGATGGCGCTGTCGATGCTGCCGGCGGCGGTGATGGTCGTCGGCGCCTTCACCAAAGCGCGCGGCCCCGTGCTGCGCTACGGCCAGTGGACGCTCGAGAACATGGAGCGGGCGCTGGGCACCGCGCCGGCGCCGATCGTCAATTCGCTGCTGCTGGCCACCGCCGCGACGCTGGCCGGGACGCTGTTCGCGACGATTGCAAGTTACCTGATCGTGAAGAAGCGCAGCGCGCTCGTCTCGCTGCTGGACTACGTGGCGATGCTGCCGCTGGCCGTCTCCGGCACCGTGCTCGGCATCGCGCTGATCCACAGCTACAACACCGGTCCGGTCGTCCTGACCGGCACCTGGATCATCATGGCAGCGGCGCTCTTCGTGCGCAAGGTGCCGTTCTCGATCCGCTCCGCGTCGGCTTCGCTCTACAACATCCCCGACAGCATGGAAGAGGCGGCGATCAACCTCGGCGCCTCGCCGCTGCAGAGCTTTCGCAGCGTCGTGCTGCCGGTGATGAAGCCGGCGATCTGGGCCGCGGCGATCCTGATGTGGGTGACCTCGCTGGCCGAGATCTCGGCAACGATCGTGCTCTACTACGGCGGCATGGAGACGATGCCGATCGAGATGTTCAACCAGATCGACGCCGGCTACCTCGCGCGCGCCTCGGCCTACGGCGTGGTGCTGATGGCGGCGATCATCGTCCCGCTCTTCATCGCAACGCGCGTCTTCAGGCTGGAACTGTTCTCCAGCAACTGATGCGCCCAACCCCGGAGGAGAACTCATGGCAAGCCCGAACCTGTTCAAGCTGCTCAAGGGGGCGCTGGCCACCGCGGTCGGCGGACTCGCGCTCGGCGCGGCCGCGCCGGCGCTGGCCGCCGACGCCGTCGTCTACACCTCGAACAACGTGCAGACCGTCGACGTCGCGCTGGACATCATCAAGAAGCGCGCGCCGGGGCTGACGGTGCAGAAGGTCAGCTCGGGCACCGGCGCGCTGATGAAGCGCATCGAGGCCGAATCGGCCAATCCGCTGGGCGACGTCGTCTGGGGCGCGGGCTTCGACACGCTGGCCGCGTACAAGCAGAACTTCCAGCCCTACCGCTCGCCCGAGAGCAAGGGTCTGGACGCTTCGCTGCTCGGCGCCTCGGACCTCTGGGCCGCGAGCAACCTGCACGTGATGGTGATCATGGCCAACGCCAAGCAGCTCAAGGGCAGCGAGGCACCGAAGAACTGGGCCGACCTCTTCGACCCGAAGTGGAAGGGCAAAGTGATCATGGGCGACCCGGTCTCCTCGGGCAGCGCCTACGGGCAGGTCTACGGGCTCTACCGCCTCTTCGGCACCGAGGGGCTCGAGAAGCTCGCCGCCAACGTCGTCGTCTCGAAGAGCTCGGCGCAGGTCTATCGCGGGGTGGCCGACGGCGAGTACCCGCTCGGCATCACGATGGAGTACGCGGCCTACTCCTACATCGCCGGCGGGCACAAGGACGTGAGGCTCGTCTACCCGGCCGAGGGCACCTTCGTGCAGCCCGAGGGCGTGGCGATCATCAAGAACCCGAAGAACGGCAACGCCGCCGCGCAGCAGCTCTACGACCAGCTCCTCTCCCGCGAGGTGCAGGAAGCCGAGCTCGTCGAGAACTTCCGCCGCCCCAGCCGCGCCGACATCGACGTCGCCAGGCTCACCAAGCTGCCCAACCTCAAGGACATCAAGGTCGAGCCGATCGACCCGCTGCAGGGCGCGGCCGACTACGACAAGGTCATCAAGCTCTGGGAAGCGGCGCTGAAGAAGGGCGGGAAGTAGATATGAAAAGGGCTTACGGCGACGCCGTAAGCCCCTTCCGGATTTGGTTGCGGGGGCAAGATTTGAACTTGCGACCTTTGGGTTATGAGCCCAACGAGCTACCAGACTGCTCCACCCCGCGACAGAACCTATAAGTATAGTCGATACGCGACTCGATGTGAAGACCTTGGCCGCGAGCTTGGGTCACTCGCCCTTGGCGTCGCCGCCCTCGGCCGACGGCTCGGGGCGGTCGACCAGCTCGACGTAGGCCATCGGCGCGTTGTCGCCGGGGCGGAAACCCATCTTGAGGATGCGCGTGTAGCCGCCCGGGCGCTCCTTGTAGCGCGGGCCCAGCTCGTCGAAGAGCTTGACGACGACGGCGCGGTTGCGCGTGCGGTCGAAGGCCAGGCGGCGGTTGGCGAGCGTGGGCTCCTTGGCCAGCGTGATCAGCGGCTCGACGACGCGGCGCAGCTCCTTGGCCTTGGGGACGGTGGTGCGGATCGCTTCGTGCTCGATCAGCGAGTTGCACATGTTGCGCAGCATCGCCTGGCGATGCTCGCTGGTGCGGTTGAGCTTGCGAAGCCCGTGGCGGTGACGCATGGTGCTTTCCTTTCGTTATCTGTTCCCCGGCCGTGTCAGGTACCGGGGTGGCACCGGGCCGCGCTTCGCGCGGCCCCTTCTTCGGATGAAACCGTTCTCGCGGTCGGCCGATCAGCGCTTGTCCAGGCCCTGCGGCGGCCAGTTCTCCAGGCGCACGCCCAGGGTCAGGCCGCGCGAGGCCAGCACTTCCTTGATCTCGTTGAGCGACTTGCGGCCGAGGTTGGGCGTCTTCAGCAGCTCGGTCTCGGTACGCTGGATCAGGTCGCCGATGTAGTAGATGTTCTCGGCCTTGAGGCAGTTGGCCGAGCGCACGGTGAGCTCGAGCTCGTCGACCGGGCGCAGCAGCATCGGGTCGATCGCCGAGGCGCGCTGCGGCTGGGCCTCGAACATCTCGTCGGGGTTGACCTCGAGCTGCGCGAAGATCGCGAGCTGCTCGACGAGGATGCGCGCGGACTGGCGGATCGCCTCCTCGGGCGCGATGGCGCCGTTGGTCTCGATCTCCATCACCAGCTTGTCGAGGTCGGTGCGCTGCTCGACGCGGGCGTTCTCGACCGCGTAGCTGACGCGCCGCACCGGCGAGAAGGAGGCGTCGAGCACGATGCGGCCGATGGCCTTGGTCGGCTCGTCGCCGTAGCGGCGCAGATTGCCGGGAACGTAGCCGCGGCCCTTCTCGACCTTGATCTGCATGTCGAGCTTGCCGCCCTGCGCCAGGTGCGCGATGACGTGGCCGGGGTTGACGATCTCGACGTCGTGCGGGGTCTGGATGTCGGCCGCGGTGACGGGGCCTTCGCCCTCCTTGCGCAGCACGAGGGTGACCTCGTCTCGGTTGTGCAGGCGGAAGACGACGCCCTTGAGCGCCAGCATGATGTGCACGACGTCCTCCTGGACGCCGTCGATGGCCGAGTACTCGTGCAGCACTCCGGCGATCGTGACCTCGGTGGGTGCGTAGCCGACCATCGAGGACAGCAGCACCCGGCGCAGCGCGTTGCCCAGCGTGTGGCCGTAGCCGCGCTCGAAGGGCTCGAGGATCGCTTTCGCGCGGTGCTCGCCAAGGGGCTCGACCTGGATCGCCTTGGGCTTCAGAAGTGTGGTCTGCATTGAGTCTGTGTTCCTGTCAATACCCTCGGCTCGTTACACCGATAAGGCTGATGGACCATGCCGGGCGCTGCCCATGTCCGCCGCGCGCCCGACGAACGCGGTGGACCCGTCGGGGTCGAGCGGCCGGGGACTGCCCGGCCGCCCGGAATGGATCAGCGCGAGTACAACTCGACGATCAGCGCTTCCTTGATCTCGGCGCCGAACTGGTCGCGATCCGGCACCTTCTTGAAGACGCCTTCCATCTTGGTCGCGTCGACCGAGACCCAGTCGGGCAGTCCGACCGATTGCGCCAGCTTCAGCGCATCCTGAACGCGAAGCTGGTTCTTCGACTTCTCGCGCAGCGCGAGCGTGTCGCCGGCCTTGACCATGTAGGACGGGATGTTGACGACCTGGCCGTTGACGGTGACGGCCTTGTGCGAGACGAGCTGGCGCGCCTCGGCGCGCGTCGAGCCGAAGCCCATGCGGTAGACGACGTTGTCCAGGCGCGACTCGAGCAGCGACAGCAGGTTGGCACCGGTGTTGCCCCTGCGCCGCTCGGCCTCGGCGAAGTAGCGGCGGAACTGGCGCTCGAGCACGCCGTACATGCGCTTGACCTTCTGCTTCTCGCGCAGCTGGGTGCCGTAGTCGGAGGTGCGCGAACCGCTGGTGCGGCCGTGCTGACCGGGGCGGCTGTCGAACTTGGCCTTGTCGCTGATCGAGCGGCGGGCGCTCTTCAGGAAGAGATCGGTGCCCTCGCGGCGGGAGAGCTTGGCCTTCGGGCCGAGGTAACGTGCCACGTGCTGTCCTTTTCGGTCTGTTTCTGCACGGCCGAGCCGCGCGCTGGCGGCTGCCGTGGAGTCCGGCCCTGCTCTTGCTTGCGGCGGCGGGCTCGAACGGTGGGCTTAAGCGTGTCTTCGGATGGCGCCGGGAAACCGGGCGCCTGCCGAAGGCTTGTCCGGCGCAACGAAGGTCGCCGCGCCGGCAAACTATTAATTATAGACGACCGCGAGATCGCGCACGCCTTAGACGCGGCGGCGCTTCTGCGGGCGGCAGCCGTTGTGCGGGATCGGCGTGACGTCGCTGATCGAGGTGATGCGGATGCCGAGCGCCGCCAGCGCACGCACCGAGGATTCGCGACCCGGGCCCGGTCCCTTGATGCGCACGTCCAGGTTCTTGATCCCGTGTTCCTGCGCGGCGCGGCCGGCGACTTCGGCAGCCACCTGGGCGGCGAAGGGCGTCGACTTGCGCGAGCCCTTGAAGCCCTGGCCACCGCTGGAAGCCCAGGCGAGCGCGGCGCCCTGGCGGTCGGTGATCGTGATGATCGTGTTGTTGAACGAGGCGTGCACGTGCGCGATGCCGTCCGCGATGTTCTTGCGGACCTTCTTGCTGACGCGCCGCGCCGCGGTGTTGATGGGTGCTTTGGCCATGTCGTGCTCTGTTCAGGGGTGAAGACGAGCGGGGCTCACTTCTTCAGTGCCGCGGCGCCCTTCTTCGGGCCCTTGCGGGTGCGGGCGTTGGTGCGGGTGCGCTGGCCGCGGACCGGCAGCCCGCGGCGGTGACGGAAGCCGCGGTAGCAGCCGAGGTCCATCAGGCGCTTGATGTTGATCGACATCTCGCGCCGCAGGTCGCCCTCGATCGTGAGGCGGCCGATCTCGTCGCGGATGCGCTCGAGATCCTGGTCCGAGAGGTCCTTGATCTTCTTCGAATAGGGGATGCCCACCGCGTCGCAGATCTTCTGCGCGGTCGAACGGCCGATGCCGTAGATCGCGGTCAGGCCGATCTCCGCGTGCTTGTGCGGCGGAATGTTGATGCCAGCAATGCGTGCCATGCGTGTCCTCTAACTCTGATGCGCAAGCGGGCCGCTCAACCCTGGCGCTGCTTGTGGCGCGGGTCCGTGCAGATCACGCGCACGACGCCATGGCGGCGGATGATCTTGCAGTGGCGGCACATCTTCTTGATCGATGCGGCGACTTTCATGCTCTTCTCCTTGACCCGTTTGCTCTCTTCACTTCGCGCGGAAGACGATCCGGGCGCGACTCAAATCGTATGGCGTGAGCTCGACCGTGACCCTGTCGCCCGGGAGGATGCGGATGTAGTGCATCCGCATCTTGCCCGAGATGTGGCCGAGCACCACGTGTCCGTTCTCCAGCTTCACGCGGAAGGTTGCGTTGGGGAGGTTCTCGACGATCTCCCCCTGCATCTGAATGACGTCGTCCTTGGCCATCTCAATGCCGCCCGGCCGTTCCGAAGGGGCTGAGCGCCCCGTCGGGGGGCAGCGAGCGAAGCGAGCGTGGGCGTTTCATTTCAGCTCGTCTTGAAGTTGGCCTTCTTCAGCAGGCTCTCGTACTGCTGGCTCATCACGTAACTCTGCACCTGGGCCCAGAAGTCCATCGTGACGACCACGATGATCAGCAGCGAGGTGCCGCCGAAGTAGAACGGCACGTTGTACTTGAGCACGAGGAACTCGGGCAGCAGGCACACCGCGGTGACGTAGATCGCGCCGGCCAGGGTGAGGCGCGAGAGGATCTTGTCGATATGCCTGGCCGTCTGCTCGCCGGGACGGATCCCGGGGATGAAGGCGCCGCTCTTCTTCAGGTTGTCGGCGGTCTCGCGGCTGTTGAAGACCAGCGCCGTGTAGAAGAAGCAGAAGAAGACGATCATCGCCGCGTAGAGCAGCACGTAGATCGGCTGCCCGGGCGAGAGCATCGCCGAGAGGTCCTTGAGCCAGCGCATGCCCTCGCCGGTTGCGAACCAGCCGACGATCGTCGCGGGCAGCAGGATGATCGACGAGGCGAAGATCGGCGGGATCACGCCCGACATGTTGAGCTTGAGCGGCAGGTGCGAGGACTGGCCGCCGTAGACCTTGTTCCCGACCTGGCGCTTGGCGTAGTTCACGAGGATCTTGCGCTGGCCCCGCTCGACGAAGACGACCGCGTAGGTCACGAGCACGACCAGCGCGACGATGAAGAGGCTCACCACGGGGCTCATCGCACCGGTGCGCACGAGTTCGAAGAGGCCGCCGATGGCGCTGGGCAGCCCCGCGACGATGCCCGCGAAGATGATGATCGAAATGCCGTTGCCCAGGCCCCGCTCGGTGATCTGTTCACCGAGCCACATCAGGAACATGGTGCCGGCAACGAGGCTGATCACGGCGGTCATGCGAAAGCCGAAGCCCGGCGCCAGGACCAGGCCCGGCGAGCCCTCGAGCGCGAGCGCAATGCCCAGCGACTGGAAGATGCCCAGCCCCAGGGTGCCGTAGCGCGTGTACTGCGTGATCTTGCGCTGTCCGGCCTGGCCTTCCTTCTTCAGCGCCTCGAGCGAGGGCACGACGTGCGCCATCAGCTGCATGATGATCGACGCCGAGATGTAGGGCATGATGCCCAGCGCGAAGACGGTGAAGCGCGACAGCGCGCCTCCGCTGAACATGTTGAACAGGTTCAGGATGCCGCCGGACTGGCCCTGGAAGAGCTGCTGCAACTGCACCGGGTCGATCCCGGGGACCGGGATGTGCGCACCGATGCGGTAAACGAACAGCGCCAGCAGCAGGAAGGTCAGCCGGCGACGGAGGTCGCCGTACTTCCCGCTCTTGGCCAGCTGATTGGCGGAGGTTGCCACGCGTGGATTCCTCGTCGAGCCCGCGTCAGTCCAGCGTGCCGCCCGCGGCCTCGATCGCCGCCTTGGCGCCGGCCGTCGCGCCGATGCCCTTGAGCACGACCTTGCGCGAGAGGTCGCCGGTCTTGATCACCTTGACGTTGCGCACGAGCTGACCCACCAGGCCCGCAGCCTTGAGCGCAAGCAGGTCGATCTCTTCGATCGGCAGCGCCTGCAGCTGGGCGAGCGTGACCTCGGCATTGAAGTCGCGTTGCATCGAGTTGAAGCCGCGCTTGGGCAGCCGGCGCTGCAGCGGCATCTGGCCGCCCTCGAAGCCGACCTTGTGAAAGCCGCCCGCGCGCGATTTCTGGCCCTTGTGGCCGCGACCGGCGGTCTTGCCCAGGCCCGAGCCGATGCCGCGTCCGACGCGGCGCTTGGCGTGCCGTGCACCGGCGCCCGGCTTGATCGAATTGAGTTGCATCACAGGACCTTCACCAGGTACGAGACCTTGTTGATCATGCCGCGCACCGCCGGCGTGTCTTCCAGCGTGCGCTCGCTGCCGAGCTTGCGCAGCCCGAGTCCGCGCACGGTATCGCGGTGCGGCTGACGGGTGCCGGCCACGCTCTTCACGAGCTTGACGGTCAGGGTCTTCTTCTCGGACATCAGAGTTCTCCGCGGAAGCTGGTCGGCGCCGTTCAGCCGAACAGCTCTTCGACGCTCTTGCCGCGCTTGGCGGCGACCTCGGCCGGCGTCGTCGAGCTCTTCAGCGCCTCGAGCGTCGCGCGGACCATGTTGTAGGGGTTCGTCGAGCCGTGGCTCTTGGCGACGATGTCGGTCACGCCCATCACCTCGAAGACGGCGCGCATCGGACCGCCGGCGATGATGCCGGTGCCCGCCGGCGCCGGCGCCACCAGCACGTGGGCGGCGCCGTGCTCGCCCTCGACGTTGTGGTGGATGGTGCCGTTCTTCAGGCTGACGCGGACCATGTTGCGGCGCGCGGCGTCCATCGCCTTCTGCACGGCCATCGGCACTTCCTTGGCCTTGCCCTTGCCCATGCCGATACGGCCGTCACCGTCGCCGACGACGGTGAGTGCGGCAAAACTGAGCGTGCGGCCGCCCTTGACGACCTTGGTGACGCGGTTGACCGCGATCATCTTCTCGCGCAGGCCGTCCTCGTTGGCCTCGGGCTGCGCGCGGGGGGTGAACTTTGCCATTGCAGTGTTTCCTTCGGACCGGGCGAGGTCAGAACTGGAGTCCGGCTTCGCGCGCGGCCTCGGCAAGGGCCTTGACACGACCGTGATACGCGAAACCGGCGCGGTCGAACGCGACCCGCTCGATGCCCGCGGCCTTCGCCTTCTCGGCGATGCGCTTACCGATCAGGCTCGCCGCGTCGACCTTGGCGCCCTGCCCGGCAGCGCCGAGCTGCGTGCGCACTTCCTTCTCGAGCGTCGACGCCGAGGCCAGCACGCGCGCGCCATCCTCGGAAATGAGACTGGCGTAGATGTGCAGGTTGGAGCGGTAGACCGTCAGCCGCGCCATGCGATTCGTGGCGATGCGATGACGCGTCTGCCGCGAGCGGCGCAGGCGCTGTTCCTTCTTGTTCAACATGACCTGGCTCCTTACTTCTTCTTCGTCTCTTTCATCACCACGCGCTCGTTGGCGTAGCGGATGCCCTTGCCCTTGTAGGGCTCGGGCGGACGGAAGGCACGCACTTCGGCGGCCAGCTGGCCGACCACCTGGCGGTCGGCGCCGGCGATGACGATCTCGGTCTGCGTCGGCGTGCTGACCTTGATGCCTTCGGGCATGTCCTTGACGACCGGGTGCGAGAAGCCGATCTGCAGGTTCAGCTTCTGACCCTGCGCCTGGGCGCGAAAGCCGACGCCGACGAGATTGAGCTTCTTCTCGAAACCTTTCGAGACGCCTTCGACCATGTTGGCGACCAGCGCGCGCATCGTGCCGCTCATCGCGTTGGCCGCGGCGGATTCGTCGACAGGCTCGAACGAGAGGGTCGCGCCGTCCCTGGCCAGCTTCACGAGCGGCGTCAGCGGACGCGACAGAGTGCCGTTGCCGCCCTTGACGGTGATGCGGTCGGCGGTGATCGACACGTCCACGCCCTGCGGGACGGCGACCGGCATTTTTCCAATGCGGGACATTTGCTCGGACTCCCCTAAACGCTCAGGCGACGTAGCACAGGACTTCGCCGCCGACGCCGGTGGCGCGCGCCTTGCGGTCGGTCATCACGCCCTTGGGCGTCGTGACGATGGCCACGCCGAGGCCGTTCATGACCTGCGGGATCGCGTCACGGCCCTTGTACACGCGCAGGCCCGGCCGGCTGACGCGCTCGATGCGCTCGATCACCGGGCGGCCGGCGTAGTACTTCAGCGCGATCTCGAGTTCGCTCTTGCCGGCCTCGCCGCGGACGGCGAAGTCGTCGATGTAGCCCTCGTCCTTCAGCACCTGCGCGATCGCGACCTTCAGCTTCGACGAGGGCATCGTGACGACGGCCTTCTCGACGCTCTGGGCATTGCGGATGCGCGTCAGCATGTCGGCGATGGGATCACTCATGCTCATGGCTTATCTCCTGCGTTCCTCGCCGATCTCACCAGCTGGCCTTGGTCATGCCCGGGATGTCGCCCTTGAAGGCGAGCTCGCGGATCTTGTTGCGGCCCAGGCCGAACTTGCGGAAGGTGCCGCGTGCGCGGCCGGTGAGCGCGCAGCGGTTGCGCAGCCGCGTCGGGTTGGCGTTGCGCGGGAGCTTCTGCAGCTCCAGGCGGGCCGCGTAGCGCTCGTCGTCGCCGCGCTTGGCGTCGTCGATGATGGCCTTGAGTTCCGCGTACTTCTTCGAATACTGGGCCACCAGCTTCTCGCGCTTGGCTTCGCGCTGCTTCAGGGAGAGTTTGGCCATGCTGTGCCTCAGTTCTTGAACGGGAAGCGGAAGGCCGTGAGCAGTGCCCGGCACTCGTCGTCGGTCTTCGCGCTGGTCGTGATGCTGATGTTCAGTCCGCGGATCGCGTCGATCTTGTCGTACTCGATCTCCGGGAAGATGATCTGTTCCTTGACGCCGATGTTGTAGTTGCCGCGGCCGTCGAAGGCGCGCCCGGAGATGCCGCGGAAGTCGCGCACGCGCGGCAGCGCCACGGTCACGAAGCGGTCGAGGAATTCGTACATGCGCGCGCCGCGCAGCGTCACCATGCAGCCGATCGGGACGTTCTCGCGGATCTTGAAGCCGGCGATCGCCTTCTTCGACTTCGTGACGACCGGCTTCTGGCCGGCGATCTTGGTGAGGTCGCCGACGGCATGCTCCATCACCTTCTTGTCGGCCACCGCCTCGCTCACGCCCATGTTGAGGGTGATCTTGGTCAGCCGCGGAACCTGCATCGTCGACGTGTAGCCGAACTTGCTCATCAGCTCGGGGACGATCTTCTCGCGATAGACCTGCTGCAGCCGAGCCTGCGCGGTCGCTTGTTGCAAAGCCATGGTCGCTGCCCTCAAACCTTGATTTCTTCGCCGCTGGATTTGTAGACGCGCACGCGCTTGCCGCCCTCCAGCTGCTTGATGCCGACGCGATCGGCCTTGCCACTGGCGGCGTTCCAGATCGCGACGTTGGACTGGTGGATCGGCATGGTCTTGTCGACGACGCCGCCGGTCGTGCCCTTCATCGGATTGGGCTTGATGTGCTTCTTGACGACGTTGACGCCCTCGACGACGAGGTGGTCGGCGTCGACGCGACGGGTCACCGTGCCGCGCTTGCCCTTGTCGCGGCCGGTCAGCACGATGACGTGGTCGCCCTTGCGAATCTTGTTCATGGTCTCGGTCCTTGCTGGGCGGATCGCGTCAGAGCACCTCGGGCGCGAGCGACACGATCTTCATGAAGCGCTCGGTCCGCAGCTCGCGCGTCACCGGGCCGAAGATGCGGGTGCCGATCGGCTCGAGCTTGGCGTTGAGAAGCACGGCGGCATTGCCGTCGAACTTGATCAGCGCGCCGTCGGGGCGGCGCACGCCCTTGGCGGTGCGCACGACGACGGCGTTGTAGATCTCGCCCTTCTTGACTCGGCCTCGAGGTGCCGCCTCCTTGATGCTGACCTTGATCACATCGCCGATGCCCGCATAGCGGCGCTTGGAGCCGCCGAGCACCTTGATGCACATGACGGACTTCGCGCCCGTGTTGTCGGCGACATCCAGTCGCGTTTGCATTTGGATCATTGTTCAACCCCAACTTGTCCCGCCGCGGCAGTGCGCCATGGCGGTCAGTCTTGGGCCCTCGAGCGGGTTGTCGAAATGGCTTCGTCGCCGCGCCGCGCAAGGTGTTGCGCAGCCTTATTCGGCGAAGCCCTTAATTATGCGCGATTCACGAGAGTAGCGTCAAGCTCTGGTGCCGGCGCGATGGCGGTCCGATGCTCAGCCGCGCAGCTGGCGTGCCTGGGCGAGCAGGTTCGTCGCGTCGCTGACCTCGAGCTTGCCCGAGTCCTCGACGTTGAGCGTCTTCACGACGCCGTCGACGACCAGCGCCGAGTAGCGGTTGGAACGCAGGCCCAGACCCTTGGCGGTCAGGTCCAGCGTCAGGCCGGTGGCCTGCGTCCAGGTGGCGCTGCCGTCGGCCAGCATGCGAACCTTGCCCGCGGTCTTCTGGTCCCGGCCCCAGGCGCCCATGACGAAGGCATCGTTGACCGCGACGCACCAGATCTCGTCGACACCGGCGTCCCTCAGCGCCCCTGCGCTCTCGACGAAGCCCGGCAAATGCTTGAGATGGCAGCCGGGTGTGAACGCGCCGGGCACCGCGAAGAGCGCGATCGTCTTGCCCGCGGCGGCCTTGTGCACGTCGACCGGGTTCGGACCGACGGAACAGCCCTCGCTGGCGACCTCGATGTATTCCTGCAGCGTGCCCGCAGGCAGCGTGTCTCCGACCTTCAGCATGGTGTGTCCGTTCGTGGTGATGGGGTGCCGGGTGCCGCGGCAGGCCCTCGCGCCCCGGCGCGGAGCCGCCCGGCCGCGTCAAGCGCGAACGGCCGGCACGGGAGTATTCCGCGTCCGGCCGTTGCGTGCGGGGCCGGCTCGCGCAAGCCCCCGCAGCGGGAAGTCAAACGAGCTTGGCCTTCTCGACCAGGCGGGTCACGACCCAGGATTTGGTCTTGCTGATCGGGCGCCCTTCGGCGATCTCGACCAGATCGCCGAGCTTGTACTCGCCCTTCTCGTCGTGCGCGTGATACTTGCGCGAGCGCGCGACGATCTTGCCGTAGAGCGGGTGCGCGGCGCGGCGCTCGATGAGCACGGTGACGGTCTTGCTGCGCTTGTCGCTGACGACGCGGCCGATCAGCGTGCGGGTGTTCTTGACGGCGTTCTCGGTGGTGGCGCTCATTTGGCGGCCCTCTTCTTTTCGGCCAGGATGGTCTTTGCGCGTGCGATGTCGCGACGCGTGCGGCCGAGCTGGGAATGGTTGCTCAGCGCCTGGGTCGCCTTCTGCATGCGCAGGCCGAAGTGGGCGCGAAGCAGCTCGCTGATCTCCTTCTCGAGCCCGGCGATGTCCTTGGCGCGCAGTTCAGATGCTTTCATGTCTTGCTCCTGCGCTCAGGTGCCGATCTGGCGCGTGACGAAGGTCGTGGCCAACGGCAGCTTGGCCGCGGCCAGCGCGAAGGCCTCGCGGGCCAGCGCCTCGGGGACGCCGTTGAGCTCGTAGAGGACCTTGCCCGGCTTGATTTCGGCCACGTAGAACTCGGGATTGCCCTTGCCGTTGCCCATGCGCACTTCCGCCGGCTTCTGGCTCACCGGCTTGTCGGGGAAGATGCGGATGAAGATGCGGCCGCCACGCTTGATGTGGCGCGAGATCGCGCGACGCGCGGCCTCGATCTGGCGCGCGGTGATGCGGCCGCGCTCGGTGGCCTTGAGGCCGAACTCGCCGAACGACACGTTGGCACCGCGCGTGGCGATGCCGGTGTTGCGGCCCTTCTGTTCCTTTCGGAACTTGCGACGTGCAGGTTGCAGCATCGTCACTCTCCTTTGGTCTCGCCGCCGGCCGGAGCCGCGCGGCGCACACGCTTGACGGCCGGACCCGGGCCCTTGCTGGCCGCGTCAGCAGCCGGCGCCGCGTCGGCACGAGGGGCGCGCTCGCCGCCCGGACGACCGCGACCGGCTCCGGGCCGATCGCCGCCGGGGCGCGGGCCGCGGCGCGAGCGGCGGTCGTCCTCGCCTTCGGTCTTCGGGATGGCCGGCGCCTCGCCGTTGGCCAGGCGGTCGCCGCGATAGACCCAGACCTTGACGCCGATGACGCCGTAGGTGGTCTTGGCCTCGCTGAAGCCGTAGTCGATGTCGGCCTTGAGCGTATGCAGCGGCACGCGCCCTTCGCGGTACCACTCGGTGCGCGCGATCTCGATGCCGTTGAGCCGGCCGGCGCTCATGATCTTGATGCCCTGCGCGCCCAGGCGCATCGCGTTCTGCATCGCGCGCTTCATCGCGCGGCGGAACAGGATGCGCTTCTCGAGCTGCTGCGTGATCGAGTCGGCGATCAGCTGCGCGTCGATCTCGGGCTTGCGGATCTCCTCGATGTTGACCGCCACCGGCACGCCCAGGCGGCGCGTGAGCTCGGCCTTCAGGTTCTCGATGTCCTCGCCCTTCTTGCCGATCACGACACCCGGTCGAGCCGAGTAGATCGTGATGCGCGCGTTCTTGGCGGGGCGCTCGATCAGGATGCGCGAAACGGCGGCGTTCTTGAGCTTGGTCTTGAGGTAGTCGCGTACCTGCACGTCCTCGGCCAGCATGTCGGCGAAGTTGCGGTTGTTCGCGAACCAGCGCGAACTCCAGGCGCGCGTGACCGAGAGGCGGAAGCCGGTCGGATGGATTTTCTGTCCCATGTTTTCTTCCAGCTCCTCAGTTGCCGACCGTCACGAAGATGTGGCAGGTGGGCTTGCTGATGCGGTTGCCGCGGCCCTTGGCGCGCGCGGCGAAGCGCTTGAGTGCCGCGCCCTGCTCGACGGTGATGGCCTTGACCTTGAGCTCGTCGATGTCCGCGCCGTCGTTGTGTTCGGCGTTGGCGACGGCCGATTCGACGACCTTGCGCACGATCAGCGCCGCCTTCTTCGGCGTGAAACGCAGGATGTTCAGCGCCTGGTCGACAGGCCGGCCGCGGATCATGTCGGCGACGAGCCGGCCCTTGTTGACCGAGAGGCGCACGCCGCGCACGCTGGCCGTGGTTTCGATTGCCATGACGCTGCCTCCTTACTTCTTGGCCTTCTTGTCCGCGGGGTGTCCCTTGAACAAGCGGGTCAGGGCGAACTCGCCGAGCTTGTGGCCGACCATCTGGTCGGTCACGTAGACCGGGACGTGCTGCTTGCCGTTGTGCACTGCGACCGTCAGGCCGATGAACTCGGGCAGGATGGTGCTGCGGCGCGACCAGGTCTTGATCGGCCTCTTGTCCTTGCCGGCGGCGGCCTTCTCGACCTTGGCCAGCAGATGGTGGTCCACGAAGGGACCCTTCTTGAGCGAACGGGTCATGTCCTACGACCTCACTTCTTCTTGCGGCGCGAGACGATCATCGTCTGCGTGCGCTTGTTGCTGCGCGTGCGGTAGCCCTTGGTCAGGTTGCCCCACGGATCCACGGGGTGCTTGCCGCTCTTGCTGCGGCCCTCGCCGCCGCCCATGGGGTGGTCGACCGGGTTCATCACGACGCCGCGCACGGTCGGGCGCACGCCGCGCCAGCGGGTGGCTCCGGCCTTGCCGTACTGGCGCAGGTTGTGTTCCTCGTTGCTGACCTCGCCGATCGTCGCGCGGCAGTCGATGTGGATGCGGCGCACCTCACCCGAGCGCAGCCGCAGCTGGGCGTAGGTGCCCTCGCGCGCCATCAGCGTCACCGAGGAGCCGGCCGAACGCGCGATCTGCGCACCCTTGCCGGGCAGCATCTCGACGCAATGGATCGTCGAGCCGACCGGGATGTTGCGGATCGGCAGCGTGTTGCCGGCCTTGATCGGCGCCTCGGCACCGGACAGCAGCGTGGCCCCGGCCTCGACGCCGCGCGGCGCGATGATGTAGCGCCGCTCGCCGTCGGCATAACACAGCAGCGCGATGTGCGCGGTGCGGTTGGGGTCGTACTCGATGCGTTCGACCTTGGCCGGAATCCCGTCCTTGTCGCGGCGGAAGTCGACGACGCGATAGTGGTGCTTGTGGCCACCGCCCTTGTGCCGCGTGGTGATGTGGCCGTTGTTGTTGCGGCCGGCCTTCTGCTTCTGCGGCTCCAGCAGCGAGGCCTCGGGCCCGCCCTTGTGCAGATGCTTGTGCACCACCCGGGTCACGCCGCGGCGGCCGGGCGAGGTGGGTTTGATCTTGACGACAGCCATTTATGCAGCCTCCCCGGAGAAGTCCAGCTCCTGGCCGGGCTTGAGCGACACATACGCCTTCTTGACGTGGTCGCGGCGACCCATCGAGCGGCCGAAGCGCTTGACCTTGCCCTTCTGGTTGACGGTCTGCACCGACTCGACCTCGACCTTGAACATCAGCTCGACGGCGGCCTTGATCTCGGGCTTGGTGGCGCTGCGCAGCACCTTGAAGAGGATCTGATTGCTCTTCTCGGCCACGCGCGTGGCCTTCTCGGAAATGATCGGCGCGACGAGCACGGTGGCCAGACGGCCCTCGTCGGACTTGCGCGCCTGCGGTTTCGCGGTGCTCATGCGAACATCTCCTTGAGCTGATCGATCGCGCCCTTGGTCACCAGCACCTTCTTGAAGAAGACCAGCGACAGCGGATCGGCGTAGCGTGGTTCGACGATGAGCACGTTGGCCAGGTTGCGCGAGGCCAGCGCCAGGTTCTCGTCGATCTGGTCGACGATGAGCATGACGGAATCCAGGCCCATCGCCTTGATCTTGGCCGCCAGCAGCTTGGTCTTGGGCGCCTCGATGCCGATCGAGTCGATCACGGCCAGACGACCGTCGCGCGCCAGCTGCGAGAGGATCGACGCCATGCCGGCGCGATACATCTTCTTGTTGACCTTCTGCGTGAAGTTCTCGTCCGGGCGGTTCGGGAAGATGCGACCGCCCCCGCGCCACAGCGGCGAGCTCGTCATGCCGGCGCGCGCGCGGCCGGTGCCCTTCTGACGGAACGGCTTCTTGGTGCTGTGCTTGACCTCGCCGCGGTCCTTTTGCGCGCGCGTGGCCTGGCGGCCGTTGGCCTGGTAGGCGACGACGATCTGGTGCACCAGCGCCTCGTTGTAGTCGCGCGCGAACACCGTGTCGGGCGCATCGACCTTGGCCGTGGCCTGGCCCTGTTCGTTCAGGAGCTCCAGTTGCATGCTCAGGCTCCCTTCTTGACCTTGGCCTTGATCGCCGGGCGCACGACCACGTGGCCGTTCTTCGCGCCGGGCACCGCGCCGCGGACCATCAGCAGCGAACGCGCCTCGTCGACACGGACGATGTCCAGGTTCTGGGTGGTCACCGTCTCGTCGCCGAGGTGACCGGTCATCTTCTTGCCCGGGAAGACGCGGCCCGGGTCCTGCGCCATCGAGATCGAGCCGGGCACGTTGTGCGAACGGCTGTTGCCGTGCGAGGCGCGCTGCGACGAGAAGTTGTGGCGCTTGATGGTGCCGGCGTAACCCTTGCCGATCGAAGTGCCCTGCACGTCGACCTTCTGGCCGGCCGAAAACAGGCTCACGGGGATGTTCGCGCCGGGCTTGTACTGACCGGCGGTCTCGGCGCTGACGCGGAACTCGCGCAGGATCGTCCCGGCCTCGACACCGGCCTTGGCCAGGTGCCCGGCTTCGGGCTTGTTCACGCGGGAGGCCTTGCGCGACCCGAAGGTCACCTGCAGGGCATCGTAGCCGTCGGTCTCGACGGTCTTGACCTGGGTGACGCGGTTGTTGGAGACGTCCAGCACCGTCACCGGGATGGCGTCGCCATCGTCGGTGAAGATGCGCATCATGCCCACCTTGCGCCCCAGCAAGCCGAGGTTTTCACTCAGACTCATGCTGCTCTCCAGCACCCCGCTCGCAGCAGGGCGCCTTGTTTCACGATCCCGACATCGATTGGCCGGGGTGATTGGGACGGCGCTTCGGGGATGCCCCTGAAGCGCCGTCTGTGCTTGCCGGCCACGTCGAGCCGGCGAAGCCGTTAAGTATAACGGAAGTCCTTCGCGATTACTGCAGCTTGATCTCCACGTCGACACCGGCGGGCAGATCGAGCTTCATCAGCGCGTCGACCGTCTTGTCGGTCGGATCGATGATGTCCATCAGCCGCTGGTGCGTGCGGATCTCGAACTGGTCACGGCTGGACTTGTTGACGTGGGGCGAGCGCAGGATGTCGAAGCGCTGCATGCGCGTCGGCAGCGGCACCGGACCCTTGACGACGGCGCCCGTGCGCTTGGCGGTATCGACGATCTCCATCGCCGACTGGTCGATGAGCTTGTAGTCGAAGGCCTTGAGGCGGATGCGGATCTTTTGCTTGGACATGGTGTACCTCGATGTCTTGGGGGTGCGGCCGCTGCGTCGGGTCTCTCATCGAGCGACGCGCGGGCGACACCATGTCACTCGATGATCTTTGCGACGACGCCGGCGCCCACGGTGCGCCCACCCTCGCGGATGGCAAAGCGCAGGCCCTCTTCCATCGCAATGGGCGCGATCAGCTTGACGGTCATGCTCACGTTGTCCCCGGGCATCACCATCTCCTTGTCCGCCGGCAGCTCCACCGCCCCGGTCACGTCGGTGGTGCGGAAGTAGAACTGCGGCCGGTAGTTGTTGAAGAAGGGGGTGTGCCGCCCACCCTCTTCCTTGGAGAGCACGTACACCTCGGCGTTGAAGTGCGTGTGCGGCTTGATG
>JAIXKN010000090.1:42566-44449 GCA_026932425.1 Burkholderiales bacterium
GCGTCGGCGACGTTCTTGGGCGCCTCGGCGTAGTGCTTGAACTCCATCGTGTAGGTGGCGCGGCCCTGCGACATCGAGCGCAGCGTCGTCGCGTAGCCGAACATCTCCGACAGCGGCACCTCGGCCTTGATGATCTTGCCGCCACCGGCCAGCTCGTCCATGCCCTGCACCATGCCGCGCCGCGAGGAGAGGTCGCCCATCACGTTGCCGGCATAGTCCTCCGGGGTCTCGACCTCGACGGCCATCATCGGCTCGAGGATCACCGGATTGGCGCGACGGCAGGCTTCCTTGAAGCCGATGGAAGCCGCAGTCTTGAAGGCGTTTTCCGAAGAGTCGACCTCGTGGTAGGAGCCGAAGGTCAGCGTGACCTTGACGTCGACGACCGGGTAACCCGCCAGCACGCCGTTGGGCAGCGTGTCCTCGATGCCCTTCTGCACTGCCGGGATGTACTCGCGCGGCACGACGCCGCCCTTGATCGCGTCGACGAACTCGAAACCCTTGCCGGGCTCCTGCGGCTCGACCTTGAGCACGACGTGGCCGTACTGGCCCTTGCCGCCGGACTGGCGCACGAACTTGCCCTCGACGTCGGAGACCGCCTTGCGGATCGTCTCGCGATAGGCCACCTGCGGCTTGCCGACGTTGGCCTCGACGCCGAACTCGCGCTTGAGGCGGTCGATGATGATCTCGAGGTGCAGCTCGCCCATGCCGGCGATGATCGTCTGGCCCGATTCCTCGTCGCTGCTGACCCGGAAGGAGGGATCCTCGGAGGCGAGGCGGCCGAGCGCGATGCCCAGCTTCTCCTGGTCGGCCTTGCTCTTGGGCTCCACCGCCTGGCGGATCACCGGCTCGGGGAAGACCATCTTCTCGAGCGTGATGACCGACTCGGGGTCGCACAGCGTCTCGCCCGTCGTGACTTCCTTCAGGCCCACGCAGGCGGCGATGTCGCCGGCCAGGATCTCCTTGATCTCCTCGCGCTGGTTGGCGTGCATCTGCAGGATGCGGCCGATGCGTTCCTTCTTGCCGCGCGTCGGATTGAGCACCGTGTCACCCGACTTCAGCACGCCCGAATAGACGCGCACGAAGGTGAGCTGGCCGACGTAGGGGTCGGTCATCAGCTTGAAGGCCAGCGCCGAGAACTTCTCGCTGTCGTCGGCCTTGCGCGTCACTTCCTTGTCGTCCTCGTCGGTGCCGGCCACCGGCGGGATGTCGACCGGCGAGGGCAGGAATTCGATGACGGCGTCGAGCATGCGCTGCACGCCCTTGTTCTTGAAGGCCGTGCCGCAGAGCATCGGCTGGATCTCGGTGGCGATCGTGCGCTGGCGCAGGCCCTGCCTGATCTCGTCCTCGGTGAGCTCGCCGCTCTCGAGGTACTTGTTCATCAGCTCTTCGGAAGCCTCGGCCGCGGCCTCGACCATGTTCTCGCGCCACTTCTTGCAGTCGGCCTCGAGGTCCGCGGGGATGGGGCCGTAGCTGAACTTCATGCCCTGGCTGGCGTCGTCCCAGATGATCGCCTTCATCTTGAAGAGGTCGACGACGCCCTTGAAGGTGTCCTCGGCGCCGATCGGAACGACGATGGGCACCGGGTTGGCCTTCAGGCGCGCCTTCATCTGCTCGTAGACCTTGAAGAAGTTGGCGCCGGTGCGGTCCATCTTGTTGACGAAGGCCAGGCGCGGCACCTTGTGCTTGTTGGCCTGGCGCCAGACCGTCTCCGACTGCGGCTGCACGCCGCCGACCGCGCAATAGACCATGCACGCGCCGTCGAGCACGCGCATCGAGCGCTCGACCTCGATCGTGAAGTCGACGTGCCCGGGGGTGTCGATGATGTTGATGCGGTGCTCGGGCAGCGAGAGGTCCATGCCCTTCCAGAAGCAGGTCACCGCCGA
>JAIXKN010000090.1:45643-50090 GCA_026932425.1 Burkholderiales bacterium
CCGTGGCGCACGAGCTGGTTGATGGTTGGCATGGGTAACTTGTTCCCGTTTGAAGTCACACACTCTTTTCGGGAAGAAGCCGGCCGCGCCGTGGTCGGGTCGGTCGGGGAAGCCCTCGCGCACGCCTGGGTGCAGCGGCTCCAAGAAACCCCTTGCTGCGCGTGATGCGCAGTCCGATGCTCGCCAAAGAGCGCGGCAGAATCTGCCGAAAAGCCTGCCATTATAGGGGCGAACCGAAAAGCCAACAAGAGGGCATGCCTTGATGACCTTCGCTCACCCAAGCCCGACAGCGGTCCTCGACACCAACGTCGTCCTGGACTGGTTCGTCTTTCGGGACCCGGCGGTGGCCCCGCTCGCGCAGGCGATCGAATCCGGCCGGCTGCGATGGCTGTGCTGCGAGCCGATGCGCGCGGAACTCGCGCACGTGCTCGCCCGCGGCCGCATCGATCTGAGAGGGACAGCCGTGGAGGACGTGCTCACCTCGTCATTGCGCTGGCAGTTGCCGGTCGAGCTGTCGACCCGCCTGCCCGAGACCCGGCTGCGGTGCAGCGACTCGAGCGACCAGATGTTCCTCGATCTCGCGCTTCAGGCCGGCGCGACCTGGCTGATCTCGCGCGATCGGGCGCTGCTGGCCTTGCGCCGCAAGGCTGCCCGTCTGGGCTTGCAGGTCGGGGCGCCGGCGCACTGGGCGGGGGAGCCGCCCGCGAGGGCGTGAACAGCGCCGCGGACCGCGTTCCCGTCCTCAGCGCGAGTCGCGCTTGGCCGCGTGCACCTTCTGCCGCCCGCGTGCCGAGGCGTGGATCTTCTTGTTGATCGGCCTGGCCTTGATCGGGTTCATGCGCAGCGCCTTGGGCGCAACATCGGCAGGAACAGCCCCGCGCGCGGCAGCGCTGGCGCCGCCGGCAGCCGCGACCGCGCTGCCGCGCGCCGCCTTCGCGGGCGCCTTCGGGCCCGATCGTTTTCTCGCAGCAGGCTTGGGCGACGCTTTCTTCGCGGCAGCACCCTTCGTCGCGGCCTTCTTCGCCGGCGCCTTCTTCGCCGCGGTCTTGCTCGCCGCGGCAGCCTTGCGCGCGGCCGCGAGCTGCTCGGCCTTGGCCGCGCGCGCCTGCTTGCGGATCAGCTCCGCCTCGAAGCGCTGGAGCAGCTCGTCCATGATCTCGGCCTTCACCTCGGTGCGCCGATTGGCGTCGACGGCACCCGAGCGCGCGCGCGACTGCACGGTCTGACGACGATAGAGATCACGGTACTTGTCGCGCAGCGTGCGGGAGCGCTTGACCCGGCTCGCCAGCTGGCGCACGTCCAGCGCCCGGATCGCGGTCGCGCGCGAGGACTGGAAGAGCTCGAGTTCGGCCTGGGTCAGCAGCGCTTGCACTTGTCGCAGGGTGTAGCTCACGGAGTCTCCTCGTCTGTGTGCGTCGATCGCAGCGACCGACGAATCGCGCGGCCGGTGCCGCGCGCGGAGCCCCGATCCTATCGGAGCCGCAGATGCGACAAGGGGCAGCCGAGGCCGCCCCTTGCCTGCCCGGCGGCGGCCTCGCCGCAAGGGCGAGGCAGGCCTGCCGTTTTGCCTCGACTCAGTCGACGCCGTCGTCGCCCGGCACGCCTTCGCCGCTGGCCGCGTCGACATGCGCCAGCTGCACCGCGGCGAGTTCCTCGGCCTCCTGCAGCGCGATCGCGCGGCGCTCGCTCTCGTCCATCTCCTCCTTGGCCTTGCGTGCCTGGTGGAAGGCCATGCCGGTTCCCGCCGGGATCAGGCGGCCGACGATGACGTTCTCCTTGAGCCCGCGCAATTCGTCGCGCTTGCCCATGATCGCGGCCTCGGTGAGCACGCGCGTGGTCTCCTGGAAGGAGGCCGCGGAGATGAAGGAGTCTGTGGACAGGCTCGCCTTGGTGATGCCCAGCAGCACGTCGCTGTAGGTGGCCGGAAGCTTGCCGTCGGCGCGCAAGCGCTCGTTGGTGTTGAGCAGCTCGGAACGCTCGACCTGCTCGCCGGCGATGTAGCTGCTCTCGCCGGGGTCGACGATCTGCACGCGGCGCAGCATCTGGCGCACGATCACTTCGATGTGCTTGTCGTTGATCTTCACGCCCTGCAGGCGGTAGACGTCCTGGACCTCGTCGACGATGTAGCGCGCCAGTTCCTCGATTCCGAGCAGCCGCAGGATGTCCTGCGGGTCGGCCGCCCCGTCGACGATGAGCTCGCCGCGGTTGACCACCTGACCCTCGTGCACGAGGATGTTCTTCTCCTTCGGGACGAGCTCCTCGTAGACCTTGCCGTCGGGGTCGGTGATCTGCAGCCGGACCTTGCCCTTGGTCTCCTTGCCGAAGCTCACCGTCCCGGTGATCTCGGCCAGGGTGCCGACATCCTTGGGGCTGCGCGCCTCGAAGAGCTCGGCCACCCGCGGCAGGCCGCCGGTGATGTCGCGCGTCTTCTGGCCTTCCATCGGGATGCGCGCCAGCACCTCGCCGGGGCTGAGTTCCTGCCCGTCGCGCACCTGGATCAGCGCGCCGACCGGGAAGCCGATCGTCACCGAGTGATCGGTGCCGGGGATCTTCACCTCCTTGCCGGCGGCGTCCAGCAGCTTGACCTGCGGCCGCACGACCTTGGTCGCGCCGCGGCGCTTGGGGTCGATCACCACCAGCGTCGAGATGCCGGTGACCTCGTCGACCTGCTTGGCGACGGTGACCCCTTCCTCGACGTTCTCGAACTTCGCCTGGCCGGCGAACTCGGTGATGATCGGGCGCGTCAGCGGATCCCAGTCGGCCAGCACGGTACCGGCCTTGACCTGCTGGTCGGGCTTGATGTGCAGCGTGGCGCCATAGGGCAGGCGGTGGCGCTCGCGCTCGCGGCCGTGCGGATCGGTGATGATGATCTCGCCCGAACGCGAGATCGCGACCAGCTCGCCCTTGCCGTTGGTGACATAGCGCATCGTGGCGTTGAAGCCGACGATGCCGTCGCTCTTGGCCTCGACGCGGTTGGCCACTGCCGCGCGCGAGGCCGCGCCGCCGATGTGGAAGGTCCGCATCGTCAGCTGCGTGCCGGGCTCGCCGATCGACTGCGCGGCGATCACGCCGACCGCCTCGCCGGCGTTGACCAGGCCGCCGCGCCCCAGGTCGCGCCCGTAGCACTTGGCGCACAGGCCGTAGCGCGTGTCGCAGGACAGCGGCGTGCGCACCTTGACCTCGTCGACGCCGGCGGCCTCGAGCACATCGAGCGCCTCCTCGTCGAGCATCTCGCCCGCACCCAGCAGCAGCTCCTGCGTCTCCGGATGCAGCACCTCGATCGCGGCGACGCGGCCGAGCACGCGGTCGCGCAGCGATTCGACGACCTCGCCGCCCTCGACCAGCGCGCGCATGTTCATGCCGTTGCTGGTGCCGCAGTCCTCTTCGGTGACGACGAGATCCTGCGTGACGTCGACCAGGCGCCGCGTGAGGTAACCGGAGTTCGCGGTCTTCAGCGCCGTGTCGGCCAGGCCCTTGCGCGCGCCGTGCGTCGAGATGAAGTACTGCAGGACGTTCAGGCCCTCGCGGAAGTTCGCGGTGATCGGCGTCTCGATGATCGAGCCGTCGGGCTTGGCCATCAGGCCGCGCATCCCCGCCAGCTGCCGGATCTGCGCCGCCGAGCCGCGGGCGCCGGAGTCGGCCATCATGTAGATCGAGTTGAACGACTCCTGGTCGACCTCCTTGCCGTTGCGGTCCTGCACCTTCTGCTTCGAGAGCTGGGCCATCATGACCTTGCCGACCTCGTCGCCGGTCTTGCCCCAGATGTCGACGACCTTGTTGTAGCGCTCACCGGCGGTCACCAGACCCGAGACGTACTGCTGCTCGATCTCCTTGACCTCGCGCTCGGCGCGCTCGATCAGCCCCGGCTTCTCCTTGGGCACGAGCATGTCGTCGATCGCGATCGAGATGCCCGCGCGCGTGGCCAGGCGGAAGCCCGACTGCAGCAGCTTGTCGGCGAAGACGACCGTGTCCTTGAGACCGCAGCGGCGGAAGCTGGCGTTGATGAGGCGCGAGATCTCCTTCTTCTTCAGCGCCTTGTTCAGCAGCGAGAACGGCAGCCCCTTGGGCAGGATCTCGGAGAGCAGCGCGCGGCCCACCGTCGTGTCGACGAGCCGGGTCTCGGGCGTGAACTCGCCGCTCTCCTTGTCCTTGGTCCATTCGGTCAGGCGCACGCTGACCTTGGCGGTCAGCTCGACGGCGCCGTTGTCCAGCGCGCGCTGGAGCTCCGCCAGGTCGGCGAAGACCATGCCCTCGCCGCGCCCATTGATGCGCTCGCGCGTGGCGTAGTACAGGCCCAGCACCACGTCCTGGCTGGGCACGATCGACGGTTCGCCGTTGGCCGGGAAGAGGACGTTGTTGGAGGCGAGCATCAGCACGCGGGCCTCCATCTGTGCCTCGATCGACAGCGGCACGTGCACCGCCATCTGGTCGCCGTCGAAGTCGGCGT
>JAIXKN010000025.1:0-3341 GCA_026932425.1 Burkholderiales bacterium
CAGCGCGAAGCACTTCTTGCCCAGCAGCGCGTTGCCGCCGTAGCCCGAGCCGTAGGACCAGATTTCGCGCGTCTCGGGGTAGTGCACGATGTACTTGGTCTTGTTGCAGGGCCAGGGCACGTCCTTGGCGCCGGGCGCCAGCGGCGCGCCGACGCTGTGCACGCAGGGGACGAAGTCGCCGTCGCTGCCCAGCACGTCGAAGACCTGACGGCCCATGCGCGTCATCACGCGCATGCTCACCGCGACGTAGGGGCTGTCGGTGAGCTCGATGCCGATGTGGCTGATGTGCGAACCCAGCGGCCCCATCGAGAACGGCACGACGTACATCGTGCGCCCGCGCATCGCGCCCTTGAAGAGCGCCTTGTCACCGGTCTGCAGGATCGCGCGCATCTCGGCGGGCGCCATCCAGTTGTTGGTCGGGCCGGCGTCCTCCTGCCGCTCGCTGCAGATGAAGGTGCGGTCCTCGACGCGCGCGACGTCGTCGGGGTCGCTGCGCGCGAGGAAGCTGCCCGGGCGCTTGGCCGGGTTCAGCTTCTGCATCGTCCCGGCGGCGACCAGCTGCTCGGTCAGGCGCTGGTACTCGGCATCGCTGCCGTCGCACCAGTAGACCTCGGAGGCCCCGGTGAGCGCAGCGATGTCTCCCACCCAGGACACGAGACGCTGGTGCTTGACGTAGGCGGGCGTATTCAGGGGCAGTCCCTCCAGCACGGGTCGGTTCATGCAAGCTCCAATCAGGATCGAAACGGGAAAGCGGGATTGGGCCAACCCCGAGCAGGCACATCGCCTGCGCCGGCTTGTGGCACAGGCCGCCTCTCGAGGCTCGCCGAATACCGCGAACGTCGTCGATCGGGCTCGATCTCACCGGGTCACGCCGAGGCGCAGGCTGCGCTCCGGGTGCCTCGCTGTCCGGCCTACCGGACCGGGGGAAGGCATTGTGCCCCCGTCGCCCGCAGCCGGCACCACGGGTCCGGATGTCCTTATGCAATAGACGCATGAAGCGATGCGTCAACTCGCCGCGACTGCGGGCGCGCCCGAGCCAACGCGCAGGATGCCCGCGAAGTAATCGGCAAGCTCGCGCCGTGCGGCCAGCGGCAGGACATGGCCGACATACTGGTCCGGGCGCACGATGACGATGCAGCCGGCCCCCCGGTCGATCCCGCGCAGGTCGAAGATGTCCTGTCCGCCCCGCGTGTCGGCACAGAACACCTTTTCGTAGTCGCAGAGCCCGAGGCGCCCGACATGCGGGCGCAGCAGGCTCGGCATCGCCTGGAACTCGAGCTCGCGAACACCTTGCTGGAACACGGCCCGGGTGTCGATCACGGCGTCGACGTCCTCGCCCGCACCCGTGTGGCGGCGCAGCGGCGACGCCGGATCGTGCTGCAGCCACTCGCACAGCGACGCGACCGCGCCCCCCGGCGCGCCGCGGTCACCGTCCGGGGCAAACAGGAAGAGGCGAAAACGCAACCCGATCTCGATGCAGTGGCCGAGCTGCATCGGCCGCGCGTCGGCCAGGCGCACGACCGGCGCCGAATGCAGGCGCTTGCCGATGTCGAAGCCGCGGGCCAGCGCCTGGTGGGTGGCCGCACCGGTCAGCGCGCTGGCCTCGTACTGCACGGTCAGCCCGCAGGTGAAGGGGAGATTGGCGACGAACTCGCGCGCCACGCGCGGCAGCGGATCGGCACCGTCCTCGTCCTCGTGCCCGCCGACGACGCGCGCCCAGCGATGATCGAACTCGACCAGCGCCTTGGCCGCCGCGCGGCGTTCGCCCGAGTAGCTGTGCAGCAGCGCCGGGTCGGCGCGGCCGGTCAGCACCGCGATCAGCTTCCACCCCAGGTTGAAGGTGTCGCCCATCGAGACGTTCATGCCTTGCCCGGCCTTGGGGCTGTGCGTGTGGCAGGCGTCGCCGGCAAGCATCACGCGCGGCGCACGCGTGGCGACCTCGTGCTCGGGCACGTCGTCGAACTTGTCGGTCAGACGGTGGCCGATCTCGTAGATCGACCACCAGACGATCTCCTTCACGTCGAGCACGAAGGGGGCGAGGATGCGCTGAGCCTTGGCGATGATGTCGGCCGCGCCGAGCCCGCGCTCGGCGACGCGCTCGTCCTCGCGCAGCCGGTCGAGCTCGACGTAGATGCGCACCAGGTGGCCGCCTTCGCGCGGCAGCACCATCAACGTGCCCGCGTCGCGCGAGCGCACGAAGGACTTCATCCGCCAGTCGGGGAAGTCGGTGACCGCGAGCACGTCCATCACGCCCCAGGCCTGGTGCGCGGCATCGCCGTGCAGCGCGCCGCCGATCGCGCGGCGCACGTTCGAGCGCGCGCCGTCACAGCCGACGACGTAGTTCGCGCGCAGCGTCACCGTCTGCCCTTCCCGCCCCGGCGCGGTGTGTTCCAGCGTCACGCGCACCGGGTAGGCGCCTGCCGCGGGATCGACCGCGAGCGTCACCAGCTTCAGCCCGTAGTCCGGCACGAGGCGCGTCGGCGCGTTGCGCATCACGTCGAGGAACAGGTCGTGCACCCGCGCCTGGTTGATCAGCACATGAGGCATCTCCGAGACGCCGTCGGGAACGTCCTGCACGCGCGCGACGCGTTCGAGACGGTCCGCCGTGGCGCCGGGCGCCCAGAACGTGGTCTCGTTGATCCAGACCGCCTCCCGCTTGACCTTCTCGGCGAAACCGAAGGCCTGGAACATCTCCATCGTGCGCACGCTGATGCCGTCCGCCTGGCCCTTTTCCATCGGGCCGAGCTTCCCCTCGACCAGCATCGTGCGGATCCGCGGCTCGCGCGCGAGCTGCGCCGCCAGGCACAACCCCGCCGGGCCCGAGCCCGCGATGAGCACGTCCACGGTCGCCGGCAGCGGATCGCCCGGGCGCCGGTGTCCCGGGGCCGCGGGCAGGACATCGGGATCCCCGGGCCGGAAACCGTCGATGTGATACTGCATCTCTGCTCCTGCAACAAGAACTCTGCCGAGCGCTTATAGAGCATGCAGGACATGCGCACCAGCGCAAGGATCGCGAGCCGAGGCCACGGCCGTCCCGATCATCCCGGCCGGACCGATAGACTGCGCCCCGACGAGCTCGACGAACGGAACGACAACCCGCAGATGGCCGCCGCCGAAACGATGCGCGTGCACAGCGTCAATGTCGGCCGCGCGGTGTTCCGCGAGATCCAGGGCCGGCGCGTGCTCACCGGGTACGACAAGCAGCCGCAGGCCGGGCCGGTCCGCCTCGGCCCGCTCGGGCTCGAAGGCGACGAGCAGGCCGACCCGAGCGCGCACGGCGGGCTCTCGAAGGCCGTCTACGCCTACCCGCTCGCGCATTTCGCCTTCTGGCAGACGGTGCG
>JAIXKN010000025.1:3441-4832 GCA_026932425.1 Burkholderiales bacterium
CGCATCGGACATGGCACAGTCGCGCCATGCTCGCCTACCGACACGGGTTTCACGCCGGGAACCACGCCGACGTGCTCAAGCACATGACGCTGGTGGCGGTGCTCGATCACCTGAACCAGAAGGAGAAGGGCTACCGCGTCGTCGACACCCACGCGGGCGCCGGGGCGTACGCCCTCTCGTCGCGTCATGCGCAGCAGCACCGCGAGCACGAGGGCGGCATCGGCCGTCTCTGGGTGGAAACAGGCCTGCCGCCGGCGGTGCAGCGCTACGTCGACGAGGTGCGGCGTTTCAACGATGGGCCGACGCTGCGCCACTACCCGGGTTCACCGGAACTCGCCCGGCGGCTGATGCGCGCGCAGGACCAGCTGCGCCTCTTCGAGCTGCACCCGACCGACCACGCGCGCCTGGCAGCGCGCATGCGCGGCGACGCGCGCGTGCAGGTCCACGTCACCGACGGCTTCGCGGCGCTCAGGGGCCAGCTGCCGCCGCCGACGCGTCGCGGCCTGCTGCTGATCGACCCGCCCTATGAGATCAAGGCCGACTACGCACGGGTGCTCGCCGCGGTGCGTGAGGCGCTCGCGCGCTTCGCGGAAGGAGTCGTGCTGGTCTGGCTGCCGCAGCTTCAGCTGCTCGAAGCGGCGCGGCTGCCGCAGCGGCTCGTCGCCGCCGCCGACGGCGTCGCGCGCAAAGGCTGGCTGCTGGCGCGGCTGACGGTACAGGCGCCGCGCGAGCGCGGGCTCGGGCTGCTGGGCAGCCAGGTCTTCGTCGTCAACCCGCCGCACACGCTCGCGCCGGCCTTGCGCCAGGCGCTGCCCTGGCTGGCGGCAACGCTCGCCGACGATCCCCGCATCGCCGCCTGGGAGTGCCGCACGAGCGTCTGAGCCGCCTGCCCGCGCGCCGACGCCGGCAGCGGATGGACGACAGGGGCTCGTGGCCACGGGGCGGCCTGCGATGAACATCGACATCGGGCCTCGAGTCCAGCGCAAGAACCGGAATTGGAGCCGGAATCGGGATCCCGATGAGGCATCATCGTCGCCGATGGGCCATTTCCTCCTCAAGCGGCTTGCGACCTTCGTCGCGACGCTGTTCGTCGCCTCGGCGCTGGTCTTCGCGGTGCTCGAACTCCTGCCGGGCAACGCCGCCGAAGTGATCCTCGGCGACACCGCCACGCCCGAGGCCGTCGCCGCGCTGGAAGCCAGGATGGGGCTGGACCAGCCGCCGCTCGTGCGCTACCTCGACTGGGTCGGCGGCTGGCTGCAGGGAGAAAGCGCCGAGAGCATCAGCTACGGCGTGCCCACCGCGGAGCTGATCGGGCAGCGCATGCGCGTGACGCTGCCGCTGGCGGTGATCGCGATGGCACTCACCGTCGTGCTCGCACTGGGCCTGGGCGT
>JAIXKN010000025.1:4932-6003 GCA_026932425.1 Burkholderiales bacterium
CCGGCCGCCGAGATCGACATCGCGAAGAAGCTCCAGGGGCCGAGCGCGGCGCACTGGCTCGGCACCGACACCTTCGGGCGCGACGTCGCATCGCAGCTGCTCGTCGGCGCGCAGGCGAGCATCCTCGTCGGCGTGATCGCGGTGGGCATCGGCGTCATCGTCGGCGTCGCGCTCGGCTGCCTGGCGGCGGCCCGGCGCGGCTGGGTCGAGGAGCTGGTGATGCGCGCCGCCGATTTCACCTTCGCGTTCCCAGCGCTGCTGACCGCGATCATGCTGACCGCGATCTACGGGCCCGGGCTCGTGATGAGCATCGTCGCGATCGGCATCTTCAACATCCCGGTGTTCGCGCGCATCACGCGCGGCGCCGCCAACGCGGTCTGGGCACGTGAGTATGTGCTCGCTGCGCGCGCCGCCGGCAAGAGCGCGTGGCGCATCACGCTGGACCATGTCCTGCCCAACATCGCCAACCAGCTCATCGTCCAGGCCAGCATCTCGTTTGCGACCGCGATCCTGGCGGAGGCGGCGCTCTCCTATCTGGGCCTGGGCACTCAGCCGCCGCGGCCGAGCTGGGGCCGCATGCTCTCGGAAGCGCAGACGCTGCTCTTCCAGGCGCCGATGCTCGCGGTGTGGCCCGGGGTGGCGATCGTGCTCAGCGTGCTCGGCCTGAACCTGATGGGCGACGGGCTGCGCGACCTGATGGACCCCAAGCTCGCGCGCAGGCGCTGATGACGGCGCAACGGAACACGGCGCAGCGCGAAGAAGCCTGAAGGAGGACTGCATGAAGATCGAATTCGTCTCCGACATCGCCTGTCCCTGGTGCGCGATCGGTCTGCACGCGCTCGAGCAGGCGCTCACTTCGATCGGCGACGAGATCGCGGTCGAGCTCTCGTTCGAGCCCTTCGAGCTCAACCCCGGCATGGGTCCCGAGGGCGAGGACACCGTGGCCTACCTCGCGGCGAAGTACGGCCGCACGCCCGAGCAGATCGCGCAGACGCAGGCGGCGATCCGCGAGCGCGGGGCGCAGCTGGGCTTTGCCTTCGGCTCGCGCCCCCGCGTCTGGAACACCTTCGA
>JAIXKN010000044.1:0-41253 GCA_026932425.1 Burkholderiales bacterium
CCAAGGACGAGGGCGGCCAGATCCGCGGCTTCGTGCTCGAGAAGGGCTGGAAGGGGCTCTCGGCGCCGGCCATCCACGGCAAGGTCGGCCTGCGCGCGTCGATCACCGGCGAGATCGTGATGGACGAGGTCTTCTGCCCCGAGGAGAACGCCTTCCCCGAGGTCCGCGGCCTGAAGGGCCCCTTCACCTGCCTGAACAGCGCGCGCTACGGCATCGCCTGGGGCGCGCTCGGCGCGGCCGAGGACTGCTACCACCGCGCGCGCCAGTACGTGCTCGACCGCAAGCAGTTCGGCCGGCCGCTGGCGGCCAACCAGCTGATCCAGAAGAAGCTCGCCGACATGCTGACCGAGATCACGCTGGGTCTGCAGGGCTGCCTGCGCCTGGGCCGCATGAAGGACGAGGGCAGCGCCGCGGTCGAGATCACCTCGATCATGAAGCGCAACAGTTGCGGCAAGTCGCTGGACATCGCGCGCATGGCGCGCGACATGATGGGCGGCAACGGCATCAGCGACGAGTTCGGCGTGGCGCGCCACCTCGTCAACCTCGAGGTCGTCAACACCTACGAGGGCACGCACGACGTGCACGCGCTGATCCTCGGCCGCGCGATCACCGGCATCGCGGCCTTCGCCAACTGAGGCCGTGAACGCCGGCCGCCCCGCGCCGCTGGCCGGCGTGCGCGTGCTCGATCTCTCGCGCGTGCTCGCCGGCCCCTGGGCCGGTCAGCTGCTCGCGGACTACGGCGCCGACGTCATCAAGGTCGAGCGCCCGGGCAGCGGCGACGACACGCGGGGATGGGGACCGCCCTGGTGGGGCGACCCGTCCGAGCGCATGTCGGCCTACTACCTGAGCTGCAACCGCGGCAAGCGCTCGGTGGCGGTGGACATCGCGAGCGCCGAGGGCGCCGAATTCGCGCGCACGCTCGCCCGCGATGCCGACGTCGTGATCGAGAACTACAAGGTCGGTCAGCTCGCGAAGTACGGGCTGGACTACGCCAGCCTCTCGGCGCTCAACCCGCGGCTGGTGTATTGCTCGATCACCGGCTACGGACAGGACGGCCCCTACGCGCACGCCGCCGGCTACGACTTCGCGATCCAGGCCACCGGCGGCCTGATGAGCATCACCGGCGAAAAGGAAGGCACGCCGGGCACCGAGCCGCAGAAGGTCGGCGTCGCGGTGGCCGACCTCTTCACCGGCCTCTACGCGACGACCGCGATCCTCGCCGCGCTGCGCCAGGCCGAGACGAGCGGTCGCGGTTGTCACATCGACGCCGCGCTGCTCGACACCCAGATCGCGATGCTCGCGAACCAGGCGAGCAACCATCTCGTGGGCGGCATCACGCCGCAGCGCATGGGCAACGCGCACGTCAACATCGTGCCCTATCAGGTGATGGCCACGGCCGACGGGCACATCGTGCTCGCGGTCGGCAACGACGGGCAGTTCCAGCGCCTGTGCCAGCTCGTCGGCGAGCCCGAACTGGCGCAGGACCCGCGCTATGCGACCAACAGCGCCCGCATCGCGCACCGCGACGAGCTCGTGCCGATCATCGCAACCTGGATGCGCACGCGGACAACGCAGGCCTGGTGCGATCTGCTGGAGCCCAATGCGGTACCCTGCGCGCCCATCCTGAACCTGCCGCAGGTCTTCGCGCATCCGCAAGTCGTGCACCGGGGCATGCAGGCGCAGCTTCCCGACGCCCGGGGCCGCGCGCTGCCGACGGTGCCCAATCCGATGCGCTTCGACGGCGTACGCGCAATGGCGCCGCAGGCGCCGCCGACGCTGGACGAAGACGGCGCGGCGATCCGCGCGGGCCAGGGATGGAAGCCACGCTGACCCCCACCCCCGCTCGACCCGCACCATGGACGCCAAGACCTCGCCACTTGCCACCCTCGCCGACCCCAGCCTGCTCAAGACCGACGCCCTGATCGGCGGCGCCTGGGTCGCCGGCAACGAACGCTTCGAGGTGCGCGACCCGGCCACCGGGCTCGAGCTCGCCAAGGTCGCAAAGCTCAACCCTGCGCATGCGCACGAGGCGATCGTCGCTGCCGAGAAGGCCTGGCCTGCCTGGCGCGCGAAGACCGCGAAGGAGCGCCACGCGATCCTGATGAAGTGGTTCGCGCTGCTGAACCAGCATGCCGACGATCTCGCGCGCATCATGACCGCCGAGCAGGGCAAGCCGCTGGCCGAGGCGCGCGGCGAGGTCGTCTACGGCGCGAGCTTCATCGAATGGTTCGCCGAGGAGGGCCGCCGCATCTACGGCGAGACCATCCCGACCACCGACGGCAACAAGCGCTACCTCGTGATCAAGCAGCCGATCGGCGTCTGCGCGGCGATCACGCCGTGGAACTTCCCGATCGCGATGATCACGCGCAAGGTGGCGCCGGCGCTGGCCGCCGGCTGCCCGGTGGTCATCAAGCCGGCGGAGGCGACGCCGCTGTCGGCGCTGGCGGTCGCCGAACTCGCGCAGCGCGCGGGCATGCCCGCGGGCGTGCTCAACGTGCTCACCACCGACGGCCCCGGCTCGATCGAGATCGGCAAGGTGCTGTGCGCAAGCGACGCCGTGCGCCACCTCTCCTTCACCGGCAGCACCGAGGTCGGCCGCATCCTCGCCGCGCAGTGCGCGCCGACGGTGAAGAAGATGAGCCTGGAGCTCGGCGGCAATGCGCCCTTCCTCGTCTTCGATGACGCCGACCTCGACAGCGCGGTCGACGGGGCGCTCGCCAGCAAGTACCGCAACGCCGGCCAGACCTGCGTCTGCACCAACCGCTTCTACGCGCAGGCCGGCATCTACGACGCCTTCGTCGAGAAGCTCGCCGCGCGCAGCCAGGACATCAAGGTCGGCAACGGCTTCGAGGCCGGCGTCAACCAGGGCCCGCTGATCGACGACCAGGCGGTCGCCAAGGTCGAGGCGCATGTCGCCGACGCGCTGGCCAAGGGCGCGCGCCTGGTCGTCGGCGGCAAGCGCCTGGGCGAGCGCTTCTACACGCCCACGGTGCTGGCCGACGTCAACAGCCAGATGCTGTGCGCGCGCGAGGAGACCTTCGGCCCGCTGGCGCCGGTGTTCCGCTTCGAGACCGAGGCCGAGGCCATCGCCGCGGCCAACGCGACCGAGTTCGGCCTCGCGAGCTACTTCTACAGCCGGGATGTGGGCCGCATCTTCCGCGTCGCCGAGGCGCTGGAGTACGGCATGGTCGGCATCAACACCGGCCTGATCTCGACCGCGGAGGTGCCTTTCGGCGGCGTCAAGCAATCGGGCCTGGGCCGCGAGGGCGCGCGCCAGGGCATCGACGACTACGTCGAGCTGAAGTACCTGTGCCTGGGGGACATCCTGAAATAGCGCGCCTGGCTCGGGCAATGGCAGCACCGCCTGCATGCCGCGAGCCAGCAGCCGGAAGCGCGGAACGTGCGGAACGTGCGGGCCTCTTCGGCCCTTCTTCGGACCTCTCCCCTTCGCGCTCGTTCCGGATCATGTGCTAGAGCAGGCGATCGATGGGGAGCCACGCCAGCAGGCGCAGCATGGCGCGACTCCACCACCTGCTGTTGGGCTCCGTCGTGTGCACGACGGGCGGCGTGTGCGCGGTGTCCAGCCACTCGACCTCTCCATGCTCGGACAGGCGCAGCGTGTACGAGCGCCTGGGCACTTCGGACTCGAACTTGCGCTCGATCAGGCGCGCGAACTCGGCACTGTGAATGACGAAGCCGAGTTCGGTGTTCAGCAAGGCCGACCGCGGATCGAAGTTGAACGAGCCGACGAAGACACGCTCGCCATCCACCGCGAAGGTCTTGGCGTGCAAGCTGGCACCTGAACTGCCCAGCGGGTTCGGGTTCACGCCGCGCTCGGCGCCGGGCGCCAGCGCCGAGCGCCGCATCTCGTACAGATCCACGCCGCCCCGCAACAAGGCCTTGCGGTGCTTGGCATAGCCGCCATGCACCAGCGGCACGTCGGTGGCCTCGTAGGCGTTGGTCATCACGCGCACCGTGACGCCACGGGCGCGCAGATGCGCGAGTGCCGCGGTCCCTGCAGTGGTGGGCACGAAATACGGCGAAATCAGCACGACCGAGCGCTGCGGAATGCCGATCGCACGGTGCAGCTGATCGAGCAGATGTCCGCTTCGCGTCGCCTGCTGCAAGACCTTGGCCGGGTCGTCACTGACCATTTCCACGCGGCTCCAGTGCAGCGCAAGCTGCCCTGCAAGCAGATCCTGGATCAGCGCCGTGTCACGCAGCGCCTGCACGTAGGCCTGAGCGGCGTCTGACCGGGCCAGCGCAAGCGCGCGCGCAGACAGCGCCGGCAGAACGGCTGGATCGGCCGCCGGCAGGATGGACTCGACCGGCCAGGCCGACAGGCTCGCCCAGTAGCGATCGAACTCGGCCGACACGTCCTGCACCACCGGGCCAACCGCCAGCACGTCCAGATCGGCAAACACCACCCCGTCACTGGCACCGAAGTACTCATCGCCCACGTTGCGCCCGCCGACGATGCTGGCCTGGTTGTCGGCCGTGAACGACTTGCTGTGCATGCGCCGGTTCGTGCGCGCAAAGTCGGTCACGTAACCCAGGCGCTTGGGCCAACGCAGCGCGAAGGGATTGAACAGGCGCACCTCGAAGTTCGGATGCGCCGCCAGGGCGGCCAGCTCACGGTCGAGCCCGCTCGTGCCCCCATCGTCGAGCAGCAGGCGCACGCGCACGCCGCGCTCGGCGGCGTCGAGCAGTGTGAACCGCCCCGGAATTTGAGGAGGCTCCTTCGATTGAGAATGGAGCCATCATGAGGAAGTCCCCGAAGTTTTCTCCCGAGGTGATCGAGCGTGCGGTGCGCATGGTCTTCGACGCCAAGGACCAGTACCCGTCACAGTGGGCGGCGATCGAGTCGATCGCGGCCAAGATCGGCTGCGCGGGAGAGACTCTGCGCAAGTGGGTTCGCCAAGGTGAGCGCGACAGCGGCATGCGGCCAGGTCCGACTACTGGCGAGCAGCAGCGCATCAAGGAACTCGAGCGCGAGGTGCGCGAGCTGCGCAAGACCAACGAGATCCTGAAGCTGGCCAGCGCGTATTTCGCCCAGGCGGAGCTCGACCGCCATCACAAGAGGTGAACGCCTTCATCGACGAGCACCGCGCTCGGCTGGGGGTCGAGCCGATCTGCAGCACACTGCAGGTCGCCCCGTCGGCGTACCGTCGGCACGCAGCGCGCCGGCGTCACCCTGCGCTGCTGCCGCAACGCGCCAAGCGCGATGCCCTGCTGCTGCCCGAGGTGCGGCGTGTGTTCGAGCAGAACCTGCAGGTCTACGGCGCCGACAAGGTTTGGCGCCAGCTGCGCCGCGAAGGCCTGGTCGTAGCGCGCTGCACCGTCGAGCGGCTGATGCGGCTGGCCGGTCTGCAAGGCGTGCGCCGAGGCAAGTCGGTGCGCACCACCGTGCCCGATGCCAAGGCGCCGTGCCCGCTGGACAGGGTGAACCGGCAGTTCCAGGCGCAGCGGCCGAACGAGTTGTGGGTGGCCGACTTCACCTACGTCTCGACCTGGCAGGGCTTCGTCTACGTGGCCTTCGTCATCGACGTCTTCGCCCGCTACATCGTAGGCTGGCGAGTCAGCACGTCGATGCAGACCGACTTCGTGCTCGACGCGCTGGAGCAGGCGCTGTACGCGCGCCAGCCCTGGCGTCAGGGCACCCTCACGCACCACAGCGACCGCGGCTCGCAGTACGTCTCGATCCGCTACAGCGAGCGGCTGGCTGAGGCCGGCATCGAGCCGTCGGTGGGCAGCACCGGCGACAGCTACGACAACGCCCTGGCCGAGACGATCAACGGGCTGTACAAGGCAGAGATCATCCATCGGCGCGGGCCCTGGAAGACACGCGAGGCGGTCGAGCTGGCCACGTTGGAATGGGTGTCGTGGTTCAACAACCGGCGGCTGCTCGAACCCATCGGCTACATCCCGCCGGCCGAGGCCGAGGCGAACTTCTGGCGCCAGCACGCACAGGCCTCATCCACAACCAAGCTTGCCGCTCAGGCAGCGCCGCAGGAGGGTTGAACCATGAGTACATGGCCCAACCGGGGGGGCCTCCGGCGGCCCCTGCGGGGGGCTCGAAGAGAGAAAATCCAAAGACCCAAGCAGCCAACTTGACCATCAGATCGCCCGGTCTGACTCAAGCCAACAGCCCTCCTCGAAATCCGGTGTGGTTCAGTGCCTGCAGGAGCAAGGTTCCGGTCTGGTCGCCGCGCCAGATGTAGTACTGCACGTCGAGGCTGCGCTGTGCCGCGCGCGCGAGCAGCATGCGTGCCGCAAAGGCTTCCAGCGGATCGCTCAGCAAGTGCATGCCGCTGCGATCCGGATGCCGCTGCAGGCGCGGCGCCAGGACCCTGCCAAGCAGGGTCTGCGCCGCCTCGGCGGCGTCGAGCGCGCGCGAGGCCGATCGCTCAGGCATGGGCGGCAACCCGCAGCCTCCAAGCATCGCGGCCCCCAGGAAGAGCAGTGCGAGGATGCGCAGCACGCCGCCCAAAGACGATTTCATGCGTTTGGGGCTGTCGGCACGCGGTGGTTCGGCGCTGCATCTGGAGTCCAAACCCTTCTCTCATGAAGGGCGGTTTCAAGACCGAAGTGCAACACAGTGGTCAGTGAACCGAAGTTGGCGGCTTGAGAGCCCCCCAGGGCCGGGCTGCGCCCAGCCCCTCCCCCGCGGGGGGTCAAGCAAAGCGGCAGGACCACTTTTGCTCGTGCGAACTGGCCAGCGTAGGTGCGAAGACCGCGAATGACACGCGCCAGGGCATCGACGACGAGATCGAACCGACGGACCTGTGCCTGGGGGACATCCTGAAGTGATCAGCCTTCATCGTTGGCCGCACCGGTCGCCCCGCGCGCAAGGCCGTAGTCCAGCCACTGCGCCGGCTGGCTGCTGCCCTCGAGCGTGGCCATCTGCGCCGCCTGGCCGAGCGCGCGGCGAAGCAGGTCTTCGGCCTGCTCGCCATGTTCCGGGAACGAGGCCAAGCCGACGCGCACGCCCACGGCCTGCTCGCGTCCGGTGATCGAGAAAGACCGCGTCAGCGCGCGGGCGAGCTTGCGCGCGACGCGCTCGGCATCGTCGGGTGCATCGAGCCAGGCCAGCAGCACGGCAAAGGTGTCGGCACCGAGCGAGGCGACGACGTCGCTGGCACGCAGGCCCGAACGCAGACGCACCGCGACCTTGCGCTTGAGCACGTTGGCGGCCTCGGCACCCAGCGCCGCCTCGGTCGCCGCGAGACCCTCGATGCGCAGCACCACCAGCGCCATCGGCGCGGGCTCGCGCGCCCGCAGCGCGACCAGGTGCGACATGTGCTCGAGCAGTTGCAGGTGGTTGGGCAGCCCGGTGGCCAGATCCGTCGCATAGGCCTTGCGCGCCGCGATCTCGATGCGCTTGCGCTCGACGGCCAGCCGCAGCGCCCGCGCCAGTTCCTCGGAGCCACCCGGCGCGACGACGTCCTGCACGCCCTGCGCGAGCAGCCGAAGCGCGCCTGCGACCTCGGGCGTCGCGCTCACGACGACCGCAGCGGTATCGACGACCGCGTGCGCCAGCGCCGGCCAGCGCGAGAGCTGTTCGAACATCGCCTCCGTCGGCGCGTCGATCAGCAGGGCGTCGTAGGCGCGCGCCTGCAGCGCGTGGGCGGCCTCGTCCAGCGAGCTGGCGTGGCCGGACTCGAAAGGCCCCCAGGGCGAACCCGGAAAACCGATCGGCTGCGCCGAGACGCAAAGGATCTGGATCGGGGCGGTCATGGCCGGGCGTTCGGGAAAGCCGCGCGCGGGCGCCAGGGGAAGCGCCTGCCGCCGTCAGGCCCATGCGGGTTCAGGCGGCAGGCGAGGATGCTGGAGCGGGCGAAGGGAATCGAACCCTCGTATGAAGCTTGGGAAGCTGCCGTTCTACCATTGAACTACGCCCGCAGCGGACCGGATTCTAGCCTTGCAACCGACGTCGCGATCGCGCTGCGACCGCCGCAAACCCCGGGCAGAATCGCCGACCGCCGCACGACGGCTGGAGCTGGGCGCATCGGCGCTCGAGAGCAACGAGTCCGCGTGTGGCGCGATTCCCTGCCCTCCTGCGCTCCCCTCCTCACGCCATGCCCGAGAACCCGCCACCAGCCGATACCGCACGCCAAGTGCGCAGCTACGTCCTGCGCGGCGGCCGCATGGGCAGCGGTCAGCAGCGCGCGCTGGCCGAACTGGGGCCTCGCTTCGTCCTGCCCTTTGGCCCCGAGCCGCTGCAGCCCGCGGCGGTGTTCGGGCGCGAGGCACCGCTGGTGCTGGAGATCGGCTTCGGCATGGGCGACGCCACCGCCGCTATCGCCGCTGCACAGCCGCAGACCGATTTTCTCGGCGTCGAGGTGCACGAGGCAGGCGTCGGCGCGCTGCTGCGGCACATCGGCGAGCAGGGCCTCTCGAACCTGCGCATCGTGCGCCACGACGCGGTCGAGGTGCTGCAGCAGATGATCGCGCCAGGGACGCTCGCCGCCGTGCACGTGTTCTTCCCCGATCCATGGCCGAAGAAGCGTCACCACAAGCGCCGCCTGATCCAGCCGCCATTCGTCGCACTGATCGCCAGCCGCCTGGCGCCCGGCGGCGTGCTGCACTGCGCGACCGACTGGGAGCCCTACGCCGAACAGATGCTGCAGGTCCTGAGCCAGGAGCCGCTGCTGCGCAACACCGCAGAGGGCTACGCCCCGCGCCCCGACTATCGACCGCTGACCAAGTTCGAGGCGCGCGGCCTGCGCCTGGGCCATCCGGTGCGCGACCTGGTCTTCACTCGGACCAGTTGATCATTTCCACTCGGCGCCAGCGATCACGTACCCTGCCGCGATCAGCTCTCTCGAGTCATGACTCCCGATTCAGGCGGCGCTGTGCGTAGCTTCCAACGGTCAGCAACCCGGCCAGGAACATCACAATGGTCGCCGGCTCGGGCACGGCCTGAACGCTTTGCACGCTCAGCGTGAAGTCGCGGCTGTTGTAGATTGGATCGAAAGTGACGAGATGCGCACCGTCGCTGAACGTCCACGACGCGTTGGTGAAGCTGCCGCTGTAGCTGCCGTAGGTGATCAGTCTGAAGCTGTCCCCGACGCTCGGCAGGTAGCCGCCCAGGAAGTGCACATCCACCTGTCCACCCAACGTTGTTGCACCGGCGAGCGCAAGCTTTCCGAAGCTGCCGAGGTCCGAAAATCCGAAGTCCAGCGTACCCTCATTGGCGAATGACTCGGCCAACGCGACCGTGCCGCTGTCGAGCACCACCACACCACTGGCCGGATTGCTGAAAATGACGTTGATGTTGCTGACCCCATTGCCGCTACTCTTGATCAAGGTACCGTTGTTGACAAAGGAGTCAAAGTGGGAGCCAGCGATGGCGACATCCCCGCGCAAGTCATAGACGCCGTTGTTGGTCAGCGTGTGCGCGTTGCCCAGGCCAACCGTGCCATTGGCCGCGATCGTGCCCTTGTTGTCCAGCTCGGCATAGAGCGACTTTGCGAATCCCGACTCCACGGTCAGCGTCGTCCCCGCACCCACGGTCCAGTCGCCAATCATGGCCCCACCGGCCCAGGACGTATCCCCGTCCATCTGGGCACCGACTCCGGTCAAGCTACCGCCGGTCAGACGCAGGTTGCCCGCGGTCGTGAAACTGCCGTTGAAGGTGCTGGAGTTGCTCACGGTGACCGTGCCTGCACCCGTGAATCGCGTGCCGCTGTCGAAGCTTGCGGCGCCGCTGCGAAAGTCGAGCGTGCCGCTGCTCACGTCGATCACGCCGCTGCCGCTGTTGCGGAACGTCGCATTGATCTGACTCGTGCCTGTTCCTGCACTCTTGACCAGCGTGGCGTTGTTGACAACGGATCCGCCCAGGTTCGTGGCAATCCCGATGTCCCCGCGCAGATCGTAGACGCCATCGTTGGTCAGCGTGCGCGAGTTGACCACGCCCAGCGGTCCCTCGGCAGCGATCGTGCCCTTGTTGTTCAGGTTGGCGCTCAGCTGCTTTGCCAATCCTGACTCCACGGTCAGCGTCGCCCCCGCACCCACGGTCCAGTCGCCAACCATGGTCCCGCCGGCCCAGGACGTATCCCCGTCCATCTGGGCAACGACTCCGGTCAAGCTACCGCCGGTCAACCGCAGGTTGTTCGCGGTCGTGAAAGCGCCGCTGAAACTGGCGGAGTTGCTCACGATGACCGTGCCTGCCCCCGTGAACTGGGTGCCGCTGGCAAAGCTCGCATCGCCGTGCCTGAATTCGATCGTGCCGGTGCGCACCTCCACGATGCCGGTGGCACCGTTGACGAAGGTGGGATCGACGTAGCTCGTACCTGATCCGACGCTCTTGACGAAGCTCCCGTTGTTGACGAAGGTGCCACCAAGTACGTTGCCGAGACCGACGTCCGCTCTTAGGTCATAGAGCCCGTCGTTGGTCAGGGTTTGCGTATTCGCGAGGGCCATCATATCGGTGGCCACGATCGCGCCGGCGTTGCTGACGGACACGTTAAGGAGTTTCGTCGGCGTTCCCGGCACGACGAAAAGCGTATCCGCCGCAAGTAGCGATGGAGGAATCCCGGTGTTGGTGAACGCACCACTCGCCCAGGTGTAGTTCGCTGCCGAGGCGGGGAGGACGAACGAGATCGAGAGCGCGGCCGCAACAGCGGTCAGCGGAAACGAACAGCGCGTTTGTAGCTTCATAGCCTTCTCCCGTCATCGACGGAACGCGCCGGAGATCCATAGCCGAGCCATTTGCGGTGGCGAGCTTTGCCACCCATCCTTCCCGACGCGCAAAGACGGGCAGCGCAGCGCTGGCGCACAGTTTCGCACTGTTGTCGAGCGGCGGCCCCCCTCATTTAAGGGAGACTCATTCGTCAACCCCACACGACGACGGCCCCGCGGAATGGCGCGAGACCACCGGTGAGCGCGGCTCGAGATCGTCCGCCCTGAACCGTGCAGGAAATGATTCGTGATTCGTTCCCGGTCAATGGCCGTCCAGCACGATCGGGATGCGGGCTTTCACTCGGACCAGTTGACGATCCCCGTGTAGGCCGTCAGCAGCACGATCGCGCCGAAGACGACGCGGTACCAGGCAAACACCCGGAAATCGTGCGTCGAGACGTAGCGGATGAGCCAGCGGATGCACAGCAGCGCGGCGATGAAGGCAACGACCGAGCCAACGGCGAAGAGCGGCAGGTCCGACGCCGCCAGGTGCTCGCGCTGCTTCCAGACCGAATAGACGCCGGCGCCGACGAGCGTCGGGATGCCGAGGTAGAAGCTGAACTCGGTGGCGCCGCGGCGCGAGAAGCCGAGCACCATCGCGCCGATGATCGTGGCACCGCTGCGGCTGGTGCCCGGAATCAGCGCCAGGCATTGCAGCAGGCCGACCTTGAGTGCATCCATCGCGCTCATGTCGTCGACCGTCTCGACCCGCGCGCGGCGGTGGCCTTCGAGGTCACGCTCGCCGAAACGCCGGTGATGCCGCGCCTCGGCCCAGAGGATCACGAGGCCGCCGACGATGAACGCGGTCGCCACCGGCACCGGGTGAAAGAGGTGACGCTTGACCAGCGAACCGAAGGCCAAGCCCAGCACGACGGCCGGCAGGAAGGCAATCAGCACGTTCTGCGCGAAGCGCCGCGCCACCGCCTCGCGCGTGAAGCCGCGGACGGTGCCGAGCAGCCGCTCGCGGTATTCCCAGATCACGGCCAGGATCGCGCCGGTCTGGATCGCGATCTCGAAGACCTTGACCGTCTCGCCGGTGAAGTCCAGCAGCGATCCCGTGAGGATCAGGTGCCCGGTCGAGGAGATCGGCAGGAATTCGGTCAGGCCCTCGACCACCCCCATCACGGCGGCCTTCAGCAAGAGCAGGGGTTCCATGTCTTCGGGTCGTCAGCGGCTCGTCGGCGGCAGCGGAAGGCGGTGAAGGGCCGCGGATGATAGTGGCCAGGCTGAGGTCAGCGTCCTCATGCTTCACGCCGGAAGTGCGGGCTTTGCACGCTCGCGCGGCCCGCTGGATGCGACCAGGGCCGCAAGGGTGGGGAGGGCATCTGGCTCGGACCCGTTACGTTATAGTACTGACCAGTCAGTCATTAAAAAGTGAACCCGATCGGCCCTACCCGCCAGCGCCGCAAGGAGATCCGGCCGCAGCAACTGCTCGCGGCGGCGCTCACGCTCTTCGTCGAAAAGGGTTTCGCCGCCGCAAGGGTCGAGGAGGTCGCGAGGCTGGCCGGCGTCTCCAAGGGCACGCTCTACCTCTACTACCCGAGCAAGACCGAGCTCTTCAAGGCCGTCGTGCGCGAGAACATCGCGACACTCATCGGTGAAGCACACGAGATCGTCGCCGGGGCTGCAGGCAGCTCCGCGGAACTCATCGGCATGCTGCTCACCGGCTGGTGGGAGCGCGTCGCCGGCTCGCAGGTCGGCGGCCTGCACAAGGTCATGCTGGCCGAGGTGGGCAACTTTCCGGAACTTGCCCAGTTCTACGTCGACGAGGTGATCCGCCCGGCGCACCGGCTCTTCGAGGCCCTGATCCGTCGCGGCATCGAGCGCGGCGAGTTCCGCCCTGTGGACGCACCCGCGGTTGCGCACGCGGTGATGACGCCGGTGCTCTTCCTGATGCTGCACGAGCACTCCTTCGGGGCTTGCCCGATCGAGGGTTTCGAGATCGACCCGGCCGCGACGCTGACCGCGCACGCCGACCTGATGCTGCAGGGCCTGTGCGCCCGCGCGGAAATAAGCCCATGAACAAGCCCGCCAGCCACCGCACCCGCTGGATCCTCGTCCTCGTCGTCGTCGCGCTGGCCTTCGGCCTGGCACTGATGCGCGCACTCGACAAGCGCCGCGAAGCGGCAGCCGCCGCGTCGGCGCCCACAGCCACCTCGGCAGCCGCGTTGGAACTGCTGCCCGGCGACCTCGTCCAGGCCGTGCCGCGGGAACTCGTCGCGACGGTCGCCGTCTCCGGTGGCCTGCAGGCGGTGGACAGCGCGATCGTCAAGGCCAAGGTCGCCGGCGAGCTGCGGGCGCTCTCGGTGCGCGAAGGCGATGCGGTCAAGGCCGGCCAGCTCATCGGGCGCATCGACGCAAGCGAGTACGAATGGCGGTTGCGCCAGGCCGAGGACCAGGCCGCCGCATCGAAGGCGCAGCTCGACATCGCCGAGCGGACGCTCGCCAACAACCGTGCGCTCGTCGAGCAGGGCTTCATCTCGCGCAACGCGCTCGACACCGCGGTGAACAACGCCGCCGCCGCGCGCGCCTCGCTGCAGGCTGCCCATGCCGCCGCGGAGCTCGCGCGCAAGGCGGTGCGCGACGCGGAGCTCCGTGCACCGCTCTCGGGCCTGATCTCGCAGCGCTTCGTCCAGCCGGGCGAGCGCGTCAACGTCGATGGCCGCATCGTCGAGATCGTCGACCTGTCGCGCCTCGAACTGCAGGCGGCGGTCCCGGCCGAGGAGATCGCCGCGCTGCGCGTGGGGCAGCGCGCGCGGCTCGAAGTCGACGGCGTGTCCAGCCCGGTGGCCGCACGCGTGGCGCGCATCAACCCGGCGACGCAGGGCGGCACGCGCGCGGTGATCGCCTACCTGGCCGTCGAGCCCATGCCCGGGCTGCGCCAGGGCCTGTTCGCGCAGGGGAGCGTGCAGACCGGCGGTCGCATGGCGCTGGCGCTGCCGCAGAGCGCGCTGCGCACCGACCGCAGCCGGCCGCAGGTGCTGGTGGCCGAGGACGGCCAGGTGCGTGCGCGCAGCGTCGAGCTGGGTGCACGCGGCGAAGCCGATTTCGGCGCCGGGCCCGAGCCGGCGGTCGAGGCGACCGAGGGCCTGAGCGAAGGCGCGATCGTGCTGCGCGCAAGCGTGGGCAACCTGCCCGACGGCACGCAGCTGCAGCTGCCGCAGCCTGCCGTCGGGGCGCCGGTTGCCGTCCCGCCCGGCGCCCCCCGCCCCTGAGCGAGGCGACACGCCATGTGGTTCACGCGCGTCTCGATCGCCAACCCGGTGATGGCGACGATGGTCATGCTGGCCTTCGTCGTGCTGGGCCTCTTCAGCTACCAGCGGCTGTCGATCGACCAGTTTCCCGACGTCGACATCCCGACCGTCGTCGTGCAGATCGACTATCCCGGCGCCTCGCCGGAGATCGTCGAGGCCGAGGTCACCAAGCGCATCGAGGAAGCGGTCAACACCGTCGCCGGCATCGACACGGTGTTCTCGCGCTCCTACCAGGGCAGCTCCGTCGTCATCGTGCAGTTCAACCTGCACGTCGACGGCCGTCGCGCCGCCGAGGACGTGCGCGAGAAGGTCGCGCTCGTGCGCCCGCTGCTGCGCGAGGAGGTGAAGGAGCCGCGCATCTCGCGCTTCGACCCCGCGGCGCAGCCGATCTTCAACGTCGCGCTGCTCTCCCCCGACGGCAGCGCCAGCGCCCAGGACCTCACCACCTTCGCCACCCAGGTGCTGCAGAAGCGGCTGGAGAACGTGCGCGGCGTCGGCGCGGTGAGCGTCATCGGCGGCGTCGCGCGCGAGATCCAGATCCAGCTGCGGCCCGAGGCGCTCGAGGCGCTGGGCGTCGGCGTCGACCAGGTCGTGGCCGCCGTGCGCAGCGAGAACCAGGAACTGCCGCTGGGCGAGCTGCGCTCGCCCGAGCGCGAGACCATGGTCCAGCTCGACGCGCGGATGAAGGCGCCGGCGGACTTCCGCGACATCGTCGTCGCGCGTCGCGGCACCGGCGCGCCGGTCAGGCTCTGGCAGGTCGCCGACGTCGTCGACGGCCCGCAGGAGGCCCAGACGCTTGCGCTCTACAACGGACAGCGCACGGTGCTGCTCTCGGTGCAGAAGAGCCAGGGCGAGAACACGATCGCGGTCGCCGACGGCCTCGCGCAGGCGCTGGCGGACGCGCAGCCGCTGCTGCCACCGGGCATGCGCACCGAGGTCAACCGCGACAACTCGCGCGCGATCCGCGTCTCGGTGGCCAACGTGCGGCAGACGCTCTTCGAGGGCGCGCTGCTGACGATCGGCATCGTCTTCCTCTTCCTCAACAGCTGGCGCTCGACCGTCATCACCGGGCTGACGCTGCCGATCGCGCTGATCGGCACCTTCCTCTTCATGTACGCCGGCGGCTTCACGATCAACACGGTGACGCTGATGGCGCTGTCGCTGTGCGTGGGCCTGCTGATCGACGACGCGATCGTCGTGCGCGAGAACATCGTGCGCCACGCGCAGATGGGCAAGGGCACGCGCGAGGCAGCGCTGCAGGGCACCCAGGAGATCGGCCTGGCCGTGCTCGCGACGACGCTGTCGATCGTCGCCGTGTTCCTGCCGATCGGCTTCATGGGCGGCATCGTCGGCAAGTTCTTCCACGAGTTCGGCATCACGATCGTCGCGGCGGTGCTGATCTCGATGTTCGTGAGCTTCACGCTCGACCCGATGCTCTCCAGCGTCTGGCACGACCCGCAGGCGCACGGCCAGCCCGAGGGTGCGCCGCAGGGCTGGTACGAACGCACGATCGGCCGCGTCACCGGCGCCTTCGACCGGCTGACCGCACATCTGGCCGACGTCTACCAGGCGATCCTCGCCTGGGCACTGGTGCACCGCGTCAAGACGGTGGCGATCGCGGTCGCGAGCTTTGCCGCGAGCTTCGCGATCCTGCCGCTGCTCGGCGCGGAGTTCGTCCCGCAGGCCGACTTCTCGGAGACCATCGTCAACTTCGAGACGCCGGTGGGCTCCTCGCTCGAGGCCACGGAAGCACGCGCGCGGCAGATCGACGCCGCGCTGCGTGAACTGCCGGAGGTGCGCCACACGGTCACGACGATCAACAGCGGCTACGCCCTGGGCAAGAACGTCGGCTCGGTCTACGTGCGCTTCGTCGATCGCAAGGAGCGCAAGCGCAGCGTCGACCAGATGACGCCGCCGCTGCGCGAGCGCCTCGCGCGCATCCCCGGCGTGCGCATCACCAACCTCGGCGTGCCCGACCTCGGCGGCGGCAAGACGCTGCAGTTCTCGATCCAGGGCCCGGACCTGGGCGAACTCGAGCGCCTGTGGCGGCAGGTCGGCCCGCGACTGGCGGCGATCCCGGGGCTCGTGGACCTCAACAGCTCGCTCGAGCCCGACAAGCCGACGGTGGCGATCCGCATGAAGCGCGAGGCCGCCGCCGACCTCGGGCTCAACGCGAACGCCGTGGCCGCTGCGCTGCGGGTGCTGGTCGCAGGCCAGACCGTGGGCAACTGGCGCGCCGACGACGACGAGACCTACGACGTCGTCGTGCGCCTGGCGCCGCAGGCGCGCGTGCAGGCCGGGCAGCTGCAGCGCCTGCCGCTGGTGGTCGGCACGGCGGCCGACGGCAGTGCGCGCATCGTGCGCGTGCAGCAGGTCGCCGAGGTGCTGCCGGACACCGGACTCAACCAGATCAACCGCCGCGACCTCACGCGCGAGGTCAACGTCGACGCGAACACGCAGGGCCGCAGCTCCGGGGATGTCTCCGCCGACATCCGACGCGTGCTCGACGACACCGCCTGGCCGCCGGGCTATCGGTACAGCTTCGGCGGCTCGACCAAGTACATGCAGGAGAGCTTCGGCTTCGCGATGATGGCGCTGGCGCTGGCGGTGGTCTTCATCTACATGATCCTCGCGAGCCAGTTCAGGAGCTTCCTGCAGCCGCTGGCGCTGATGAGCTCGCTGCCGCTGACGCTGATCGGCGTCGTGCTCGCGCTGCTGCTCTTCGGCTCCACGCTCAACATGTTCTCGATCATCGGCATCGTGATGCTGATGGGCCTGGTGACGAAGAACGCAATCCTGCTCGTGGACTTCGCGATCCGGGCGCGAGAAGCCGGCGTCGAGCGCACGCAGGCGCTGCTGGACGCCGCGCGCGTGCGGCTGCGCCCGATCCTGATGACGACGCTGGCGATGATCTTCGGCATGATGCCCCTCGCCTTCTCGGCCACCGAGGGCTCCGAGCAGCGCTCGCCGATGGGCCAGGCGGTGATCGGCGGCGTCATCACGTCCTCGCTGCTGACGCTGGTCGTGGTGCCGGTCATCTACTGCTGGCTGGACGACCTCGCGCAGGCTCTGGCCCGGCGCCGGCATCGGCGCGACGGGCAGAGTCAGCCTGATGCCAAGCAAGCCGCCTAGAATCCCCCGGGTCTATCCGACAATACCCCATACCGTATGATCATGGACATCGAAACCGCCCGCTTCAACATGATCGAGCAGCAGATCCGCCCCTGGGACGTCCTGGACCCTGCGGTGCTCTCGCTCCTGGCCACCGTGCGACGCGAGGACTTCGTGCCTCCGGCGATGCGCGCCTTGGCCTTCGTGGACACGCAGGTGCCGCTGCTGCCGGGCCAGCCCGACGGTCCGCGCATGCTCGAGCCGCGCGTGCAGGCGCGGATGCTGCAGTCGCTGCAGGTGCAGCGCCACGAGAAGGCGCTCGAGATCGGCACCGGCGCGGGCTACATGGCCGCACTGCTGGCGCACCGTGCGCAGTCGGTCGTGACGCTCGAATGCCACCCGGAGCTGGCGAAGATGGCGCGCGAGAACCTGCGGCGCAACGGCCTGATCAACGTGCAGGTGGTCGAGGTCGGCGCCGCCGAAGGCGCCAAGGGCTATCCGGCCGAGGCCCCGTACGACGCCATCCTGCTCTCGGGCTCGGTGGCCGAGGTCCCGCGCGTGCTGCTCGAACAGCTGCGCATCGGCGGGCGCCTGGCGGCCATCGTCGGCGACGAGCCGGTGATGAGTGCGACGGTCTACACGCGCACCGGTGAGGCCGAGTGGGCGCAGCAGGCGGTGTTCGAGACCCTGGCCCCGCGCCTTCAGGGCTTTCCTGAAAAACCGGCCTTCCATTTCTGAAGGCAAAGAGGGCCGGCGCGGCAGGAAGCGAAGCACGCGGACGACCTCCGCACCCGAACCGATCGAAGCGAAGCAAAGGATCTCCATGCCCGTACCGCCCACCGCCCTGCGTCGTCTCTGCGTGGCCGCAGCCGCCGTGCTGGCCGCCGGCACGGTCCATGCCCAGAACCTGAAGGAGCTTTACGAGGCGGCCCGGGCCTACGACGCAAGCTACCTCTCGGCACGCGCGCTGGCGCAATCGGCCGACTACCGCGCCGCCGCCGCCGAGGCGCTGGCGCGCCCGAGTGCGGCGCTCACCGCGGCGGCGAGCACGGCACGCGTCGATCCGCAGCATCTGCCGGGCGGCGACAGCAATGCGCTCAACGCCGCGGTCAACGCCCGCTATCCGATCATCAACCGCGCCAACGACGCCAGCATCGCGCAGGCGCGGCGCTCGCTGGATGCGGCGCGCGCCGAGCTCGAGCTCGCCGAGCAGGACCTGATCGTGCGGGTCGCGCAGGCCTATTTCGACGTGCTTGCGGCACGGGACACGCTCTCGACCGTGCGCGCCAACAAGGCCGGGATCACCGAACAGCTCGCCTCGGCCAAGCGCAACTTCGAGGTCGGCACCGCGACGATCACCGATACGCGCGAAGCCCAGGCCAAGTTCGACAAGGCGGTGGCCGACGAGATCGCGGCCGAGAACGACCTGCGCAGCAAGCGCATCACGCTGGACCAGCTCGTCGGCCGCACCGAGGTCACGCCCAAGCCGCTGGTGCTGCCGGTGACGCTGCCGCCGCTTGCGCCCGCCGACGTCGAGAGCTGGGTCGGCACCGCCGACAACGTACACCCCGGGGTACAGCGTGCCCGGGTCGGCCTGGACGTGGCGCAGCTCGAGACCGAGAAGGCGCGCGCGGCCGACAAGTTCACGCTCGATGCCGTGGGCTCCGTCGGCGCCTCGCGCCCGGGCGGCCGCTACGCCACCGGTCTGCCGGGCCTCACGCGCACCGCCAGCATCGGCCTGCAGTTCAACCAGCCGCTCTACACCGGGGGCCTCAACGCGAACCGCATCCAGGAGGCGCTGCTGCTCGAGGAGAAGGCACGCCAGGACCTCGATGCCGCGCGCCGCGCGATCGCGCAGAACACGCGTGTGGCCTATTTCGGCGTGCAGTCGGGCCAGGCACAGGTCAAAGCGCTGGAAGCGGCGGAATCGTCCGCGCGCCTGGCGCTCGAAGCGACGCAGCTCGGCTACCGCGTCGGGGTGCGCGTCAACCTGGACGTGCTCAATGCACAGACCCAGCTCTTCCAGACCGAGCGCGATCTGGCTCGTGCGCGCTACGACGTGCTCGTCGGCGGCCTGCGCCTGCGCCAGGCCTCGGGCCAGCTGCAGGGCAGCGACCTCGACGCGGTCAACGCGCTGCTGGCACCCTGAACACGCGCCCGCGCCGCCGCTGCGGCGCACCTACAGCGCGAGCAGATGCTGCCGGTAGTGCAGCAGTTCGTCGATCGATTCGTGCACGTCGGCCAGCGCGGTGTGCGCCTGCAGCTTCTTGAATCCTTCCATCGCCGCTGGCTTCCAGCGCCGCGCCAGCTCCTTGAGCGTGCTCACGTCGAGGTTGCGGTAGTGGAAGAAGGCCTCGAGCCGCGGCATCAGGCGCGCGAGGAAGCGCCGGTCCTGGCAGATCGAATTGCCGCACATCGGGCTCTTGCCGGCAGGCACGTAACGGCGCAGGAAGTCGATCACCTCGGCCTCGGCCGCCGCCTCGTCGACGCGCGAGGCCTTCACGCGATCGATCAGCCCGCTCTTGCCGTGCGTGCCCTTGTTCCAGGCATCCATCGCGTCGAGCACCGAATCGGGCTGGTGCACGGCGATCACCGGACCCTCGACGCGGATCGCCACCTGCGGATCGGTGACGATCACCGCAAGCTCGATGATGCGGTCGCTGCTCGCGTCCAGGCCCGTCATCTCGAGATCGATCCAGATCAGGTTGTGTTCGCTCGGGCTGAGCAGGGCGTCGGTCATGGGCAGCGGCATCGGGGCAAAAGCGGACATTTTCGCGCAGCCTAAACTTCGCGCCATGCAGGCCCCCTCGGTCTCCCTCGTCTTCGGCCTCGTCGTGCTGGCGTGGCTGGCGCTGCGCCTGTGGCTCAACACGCGGCAGATCCGCCACGTCGCGCGCCACCGCGGCCGCGTGCCGGCGCCCTTCGCGGCAACGGTGCCGCTGGCGGCGCACGAGCGCGCGGCCGACTACACGATCGCGCGCGCACGCCTGGGCATGGTCTCGATGGCCTGGGGCGCCGCGGTCCTCGTCGGCTGGACGCTGCTCGGCGGGCTGGACCTGCTCAACGTCGCGGTGCGGGACTCTGTCGAACCGCGCTGGGGCGGCATGGGCTACCAGCTCGCGCTCGTGGCCACGTTCACGCTGCTCTCGGGCCTGCTCGATCTGCCGCTGGACATCTACCAGACCTTCGTACTCGAGCAGCGCTTCGGCTTCAACCGCATGACGCCGTCGCTCTTCGTCGCCGACCTGGCGCGCAGCACGCTGCTGGCCGCGCTCATCGGCCTGCCGCTGGCGGCGCTGGTGCTGTGGATCATGGGCGCGCTCGGGGCGAGCTGGTGGATCTGGGCGTGGGTCGCCTGGGTCGCATTCCACCTCGCGCTGCTGGTCGTCTACCCGAGCTGGATCGCACCGCTCTTCAACCGCTTCGAGCGGCTCACCGACGAGGCGCTCGAGCAGCGCGTGCGCGCACTGATGCAGCGTTGCGGCTTTGCCGCCAAGGGCCTCTTCGTGATGGACGGAAGCCGGCGTTCGGCGCACGCCAACGCGTACTTCACCGGGCTGGGCGCGTCCAAGCGCGTCGTCTTCTTCGACACGCTGCTGGCGCGCCTGACGCCGGGCGAGGTCGAAGCGGTGCTCGCGCACGAACTCGGGCACTTCCGGCACCGGCACGTTCTCATGCGCATGATCGTGATCTTCGGCGTCAGCCTGGTTGCGCTCGCACTGCTGGGCTGGCTCGCCGGGCAGAGCGGGTTCTACGCCGGGCTGGGGGTTGCGCCCAATCTCTCGGCGCCCAACGACGCGCTGGCGCTGCTGCTCTTCGGGCTCGCGCTGCCCCCCTTCTTCTTCCTGCTCTCGCCGCTGGGCGCGCTGTTCTCGCGCCGCCACGAGTTCCAGGCCGACGCCTACGCCTGCGCCAACGCCGACGGCCGGGACCTGGCCAGCGCACTGCTCAAGCTGCACGAGGACAACGCGTCCACGCTCACGCCCGACCCTTTGTACGTGCGCTTCTACTATTCGCATCCGCCGGCCACGGAACGGCTGGCGGCCCTGCCCGCGGCAGCGCCGGCGCGCATGGCATGAGCCTCGACCTGCAGGCCCCGACCCCTTGAGCCGCGACCGCCGGCCCGCCATCGACGTCCGCCGGGCCGAGGGTGGCCAGGGCTTGGACCTCGGCCTGATCGTCGCCGCCCATGGCCGCCACGCCGTCGTCGAGACGCCCGAGGGGCAGCGCTGGCGTTGCCACCTGCGTGGACGCAAGAACGACCTCGTCGTCGGCGACCGCGTGCGCTGGCAGCGCTCCGGTGACGAAGGCGTGATCGAGCACGTCGAGCCGCGGCGCAACCTGCTCTTCCGCCAGGACGAGTGGCGAACCAAGTCCTTCGCCGCCAATCTCGACCAGCTGCTCGTGCTGGTCGCCGTCGAACCGCCGTTCGGCGAATCGCAGCTGGCGCGCGCGCTGATCGCCGCCGAAGCCGCCGGAATCCCGGCGCTCGTCGGCCTGAACAAGATCGAGCTTGCGGGCCGCGACGAGGCGCGGGCGCGGCTGGCGCCCTACAGGGCGATGGGCGTCGAGCTGCTCGAATTCGCGGCCAGGGCGCAGGCGCAGGAGACGCTGGCGCTGCTGCGCCCCCGGCTCGAGGGCCGCACGACGCTCATCCTCGGCCCGAGCGGGGCCGGCAAGAGCACCCTGATCAACCTGCTCGTCCCCGGGGCGCAGGCGCAGGTCGGCGAAATCTCGCTGGCCCTGGCCAGCGGCCGGCACACGACGACGAGCACCGCGTGGTACTGGCTCGACGAGCAGCGGCGCAGCGCGGTGCTCGACTCGCCGGGATTCCAGGGGTTCGGCCTGCAGCAGATCGCGCCGAAGCAGCTCGCGGGGCTGATGCCCGATCTCGCCGCCGAGCTCGGGCGCTGCCGCTTCGTCGACTGCACGCATCGGCAGGAGCCGCAGTGCGGGATACGCGAGGCCGTCGAAGCCGGCCGCATCGCGGCCTCGCGCTGGCGCATCTACCGCGAGCTCTACGAGGAGCTCACGCGCCCGCGCTGGTAGCCGCATCGCCTTCAGCCGACGACGTTGGCCAGCGACAGCAGCGCCAGCAGCAACAGCCAGAGCACGACCGAGCGCCAGACCAACCCGACCACGCTCTGCAGATGCCCGAGCTGCGGCTGCATGCCCTGCGTCGCTCCATGCGCTTCGGTGGCGTCGGCGGTCGAACCGTCGGTGAAGGTCTTCGACCGATCGGGCGTCACCCCCGGTGCAGCCGCACCGCCCAGGCGTACGCCGACGGCACCGGCCGCAGCGGCCAGGATGATTCCTTCGTTCGGATAGAGCCAAAGGGACGCGTCGCGGCGCCAGGCACCGATCGCCTCCTCGAAGTTGCCGACGACAGCGAAGCCGAAGGCCGTCATGCGCGCCGGCACATGGTCGATGGTCTGGAACATCCGGCGCGACAGCGCAAGCAGGTGATCGTCGGCGGGCGCGCCGAGCGTGCGATGCCGATAGGCCCAGAAGCGGCTGCTGAATTCCGCCATGCGATAGAGCACGGCGCCGGTGGGTCCCAGCCCCAGCGCCGAGAACACGACGAACCAGAAGAAAACGCCGAAGACATGCCGGTGCGCCGCGAGCAGCGCGTGCTCGATCACATGGCGCAGCAGCTCGGTGCGCGGCAGTTCGCTCGCGTCCAGATGCCGCCACTCGGCCAGGCAGCGTCGCGCCGTGGCCTCGTCGCCGCGGTCCAGCGCGTCGCGGATGTCGGTGAAATGGTGACTGAACTGCCGGAAGCCCAGGGTCAGGTAGAGCAGCGCGACGTCGAAGGCCAGCGCGAGCAGCTTGCTCTGGCGCTCGATCAGCAGGAAGAGCACGCACACGAGCAGCGCCGGAGCCAGCACCGAGACGCCCCAGACGACCCAGGTGTGCCGCGGCTTGCCGGCGTCGAAGTTGCGCCCCGTCCAGCGCACCCACGCGAAGATCGCGTCGTGCACCCAGTTCTGGCGCGACAGCGGCTTGATCTGTTCGATCAGGAGCGCGAACAGGACGGCGAAGAAGCTCATCGCGCGCGATGATAGGCGCATCGCGGCGGCCGCCGCGATGCGCTGCACGGGCGGCGCTTCTCCCGCGGAACCCGCTTGCGCTCAGCGCTGCAGGAAGTGGTAGAGATTGCGCAGCATCGCCGCGGTCGCACCCCAGATGAAGTACTCGCGTTCCTGCGCTGTCGGCGAACGCCAGGGCATCGAGAGGAACTGGCGTTGGCCGCCGTTGAACTGGAAGACGTGCCGCCGATGATGCGCCGGCGTCATCAGATAGGGCAAGGGCACCTCGAAGGCCTCGGCGACCTCGTGTGCGTCGAGCCGCAGATCCATCGGCGGATGGATGATCGCGACCACCGGCGTGACGACGTAGCGCGTGATCGTCGTGTACTGCGGCAGCCGGCCCAGCACCTCGACGTGCGCCGGCTCCAGCCCGACTTCCTCCCGCGCCTCGCGCAGCGCCGTCGTCACGGCGCTGTCGTCCTCGGGTTCGGCACGTCCGCCCGGGAAGCTGATCTGACCGGCGTGGTCGCGCAGGTGCTCGGTGCGCCGCGTCAGCAGCACGTGCAGCGCGTTGTCGCGCTCGACCAGCCCGACGAGAACCGCGGCGGGCGAGGCCTCGCGCTCGACGCCGGCGAGTGCGCCATCGCCCGGGATCGGGGCGGAGAAGTCCTGCGCCTGGCCGAAGCGCCGACGCAGCGAATCGACGGTGAGCATCGACGGGTCGACCGGCGCGAGATGATGGTCGTCCCCGGCCACCGGAATGGCGCGCGGATCGGGAATACGCGGCAGGCTCAGGGCGCTCATCGGGAAGGGAGACCGGGTTCGCGAATCGATGCTAGTGACACTGGCTTGAGGGCAATCGCCGGAAATGCAAGGGCGACGTCGTCTTGTCGTGCTGCCATGCCGCCGGAGCCGGCAAACGCAAAGGGCCGCCCGATCGGCGGCCCTTCGGCGAGCGGCGGGACGCCCGGGCCGCGGCCTGCCCCAAGACAGGCGCCGACGCCCGGCAGGCCTTGCTCAGGAAAGCTTCTCCTTGATCCGCGCCGACTTGCCGCTGCGCTGGCGCAGGTAGTACAGCTTGGCGCGACGCACGTCGCCGCGGCGCTTGACCTCGATGCTCGCCAGCAGCGGGCTGTAGAGCTGGAAGGTACGCTCGACGCCCTCGCCGCTCGAGATCTTGCGCACGATGAAGCTGCTGTTGAGGCCGCGGTTGCGCTTGGCGATCACGACGCCCTCGTAGGCCTGCACGCGCTTGCGGTTGCCTTCGACGACGTTGACGTTGACGACCACCGTGTCGCCGGGGGCGAACTCGGGGATCTTGCGGTTCAGGCGAGCAATCTCTTCCTGCTCGAGGGTGGCGATGAGGTCCACGTCAGACTCCGGTGTCGATCGTGCGCGGGTGGGTGATGGGACGATGGTGTATCCCGCCAGAGGATCGAAAAGCCTTTGATTATAGCGCGAGCGAAGCGAGGAAGCGCTCGTCTGCCTCGCTCAGACGCCCTGCGGCGCGCGCCGCCGCGATCAGGTCCGGACGCCGGCTTGCGGTCAGTGCCAGCGACTGCTCGCGCCGCCAGGCATCGATCCGCGCGTGATGCCCCCCCAGCAGCACCGGCGGCACCGGCCACGAGCCCTCCGGCGTCACCCAGCACTCGGGCCGGCTGTAGGTCGGCCCTTCGAGCAGCCCGTCGGAGAAGCTGTCCTGCTCGTGCGAGGGGGCTTGCAGCACCCCGGGCTGCAGGCGCGCGACCGCGTCGAGCAGCACCAGCGCCGGCAGTTCGCCGCCCGAGAGCACGTAGTCGCCCAGGCTCAGCTCGAGCGTGACGTGGCGATCGAGGAAACGCTGGTCGATGCCTTCGTAGCGGCCGCACAGCAGCAGCGCCCCAGGGCCGCCGGCGAGTTCCCGTACCAGGGCCTGCGTGAGGACGCGGCCGGTCGGCGTGAAGTGCACCACCGCGGGCACTGCGCCGCGGTCGCTGCGCACCGCCTCGAGCGCGCGCTGCAGCGGCTCGGCGAGCATCACCATCCCCGGACCGCCGCCGAAGGGCCGGTCGTCGACCCGGCGGTAAGGCCCCTCGGCATAGTCGCGCAGCGGCCACAGGCGCACGTCGACCTGTCCGCTCTCGAACGCGCGGCGCGTGACCCCGCTGCCAAGGTGCGGCCCGAAAAGCTCGGGGAAGAGCGTGATGATGTCGAAGCGCATCGCGCGGGTCCGACTTCGTCAGAAATCGGCTTCCCAGTCGACGTCGATCGTCCGGGCCGCGCGATCGACATGGTCGACGTAGGCCTCGACGAAAGGAATCAGGATTTCGCGCGCACCGGGTGCTTCCGGCTGCACGCAGAGCACACAGTGCGGGCCGGTCTCGATCAGGTCGGTCACCGTGCCGAGCCGCTGTCCGCTGCGGTTGCGCACCGCCATGCCGATGAGATCGACCCAGTAGAACTCGTCCTGCCCGGTCGGCGGAAAGCTGTCGCGCGGGACGAAGACGCGGGCACCGGCCAGCGCCTGCGCCGCATCGCGGTCGGCGAGCTCGCGCGCGCTGGCGACAACCGCCTCGCCCTGCATCCGCGCGCGCGCGATGGTGAGCACGCACAGCGGTCGCTCCCCGGGTGCGCGCGTGCTCCCGCCAGCCGCCGGCACGGGGCTCAGCCACCAGCGGCGCGCCGCCAGCAAGGCCTCGGGCTGCGCCGAGAAGGGCTTGACCTTGATCCCTCCGCGCACACCCCAGGCACCGAGGACGCGCGCCAATTCCACCGCGTCTTCGGGCAGCACCGCTTCTTCGGCACCTGAACGCGAAGCCGGACCACGAGGGTCCGACTTCGGATCGGGCAATGAACCCGGCTTCCCCGGCGGGCGCTCGCGGGGCATGCGCACGCCGTCCGCTGCTGCGGAGCTCAGGCGGCCTTCTTCGCCTGGTCGATCAGGCGCGCCACCGCCGGCGACACCTGCGCGCCGACGCCCGTCCAGTAGCTCACCCGGTCCAGCGCCAGGCGCAGCGACTGCTCGGCGCCCGCGGCCATCGGGTTGTAGAAGCCCACGCGCTCGATGAAGCGACCGTCGCGACGCTCGCGCGAGTCGGCGACGACGACGTTGTAGAACGGACGCTTCTTGGCGCCGCCACGGGCCATTCGGATCACGACCATCTCGGTTCTTCCCTCAATATCTGCCAGTAGAGTCTGTCGGTATCGACCGCCGCTCCAGGAGACACCGCAGGAACGGGCTGCGTCGAACGGGACCGCCGAAAAGCGCCGGCCCGGTATCGGCCCTGCGGGCGCTCGCACCCGGCAAGGGATTCCCGGCAACGTAGATACGCCAAGCATGGCCATCGCCGCGAACCGGGCATTATAGACTTGAGCGATGCCCGATCGATCGAAGACCGTCGCCACCTGGCTGGCCCTGGCCGGCGGCGCGCTCGGCCTGCATCGCTTCTACCTTCGCGGCTGGCGCGACCTGTTCGGCTGGCTGCACCTACCGCCCGCGTTCGCGGGCCTGGTCGGCGTGCTGCGGATGCGCGAGCTCGGACAGGACGACGTGCTGTCGTGGCTGCTCCTCCCGATCCTCGGCGTCATGATCTCGCAGGGCCTGCTGACGGCGATCCTCTACGGGCTGACGCCCGATGAACGCTGGCGCGATCGCCACAATCCCGGCCATCCGGTGCGACGCACCGGATGGAGCCCGATCCTCGGCGTGATGCTGGCACTGCTGCTCGGCGGCATCGTGCTGATGGCCACCGTCGCCTTCGGTTTCCAGAAGTTCTTCGAGTGGCAGGCAGCGGCGCTGCCGCTGTAAGTAAGCCGGCAGCAGCGTCGCTGTCGGTCGCTGACGACACCCGGCTCAGAACAGCAGCAGGCTGAACCAGTAGCAGAGCGCTGCGATCAGGGCCGCCGCCGGAATCGTCACGATCCATGCCAGCAGAATGTTTCCGGCCAGGCCCCAGCGCACCGCGGAGGCGTTCCTCACCGAGCCGACGCCGAAGATCGCGCCGGTGATCGTGTGCGTCGTCGACACCGGCACGCCGAGCGCGGTAGCCAGGAAGAGCGAGATCGACCCCCCCATCTCGGCGCTGAAGCCGCCCACCGGCTTGAGCTTGGTGATGCGCTGCCCCATGGTCTTGACGATGCGCCAACCGCCGAACATCGTGCCCAGGCCGATCGCCAGGTAGCAGCTCCAGATCACCCAGGCCGGCGGCATCGAATCCGTGTCGCTGGTGTAGCCCGAGGCGATCAGCAGCATCCAGATGATGCCGATGGTCTTCTGGGCATCGTTGCCACCGTGTCCGAGCGAGTAGAGACCCGCCGACAACAGCTGGCCCCGACGGAACAACCGGTCCACGCGCAGCGGCGACTGGCGCCGGAAGGCCCAGGACACCGCGACCATCATGAGCCCGCCGAGCAGGAACCCGAGCAGCGGCGAGACGAAGATGAAGAGCACCGTCTTCAGGATGCCCGCGGCCAGCAGCGGCCCGGTGCCGGCCTTCGCGATGGCTGCCCCGACGATGCCGCCGATCAGCGCGTGCGAACTGCTGGAGGGGATGCCGTACCACCAGGTGATGACGTTCCAGGCGATCGCGCCTATCAAGGCGCCGAAGACGACGTGCTGGTCGATCACGTCCGCGTCGACGATGCCCTTGCCGACCGTCGAGGCCACCTTCAGATGGAAGACGAAAACCGCGGCAACGTTGAAGAACGCGGCAAAGAGCACCGCATGCTGCGGCTTGAGCACGCCGGTGGAGACGACCGTGGCGATCGAGTTCGCGGCGTCATGAAAGCCGTTCATGAAGTCGAACACCAGGGCCAGGGCGACCAGGGTCACCACCACCCACAGCGCGGTCGGGTCGGCTTGCATCGGGATGCGGCTGGACGTCGGTCGGCCCGGTTCAGGAGTTCTCGAGCACCACGCCTTCGATCAGGTTGGCGACGTCCTCGCAGCGGTCGGAGATCAGCTCCAGGTGTTCGTACACCGCCTTGAGCTTGATCAGCTCGCGCGTGTCCTCCTCCTCGCGGAAGAGGCGCGAGAGCGCGCTGCGCAGCGCCTTGTCGGCCTCGCCCTCGAGCCGGTCGATCTCCTCGCAGGTGCGGATCGCATCCTCGACCACCCGCGCGTTCGAGAGCTTGGGCAGCAGGCCCACGGCGTGAGTGACCAGTTCGCAGCAGCGCACCGAAAGCACGGCCAGTCTCACGACATCCTCGCCGACCTGCTGCACGTCGTAGAGCGTCAGAACCTCGGTGCAGTCCTCGAGCAGGTCCAGCACGTCGTCCATCGCGTTGATCAGCCCGAGGATCTGCTCACGGTCGATCGGCGTGATGAAGGTCCGGTGCAGCATCTGACTGACCTCGTGCGTGATCCGGTCGGCGGCACGCTCGGCGGCATCGACCTCGGCGGCATGCTTCTCGCGCAGCGAAAGATCAGCGTAGTTCTTCACCAGCAGCATGAAGGCACGCGCACCCAGCGCGATCTGCTCGCCATGCGCATTGAAGCGCTCGAAGAAGTTGCCGTCCTTGGGCAGCAGCTTGCCGAAGACCATGTTCTGATTCGGATGAGGTCAGCGTCCAGGTCCGACCGGGATTCCGGCGGACCCGCAGGTTCCGACCGGCCAAGCCGAGGTTCCTGCCAGGAAAGGCCGGCGCCATCGGCACCGACCGAAACATTGTAGGCGGGGGCCTGAACGTTGCCTGTCGGTCGACCCTCCTGCCACAGGCTTGCGCTGGACCGCGTGTTGCGCCACGTGCGTTCAACGGCATGCGTCAGGCGGCCTGGTCGCTCTGCCCTGCGGGCTTGCGGCGGCGACGGCGACGACGCTTGGTCGTCGCCTCGTCGGTCGCAGCCGGATCCGCTCCCTCCGTCGTCGGTGCGATCTCCGCGATCTCCGCAGCAGCATCGGCGCCTGCCAAGGTCGGTACTGCTGCCGGAGCCACCGCCGGTCGACCGGCGGCAGCTTCTCCGCGTGTGCGCCCGGTGTCCGCTTCGGCGCCCGGCACGGTCTTCTTCGAGGCCGGCTTGCCCTTGCCCGCAGCGCTCTGCGCCGGCTTGGGCGCACGGCGGGCCGCCGAAGCCGGGCGCAGCGCCAGCACCAGTGCCTCGCGCTCCTCGTCGTCGCCGAGCTGGTAATCCTCCCACCAGTCCGCGAGCTCCGCGTCGATCTCGCCGACATCGGCACGCAAGCGCAGGAAGTCGTAGCCGGCACGGAAACGCGGCTGCGCGACGAGCGATGCCGCCGAACTCGCGGTACGGCGCTCGAAGCGCGGCTGCATCTGCCAGATCTCGCGCATGTCGGCGGCGAGCTTGCCGCGGCCCGAGACATCGCCGATGCGCGCATCGAAGACCGCGTCGATCGCGTGCTGCAGCGCCGGGAACGGCGGCTCGCCGGCCTCGCGCAGCGCCGCCCAGCGCGCCTGCACGTCGTGCCAGAGCAGGCAGGCGAGCATGAAGCTCGGCGCCACCGCGCGCCCCTCCTGCACGCGGCGGTCGGTGTCGGCCAGCGCGAGCTCGATGAAGCGCTCGCGCAGCGGATGCGGCTGGCGCGGGTGCAGCACGGCCTCGAGGATCGGGAAGACGCCGCGGTCCAGGCCATGCCGGCGCAGCTCCTCGATGCTGCGCAGCGCGTGCCCGGTCTGCAGCAGCTTGAGCATCTCGTCGAAGAGGCGCGAGGCCGGGACGTTGGCCAGCAGCACCGACATCTCGCGCAGCGGTGCCTGCGTCGCCGGGTCGAGCGTGAAGCCGAGCTTGGCCGCGAAGCGCACGACGCGGATGATGCGCACCGGGTCCTCGCGGTAACGCTGCGCCGGGTCGCCGATGATGCGCAGCACGCGTGCGCGCACGTCGGCGAGCCCGCCGTGGTAGTCGACGAGCAGCTGCGTCGTCGGGTCGTAGTACATCGCATTGACGGTGAAGTCGCGCCGCGCGGCGTCCTCGACCTGCTCGCCCCAGACGTTGTCGCGCAGCACGCGGCCGCTGGCATCGACGACATGCGTCTTGTCGCTGATCTGGTGCCGCGCGGTCTTCTCGTTGCCGTCGACCTGCTCGGCACTGCTCGCGTCGAGGTAGGCGCGGAAGGTCGAGACCTCGACCACCTCGTGCTCGCGCCCGCGGCCGAACACCACGTGCACGAGCCTAAAGCGCCGCCCGATGATGAACGCGCGCCGGAACAGCGCCTTGACCTGCTCGGGCGTCGCGTCGGTGGCGACGTCGAAGTCCTTGGGCGCCACCCCCACCAGCAGGTCGCGCACCGCGCCGCCGACGATGTAGGCCTCGTGGCCCGCGTCCTTGAGCGTGCGCACGACACGCACCGCGCGCTCGTCCAGCAGCGTCGGGTCGATGTGGTGCTCGCTGGCCGGCACCTCGACGCGCCGGCCCAGCGGAATCGCCGTCGCCGGGATCGTCGCCCCCGCCGCGGAGGCGCTGCTGTTGCCGGCCGGCTTGCCGAGCAGCCGGTTGATGAAAGTCCTGATCATGCAAAGAGCCTGAGAATGGGCCAGCTCCGCTGCCGCGCCAGGGCCTCGAGCGTCGGGCTCGGGTTGGTCGCCACCGGGTGGCTGACGCGCTCGAGCAACGGCAGGTCGTTGGTCGAATCGCTGTAGAAGACCTGGGTCTCGAAGTCGTCGATGCGGCGCCCGATCGAGCGCAGCCACTGCTCGACGCGCTCGATCTTGCCGTCGCGGAACGCCGGCGTGCCGCGGATCGCACCGGTCGGGCGGCCGCCGGCGTCGCGCTCGAGCTCGGTGGCAATCAGCGTCTCGATGCCCAGCAGCTCGGCGAACGGCCGCGTCACGAAGTCGTTGGTCGCGGTGACGATCGCCATCAGGTCGCCGGCCTGGCGGTGCTTCTGCACCAGATCCAGGGCGCTTGGCCGCAGCGCGGGGCGCGCGACCTCGTCGACGAAACGCGCCTGCAGCGCCCGCACCTCCTGCATCGGGCGGGCGCGCCAGGCGGCGGTGCAAAAGTCGACGTAGGCGTCGATGTCCAGCTGCTCGGCCTTGTACTGCTCATAGAAGTCGTCGTTGCGACGGCGGTATTCGTCGCCGTCGGCCCAGCCGCTGGCGATCAGGAACTCGCCGAAGGCGTGGTCGGAGTCGATCGGCAGCAGCGTGCCGTCGAGGTCGAACAGGGCCAGCCTCACGCCGCCTGCCCTTCCTCGGCCAGCATGCTGCGGAGCAGGGGCACGGTGATCGCGCGTGAGCGCGAGAGCGCATAGTGGTCCAGACGGTCGAGCAGGTTCATCAGAAAGCCCATGTCGCGCGCGAAGCGCCTCAGCAGGTGGTCCATCACCTCATCGGAGAGAAAGACGCCGCGCCGATCGGCTTCACGGCGCAGCGCCGCCCGCGTCTGCTCCTCGGACAGCGGCTGCAGCGCGAACACATGCCCCCAGCCGAGCCGCGTGCGCAGGTCGTCGCGCAGCGGCAGGTCCACCGGCGGCAGGCTGCCGGCGGCGGCGAGCTGCACGCCCTGCCCGGTCGCCTCGACGAAGAGCGCGAAGGCCGCGTGCTGCGCGGCGCTGTCGAGCGCCTCGCAGCGGTCGATCACCACGAGCGACCACTCCGGCAGCAACTCCCAGGGCTGCGGATCGGCGGCATCGAACCAGCCTACGCGCAGACCCTGCTGCTGCAGCCGGTACGCCAGCGCCCGCAGCAGATGCGTCTTGCCGCTGCCCTGCGCCCCCCACAGGTAGACCGGCGGCGCCGGCGGCACGAGCTCACGCAGATGCTCGACCGCGGCCGCGTTCGGCCCCGGAAGGTAGGTGTCGAAGGTCGGCAGCGGGGGCGTGCCGATGGCCAGAGGGATCTGCTGCATGAAGAACAAGCCCGTCGCGCCTGCCTGCCGCCTGCTGACCCTCACGGGCGCAGCACAAGCGGCGTCACACGGTTTGTCACGGGGCAGACGCGCCGAACGCGCTGGACTTCAGGATACCGCCGGGCTTGCACGGGTCGGACCGGCCCCGAGTGTAGGTCAGCCCCGGCGATGGAACTGGCGCCAGCGGATCCCGGCAAGGCGCAGCGTCGCTAGGTAGGCCAGCGCCGCACCGATCAGGACGAGCGCCATCAGCCCGGCGCGCTCGAGCCGCTGCGCCCCGAGCGCGATCCAGTCGATCCGGCTGCCGGCCAGGTGCAGCAGCAGCGTCAGCACCAGGCAGGCCAGCGCCACCTGCAGCGCAAAGCGCGGCCAGCCAGCCTGCGGGCGATAGGCCCCGCGCTTGCGCAGGCCGTGCAGCAGGAAGCCCGCGTTGGCAAGCGCCCCAAGGCCGATCGACAAGGCAAGCCCCGCAACGCCGAGCCAGGGCACGAAGACGAGGTTCATCAGCTGTGTCGCCACGAGCACGCCGATCGCGATCCGTACCGGCGTGCGGATGTCCTGGCGGGCGTAGAAGCCCGGTGCCAGCACCTTGATCGCCACCAGCCCGAGCAGCCCGAAGCCGTAGCCGCGCAGCGCTGCCGCGGACTGGAGCACGTCCTCGGCGGTGAACGCGCCGTAATGGAAGAGCACCGCGATCAGCGGGGCCGGGAAGACGAAGAGCGCGACCGCGCAGGGCAGCGCCAGCATCAGCACCAGGCGCAGGCCCCAGTCGAGCAGCCCGCTGTAGCCTTCATGGTCCTCACGACCGCGTGCTGCCGCCAGTTGCGGCAGCAGCACCGAGCCCAGCGCCACCCCGAGCAGCGCGGTCGGGAACTCCATCAGCCGGTCTGCGTAGAACAGCCACGAGACCGCGCCGACGCCCAGGTGCGAGGCGATCTGCGTGTTGATCAGCAGCGAGAGCTGCGCCACCGAGACGCCGAGCACCGCCGGCGCCATCAGCGCGAGGATGCGGTGCACGCCCGGATGCGTCCAGGCGCGGCGCAGCCCGGCCGGGGTCAGACCCAGCCGCGGCAGCTTGCCGATGCGCGCCAGCGCCGGCACCTGCAGCGCGAGTTGCAGCACGCCACCGACGACGACACCGGCTGCCAGCACGAGAATGGGCTCGAGCCCCCAGCGCTCGAAGAGCGGCACGCCCAGCCACGCCGCGGCGATGAGGCTCAGGTTCAGCAGCACCGGCGTGAAGGCCGGCACCGCGAAGCGCTTCCAGGTGTTGAGGATGCCGGCCGAGAGCGCCACCATCGACATGAAGCCGATGTAGGGGAACATCCAGCGCGCCATCAGCACCGCGAGGTCGAAGGCCTGCAGGCCCGCGGCAAGCAGCCAGACCAGCACCGGCGCGGCGACGATGCCCGCGACGCAGGTCGCCAGCAGCACCCACGCGAGCACGGTGGCCACGGCGTCGATCAGCGCCTGCGTCGCGTCGTCGCCCTCGCGCTCTCGCGTGGCGGCCAGGAAGGGGACGAAGGCCTGCGAGAACGCGCCCTCGGCGAAGAGCCGCCGCAGCAGGTTGGGCAGCCGGAAGGCGACGTTGAACGCGTCGGTGAGCGCGCCCGCGCCGAACTGCGCCGCGATGAGCTGGTCGCGCACCAGGCCCGTCACCCGGGAGACGAGCGTGAAGAGCGAGACGGTGGAAGCGGCCTTGAGAAGGTTCACGGGAGCGCGCAGGCCGCGGCATTATAGGTCGCTGCACCACAGGCCCTGGCGCGGTGCACCAAACCGCGCTATACTCTATAGCTTTTGCACCGACTGCTGCCGCAAGCACTGCAAGCTACACCGCATGGCCACTTCCGCTAAAGCCAAGAAGAAGACCGTCCGCCTCGCCTCGGGGCGCAAGCGTGCCCGCCAGAACGTGGCGCTCAACGCCGCCAACACCTCGCTGCGCTCGCGCTTTCGCACGATGGTCAAGAAGGTGAACAAGGCCGTGGCCGGCGGCGACAAGGCACAGGCCAGCGAGGTCTTCAAGAGCGCCCAGAGCGTCATCGACTCGGTCGCCGACAAGGGCATCTTCCACAAGAACAAGGCCGCCCGCATCAAGAGCCGCCTCTCGGCGCGCATCAAGGCACTGTCGGCCAGCGCCTGAGTCAAGCCCCGCACGCAAAGGCCGCGGCAAGGCCGCGGTACACCACAGAGGCCTGCACGAGCAGGCCTTTTGTCTTTGCGCGCAAACCGGCGGCCTCGGACGCTGGCGGCAAGCGGTCACCCCCCCTGCGCAGACTTCGGACTCTCGCCGCTTGGGCTGATCTCGACCACCGGCAGGTCGTTGTCCCGCGCGAAGTCCACGACGAAGTCCCAGGCCATCGGCTCGATCTCCCGAAGGGCTTCATCGATCATCACGCACTTGACGCCGTCGACGACGCGCGGCACGCAGTAGGGCGAGAAGCCCAGGTGTGCGCCGATGCGGGCAAAGCCGCCGCTGCCGCCGGGCCGAAAGCTCGCCATCGCGCCGGCCAGGCGCTCGGCCCAGTCGCTCGGACGGAACTGGCGACCCTGACGGGTGACGCCCTGGATGTAGTACTGGCGAGGGGCTGGGGAGGTCATCGGTCGAGGCGCGCTGGCCTTGCCGAGCCAGACGATGAAAGTCCGGCCTTTTAGCAGACCCTTGTTTCCCGTGGCTGACGGCTGCCGACGACGCGGCCAGCCGAGTGCAGGGCCACGCGGCTGCTGCACGAGCGCATGACGCATGACGCATGATGCATGCGCGGGCCTTGCCGGCATGCTCTGGCCTGCAGCACGGGGCGCCCTTAGAATCCGTTCCCGGCCGGCGGTGACCGAATGGGTTGCGCGCCGGCTTTGTCGTTGGAACCGCCCTTCAACCGTCTTCCCTTCTTCGACCCCGAACCCGAAAGGACCGCATGAACGCCCCGGACCCCGCTGTCGCGAACCCGATGCCGCATGTGATGAACACCTACGGCCGCCTGCCGCTCGCGCTCTCGCACGGCGAGGGCTGCCGCGTCTGGGACACGAAGGGGCGACGCTATCTGGACGCCCTCGCCGGCATCGCGGTCAGCACGCTCGGGCACAAGCATCCACGCCTCGTTCCCGCGCTGCAGGACCAGGTCGCCAGGATCATCCACTGCAGCAACTACTACGAGGTGCCGCTGCAGGAGGAACTTGCCGCGCGGCTGTGCGAGCTCTCGGGCATGGACTCGGTCTTCTTCTGCAACAGCGGGCTCGAAGCCAACGAGGCCGCGATCAAGCTCGCGCGCAAGTACGGGCACGAGAAGGGCATCGCGCGCCCGGAGATCATCGTCTGCGAGAAGGCCTTCCACGGCCGCTCGCTGGCCACGCTCTCGGCCACCGGCAACCCGAAGATCCAGGAAGGCTTCGAGCCGCTGGTCGAGGGCTTCGTGCGCGTGTCGCTCAACGACCTGGCCGCAATCGAGGCCGTGGCCGCCAGCAACCGCAACGTCGTCGCCGTCTTCCTCGAGACGATCCAGGGCGAAGGCGGCATCAACCCCGCGCGCAACGACTACCTGCAGGGCCTGCGCGCGCTCTGCGACCGCCAGGGCTGGCTGCTGATGCTCGACGAGGTCCAGTGCGGCATCGGCCGCACCGGCAAGTGGTTCGCGCACCAGTGGGCCGGGATCAAACCCGACGTGATGCCGCTGGCCAAGGGCCTGGGCTCGGGCGTGCCCATCGGGGCCGTCGTCGCCGGTCCGAAGGCCGCGCGCATCTTCCAGCCCGGCAACCACGGCACGACCTTCGGCGGCAACCCGCTGGCGATGCGCGCCGGCGTCGAGACGCTGAAGATCATGACCCAGGACCGGCTGCTCGAGAACGCCGCCGCGCGCGGCGCGCAGCTGCGCAGCGCGTTCGAGAAGGCCTTCGCGGATGAGCCCGGTGTGCGCGAGATCCGCGGCGACGGGCTGATGATCGGCATCGAGCTCGACCGCGCCTGCGGCGCCCTGCTCAAGCGCGCCGCCGAGGCCGGGCTCCTGATGAGCGTCACCGCCGACAGCGTGATCCGCCTGCTGCCGCCGCTGATCCTGTCGCCGCAGGAAGCCGACGAGATCGTCGCGATCCTCGTGCCGCTGGTGAAGGCCTTCCTTGCCGAAGCGAAGGGATGAAACCGGGATACTCGCTGATGAAGCACTACCTGCAGTTCAAGGACCTGCGGGCCGAGGAGTACGCCTACCTCTTCGAGCGCGCGCGCATCATCAAGCGGCGCTTCAAGAACTACGAGCGCTACCAGCCTCTGGCCGACCGCACGCTGGCGATGATCTTCGAGAAGGCCAGCACGCGCACGCGCGTGAGCTTCGAGGCCGGCATGTACCAGATGGGCGGCTCGGTCGTGCACCTGACGACCGGCGACAGCCAGCTCGGCCGCGCCGAGCCGATCGAGGACAGCGCGCGCGTCATCAGCCGCATGGTCGACCTGGTGATGATCCGCACCTTCGAGCAGAGCAAGCTCGAGGCCTTCGCGGCGCACTCGCGCGTGCCGGTGATCAACGGCCTGACGAACGAATACCACCCTTGCCAGATCCTGGCCGACATCTTCACCTTCATCGAGCACCGCGGCGCGATCGGCGGCAAGATCGTCGCCTGGGTCGGCGACGGCAACAACATGGCCAACACCTGGCTGCAGGCGGCGCACATCCTCGGCTTCACGCTGCACGTGAGCACGCCGCGCGGCTACGAGATCGACCCGCAGCTCGTCGGCGACGCGATTGCGTGCCTGAAGACCTTCAAGGACCCGCACGACGCCTGCGAAGGCGCGCACCTGGTGACGACCGACGTCTGGACCAGCATGGGCTTCGAGGCCGAGAACGCCGCGCGCCAGGCCGCCTTCGCGGACTGGTGCGTCGACACCGCGATGATGCAGCGCGCGCGCCCCGATGCGCTCTTCATGCACTGCCTGCCCGCGCACCGCGGCGAGGAAGTCACCGCCGAAGTCATCGACGGCCCCCAAAGCGTCGTCTGGGACGAGGCCGAAAACCGAATGCACGTGCAGAAGGCACTCATGGAGTACCTGCTGCTCGGACGGATCGGCTGAAGGCTGGCGCCCGCCAGGGGATCAGGCCTCGACCTTGAGCGCACCGCGGCGGATCTGGTCGCGCTCCATGCTCTCGAAGAGCGCCTTGAAGTTGCCCTCGCCGAAGCCCTCGTCGGCGCGGCGCTCGATGAACTCGAAGAACACCGGCCCGAGCAGGGTCTGGCTGAAGATCTGCAGCAGCAGCCGCTTCTGCCCGCCGGCGGTGCTGCCGTCGACGAGGATGCCGCGCGTCTGCAGCTCGGCCACCGGCAGGCCGTGGCCGGGCAGCCGCTCGTCCAGCATCTCGTAGTAGATGTCGTTCGGTGCCGTCATCAGCGGGATGCCCGACAGCTGCAGCGCATCGACGGTGCCGACGAGATCGTCGGTCAGCAGCGCGATGTGCTGGATGCCCTCGCCGTTGAACTGCATCAGGAACTCCTCGATCTGCCCGGTGCCCTTGCCCGATTCCTCGTTGAGCGGGATGCGGATCAGGCCGTCGGGCGCCGTCATCGCGCGGCTCGTGAGCCCGGTGTACTCGCCCTTGATGTCGAAGTAGCGGATCTCGCGGAAGTTGAAGAGCCGCTCGTAGAAGCTGCCCCAGTACGCCATGCGGCCGCGGTAGACGTTGTGCGTCAGGTGGTCGATCATCTTCAGGCCGTGCCCGCGCGGGTGGCGGCTGGCCGGCTCCTCGAAGCCCGGCAGCCACTGGAAGTCGATGTCGTAGATGCTCTTGCCGTCCTCGAAGCGGTCGATCAGGTAGAGCGGCGCGCCGCCGATGCCCTTGATCGCCGGCAGCCTCAGCTCCATCGGCCCGGTGGGCACGTCCACCGGCTGCGCACCGCGCTCGAGCGCGAGCGCGTAGGCCTTGTGCGAGTCGCGCACGCGAAACGCCATCGCGCAGGCGCTGGGTCCGTGCTCGGCCGCGAAGTAGCCGGCCAGGCTCCTGGGCTCACGGTTGACGATGAAGTTGATGTCACCCTGCCGATACAGCACGACGTCCTTGCTGCGGTGCCGCGCCGCGAGCGAAAAGCCCATCTTCTCGAACAGCGGCTCGAGCACACCCGGCTCGGGCGACGCGAACTCGACGAATTCGAAGCCCATCAGCCCCATCGGGTTGTCGAACAGGTCGGCCATGCGTGTCTCCTGGATTGGTCGATGTTCCGATGATCGCGCGCAGCGATCACCCCCTCGCGGGCGAGGTGCAAACCGCGCCACGTGCTTGATGCAGGTCAGCTCGTGAGCTTGGCCCGGCACGCGCCGGGATGCAATCGAAGGAACCCTAGCGCGCGGCAGGGCATCCGTCGGTTCCGGGCAGGACCCGTGCGGTGCCGCTGCTGCTGCAGGGCAGCACCTGACCAACCATACCCTTGGTGCGGCCGACACCGGCATCCGTATCGAGGGAACTTCCCCGCTCGCGACCGACACCACAGTATCAGTGGGCCCGAGCGGCGGCGATGCGCGAGTCGGAGTGCGTCGTGTTGACCCCCGGACGGCTCGAACCGCCCAATCCATGGTCCCGGGGAGCTTTCCGGTTGCGCGGCGCGCGCTGGCTTGGTTGAATCGGAATGCCATGAACAGGGTCTCGTCCACCGAAACGCTTGGCGCCCGCAACGCGCCACCGGCGCGTCGTCGCGACAGCAAGGCACGCCGGTTCATCGAACAAGTGCTGGAGAGCGCCGATGTGCGGCTCGACGGCAAACGGCCGTGGGACATCCGGCTGCTCGACCCGAGCGTCCCCGACCGCGTGCTCTCGCAGGGCACGCTCGGCCTGGGCGAGGCCTACATGGACGGGCACTGGAGCTGCGAGCGCATCGACGAGCTCTTCGACCGCGTGCTGCGCGCCGACATCGCGAGGCGCTTCACGACTCGCGCGGCCTTCTGGCACGTGCTGAGGGCGCGGCTCGTCAACCTGCAGACGCCGTCGCGCGCCTGGCAGGTGGGGCGCACGCACTACGACATCGGCAACGACTTCTACGCCGCGATGCTCGACGCGCGCATGACCTACACCTGCGGCTTCTGGCAGCACGCGGCCACACTCGACGAGGCGCAGGAGCACAAGCTCGACCTCGTCTGCCGCAAGCTGGCGCTGCAGCCGGGAATGCGCGTGCTCGACATCGGCTGCGGCTGGGGCAGCTTCATGCGCTTCGCGGCCGAGCGCTACGGCGTGCAGTGCGTCGGCGTGACGATCTCGGCCGAACAGGCGGCGCTCGGGCGGCAGCGCTGCGCCGGGCTGCCGGTCGAGTTCCGGCTGGCCGACTACCGCACGCTGGACGAGCCCTTCGACCGCATCGTGAGCCTGGGCATGTTCGAGCATGTCGGGCAGAAGAACCACGACGCCTACATGCAGGTCGTGCGGCGCTGCCTGCACCCCTGGGGCCTGGCGCTGCTGCACACGATCGGCCGCAACGAGGAAGGCCACGGCACCGACCCCTGGATCCACCGCTACATCTTCCCCAACGGCGAGCTGCCGACGCTCGCGCAGATCGGCCGCGCCTGCGAGCGCCGCTTCGTCGTCGAGGACCTGCACAGCTTCGGCGCCGACTACGACCGCACGCTGATGGCCTGGCACGCGAACTTCACCGCCGCCTGGCCGCGTTTCGAGGAGCGCCTGGGCGAGCGCTTCGAGCGCATGTGGCGCTACTACCTGCTCTGCTGCGCCGGCGCCTTCCGCGCGCGCGACATTCAGGTCTGGCAGTGGGTGCTCTCGATGCCGGGGCGGCCCGGCGTCTACCCGCGGCTGGCGGGTTGAGCCCGGGCCTCCCCCTCAGGCAGGGGGGCAGGCGACGGCGTTTCCGGAACGTTGGACGAACGGTCGCGGCCGAGCATCGGGTCGACGTCGAATCGACGGACAAGCCGACAGGAGCACGCATCATGAAGCGAAACGCAAGAACGACCCGCTGGCTGGCTGGCCTGCTGGGTGCCGCCGTCCTGCAGGGTGCGGCGCCGACCCTGCACGCCGCACCCGTGCAGTGGATCTTGGGCAGCGGCGGCAACGGCCACTGGTACGAGTACGTGCCCGCAACCAGTATCTTCGCGCCCATCGGCTTCGACGCCGCACGCGCCGCGGCGCTTGCCAGCAGTCATCTGGGACAGGGCGGCTACCTGGCCAGCGTCACGTCCGCCGCGGAGCAGACCTTCATCCAGTCTTCCTTTGGCTTCCTGCTCGGCTTCGGGGCCACCGGCACCGCCTGGCTGGGTGCGAGCGATGCCGCGGACGAAGGCCAATGGCGCTGGCTCGATGGCCCCGAAGCCGGGGATCTGGTGAGCTACACGAACTGGGCGCCGGGCCAGCCGCTTGGCACGGGTTTCCCGGACTACGACTACCTGGCGCTTTACATCAACGCCGCCACCGCCGGAGTACCTCCGACCTATGGCTGGGTAAGCCAGCCGGGCAGCGGCGCCTTCGGCTACGTCGTCGAATACGACGGCGCGCCGACCGACCCTGTGGACCCGCCCGACCCCAACCCGGTGCCCGAACCCTCGGGGATGCTGATGGCCGCCACGGCCCTCGCCCTGGCCGGACTGCACAGGCGCCGCCGCCGCGACTGATCAGCGCGGCAGCGGCAGCATGCGCCGCGCCTGGAGCACCGCATCGGGCAGCGAAAGCGCCTGGCCGGCGCGCCAGATCGCCTCGGCCAGCGGCGGCGTCAGCCGCTGCCGGCAGGCGCGACGCACGCGCAGCAGGTCGCGCCGGTCGCTGCGGCCGAGCGGGCCGAACTGCGTGCGCCAGGCCTGGTCGGCAAAGGCGAGCAGCCGCGCCGCCGGCTCGGGCTGGCCCTGGCGATGCGCCAGCAGCGCCAGGTTCCACAGCGCGTAGAGCACGGCCTCGGTGTCCAGCGCCGCCCAGGCGAGCTCCAGCGACTGCACGGTCGCCGCCACGGCCTGCGCAAGCTGGCCCAGGTCCTGCAGCGCGCTGCCCAGGGCGTTGTGCAGCGGCGCCAGCAGTTGCTCGTCGCCGCTGGCCAGCGCGTCGGCGATCAGCGGCGCGATCAGCGCCAGCGCCTCCTGCGGCCGCCCGCCGTAGACGAGCGAGATCGCCACGTTGTGCTGCACGCCGCGCAGCGCGTGCAGGGGCCGCGGTCGCACGTCCTCCAGCAGCGCCAGCGCACGCCGGTAGCCGGCCTCGGCGGCCGCGGGGTCGGCGTCGACCTCGTTGGCCAGGGTGGCCAGCTGGTTCACGGCTTCGGCCTCGGTGGCCGCGTCGCCGACCACGCGCGCGGTGGTCGCCGCCTGTTGCAGCAGGGCGCGCGCCTGCTCGACCTCGCCTTGGGCGCGCCAGCGCACCTTGGCCACCGCCCACTGCGCCTGCGCGCGCTCGGCCGCGTCCTCCGGCCAGGCGGCCTCGGCACGCGCGGCGTG
>JAIXKN010000044.1:41461-47909 GCA_026932425.1 Burkholderiales bacterium
GGCGGGCTGCGCTCGGCCCAGGCGGGAAGAAGGGCCAGCGCGAGCCGGCACACGGCGGCCGCGGGCACCTTCTCGCCCTGCGCCTGCGCCAGCCAGGACAGCAGCGGCCACAGCGGCGCAAGCCGCGCCAGCGGCCAGGGCCTGGCCAGACCTTCGGCCCAGGCGGCGAGAGCTTCGTACCAGGGAGCCATCGCCGTCGCCGCCTGCTGCTCGAGCACGCGATCGCGTACCGGCTCGCGCAAGGCCCACCAGGTCTCCTCGCCATCCTCGCGCGCGGGGTCGAGCAGGCTGGCGGCGACCAGTTCGTCCAGCGCCGCGCGCGCCGCCGCCGCGTCGGCCGCAAGGCCGACGACCTGGGCGAGCAGCGCCAGCAGATCGCCGGGCAGCGGGGTCGGTGCCGCGGCCAGCCAGGGCAGCAGCGCCGCGGCCGGCGGCGGCAGGCTGGCCAGGCTGTCGTCGACCACCGCCAGCAGCGAGGCGTGGCGCGGGTCGTCGCCGGCCCGCACGCCGCTGCGCGCCAGCAGCGCCCAGCGTGCCGAGCCCGGCTGCGCCAGCAGCGCCAGCAACGCCGCCGGGGGCAGGCTGCGCACGCGCGAGGCGGCCAGCTCCAGCGCCAGCGGCAGACCCTGCAGACGCCGCACCAGCGCCGCCACGGCCTCGGCGTTGCCGGCGTGCAGGTGGAAGTCGGCGCGGCTGGCCACCGCCCGCTCGACGTAGAGCCGCACGGCCGGGTTGCACGCAAGCTCGCTGCACGGCGTGCCCGCGGCCGGCAGGGGCAGCGCCAGCACCGGGTGATCGACCTCTCCGGGCAGGCCCAGCACGCGACGCGAGGTGAACAGCAGGTGCAGCCCGGGCAAGCCCTGCAGCAGCTGCAGCAGCCCCTGCAGCGCGGCGAGCTCCAGTCCCTCGGCGTTGTCGAGCACGAGCAGTGCCCGCCGGCCCCTCAGCGCCTGCGCGCAGCGGGTCAGCGCGTCGCCCTCGCCAGGCGGCGGGCGCAGCGCCAGCAGCAGAACCTCGTGCAGCGCCGGCAAGGCCTGCACCTGCACGCAGGAGACGAAACGCAGCACGTCGAAGGGCGCACCGGCTTCGGCCAGGCGGTGCAGCAGCTCCAGCGCCAGCCGCGTCTTGCCGATGCCGCCGGTGCCGCGCAGCGTCAGCACGCGCTCGGCACGGGCGCGCTCGGCCAGCGCCGCCAGCACCTGCGCATCGCCATGCCAGCGCCCGCCGGGCAGCGGCAGAGCCAGCGCCGGGTCGACGATCGGCGGCGCGGGCGGCGCGCGCTCGCCGAGCGCAGGCGGCTCGTGCAGCAGCCCTTCACCGGGCCGTGGCTGCAGGGTCGGGGCCGCGCGCCGGGCGCCTGCTCCGAAGCGGTCGGCCAGCGCCTGCAGGCGCAGCCGCTCCTCGATCACCCACTCGTCGGCAAAGCCCGGCAGCAGCTCGCCCGTGTAGAGCCGCAGGGCCGTGCCGGCCTCACCTTCGGCGCAGGCCCGCTCGAAGGGCCAGACGTCGCAGCTCAGCGCGCCCGGCACCAGACGAAGCACGCGGCGGTCGGCGGCCAGCAGCGGCCGCAAGACCGCCATGCCGCTGTGCCGCTCGAGCGTTGCACGCAGCGTGCTCAGCGTCTGGCGCAGGCGGGACAGTCCGGTCACCGCGTCGGCCTGCGGCCACAGCAGGGCCGCCAGCTCCTCACGCCCGTGGTCACGCCCCGGACGCAAGGCCAGCCGCGCGAGCAGCAGCACGGCGGCGCGGCTGTGCAGCCGCGTCAGGCGCCGCCGACCGTCGTCCAGCGCAAAGCCGCCGAGCAGGCGCAGCCGCCAGGCTGCCGGCGCGGGGCCAGGGTCGCAGGCCGCCGCCGCGGCTGCGGCCTTGTCCCGCCGGAGCTCCTCAGCCACGCACGAACAGGGTGACGAGCGCCTCGTCGCCGAGCTGGCGGCTGCAGTGGCCGTGCAGCTTGGGATCGAAGACCGCGCCGGCGGGCAGCAGGTCGGCCGAGTAGAAGAACTCGCCGGGACCGAAGTCGCGCGTGCTGCCGTCCTGCAGGCCGATCTGCATGCCGCCCCGCAGGATGAAGACCCATTGCGCCTGGCCGGTGCAATGGAACTCGCTGCGAAAGCCGACCGGGCTTTGCCGCAGCTGGTGACCGGCACTGGCCGTCAGGGGCGACAGCCGCGCCTGCGGCTGGCCCTCCGTGAGCGCCACCGCCTCGTCGCGCCAGCGTGCGCGGCCGTCGGCGTCGGTGTAGAGGACGGGCATGGTGAGCGTGGGCACGGTATTCATCGCATTCATGGAAGGCAGGCGTTCGAGCGTTCGGGCGATCCGGCGTCCCGATCCAGAGCATAGGCGAGCGGCGAGAATCGCGGCCTCACGATCTCGAGGATTCGACCATGAAGTACGCCGCCGTCACCGGCGCAGGCTCGGGCATCGGCCGTGCCTGCGCGCTCGCGCTGGCGAGAGCCGGCTGGAGCGTCGCGCTGCTCGGCCGCCGTGAAAGCGCGCTGCAGGAGACCGCGGCCCAGGCCGGCGAGGCGGCCGCGCGCTGCCTGCCGATCGCCTGCGACGTCGGCCAGGAGGAGCAGGTCGCCGCCGCCTTCGCGCGCATCGAATCGAGCTTCGGGCGCCTGGACCTGCTCTTCAACAACGCCGGCATCGGCCTGCCGGGGCAGACCCCCGACGAGGTCAGCGGCGCCGACTGGCGGCGCATCGTCGACGCCAACCTGAACGGCAGCTTCTATTGCCTGAGCCAGGCCTTCCGCATCATGCGCCACCAGCAGCCGCGGGGCGGGCGCATCATCAACAACGGCAGCATCTCGGCGTATGCGCCGCGGCCGGGGTCGATCGGCTACACCGCGACCAAGCACGCGATCAGCGGCCTCACGCGCGCCGCGGCACTGGACGGCCGCGCCTTCGACATCGCGGTCGGCCAGATCGACATCGGCAATGCCGCCAGCGAGATGACCGAGCGCATGGCCGCGGGCATCCTGCAGGCCGACGGCAGCGTGCGCGCCGAGGCGCGAATGGACCTGGCCTGCGTCGCCGAGGCCTTCATGACGATGGCCAGCCTGCCGCTTTCGGCCAACATGCTCTTCGTCAACGTGATGGCAACCAAGATGCCCTTCGTCGGGCGCGGATGAGCGTGAGGACGGCGGTCCTCTCCGATCTGCACGCCAACCGCGAGGCGCTGGAGGCGGTGCTCGAGCACGCCGAGCGGCAAGCGGTCGATTCCTACGCGCTGCTGGGCGACTTCGTCGGCTACGGCGCCGACCCGGCCTGGGTCGTCGACCGCGTGCGCGAACTGGTGGCCGGCGGCGCGGTCGCGGTGCAGGGCAACCACGACCTCGCGACCGCCGAGGGTGCGTCGCCGGGCATGCGGCCCGAACCGCGGCAGGTGATCGAGTGGACGCGCGGCCAGCTCGACGCAGAGCAGATCGCCTTCCTCGCCGAGCTCCCGCCGCTCGTGCGCACCGACGCCTGCGTCTACGTGCACGCCAACGCCTGGGACCCGCTCGGCTACGAGTACGTGCTCGGCCGCAGCGAGGCCGCGCGCAGCCTTCAGGCCGCCGGCACGCAGCTGAGCTTCTGCGGCCATGTGCACGAGGCGCGGCTCTACCACGCCGACGCGCAGGGCAGGGTCGCCGATTTCCTGCCCACGCCGGGTGCGCCGGTGCCGCTGCTGCCGCTGCGGCAGTGGCTGGTGATCGCCGGCTCGGTCGGCCAGCCGCGCGACGGCGACCCGGCCGCCTGCTACGTCGTGTACGACAGCCGGGCGCAGACCGTGACCTGGTGGCGCGTCCCCTACGACCACGAGGGCGCCGCCGCGAAGATCCGCGCCGCCGGGCTGCCGCCGGCGCTGGCCGATCGCCTGGCCGAAGGGCTATGAGCGTGCGGAGTACGTCCCGAGCGCTCATCGCCGAGCACGGCGCGCGAGGCGCATTCGCGTGAACACGCAAGAACCCGCCGCCCTGCCCGACCTGCGGCTGAACCCCGGCCAGGAGATCGACGGCTTCGTCGTCGTCGAGCTGCTGCACGAAGGCGGCATGGCCAGCATCTGGCGCGTCCGCCGCGCGGACAGCGCCCGCCGCACGGATGACGCCGATGATCGCGAGCGGGTCGGTGACACCGATCGCACCGATCGCGCGGAGCGTGCGGATCCTGGATTCGAGCAGGCCGGCGCGGAAGATCCAGTCCCCGACCCCAACGCCACGCTGCCGCTCGTGATGAAGGTGCCGCGCATCAGGCGCGGAGAGGACCCGGCGTCGATCGTCGGTTTCGAAGTCGAGCAGATGATCCTGCCGATGCTGCAGGGCCCGCACGTGCCGCGCTTCGTCGCGCGCGGCGACTTCACGCGGCTGCCCTACATCGTGATGGAGCACATCCCGGGGCCCTCGCTGCGCCCGCGGCTGCAGGCCTCGCCACTGCCGGTCGACGAGGTCGTCGAGATCGGTTCGCGCGTGGCCACCGCCTTGCACGACCTGCACCGCCAGGGCCTCGTGCACCTGGACGTGAAGCCGAGCAACGTGCTCTTTCGCGCCGACGGCAGCGCGGTGCTCGTCGACTTCGGGCTCTCGCGCCACGATCGCCTGCCCGACCTGCTCGAGGAGGCCTTCGAGCTGCCGCTGGGCACCAGCCCCTACATGTCGCCCGAACAGGTGCGCCACGTGCGCAAGGACCCGCGCAGCGACCTCTTCGCGCTCGGCGTCATGCTCTACCACTTCACGACCGGCCAGCGCCCCTACGGCCAGCCCGACACCGTGCGCGGGCTGCGCCGCCGCCTGTACGAGGACCCGCCGCCGCCGCGCGCGCTGCGGCCCGACTGCCCGCCCTGGCTGCAGGAGGTGATCCTGCGCTGCCTCGAAGTCGACCCCGAGCGCCGCTTCCAGAGCGGCGCGCAGCTGGCGCTGGCGCTGCAGCACCCGGCACAGCTCGCGCTCACCGCGCGCGCCGCCAAGACCGGTCGCGACGGCCTGTGGCAGCGGCTCGCGCGCCGCTGGCGCGCCGCGGCGGGGCTGCGCGAGGCGCCTGCGCGCGTGGGCGCGACGACGCAGCTGATGAAGAGCCCGATCGTGATGGTCGCGCTCGACGTCGAGCGCGCCGGCGGCGGCCTGCTCGATCAGCTGCGCGAAACGGTGCGCCGCATCGTCCAGACCGAGCCCGGCGCGCGCCTGGCCTGCGTCAGCGTGATGCGCATCGGCCGCACGAGCGTCGACGGGCGGCTCGACGCGCACGGCCAGAGCCGCCACGTGCGCCAGCTCGTTGCGCTCAAGCACTGGGCGCGGCCGCTGCTGCAGGGCATCGCCTTCGACGAAGGGCGGCTGACCTTCCACGTGCTCGAAGCGGCCGACGCCGCAGGCGCGATCCTCGACTTCGCCGAGCGCACGCAGGTCGACCACATCGTCATGGGCGCCCGCGGCGCCTCGGCGCTGCGCCGGCACTTCGGCAGCGTCAGCTCGCAGGTCGTCGCGCAGGCCGGCTGCACCGTCACCGTCGTGCGCGAATAGCGCGGCACACCGGCAAGCGCATGAGCACCGACAACCCCTGCCTGCGCTGCGGCGCCTGCTGCGCGAGCTTTCGCGTCGACTTCGCGCGCGAGGAATGGGCCGGCGCCGGCGGCTTCGTCCCCGAGGCCCTCGCCGAACCGATCAACGCCACCCTGTGCCGCATGCGCGGCACCGATCACGCGCAGCCGCGCTGCGCCGCGCTGGTCGGCCGCGTCGGCGAAGCCGCGCACTGCGCGATCCACGAATGGCGCCCCTCCCCCTGCCGGGAGTTCGGGCTGCGCGCGCCGATGGGCATCGGCGACGAGGCCTGCGATCGGGCGCGGCGGAGGTTCGGGCTCGCGTCGTTACCCGAGTGAATCGCAGGGCGTCGCGAACAGAGACCTCGCGGTCGCGGATCTCGGGAGCTACACGAACTCGACGCGCTGCGGCGTGCCGCCGGCCGATCCACTGGCCTGACGCCGGCGCGCCCCGATCTCCATCTACCCGCCGCGCTTGACCGGCTTGGGCACGGCGGTCTCGACCGGCGCCGGCTCGTGCGGCTTGGATTCGCCGATGCCCAGCTTGGTCGCCGCTGCGCTGGCACCGTCCTTGGCGGCATCGACGCCCTTGCCGACGCCCGTCGCGGCCCAGGACGCACCACGCTCGACGCCGCTGGCGGCGGCCTTGACGCCGCGCTCGACGCCGCTGGCGGCCTTCTTGGCCCCACGCACGCCCGCCTTGACGCCGCGTTCCACGCCACTGGCCCCAGCCTTGACGCCGTGCTCGACCGCCTCGATCGCGGTGTCGACCTTTTCGCCGACGGTGGCATTCGCTCCCAAGGCGACGAACACGCCCGCGGCAGCGGCCAGGACGGCCAAGGACTTCTTCATTCTGTCTCTCCCGCGCACGCGTCCAACCGGCGGCGCAGCAGAAATGATAGCGGCCGCCAATCGCCGCAGATACCAACACAGCTC
>JAIXKN010000079.1:0-2920 GCA_026932425.1 Burkholderiales bacterium
CATGGCCAAGACCGCCCGCAAGCCCAAGAATGTCTCCACCAAGAAGTCGCGCGCCTCCAGCAGCGGCCTGCTCGACAACCAGCTCGCACAACTGGTGAAGGATTCGGCGCAGCAGATCTGGCTTGCCGGCATGGGCGCCTTCGGCAAGGCCCAGCAGGAAGGCGGCAAGTTCTTCGAGACGCTCGTCAAGGAAGGCGTGAACCTGCAGCGCCGCACCCAGGGCATGGCCGAGGACAAGATCAACGAGGTCACCGGCCGCATGAGCGCGATGGCCGGCACCGTGACCGCGAAGGCCGGGCAGAACTGGGACAAGCTCGAGTCGATCTTCGAGCAGCGCACCGCGAAGGCGATGACCAAGCTGGGCGTGCCCAGCGCCAAGGACGTCGAAGTGCTGACGCAGCGCGTCGAAGAGTTGGCCGCCGCGGTGGCGCGGCTGGCTAAGGCCACCGGCGTCGGCAGCACGAAGGCTGCGTCGAAGACGGCGGCCAAGACCGCGCGTGCCGCTGCCAAGTCGGCGACGGGTGAACCCAAGGCTGCGGCCAAGCGCGCGCCCCGCAAGGCGGCGGCGGCCTGAACGTGGCCGCGACGCGGCGAACCGGGCGGCGCGGCCAGGCCGCGCCACGCATCGGCCTGGCGCTGGCCGGCGGCGGACCGCTCGGGGCGATCTACGAGATCGGCGCGCTGTGCGCGCTGGATGAATCGGTGATCGGCCTGGACCTGGCCGACGTCGCCGGCTACGTGGGAGTCTCGGCCGGCGGCTTCATCGCCGCGGGCCTGGCCAACGGCATCACGCCGCGCCAGCTCTGCACCTCGTTCATCGAGAACCGCGGACCGCGCGGCGACATCGTCCGGCCCTCGGTGTTCGTGAAGCCGGCGCTGACCGAATATCTGTGCCGCAGCGCGATGGTCCCGGGGCTGCTGGCGCAGGCGGCCACGCAGTACGTCTTCGAGCGGCATTCGCTGCTGGCCGCGGCCGAACGCCTGGGGCGGGCGCTGCCGACCGGCCTGTTCTCGAATGCGCCGCTGGAAGCGCAGATGCGCCGCATGCTCTCGGCGCCGGGCCGCAGCAACGACTTCCGCCAGCTCAAGGGCAAGCTGGTGCTCGTGGCCACCGATCTGGATACCGGCACCGCCGCACCTTTCGGCAAGCCGGGCTGGGACCACGTTCCGATCTCGCAGGCGGTGGCGGCCAGCGCCGCGCTTCCGGGGCTCTTCCCACCCGTGCCCATCGACGGCCGCTGGTACGTCGACGGCGCGCTGAAGAAGACGCTGCACGCCAGCGTGCTGCTCGACATGGGGCTGGACCTGGTGCTGGCGTTGAACCCGCTGGTGCCCTACACCAGCACCGACGAAGGTCCGCACCGCGTCGCTGCGCCGAGCACCGAACGCATCCCGCACCTGGTCGCCGGCGGCCTGCCGGTGGTGCTGGCGCAGACCTTCCGCTCGCTCATCCACTCGCGCCTGGAGCTCGGGCTCAAGGGTTACGAGAGCAGCCACCCGAACACCGACATCCTGCTCTTCGAGCCGGATCGGCGCGACCCGGAGATGTTCCTCGCCAACACCTTCTCCTACGCCGAGCGCCGCCTGCTGGCCGAGCACGCCTACCAGCAGACGCGCGCCGACCTGCGCTCGCGCCGCAGCCACGTGGCGGCGACGCTGGCCGCGCACGGTCTGGAACTGGACCACGCGGTGCTGGACGACCCCAAGCGCCGGCTGCTGAGCACGCGCCGCAGCGAAGGCAGCGCCGCCAAGCGCACGCTGCAGCGCCTGGACGAAGTGCTCGACGACCTGCAGGGGACGCTGGCCCTGGCCTGATCAGCCGAGATAGCGCCGCTGCAGGTGCGCCCTGAAGTGCGCCGGGTCGAGGACCCGGCCGCTGGCGCGCTCGGCCAGCTCGTCGGTGCTCCAGCGGCTGCCCTGCGACCAGATCCGGGCCTCCAGCCACTCGAACACCGGCGCGAGATCGCCGGCGGCGATGCGCGCATCCAGATCGGGCGTGCCGTCGCGCATCGCGGCGAACCACTGCGCCGCGTACATCGCGCCGAGCGTGTAGCAGGGGAAGTAACCGAAGATGCCCTCGGCCCAGTGCACGTCCTGCATCGCGCCGTCGCGATGGTTGCCGCGCGTGTCGACGCCCAGCAGTTCCATCATCTTCGCGTCCCACAGCGGCGGCACGTCGTCGACCTCGATCTCGCCCTCGATCAGCGCGCGCTCGATCTCGTAGCGCAGGATCACGTGCGCAGGGTAGGTCACCTCGTCGGCCTCGATGCGGATGAAGCCGGGCGTGACGCGGGTGAGCAGCCGCTGCAGGTTCGAGGGCTCGAACGCGGGCTGCGAGCCGAAGGCCTGCGCGAGCAACGGCGCCAGCAATGCGACGAAGCCCGGATGCGCGCCGAGCTGCATCTCGAAGGCCAGGCTCTGGCTCTCGTGGATCGCCATCGAGCGCGCCATCCCGAGCGGCTGCTGCAGCCAGGCCCGCGGCAGCTTCTGTTCGTAGCGCGCGTGCCCGGTCTCGTGCACGGTGCCCATCAGCGCGCCGAGGAAATCGTCTTCGGCAAAGCGCGTGGTGAGGCGCACGTCCTCGGGTGTGCCGCCGCAGAAGGGATGCGCCGAAACATCGAGCCGGCCGGCGTCGAAATCGAAGCCGAGCAGGCGCATCACGCGCTCGCTGAGGGCACGCTGCGCCGGCAGCGGGAACGGGCCGACCGGGGCGATCACGCTCTGCCCGCGCTGACGCTCGACCACCGCCTGGATCAGCTCCGGCAGCCATCGGCGGAGATCGCCGAAGATGCGATCGATCGTGCTGCAGCGCAGCCCCGGCTCGTACTCCTGCACGAGCGCCTCGTAGCGCGGGACGCCCTGGCGCTGCGCAAGCAGCGCCGCCTGCTCGCGCGCGATCGCAACGACTTCGCGGAAGTTC
>JAIXKN010000079.1:3408-47679 GCA_026932425.1 Burkholderiales bacterium
CGAACTTGCCGATCGCCATGTACATCACGCAAGGCCAGAAGGGCATGCGCAGCCAGCCCGCCACCGCGCACAGCGGATCGCCCACCAGCGGCAGCCAGCTCAGCAGGCAGGCCTTGGGCCCGAGGCGCTCGAGCCACTGCAGCGCGCGACGGTGCACCGGCTTGTGCTGCACCAGTCGCTCGTAGGCGCGTTCGGCTCCGAGCCCCATCCACCAGGAGATCGCACCGCCCAGCGTGTTGCCCGCGGTGGCGACCAGCATCGCCGGCCAGAACAGCCCGGGGTCGAGCTTGACGAGACCGAACACCGCCGGCTCGCTGCCCAGCGGCAACAAGGTGGCCGACACCAGGCTGACGACGAAGACCGTGGAGAGTCCGTACTGCGGCAGCGCCAGGGCGGCGAGCAGCGAATGCAGCCATGCCTCCATCGAGGCCGATTATCCGGGGCGGCGAACCGCGGCGGCAGGTGGCACGCTCGCCGGCCCCCCGAACCCGGTGGCTATACTCCTGCCTCCTTTTGAGGCAGTCCCCTCCCCGCGCATGAAGATCGGCCCGCACGTGCTGCCGAATGCCCTGCTCGTCGCCCCGATGGCCGGGGTGACCGACCGGCCGTTCCGGCAGCTCTGCCGCCGCCTGGGTGCCGGATACGCGCTCAGCGAGATGGTGACGAGCCGGCGCGACCTCCAGCAGTCGCGCAAGACCTCGCGGCGCACCGATCACCGCGGTGAGCCCGGGCCGGTGGCGGTACAGATCGTCGGAGTGGATCCGAGCGAGATGGCCGATGCCGCGCGCCACAACATCGACCGCGGCGCAGAGATCATCGACATCAACATGGGCTGCCCGGCGAAGAAGGTCTGCAGCGCCTGGGCGGGCTCGGCGCTGATGCGCAACGAGCCGCTGGCGCTGGCGATCGTCGAGGCGGTGGTTGCCGCCTGCGCGCCGCACGGCGTGCCGGTGACGCTGAAGATGCGCACCGGCTGGAGCGAGCGCGAACGCAACGCGCTGCAGCTCGCACGGGCAGCCGAATCCGCAGGCGTTGCCGCGCTCACGATCCATGGCCGCACGCGCGAGCAGGGCTACAAGGGAGCGGCCGAGTACGACACGGTGGCAGCGGTCAAGGCCGCGGTCTCGATCCCGGTGGTGGCCAACGGCGACATCGATTCGCCGCACAAGGCGCGCGCGGTGCTCCGGCGCACCGGGGCCGATGCGCTGATGATCGGGCGTGCCGCGCAGGGCAGGCCCTGGATCTTCCGCGAGATCGCGCACTACCTGGCCACCGGCGACGAGGCGCCCGCGCCGGCGACCGCCGAAGTCGCCCAATGGCTGCACGAACACCTGCTGGACCACTATGCGCTCTACGGCGAGGACAGCGGCGTGCGCAGCGCGCGCAAGCACATCGGCTGCGCGGTGCGGGCGCTGCCCGGTGGCGAGGCGTTCCGCGCCGTGATGAACACGCTGACGGACGCCGACGCGCAGCTGCGCGCGCTGCTGGGCTTCTTCGACGAGCTCGCGTCGCGGCACCCGCGGCTGCCCCGGCAGGACGCGGCCAACGACGCGCAGGCGCTGCAGTGCGCGTGAAGGCCCGGTCGATCGACGAGAGCGTGCGCGTCGCGCTCGAGCAGTATTTCGACGACCTGCGCGGAACCGACCCGCACGGGGTGCACGAGATGATCATCCAGGCCGTCGAGCGGCCCTTGCTGGACTTCGTGATGAAGCGCGCCGAAGGCAACCAGAGCAAGGCCGCCGAATGGCTCGGCATCAACCGCAACACGCTGCGCCGCAAGCTGCTGGACCACAAGCTGCTGCCCTGAGCCTGCCTGCATCCTCACTCGCTGCCTCGTCCGGGTGCAGCACCAATTTTCATCATCACCGCTGCCATGGCCGAACTCACCGCCCTCATCTCCGTTTCCGACAAGGCCGGCGTGGTCGATTTCGCACGTGAGCTGCATCGGCTGGGCGTGCGGCTCCTCTCGACCGGGGGCACGGCGCGGCTGCTGATGGACGCGGGTCTGCCGGTGACCGAGGTCGCCGAGCTCACCGGCTTTCCGGAGATGCTCGACGGCCGCGTGAAGACGCTGCACCCGCGCATCCACGCCGGCCTGCTCGCGCGGCGCGAGCTGCCGGCGCACATAGCCGCGCTGCGCGAGCACGACATCGGGACGATCGACCTGCTCGTCGTCAACCTCTACCCCTTCGCGCAGGCCACGGCGCGCGCCGACTGCACGCTCGAGGAGGCGATCGAGAACATCGACATCGGCGGCCCGGCGATGCTGCGTGCCGCCGCGAAGAACTGGCCCGACGTCACGGTGCTCATCGACCCGGAGGACTACCCACGCGTGCTCGCCGAGATCGAGGCCGGCGGCGTCGGCCGCAACACGCGCTTCGCCCTGGCGCGCAAGGTCTACGCGCATACCGCCGCGTACGACGGCATGGTCAGCAACTACCTCGGCTCGCTGCTGGCCGGGGCCGAGGACAAGGTCGGTGCAGTGCCCGCGCGCGAGCCTTTCCCGGCGGTCTACAACCTGCAGCTCGTGAAGACGCAGGACATGCGCTACGGCGAGAACCCGCACCAGGCCGCCGCCTTCTACCGCGAGGGACGCCCCGGCGCGGGGTTGCTGGCCGGCTGGACGCAGCTTCAGGGCAAGGAGCTCAGCTACAACAACATCGCCGATGCCGACGCCGCCTGGGAGTGCGTGCGCAGCTTCGAAGACCTGCCGGCCTGCGTCATCGTCAAGCACGCCAATCCCTGCGGCGTCGCCGTCGGCGCAACGCTGGTCGAGGCTTACCACAAGGCCTGGCAGACCGACCCGACCTCGGCCTACGGCGGCATCGTCGCGCTCAACCGGCCGCTGGACGAGGAGACGGCGCGGCGCATCGGCGAGAACAAGCAGTTCGTCGAGGTGCTGATCGCGCCGTCGATCTCGCCCGAGGCGCGCGCGATCTTCGCCGCCAAGCAGAACGTGCGCCTGCTCGAGGTGCCGCTGGGCGCGGCGGTCAACGGGATGGACTTCAAGCGCGTCGGCGGCGGCATGCTGCTGCAGACGCCGGACGTGAAGAACGTGGGCCACGCCGAGCTGCGCGTGGTGACGAAGAAGGCGCCGACCGAGGCCCAGCTGGCCGACCTGCTCTTCGCCTGGAAGGTGGCCAAGTTCGTGAAGAGCAACGCGATCGTCTTCTGCGGCGGCGGCATGACGCTGGGCGTGGGCGCCGGGCAGATGAGCCGCATCGACAGCGCGCGCATTGCGCGCATCAAGGCCGGCAACGCCGGCCTGTCGCTGCAGGGCTCGGCGGTGGCCAGCGACGCCTTCTTCCCGTTCCGCGACGGCCTGGACGTCGTCGTCGACGAAGGCGCGGCCTGCGTGATCCAGCCCGGCGGCTCGATGCGCGACGACGAGGTCATCGCCGCGGCCGACGAGCGCGGCATCGCGATGGTCTTCACCGGCACACGGCACTTCCGACACTGATCATCCCCTCGGGCATCTCCTCGGGGCAGCGCCTCCCTGCGGCGGTGTCGTGTTGCCGTTTCTTGACGCGACGCAACTTGAACCGACGGACTCATCACGATTTGTTTCTAGAATGCAAATTCTTCTCATTTGCGTTTGAAGGAACTGATGAACAAGAACGCAAGGCCGTGCGCGGCACGACGCCCTCGCCTCACGAGGCTTGATCTGATGGTCGGCTTGGCGCTGCCTGCGCTGGCTGCCGGACCCGCGTTCGCTCAGGATGGCGCAGCGCCGCAGACCGTGGTGATCAGTGCCAAGGGCTATGAGGCGACAGACGTGGATACGCCGATATCGCTCACCGTGCTCGAACGCGAAGCGCTCTTTCGCAGCGGTGCGCTGAACCCGGGCGAGGCGCTTCGTGGGCAGCCCGGCCTCTCGGTCATGATCGACAGCGCGCAGGGCCTGAACCCGGTCATCCGCGGGCTGAAGAAGGAAAGCGTGGTGCTGCTCGTCGACGGCATGCGGCTGAACTCGGCGCAGCCGCAGGGCGCGGTAGCTTCCTTTATGTCGCTCGGCCTGGCCGAGCGGCTCGAAGTCGTCAAGGGGCCGGCGTCGGTGCTCTACGGCACCGGTGCGCTCGGCGGCGTCGTCAACGTGCTGCTGCCGCAGGCTCGCTTCGACTCCGACCTCACGCTGCGCGCGAGCCTGGGCGGCGAGAGCGCCAACGAGGCCTTGCGCGGCGCGGCGGTGATGAATCTGAGTCAGGGCGACCACGGCCTCATGCTCGGCTTGGCCGGCGCCCGCGTGCACGACTACGAGTCGCCGCAGGGCCGCGTCGATCACACCGGCTTCGACAGCGGATCGGCGATCGCCCAGTACCGCATGCGCATCGACCCGCGCCAGCAGTTGCGCGCGTCCTACCAGCGCCATCGCGACGACGATGTCTGGTATCCAGGATCGATCAAGCCGCTGCCCAATCCCGCGCTGGGTACCTCCATCATTCACTCGCCCCGGCAGGAGCGCGAGCTCGCCGAGATCGGCTACAGCCGCGCCGGCAGCGACAAGCTGCCGCTGAACGTCGACCTGCGCCTGTACCGGCAGGCGATGTCGCGCACGATCTGGTCACGCGCGCTCCAACTCGAGCGCGAGACGGCACAGACCACGGTCGAGTTCGAAACCTGGGGCATCGACGCTAAGGCCGACTGGCTCGTTCATCCGCAGCATCTTCTGGCCATGGGCGTGAGCGCCTGGCGCATGGAGGCCTCCCCGGAGCGCTTGCTGACCAACCCGACACCGCTATCGCCGCTGGTGCGCAACGACCCGTTCGCCGACGGCCGCCTCGAGGCGCTTGGCGCCTTCGTCCAGGACGACATGAAGTTCGGTAAGCTCGGCGTCCTCGCCGCGCTGCGGCTGGACCACGTCGCCGGCCGCGCGGCTTCGATGGGCAACGGTTCCGTCACGCAAGGGCTTTCGCGCAGCGACAACACCGCATCCTGGAGCCTGGGTGCGATCTACGAGGTGACGCCGCTGCTGCGCCCCTACGCCAGCCTCGCGCGCGCCTTCCGCGCCGGCGAGATGCGCGAGCGCTTCGAAGCCTCGCCGCGCGGAGATGGTCATTTCTATCTCGGCAACCCGCAGATCGCACCCGAGAAGGCGACGCAGCTCGAGCTGGGGGTGAAGGGCGCCGACGCCAGCCTGTCCTGGTCCGCAGCGGTGTTTCACAACCGCATCAGCGACTACATCACCGGCCAGCCCACGGGAACGGTCCAGAACGGCCTGCCGGTGAAGGCCACCGTCAACCTCGGTCGGGTCGAGATCAATGGCTTCGAAGCGCAGGCTCGCTGGCGTGTGGCGTCCGCGCAGTGGCTGAACGCCGGGCTGTCGTCGCTGCGCGGCAAGAACAAGGATCTCGACGAGCCTTTGTTCCAGATGCCCGCCGACGAGCTCTCGCTTGGCTGGGACGGGGAAATCGCGCCCGGCTGGAGCGCCGACGCCACGCTCCGTTTCGTTCGCCGCCAGAACCGCGTCGCCACCCGCTTCTCGCTTGGCAGCGAGAACGCCACGCCCGGCTTCGCGACCGCCGACTTCGGCTTGAACTGGCGCTTCGCGCGCGACCAGCAACTTCGCCTGGCGGTCAGAAACCTCGCCGACAAAACCTATCACGAGCACCTCACCGAAGGTCTTTCCGGCCAGGAAATCCCGGCCGCAGGCCGTAGCATCCTCGTCGGCTGGCAGGGAAAATTTTGATCCGATGACGGGCACCAGTCGGCGCCGGGGCGGCTCAGAAAGCTTTACGCGATCACGCGTAAGCCTCATGCATCTTGGTAGGCGTACCATGCCGGGGAGCGCCGGCGACAGACCGGTGTTGTTTTTCGTTCACTGGAGGTAGATGATGAGCAAGCGTGACGTGGTGGTCTTGAGTGCAGTGCGTTCGGCGATCGGCAGCTACGGCGGTTCGCTGGCGGACATGGAGCCGGCCGATCTCGCCGGCACGGTGATGAAGGCGGCGGTCGAGCGCTCGGGCGTTGACCCCAAAGTGATCAACTACGTGACGGTGGGCAACTGCATCCCGACCGAGAGCCGCTACCCCTACGTCGCGCGCGTGGCCAGCATCCAGGCCGGGCTGCCGATGGACAGCGTGGCGATGGCCGTCAACCGCCTGTGCTCCTCGGGCCTGCAGGGCATCGTGACGACGGCGCAGAACATCCTGCTCGGCGACTGCGACTACGGCGTCGGCGGCGGCGTCGAGGTGATGAGCCGCGGCGCCTACCTCTCGACCGCGATGCGCAACGGCGCGCGCATGGGCGACACGAAGATGATCGACGCGATGGTCGCAGCGCTGACCGACCCCTTTGGCGTCGGCCACATGGGCATCACCGCCGAGAACCTGGCGACCAAGTGGAACATCACCCGCGAGCAGCAGGACGCGCTGGCCGTCGAGTCGCAGAAGCGCGCCGCCGCGGCGATCGCCGAGGGCCGCTTCAAGAGCCAGATCGTGCCGATCGTCAAGCAGACGAAGAAGGGCGAGGTGGTCTTCGACACCGACGAGTATGTCAAGGCCAACACGACGATGGAGTCGCTGGCCAAGCTGCGTCCGGCGTTCAAGAAGGACGGCACGGTGACCGCCGGCAACGCCTCGGGCATCAACGACGGCGCGGCCTTCTTCGTGCTCGGTGACGCCGAGACGGCGGCCAAGGCCGGCCACAAGGCGATCGCCCGCCTGGTCAGCTACGCGGTGGCCGGCGTGCCCAACGACGTCATGGGCGAAGGCCCGATCCCGGCGTCCAAGCTGGCGCTGAAGAAGGCCGGCATGAGCATCGGCCAGATGGACGTGGTCGAGAGCAACGAGGCCTTCGCGGCGCAGGCGATCGCCGTCTCGCGCGGCCTGGAGCTCGACCCGGTCAAGACCAACCCCAACGGCGGCGCGATCGCGCTGGGCCACCCGATCGGCTGCTCGGGCGCCTTCATCGCGACCAAGGCGATCTACGAACTGCACCGCACCGGCGGCCGCTACGCGCTGGTGACGATGTGCATCGGCGGCGGTCAGGGCATCGCGGCGATCTTCGAGCGGGTGTAAAGCGGCGTCTCTTCGCTGATCGCTGAAGGAGGGCGGCCTGCGGGCCGCCCTTTTCGTTGGTCGGCGCAGGCCGGTCACGACATCGCCCTTCGCTGGCCGAGCAACTCCGCCGGCACGAATGCGAACCAGCGGGCGGGAGACCCGAACAGACTATCCGTCACCGTCCTCCGCAAGCATGGCGCGCACGCTGGCCTCCAACGGACCGAGATGCTGCTCGACGACACGGGCGACCGTCGCGGCATCGATCGTTCCGAGATAGTTGTGAACAAGGATGTTGCGAAACCCGCTGATCTCTCGCCAGGGGATCTGCGGGTGCCCGGACTTCAGTCCATCAGGCAGCAACTGCGTGGCCTCCGACAGCGTCTGCAGGTTGCGCAGCGTGGCGTCATACAGCACTTCATCCTCGACAATGCTTCCGCGCGATTCGATGCGCCGGATCCTCGCCACCGCGTCGAGGATGTGCCGGGCATAAGGCTGCCAAGGCTTGTTCACAGCTCCACGGCCTCTTCGAGAACCCGGCCGCGGATATGCCGGCTGAGCTCGTGTTCGGGCACGACGTCCACCGCACGGACGAACAATTTCGCCAATTCTTCGGCAAGCGGCATGCGTTGGGCGAACAAGTCGTAGCCCGCGGGGAAGTCGACCAGGAAATCGATGTCGCTGTCCGGCGTCTCATCGCCGCGCGCCACGGAGCCGAATACACGGATGCGCCGCGCACCGTAGCGACGGCCAAGGGCGGCGACTTCGTGTCGTCGCGCACGCAGTTCCTCGAGCAGCATGCGATGATCGTAGCCTGCCCTCGGGGCATGCCGCAACGCGCGCAAGCCGTATGCTCCGACATGCCCCCTCGATCGCCGAACGCCGCCCCCGCCCATGCTCATCCTCGGCATCGATCCCGGCCTGCAGCGCACCGGCTTCGGTGTCGTCGAGGCCGTCGGGCAGCGGCTGTCCTACGTCGCCAGCGGCACCATCGCCACCGCCGAGGCGCCGCGCGGTGACCTGCCGCAGCGGCTGAAGATCATCTTCGAGGGCGTGCGCGAGGTCGTGCGCCGCTACGAGCCGCAGTGCGCGGCGGTGGAGATCGTCTTCGTCAACGTCAACCCGCAGAGCACGCTGCTGCTCGGGCAGGCGCGCGGCGCGGCGCTGGCCGCGCTCGTCGCGGCCGGCCTGCCGGTGGCCGAATACACCGCGCTGCAGATGAAGAAGGCCGTGGTCGGACACGGCCTGGCCAACAAGAACCAGGTGCAGGAGATGGTGCGCCGCCTGCTCGCCCTGTCCACGCCGCCGGGCCGCGATGCGGCGGACGCTCTGGGCCTGGCGATCTCGCACGCGCATGCCGGCGCCTCGTTCGCGGCGCTGGCCGCGGCCGCGCCCTTGCAGCGGCGCCAGCACGCGCAGTACCGCAAGGGCCGCACCTACTGAACACCCGCCCACGGAGGACTCCGATGAACGCACCCGTCCGCACGCAATGGCTGACGATCGCCCCCGGCTTCGACGCCTACCTGGCCTTGCCCCCGGCCGACCGCGGCCCGGGGCTCGTGCTCTTCCAGGAGATCTTCGGCGTCAACCCGCACATCCGCGCGGTCGCCGAGCAGTACGCGGCCGACGGCTTCGTCGTGCTGGCCCCCGACGTCTTCTGGCGCCAGGCGCCGCGCGTCGAGCTCGGCTACGAAGACGCCGACCGTCGGCGCGGGATGGCGCTGGCCAGCGCCTGCAAGCTGGACGATCTGCTTGCCGACATCGCCAGCACCGTCGCCGCGCTGCGCGCGCGACCGGAGGTCGGCACGGCCAAGGTCGGCGCGCTCGGCTACTGCATGGGCGGGCGCCTGGCCTGGCTCGCCGCGGCGACGACCGACATCGACGCGGCCGTGCCCTTCTACGGCGGCGGCATCCACACGATGCTGGACCGCGCGGCGAGCATCCGCTGCCCGCTGCAGTTCCACTACGCCGGGCGCGATGCGCACATTCCGCTTTCGGCGGTCGAGCAGGTGCGTGAGGCGCTCGTGGGCAAGCCGGCCGAGCTGCATGTGTACCCCGGCGCCGAGCACGGCTTCAACTGCTGGTCGCGCGATTCCTACCACGCCGCCAGCGCGGCGCTCGCGCACGGCCGCGCGACGGCGTTCCTCGCGCAGCAGCTCTTCTGAGGCCGCTTACGGCACGCGCCTGAGCTCGGTGCTGCCCGGCGGCTGATAGTAGGGATCGTTGGTGCTGCTGAAGCTGCCGTCGCGGTGCTGCAGCACACGGTTGCCGCCGTGGATGCTGCTTTGCACCGGGTTGCCGCTCGTGTCCCGGTAGGTGTTGTATTCGCCGATGCCTTCGAGCGTGCGGCGGTGCATGCGGTCGTTCGTCGCCTGCGTGTTGGCGTAGGTCTGCGCCTGGATGGCCGAGAGCTCGCGCTGCGTCTGCGCGCGGATCGCGGCGCGGTCGGCGGCTCCCTGCGCGTTGATGCGCGCCATCTCGCGCGCGTGCCACTGGTCGATCTGCCGGCGCTGATGGCTCGAATACCGCTGCTCGGCGCTCATCCCGCTGTCGCGCATCAGCGCGAGCCACTGTGCGTTGGGCTTCATCGACGCTGCGATACGCGCGCCAAGCTCCGCATCGGGCGGCCCGCCCAAGCGTCGCTGCGCGTAGACGACGCCCGCATTGCCCATCACCGAAGACTGGACCGCGGAGAAGCTGACGCTGGTCCAGAAGCGCTCCTGCATCTCGCCGCCCGGCGCGGCGTAGGCGACCAGCAGCTCGCCGACCTCGATGCGCCGCTGCATGCCCGCAGGCAGCGGCGCGGCCTGCGCCTCGGCCTGCGCCGCCAGATCGGGCCGCTCGCGATAGTCGAGCACGCGCGCGCCGGCGCGGCGCTGCTGCACCACGGCCATGAGGAAGTCGCGCGCCGAGGCCAGCGGCAGCACCGGACACGGATTCATCTGCACGCTGCGGCCCTGCAGCTGCCAGGTGAACGGATGCATGACCTCGAAGGCCTCGCTGCCATCGGGTGCGGCAGCCGTCCAGGCGATACGCAGGTGGTTGCCGACGCAAGGGTCGCTGCGCTCCCAGCTCACGCCGCCCTGCACCTGCCAGCCGGCCGGAATCTCCAGCGTGGCCGCGTTCATCGCTTGACCGAAACCCTGGAGGTCGACGATGGCGACTTCCTGGCTTCCTCCGCCGACCGCCTTATGCAGCGTGGCCGACAGGCCGCCGGGTTGCGGCGATGGTGAGGTCCGCTCCGCCTGCGCCTCGGGCACCGGGGCGACGTCGATCTCGTCCTCGTCGGTCGCACGATCGCAGGCCGCGAGGGCAAGCGCCGCGAGGCTTGCACCCAGGAGATGGCGAAGGCAGCGTGTGGTCATGGCGAAGCCCTGTTGGTGAGCATGCATGCAGCATGCTAGGTCTGCCCAGGCGAGACGGCAACGCCCGAAGGCGGGGGCCCGGCGCAAGCGCCGCGCACGCCGCACAGTGCGCGCGAAGCGCAGGCCGTGACGACGCTGCCGCAGGCTCCGGCGCCGGCTCTACCCGGAGCCTGAGCCGGCGCGAGCTCTACAGCATCAAGGCCAGCCGCTCGAGGATCAGCACCGCGAAGAAGGCGAAGGCGGCCAGCAGTGCCCACTTCATGATGAGCGCGCCGCGGCGGCGCCAGATGGCCTCGCGCGTGCCGATGTACATCGCAAAGCAGAGCACGGCGGCCAGCATCAGCAGGCCGAAGACGAGGCGGGCGATGAACATCTGGGCAGGCGGAGGCTGGGGTCGCGGGGCGGCTCACCACGCGGGCGCGAGGTCGGCCAGGCCCCGCGGCGCATCGGCTGCACGCTCGAAGCTGACGATCTCGTAGGCGCTCGCGTCGGCCAGCAGCGCGCGCAGCAGCCGGTTGTTGAGCGCGTGCCCGCCCTTGAAGGCGGTGTAGGCGCCGATCAGCGGCTTGCCGGCGACGTGCATGTCACCCATCGCATCGAGGATCTTGTGCTTGACGAACTCGTCGTCGTAGCGCAGCCCATCGGCGTTGAGCACGCGGTAGTCGTCGACGACGATGACGTTGTCCATGCTGCCGCCAAGACCCAGGCCCCGCGCGCGCATCATCTCGACGTCGCGCGTGAAGCCGAAGGTGCGCGCGCGCGCGATGTCGCGCTTGTACTGGCCGGAACTGAAGTCGAACTCGACGCGCTGGCCGGTGGCGTCCAGCGCCGGGTGGTGGAACTCGATCTCGAACGCAAGCTTGTAGCCGTCGAAGGGCGCAAGGCGCGCCCATTTCAGCGTCGGCCCCTCGCCCTCGCGCACCTCGACCGTCTTCTTCACGCGCAGGAAGCGCTTGGGCGCATTTTGCAGTTCGATACCCGCACTCTGCAGCAGGAAGACGAAGCTGGCCGCGCTGCCGTCGAGGATCGGCACCTCGTCGGCGGTGATGTCGACGTAGAGGTTGTCGATGCCCAGGCCCGCGCAGGCCGAGAGCAGGTGCTCGATGGTCTGCACCTTGGGGCCGCCGGGATCGTCGACGCGACTGATCGTCGTCGCCATGCGGGTGTCGCTGACCGCCTCGGGCGTGACCGGGATCTCGACCGGCCGCGGCAGGTCGATGCGGCGAAAGACGATGCCGGTGTCCGGCGGCGCCGGCCGCAGCGTCAGCTCGACCTTCTGGCCGCTGTGCACGCCGACCCCGACGGCACGGGTGAGCGTCTTCAGACTGCGTTGGGGAACCATACTGATAGGGGATTGTCCCAGATCACCATCCTTGCCGCACCGCAGCGGCACCGACGGTGCCTGAACGACCGGGGTTCGAACCTGAGCCCTTGACATGCGCTACGCTGCTGTCCTCCGGTGACAAGCGTTGGACCAGCCGATGACGAGAGGACGCACTCCCGAGACCGGCGCCGCTGGGGGCCGCAGCGTCGCCGTCGCCGGCGCGACCGGACTCGTCGGGCGCGCCCTGGTGACGCGGCTTTGCGCTGATCCCGCCGTGGCGCAGGTGCATGCGCTCGCGCGGCGGCCTCTGGACCTGAAGCACCGCAAGCTGCGGATGCACGTGGTCGATTTCGCTGCGCTCCTGCCCTTGCCGGCGCTGGACGAGGTCTACCTCGCACTCGGGACGACGATCAAGGACGCGGGCAGCCAGGAGCGGTTTCGCGCGATCGACTTCGACGCCAATCTGGCGGTGGCACGCGCGGCGCTCGCCGCCGGCGCGACGCGTGCGGGACTGGTGAGCGCCGTCGGCGCGAGCGCCCGTTCGCCGGTGTTCTACAGTCGCGTCAAGGGCGAGCTCGAGGAGGCGCTGGCAGCGCTGCCCTTCGAGACGCTGGTGATTGCGCGACCGTCGGCCCTGCGCGGTGACCGCGCGGCACTGGGCCAACCGGTGCGGCCCGGGGAAATCCGCTGGACGCAACTGGACGCACTGCTGCGGCCGCTGATCCCCGCCCGGCTGCGCGCGATCGACGCCGAGGACGTCGCGGCGGCGCTGGTGCGGCGCGTGCCGCTGACACACGGGCGCGAACTGCTGAGTTCGGAGTCGATGCAGGACACGGGCCGCGCAGCGACGGCCCAGGCAATGCGCTGAGCGCGCTGCCGGCACGCTCCGACGCCGCGAAACGGGTCAGCCCTCACGGCCCTGCAGCACGAGCTCGATCCGGCGCCCGATGCGGTTGGCCTCGGCAATGTCGCCGGCATCGCGCGCGCGGCGCTGCTGCACCGCGAGCCAGGCCAGGAGCGGCCGGCGCCAGCCCTGCTCCGACGCCGTGTCGACCGCCAGCGCGATGGCCGCCGGAGCGGCCTGTCCGGCCTGCAGCCAGAGCGACGCAGCGAGCAGGCGCGCGAGCGGGTCGCCGGTCTTCTGCAGTGCCGCGAGCTGTTCGGCCTCGGTTCGGGGCGGCACGGCCAGCGCCTGCTGCGCCGGCGGCAGCAGGCCGCGCTGGTCCGGTTCCATACGTCCGCGCAGGTATGCCGCGTAGGCCAGCTCGGGCGGGCCGGCATCCAGCCGCAGGCGCGCGAAGCCTTCACAGGCGCCGAACTGCAGGCTTGCCGTCCATGCCGCGCAGCGCAGCAGCTCGACGCGCGCCGCAAGATCGGGCCGGCCGGTGCTCGCGACCTCGGCGCGCGCGCGCTGGTACTCGTTCGTCGCGACCCGGTCGTTGCCTTGCAGCAGCGCCTGCTGCATGCGCTGCAGCGCCGAGCCGGCATTGATCTGCCAGTCGGGTGTGGGGGTTCCCGCGCAGCCGCCAAGCCACGCGGACAGCGCGAGAACGGCGGCGATCAGGGCATGGGGACGCGCAGGCTTCATGGCAGCTTCAGCTCCGGTTCGCGCTTGAACGGCCAGCGGCGGTTCAGCTCGTTGACCAATTGCTCGACCTTGCGCAGGCTGGCGTCGACCTCCGCGCGCAAGGCGCCTAGGTCGGCGCTGGCCACGCGCGCCTGCTCGGCCACCGCCTGTGCGTCGGAGAGCAGCCCGTCGACCTTCTTCAGACTGGTGCGCGCATCGGAGAGCAGCGCATCGAGCTGGCGCGCAGCCTGCTTCGCGTCGGCCGCAAGGCCCCGGTCGCCGAGCAGCCGCTCGTCGGCGCGGGCGATCACGCTGTCGGTACGCTGCGCGAGCGCGTCCAGCCGCGCCAGCAGCTGCTGCGTGCGCGCCAGCGTCGCGGCGACCTGCGGCGCGTCGTCGCCGAGCAGCGCGCCGATCGCCCCGCGCTTGCCCGCCATCTGCGCGTCCAGCCGGGCGCTGGTGCGCTGAAGGTTGCCAAGCGTCGCGGCGAGCGCCGAATCGGGCGCCGTCAGCCGGCCGAGGTTGGCCAGCAGGTCGCGCGCCGCGCTCATCATCTGCGGGATCTCGGCGGTGGCATCGCCGGCCAGGACACGGCGCTCGGCCCCGTCGGGCAGTGCCGGATCGCTCAGGACACCGCTGTAGGCCTTGATCGTCGTGGCGCCGACCAGGCCGCGGGACATCGTGAAGACGCTCGACGTGCGCAACCAGTGCGCGTCCTTGCGCGGCACGTCGACGAGAATGCGCACGCTGCCGTCCTGCGCAAGCTCGATGCGCCGCACGCGCCCGATGGGGAAGCCCGAGAAGGTCATGTCCATGCCCACGCTGACCCCCTCGCTGTCGTTGGCGAGCAGCACCAGGCGCTGGGTGGGCTCGAAGCTGCCGCGGGCGTAGAGCACATAGAGCACCGAAGCGAGCACGAGCGCGATCAGCAGCACGAGCAGCACGCCGGCGCGGCGCTCGAGCGCGGGGTCCACCGCTGCGACGGCCGGTGAAGGCTCGCCGGTCCGATCCGGGCGCGGTTCGCTCACGCGCTCACCTCAGGTAGTTGCCCGCCAGCGCGACGATCTCGATCGCGAGCACGAGGACGAAGAGGCGCATCGCGCCGCGAGCCTGCTGCTCACCCGCTTCGCGCATCGAGGCCTGTACCGCCGACGCGATCGGTACCACCGAGACCGCAAGCGCCAGCGCCGCGGTCTTGAGCACGAACACGAGCGAAATCACCGGATCGAACACCTGCCCGACGAGCCGCGTGAAACGCCCGAAGGCAAACGGCGTGAAGCCGTACGCGAGCACATAGGCGAGCACGAGCGCAAGCAGCGAGCTCACCGCCGCCAGCAGCAGCACGCCGAAGCCGCCGGCCAGCACCCGCGGCACCATGTGCTCGCGCAGCCAGCGCTCGTCGAGCACCAGGGACCCGCGGGCCAGCGCATCGACGCGCAGGCAGGCGAGTTCCGCAGCCATCGGCATCGTCACGCGCAGGGCCACGGTCATCGCCGCCGACAAGGGGATGAGTTCGAGCACGAGCACGCGCACCAGTAGGCCCAGCGCGTACTGCGACAGCCCATAGCTCTCGGCGGTGACGAGCACGATGCGGATCACAACCAGACCGACGATCGACGCCAGCAGCGTGAACCAGGGCAGCAGCGGCAGCGCCGCGCGAACCATCTGCGCCGCCAGCGGGGCCCGCCAGGGTGCGCGATAGCTGCTTGGCGCGAGCGCGAGCGTCAGGGCCAGCGCGCCCAGGTGAACCACATGCCAGGTGGACCGGCTGCTTCGGCGCAGCGTCCGGAGCAGGTCGCGCAGCGGCAGGGGTTCGGCGTGCATGAACTCATGATAGGTCCGCCAAGCTATCGCAATGCCCGCATGCTCGTCCACAATCATCGCCGCGCCAGGCCTTGGTGCGCGTCGTCGAAGCCCGGATGTCCGCCCCCGCCGTCACCGCGACCTTCGTCTTTACCGACATCGAAGGCAGCACCCGTCTCTGGGAACGCGAGCCCGAGGCGATGCAGCGTGCGCTGGCGCGCCACGACGCCGTCTGTCGCGACGCGGTCTGCACCTGGCGCGGGCAGCTCGTGAAGACCACCGGCGACGGCATCCACGCCGTCTTTGCCGACCCGCTGGATGCCTTGCGCGCGATGCAGGCGCTGCAGGGCGAGCTCGCGCGCACGAGCGTGCGCGGGGCCGCGCTCAAGGTGCGCTGCGGCATGCACCTGGGCAGCGCCGAAGAGCGCGATGGCGACTACTACGGCCCGACGCTCAACCGCGCCGCGCGCATCATGGCAGCCGCACATGGGGGGCAGATCCTGCTGTCCCAGGCGGTGGCGGACGCCGTGCGCGATCGGCTGCCGCCGCCGTTCGCGCTGCTGGACCTGGGCGCGGCGAGGTTGCGCGACCTCGACGATCCCGAGCATCTGCATCAGCTGCTGCACCCGTCGCTGCGCACGCAGTTCCCGGCGTTGCGCGCGCTGGCCCGGGTGCCGAGCAACCTGCCGCAGGCGCTCAACAGCTTCATCGGCCGCGAACGCGAGCTCCACGAAGCGCGCGAGCTGCTGCAGCACACGCGGCTGCTCACGTTGCTGGGCATGGGAGGCATGGGCAAGTCGCGGCTGTCGCTGGAGCTGGCGGCGACGCTGCTCGACGAGTATCCGGATGGTGTCTGGCTCGTCGAACTGGCGCCACTGGCCGAACCGGCCCGCGTGCCGCAAGCATTGGCAAGCGTCCTCGGCTTGCGGGCCGAGCCGGGCCGCAGCATCACCGAGACGCTGCTGGACTGGGTGCGTGAACGCAGACTGCTCGTCATCCTCGACAACTGCGAACATCTGCTGAACGCATGCGCGGAACTCGCCAAGCAGTTGCTCCAGGCCGGTGCCGGTGTTCGGCTGCTGGCCAGCAGCCGGGACACGCTCAAGATCGCCGGCGAGACGGTCTATCCGGTGCCGACGCTGTCGGCGCCCACGCGCGAGGAGCTCGACGCCCGACCGACGCCGCGGGAGCTTCTGCGTCACGCGGCGGTACGCCTCTTCGTCGACCGCGCGCGCGCGGTGCAACCCGCCTTCGACCTGGACGCCGGAAACGTCGACGCGGTGGCGGCGATCTCGCAGGCGCTGGATGGCATCCCGCTGGCACTGGAACTGGCCGCTGCACGCGTACGCACGCTGTCGATCCAAGCGATCGCCGCCCGGCTGGCGGACCGCTTCCGACTGCTGAAGACCGACGACCAGACGGTGCTGCCGCGTCAGCGCACCCTGCGCGCGCTGATCGACTGGAGCCACGAGCTGTTGAGCGACCCCGAGCGGGTGCTGTTCGCGCGTCTGGCGGTGTTCGCCGGCGGCTGGACGCTCGAAGCGGCCGAAGCCGTCACCGCCGGGGACGGCCTGGACGAAGCCGACGTGATGGACCTGCTTGCGCGCCTGGTCGAGAAATCCCTGGTGACGATGGCCGCCGACGGTACGCGCTACGCGATGCTGGAAACCGTTCGCGCCTACGCTGCCGAAAAGCTCGCTGCCAGCGGGCAGGAAGCCTCCACCCGTCGGCGGCATGCGCTGCATTTCCTGCAGTTCGCCGAGCAGACGCCACGGAAACTCTCGGGGCCGGAGCAGGCGCATTGGTTGCAATGCCTGGACGCCGAACGGGAGAACCTGCTCGCCGCCCACCGGACCTGCGGCCGCGATCCGGCCTGCCTGGACTCGGGGCTGGAACTCGTCTTCGTCCTCAAGGCCTATTGGCGCATGTCCGGTCTGCTCGAACTCGGGCACCGCGTCACCACCGAAGCGCTGGCGCACATCGACCCCGCGGAGCGCAGCTTCCGCCGCTGCCGCGTCCTCTGCGACGCGGGACAGCTCAGCTGCTTTCTCGGTCGACACGAAGAGGCACGAACCTATCTGGAAGAGAGCCGCGCCATCGCCGGCGAACTCGGCGATGCCGGACGCCTTGCCGCCGTGATGCAGCCGCTGGGCATGGTCTATGTGGCACTCGGTGACCAGGCTGCGGCACAGTCGCTCTACGAAGCGACGCTGGCACTGGCCGGCCGACAGGCCGATCGTCATCTGGCGATGGTCACCAGCAATTCGCTCGCGCAGCTGCACCGGGCCAGAGGCGAGCTGCTGCAGGCGGAAAAGCTCTACCTGGACGTGATCACCTACGCGCGCGAAATGGGCGATCAGGAGAGCATCGCGATCGGGCTGCTCAATCTCGCGATGGTCACGATCACCCGCAACGAACTGCAGTCGGCCAAGCCGATGCTCGGCGAAGTCGCCCAGATCGCCGCGGCCGTCGGCTCGCGTCCGGTGGCGCAGAGCCTGCTCGAGGTGTGCAGCGGCCTTGCCGCGGCGCTGGGCGAGGCCCGCTTGGCAGCGTGGCTCTTCGGCGCTGCCGAGGCATCGGCAGCACGGTACGGCATCAGTCGCGACGCCGGCGACGAGGCATTTCTGCTGCCGCTCGTGGAGCGCGCACGAAACCAGCTGACTACTGAGGACTTCATCGCCGCCGAGGCCGGGGGCCGAAAAGCCGATACGGCAGAGATCGAAAGCGTCTGGAAACGTTTGGTGCAAGCACCAACACAGTGACAGAGGCTCGGTTCAGCGGATGTTCGTTATCTGCGGATCCAGCGGCTTCAACGGCTTGCCATCGCGCAGCACATTCACGGTGTATTTGAATGTTCCGGGCCGGCTGTTGCGGTAGACGCACTGGAACTGACGGCTTTCGAGCAGCGGCTTGCAGTCGACGACTTCCTTTTGCTCGCGGCTGATCAGTCTGCCTCCGGGCCGATCGAGCTCACCGTCGATCACGATGCCATTTCTGGCAAAACTGTATCCCTTCCCCGGCAGCTGCCAGTTGATGACAACCGAGCCCAGCTTTGGATCGAAACGCAGCGGGTCGGGGCTCACCGCCTCGACGGTGTCGCCATTCACCTTCACCACGGGCCACGCATTGCGCATTTGATTGTGGTACGCCTCGTGGCTCGCACAAGCGCCCAGCAGCAGCAACACGGCAACAGCGGGGACCAGTCTTCGCTTCATACGCCCTCCTTCGACTTACGTGGCACCGGGATGATGCACGACAGCCCGGGGGCATACAACATCTCGATGATCGATGCGGCGCGCCCCGAGACGTGACCCGCTTCCGCGCGTCAAGCGGCGTAGGCAGCACGCTCGAAGGCGTCGTAGACGGTCATGACCGGAGGTTCGACGAAAGGAAGGGTCTGTGTCATCAGCACAGCCGCGAGATCCGACGACAGATCGAACCAGTAATGCGTGTTGAGCACTCCGGCCCAGCCTTGCGAGCCTGCCCGACGGCGTCCTGGAATGTCTTCCTCGTTGCGCATGAAGCCCAGGCTATGCGTGACGCGAGTGCCCGGGAAGGGGTCAAAATCGGCGGTCACCTGAGGCATCGCCGTCACCATCTTCTGCAGCCGTAGGGGCCCGAGGTGATTCGCGAGCATGCGCTCGACGCCAGCTTCGCTCAGAACACGAGCGCCGTCGAGCGTGCCGCGATTGAGGAAAAGGCGGAGGAAGCGCAGATAATCCTGCGGCGTCGAGTACAAGGCATGCCCCATGCCGTAGAACTCTGGGCCGGACGGCGGTGCGAGATCGAAATCGACGAAGGCGCCGTCAGGTCCCCGCGCCTTCACGCCGGCCAAGCGCGGCGCCATGTGTGCGCGAACCTCGACGTCGGTGTCAGCCAGACCGAGGGGGCCGAAGAGGTGCTGCCTCAGGAAGGCGTCGATGCGCTGCCCGCTGACCTTTTCGACGACCCGGCCCAGCCAGTCAATCGAGATACCGTAACCCCAGCGCGTGCCCGGGTCGCTCATCAGCGGGTAGTTCATCGAGTCGAGGGTGCCGGCAAGGATCGAAGGCCGGCCGGCACGCGTCAGGTATTCGGCCATCTGCGGGCACCAGAACTCGTACTCGAGCCCCGAGGTATGCGTCGCGAGCTGGCGCACCGTGGCCTTGCCACGCGGCGCTCGCAGCCGAGGTTTTTCACCATCCCAACCCTCGAGAACCTGCAGTCGCGCAAACTCTGGCAGCAGCGATTCGACCGGCGCCTCAAGGTCGAGTTCGCCGCGGTCGACGAGGATCATCGCCGCGGTCGAACCCACCGCCTTGGTCATCGAGAAAATACGGAACACGGTGTCCGGCGCCGCCGGCCGACCAGGGGCTGCTTCTCCGGCGGCACCCTGGAAGCGGACGCCGGCTGCGCTGGCTGTCATGCCCACGACGAACGGCATTCGACCTGCCGTCACGGCATCATCGAGCGTCTGTTGAAGCCCCATCGCGCACACTCCCATATTCCCGGTTGAGGAACCAGTATCCGAACACGGTCCGGTGGCCGCAATCGGGAAAGCGCCAATCCTGCTGCGGGTCGTCCGGCCCGCCACGAATCGAGGTAGCTCCATGATCACCTTCTACGACTGCGCCACCGCCCCCAGCCCGCGTCGGACGCGCATCCTGCTGGCCGAAAAGGGCATCCCGCACGAGACCGTGCATGTCGACCTGCGCAAGGGGGAGCAACTGGGCGAGGCCTTCCGGCGCCTGAACCCGCAGTGCACGGTGCCGGTGCTGTGCACCGACGATGGGCTCGTGCTCACCGACAACGCCGGCATCACCGCCTGGGCCGAAGCCGCCTATCCCGACCCGCCGCTGCTCGGGGTCACACCGGCGGAGAAGGCCGAGATCGCGAGCTGGAACTGGCGCTGCGAGTTCGAGGGGCTGATGGCCGTGGCCGACGCGATGCGCAACAGCTCGCCGGCGATGGCCGGCCGTGCACTCACCGGCCCGGTCAACTACGAGCAGATCCCGGCGCTGGCCGAGCGCAGCCTCATGCGGCTGCGCCAGTTCTTCACCGATCTGAACGCCCGCCTGGAGGGCCGCCAGCACGTCGCGACGGACCGCTTCAGCGTTGCCGACATCACGGCCGTCGTTGCCGTGGACTTCGCGCGCATCGTCAAGGTCAAGCCCGGTGACGAGCACCCTCATCTGCTGCGCTGGCGCGAGTCGATGGGCCGCCGCCCCTCGATCGCTTCCTGAGTGCCCCCAGGGCCGGGCTGCGCCCAGCCCGCCCCCGTGGGGTTCAAGCAAAGCGGCAGAGCCACATTTGCTCGAGAGCGCCCCCAGGGCCGGGCTACACCCAATCCGCCCCCCTTGGGGGGTGAGGCAAAGTGGCAGAGCCACATTCGCTTGAGAGCCCTGCAGCGACGAAAGAGCAAAACCCCGATGTGGAGCGAACTGCTTCAGACGCACGGCTACTGGCTGCTGGCGCTGGGCTGCCTGCTCGAGGGCGAGACGGTGCTGGTGCTGGCAGGCTTTGCCGCGCACCGTGGCCTGCTCGATCCGGCGGCGGTGGTCGCGATCGCCGCGGCGAGCGGTTTCGCCGGCGACGAGACCTTCTTCTGGCTCGGCCGTCGCCACGGCAAGGCGCTGCTGGCACGCTGGCCCTCGATCGCAGGCCAGTCGGGCCGGGTGCTCGCGCTCGTCGAACGCTGGCACGAACCGGTGATCATCGGCATCCGCTTCGCCTACGGGCTGCGCGTGGCCGGTCCGATGCTGATCGGTACGTCGGGGATCCCGGCCTGGCGCTTCGCGCTCTTCAACGCCGTCGGCGCGCTGCTCTGGGCTTGCGCGGTCGGCGCGATCGGCTGGATCTTCGGCGCCACCGCCGAGGCGATGCTCGGCCGGCTGCAGCACGTCGAAGGCCGGCTCTTCCTCGGCCTGCTGCTGCTGGCCCTGCTGGTGGCGCTGCTGCGCCACGTGGCGGCGCGACGCAGGAGCTCGAGCCGCGGCGCGCGGTGATCACCCCGCCGACTCGCGACAACGGCAAGGGCGCCCGCAGGCGCCCTCGTGATCGCCAACAAGAAAACCGGAGCGGATGGGTCAGTCCGCCTGCTTGCGCAGGAAGGCCGGGATCTCGATCTCGTCCATGCCGTTGGACGACAGCGCCTCCACGCGCGCCGCGGCTTGGTTGCGCGGGTAGCGCCACACGCTCGGCGTGTTCAGCCCGGCGTAGTCCCCGGCACCACCCTGCCCCGCGGCCACCGGCTGGTTGAGGATCGGCAGGTTGTCGGTGCCCGTGCGCAGCGCCGGCGCGGCGGGTTGCACGACGTTCAGCGTGGGTGGGCGACTTTCGGCCCTCCGCGCGCTGGACAGGCCGGTGGCGATCACGGTCACGCGCAGCTGGTCGCCCAGGCTCTCGTCGTAGGCGGTGCCGTAGATCACGTGCGCGTCCTCGGCCGCGTAGCGGCGGATGGTGTTCATCGCGTTGCGGCTCTCGGAGAGCTTGAAGCTGTTCTTCGCCGCGGCGATCAGCACGAGCACGCCGCGTGCGCCGGAGAGGTCGATGCCCTCGAGCAGCGGGCAGGCCACTGCGGCCTCGGCCGCCTTGGTCGCACGGTCCGGGCCGCCGGCCGTCGCAGTGCCCATCATCGCCTTGCCGGGCTCGCTCATCACCGTCTTCACGTCCTCGAAGTCGACGTTGACGAGGCCGGGGATGTGGATGATGTCGCTGATGCCGCCGACCGCGTTCTTCAGCACGTCGTTGGCGTGCGAGAAGGCTTCCTCCTGCGTGACGTCGTCGCCCAGCACCTCGAGCAGCTTCTCGTTGAGCACGACGATCAGGCTGTCGACATTGGCCTCGAGCTCGACGACGCCCTCGTCGGCCTGCTTGCCGCGGCGCTTGCCCTCGAACTCGAAGGGCTTGGTGACGACGCCGACGGTGAGGATGCCCATCTCCTTGGCCACGCGCGCGATCACCGGTGCCGCCCCGGTGCCCGTGCCGCCGCCCATGCCGGCGGTGATGAAGAGCATGTGTGCGCCGCTGATGACCTCGCGGATGCGGTCGATCGCGTCCTCGGCGGCGCCGCGCGCGACCTCGGGCTTGGAACCCGCGCCCAGGCCCGAAGTGCCCAGCTGCACCAGGCTGCCCGCGTTGCTGCGATGCAGCGCCTGCGCGTCGGTGTTGGCGCAGATGAAGTCCACGGCCTGCACGCCCTGGGCGATCATGTGCTCGACCGCGTTGCCGCCGCCGCCACCGACACCGATCACCTTGATCAGCGTGCCACGGTCAAATTCCTCGATCATTTCGATAGGCATGTGAACCTCCTTCGGGTCGTTTGCAGTTGCCAAAAAAGAACCGTTGCTTGCGTCGTTCATGAGGCTTCGAAGCTGAGCCTCTTCGTCAAAAAGTCCCCAGGAACCAGTCCTTCGCGCGGCCCAGCAGCGAGGACATCGAGCCGGCCTGGGTGGCCGCCTTGTGGCCCCGAACCCGCGCCATGCGCGCCTCCTCGAGCAGCCCCATGACCGTGGCCGCGCGCGGACTGGCGACCATGTCCGAGAGGGCGCCGGCGTAGATCGGCAGGCCCTTGCGCACGGGCTTGAGGAAGATGTCCTCGCCGAGCTCGACCATGCCGGGCATCACCGCGCTGCCGCCGCAGATGACGATGCCGCTGGAGAGCAGCTCCTCGTAGCCGCTCTCGCGGATGACCTGGTGCACGAGCGAGAAGACCTCCTCCACGCGCGGCTCGATCACCCCCGCCAGCGCCTGCCGGCTGAGCAGGCGCGGCGAGCGGTCGCCCAGGCCCGGGACCTCGAGCTCCTGCGCCGGGTCGGCCAGCAGCTGCTTGGCCACGCCGTGCTCGATCTTGATCTCCTCGGCGTCCTTGGTCGGCGTGCGCAGCGCCATCGCGATGTCGCTGGTGATCAGGTCGCCGGCGATCGGGATCACCGCGGTGTGACGCACGCTGCCCTCGGTGTAGATCTGCACGTCGGTCGTGCCGGCGCCGATGTCGACCACCGCCACGCCGAGCTGCTTCTCGTCCTCGGTCAGCACCGACGCGGCGCTGGCGCTGGGATTGAGCACCAGGCGCTCGACCTCCAGCCCGCAGCGGCGCACGCACTTGAGGATGTTCTCGGCCGCGCTCTGCGCGCCGGTGACGATGTGCACCCGCACCTCGAGGCGGCTGCCGCTCATGCCGATCGGCTCCTTGACCTCGTGCCCGTCGATCACGAACTCCTGCGGCTCGACCAGCAGCAGGCGTTGGTCGCCCGGGACGTTGATCGCCTTGGCGGTCTCGACGACCCGCGTCACGTCCACCGGCGTGACCTCGCGGTTGTCGCGCACGATCACCATGCCCGTGGAGTTCTGGCCGCGGATGTGACTGCCGGTGATGCCGGTGTAGACGCGGTCGATCTTGCAGGCGGCCATCATCTCGGCCTCCTTGAGCGCCTGCTGGATGCTCTGCACCGTGGCTTCGATGTTGACGACGACGCCGCGCTTGAGGCCGTGCGCCTGTGCGACGCCGAGGCCGGCCACGCGCAGCTCGCCGCCGGGCAGCGCCTCGGCGGCCACCACCATCACCTTGGCGGTGCCGATGTCCAGGCCGAAAACGAGGTCCTTGTGTTCTCTGGGCATGGCGTTTGCTCTTCAGGGTGTGCGCCTGGGCCCGGCAGGCGCAGAGTCGGTGGTGGCAATCCCGCGCAGGCGCACCGCGTAACCGCCGGTGTGACGCAGGTCGGCGTATTCCAGCGGCGCATCGAGGCGCGCCGTGACCTGGGCGAGCGTGCCGACGAAGCGCTGCGCACGCAGGAGCAGCTCGTCCTCGCTGCCGCGGCCGAGCTCCAGCCGCGCGCCGCTGTCCAGCAGCACGCGCCAACTGCCGCGCGCCGAAAGCTGCAGCTGCTGGACCTGCATCTCCAGCGTGCCCAGGAGCGGCCGCAGGCGCCGGACCATCGACAGCAGCGCCGGCGCACTGCCCTCGGGCCCGCCGAGGGTCGGCAGCGACTCGTCCTCGACGTCGCCGACGTTGGCGCTGAAGACCTCGCCCTGTTCGTTGACGAGGCGGTCGTCGCGCTCGTCGTCCAGCCAGAGCGCGGCGGCACGGTGCTCCTCGATCGTCACGACGAGGCGATCCGGCCAGACGCGGCGCACGCTGGCGCGACGCACCCAGGGCACGGCCTCGAAGGCATCGCGCACCGCCGGCAGGTCGACACCGAAGAAGCTGTCGGCCAGCCGCGGCGCGACCCGGCTGCGCAGCGCCTGCGCATGCACGCGCTGCAGCTCGCCCTCGACGCGCACGCTGTGGATCCGGAACATCGGCGAACGCGACAGCCACAGCGCCAGCGCCGCCATCGCAGCGAGAACCGCAAGCCCGTAGATCGCGCTGGCCACCGCCTGCGTCAGCCGCACATCGGGCGGCAGCACCACCGGCGGCGGCGGGGTGGGCTTGCGCGTCATCCGCTTGCCGGTCATCACGCCGCGGTCTCCCTGGCGCTGTCCAGTGTCGCCGCAGCCAGGATCTCCAGGCACAGCTGCGGATAGGAGATGCCCGCGGCCTTGGCCGACATCGGCACCAGCGAGTGCCCCGTCATGCCCGGGCTCGTATTCATCTCGAGCAGGTAGATGCGACGGTCGCGCTCGCGCAGCATCAGATCGGCCCGGCCCCAGCCGCGGCAGCCGAGCGTGCGATAGGCGGCCAGCGTCAGACGCTGCACCTCGGCCTCCTCGGCGGGCGGCAGGCCGCTCGGGACGCGATAGGCCACCTCGTCGGTGAAGTACTTGTTCTGGTAGTCGTACTGGCCCGCGGGCGCGTCGATGCGCACCACCGGCAGCGCGCGCGCCGTCGCGCCCTGCCCGAGCACCGGGCAGGTGAGCTCGATGCCCTCGATGAAGGCCTCGCACAGCACGTCGGGGTCGTAGCGGCCGGCCAGCGCCACGGCGTCCTGCATCTGCGAATAGCCCATGACCTTGGTGACGCCGATCGAGGAGCCCTCGCGCGGGGGCTTGACGATCAGCGGCAGGCCCAGTTCGTCGGGCACCGCCATCAGCCGCTCGCGCGGCGCGTCGTCGGCGGCGAACCAGCGCCACGGCGGCGTCGGCAGGCCTTCGGCTTTCCAGACGCGCTTGGTCATCACCTTGTCCATGGCGATCGCGCTGGCCATCACGCCGCTGCCGGTGTAGGGGATGCGCAGCAGCTCGAGCGCGCCCTGCACCGTGCCGTCCTCGCCGTGGCGGCCGTGCAGCGCGATGAAGGCGCGCGCGAAGCCGCGCGCCTTCAGCTCGGCCAGCGGCTGCGCCGCCGGGTCGAAGGCCTGCGCGGCAACGCCCAGGCCGCGCAAGGCCTCGAGCACGCCCGCGCCGGACATCAGCGAGACCTCGCGCTCGGCGCTGTCGCCGCCCATCAGCACGGCCGTCAGGCCCAGCGCGGCGACATCGATGCGTACGCGGTCGTTCATGCGGCAGCCCCTTGCGTGCGTCCCGGGTTCGAGGTGGCGGCAGCCCCCGCTGCCGGGGCCAGCGCCTGCAGCGCGGCGCAGATGCGGCCGATCGAGCCTGCGCCCATCGTCAGCAGCACGTCGCCGCCGCGCAGCCACGCGGCCAGCGCCGCCGGCAGGTCGTCGAGACGCGGCACGCACTGCACCGCGCCGCCCCGCGCCGCCAGCGCCTGGGCAAGCGCCGCCGCGTCGGCGCCGGCGATCGGCGCCTCGCCCGCGGCGTAGACCTCGGTCAGCCAGACGGCGTCGGCCTGCGCCAGCACCTGCACGAAGTCGGCGAAGCAGTCGCGCGTGCGCGTGTAGCGGTGTGGCTGGAAGGCGAGCACGAGGCGCCGCCCGGGGAAGGCGCCGCGCGCGGCGGCGATCACCGCGGCGATCTCCACCGGATGGTGGCCGTAGTCGTCGATCAGCGTGCACGCGCCGCCGTCGGCGCACACCCACTGCCCATGCGCCTGGAAGCGCCGGCCGACGCCGGCAAAGCCCGCCAGCGCGCGCTGCACGGCGGCGTCGGGCAGGCCGAGCTCGCCGGCCACGGCGATCGCGGCAAGCGCGTTTCGCACGTTGTGCGCGCCGGAGAGGCCAAGCGTCACCGGCAGCGGCGCGCCGCCGCGCCGCTCGGCGACGAAGCGCATGCCGCCGCCGGGCAGCGCCTGCAGGTCGCGCGCGCGCAGGTCAGCGCCCTCGTTCAGGCCGTAGCGCACGAGCGGGCGCTCGATGCGCGGCAGGATCGCCTGCACGCCCGCGTCGTCGCTGCACACCACGGCCGCGCCGTAGAAGGGCAGGCGGTGCAGGAAGTCGACGAAGGCCGCGTGCAGCCGCGGCAGGCTGTGGCCGTAGGTGTCCATGTGGTCGGCGTCGATGTTGGTGAGCACCGCCAGCACCGGCAGCAGGTGCAGGAAGGAGGCGTCGCTCTCGTCGGCCTCGACGACGATGAACTCCCCCTGCCCGAGCCGGCTGTTGCTGCCCGTGCGCGCGAGCGTGCCGCCGATCACGAAGCTCGGGTCGATGCCCGCGGCGCTCAGCACCTCGGTGACGAGCGAGCTCGTCGTCGTCTTGCCATGGGTGCCGGCGATCGCGATGCCCTGCTGACGGCGCATCAGCTCGGCGAGCATCTGTGCGCGGTGCACGATCGGCAGGCCCAGTGCGCGAGCGGCGACCAGCTCCGGGTTGTCGGGCGCGACCGCGGTCGAGACCACCAGCGCCTGCGCACCCGCGATGTTCGCCGCGTCGTGACCGATCGCCACGCGCAGCCCCCGGTTCTGCAGACGAGCGGTCGCGGCGCTGGCGACGAGATCGCTGCCGCTGACGGTGTAGCCTTGCGCGTGCAGCATCTCGGCGATGCCGCTCATGCCGGCGCCGCCGATGCCGGTGAAGTGGATGTGGCGCAGCGCGTGCCTCATGCCTGCGCCCCCGGTCGGCGTGTCTTCACCACTGCCTCGATCAGGTCGGCAACGCGCGCCGCGGCCTGCGGACGCGCCAATGCGCGCGCCTTGCACGCCATCGTCATCAGCCGCTGCCGCGTCAGCGATCGCAGCTCGCTGGCCAGTCGCTCGGCCGTCAGCTCGCCCTGCGGCAGGTGGATCGCCGCGTCGTTGGCCGCCATCCAGGCCGCGTTGTCGCGCTGGTGGCTCGTCGTCGAGACGACCAGCGGCACGAGGATCGCCGGCACGCCGGCCGCGCAGAGCTCGCTCACCGTGATCGCGCCGGCGCGGCAGATCATCAGGTCGGTGAGCGCAAGCCGCGCCGCCATGTCGTCGATGAAGGGCAGCACCTCGGCGTCGATGCCGGCCTGCCGGTAGGCGGCGGCAACCGCGGCGTGATGCGCGGCGCCCGTCTGATGCGTGAGCAGCGGCCGCTCCTGCGGCGCAAGCAGCGCGATGGCCTGCGGCAGCGTGTCGTTGAGCACCTTGGCGCCGAGGCTGCCGCCGACCACCAGCACGCGCAGCCGCCCCTGCCGCTGCGCAAGCCGCGTCTCGGGCGCTTCGACGGCCTCGATCTCGGCGCGCACCGGGTTGCCGGTGACGACCGCGTTGCGCGTCTGCTGCGCCGCCGCTCCGGGGAAGCCGAAGGCGATGCGCTCGGCCAGCGGCAGCAGCCATTTGTTCGACAGCAGCAGCGCGGCGTCGGAATTGACGAGCACGAGCGGCTTGCCCAGCGCCGCAGCCATCAGCCCGCCGGGGAAGCAGACGTAGCCGCCCATGCCGAGCACCGCGTCGGCGGCGCGCCGGCGCAGGATCCTGCGGCATTCCCAGAACGCCTTCTGCAGCCGCAGGCCGCCGGTGAACCAGCCCCACAAGCCCTTGCCGCGCAGGCCCGAGAAGCCGATCGCGTCGAGCTCGATCCCGGCCTTGGGCACGAGCGCGTTCTCCATCCCCTGCGTCGTGCCGAGCCAGCTCAGCGTCCAGCCGCGCGCGGCCATCTCGCGCGCGACGGCCAGCCCCGGGATGATGTGCCCGCCGGTGCCCGCGGCCATGATGACGAGGTGGCTCACCGGACGATCCTCCGCGCTGCGCGCTTCGGGATGAGCGCTTGGGAGCGGCCCGGCGCGCTCATGCGCGCCCCCCGCGCATCAGCGCCCGGTTCTCTCGATCCACGCGCACGGCGAGGGCCAGCGCGACGAGGTTCATCAGGATCGCCGAGCCGCCGTAGCTCATCAGCGGAAGCGTCAGCCCCTTGGTCGGGAGCACGCCGAGGTTCACGCCCATGTTGATGAAGGCCTGCGCACCGATCCAGATGCCGATGCCCTGCACCATCAGGCCGGCGAAGACGCGGTCGAGCGCGATCGCCTGGCGACCGATCACGAACAGCCGCCGCGTCAGCCAGAAGAAGAGCACGATCACCGTGGCCACGCCGACGAAGCCGAGTTCCTCGCCGATCACCGCGAGCAGGAAATCGGTGTGCGCCTCGGGCAGGTAATGCAGCTTCTCGACGCTCGCCCCCAGGCCCTGGCCGAAGAGCTCGCCGCGGCCGATCGCGATCAGGCTGTGCGTGAGCTGGTAGGCCTTGCCCTGGACGTACTTCGGGTCCCAGGGGTCGAGGTAGGCGAGGATGCGCTCGCGGCGCAGGTCGTCGAAGGCGATGATGAGCGCGAAGGTCGCGACGACGACCGCGGCGATCAGGAAGAACATGCGCGCGTTGACACCGCCGAGGAAGAGGATGCCCATCGCGATCGCGGCGATCACGATGAAGGCGCCCATGTCGGGCTGACGCAGCAGCAGCAGCCCGACGAAGGCCACCGCGACGACCATCGGCCAGACCGCCTGGAAGAAGTTCTCCTTCACGTCGGGTTTGCGCACGATGTCCATCTTGCGCACCATGTAGCCGGCGGCGTACATCGCGATCGCGAGCTTGGCGAACTCCGAGGGCTGGAAGTTCATGAACCCGAGCGGAATCCAGCGACGCGAGAAGTTCACGACCTTGCCGATGCCCGGGATCAGCACCAGCACCAGCAGCGCGAGCGCGACGACGAAGGCCTTGTTCGCGTGACGCTCCCAGAAGCTGATCGGAAACTGCACGACCGCCAGCGCGCAGGCCAGGCCGATGACGATCGACAGCAGGTGGCGCGAGAGGAAGAAGGTCGGCGCGTAGCGCGCGAACTTCGGGTTGTCGGGCAGCGCGATCGACGCCGAATAGACCATCACGAGGCCGAAGACGACGAGCGCGAGCACGACCAGCACGAGCGCCTGATCGAAATCCGCAAGCCGCGCGGGCCGCAGGCTCGAGAGCTGACGGCCGTCGCGCACGGGCAGATGGCCGACGCGCTCGCGGCGCGCCTGCAGACGCTCCCGCAGCGCCTGCAGGCGCGGGAGGCGCGCAGCGCCCTGGCTTGCGGCGCTCACAGCACCTCCCCCCGCTCGGCGGCGAGCTCGCGCACCGCGTCGGCGAAGACCTCGGCCCGGTGCGCGTAGTTGCGGAACATGTCCAGGCTCGCGCAGGCCGGGCTCAGCAGCACCGCGTCGCCGGCGTGCGCCTGGGCGAAGCACCAGGCGACCGCTTCGGGCAGCGTCGCATGCCGCGCCATCGGGACGCTGCTGGCAGCGATCGCCTCGCCGATCGCCTCACCGATCGCCTCGGCATCGCGCCCGATCAGGGCGACCGCTCGCGCGTAGCGCACGAGCGGCGTGACCAGCGGCGAGAAATCCTGCCCCTTGCCCTCGCCGCCCAGGATCAGCACGAGCCGCCCGGGCGCATGATCGGCGCCCAGGCCTTCGAGCGCGGCGACGGTGGCACCGACGTTGGTGCCCTTGCTGTCGTCGTAAACGGCCACGCCGCCGAGATCGGCAAGCCACTGCACCCGGTGCGGCTCGCCCGCGTATTCACGCAGCCCGTGCAGCATCGGCGCAAGCGCGCATCCGATCGCGGTGGCCAGCGCCAGCGCGGCCATCGCGTTGGCGGCGTTGTGGCGCCCGCGCAGGCGCAGCGCATCGGCAGGCATCAGTCGCTGCAGGTGGATCTCCTGCGACTCGTCCCTGCGCTTCTTCGAGGCCTCCTCGGCCGGCAGCGCGCGCACGAGCCAGGCCATGTCGTTCTCGACGACGAGGCCGAAGTCGCCGGGCCGCTCGGGCGCCGAGAGCCCGAAGCCGACGACCTGTCGCTGCACGGGTGCGGGCTTGCCGCGCCCGCTTCGCGCGGGCGCCACGGATGCGGGCACCAGGGCCTGCACGCGCGCGTCGTCGCGGTTGACGACCATCGTCGCCTGCCCGCCGAAGATCCTGGCCTTGGCCGCGACGTAGGCGTCCATGCCGCCGTGCCAGTCGAGATGGTCCTGCGTGATGTTGAGGATCGCGGCAGCACTCGGCTCGAAAGCCTGCGCATCGGCGAGCTGGAAGCTCGAGAGCTCGAGCACCCAGACTTCGGGCCACTCGGCGCGCGGCGCCTGCAGCGCCTCGGCGAGGCGGTCGAGCATCGTCGGCATGATGTTGCCGGCCACCGCGACGCGGCGCCCCGCGCGCGCAACCAGGAGGCCGGTGAGCGCGGTCGTCGTCGTCTTGCCGTTGGTGCCCGTGATCGCCAGCACCCGGGGCGCGTAGCCGGGCGCGGCCGTCGCGGGGGCCTGGCCCGGGCCGTCGTCCGCAGCGGCGGCGGCTGCCGCTGCTGCGGCATCCTCGGCTGCCGTGCGCGCCTTCAGGTCGGCCAGCGCCTGCATGAAGAGGTCGAGCTCGGCCATCACCGCGATGCCGCTCGCGCGCGCAGCCTGCAGCAGTGGCGCGATGCGCGCATCGTGCGGCGGCAGGCCCGGGCTCTTGAGGACGAGCCTGACGCCCTCGGGAACGGCGCTGCCCAGCTCGCCGGAGAAAAGGCGCACCTGCGGCAGCTCGGCGCGCAGCTCGGCCGCGTGCGGCGGCTGCTCGCGCGAATCCCAGACCTGCACCTGTGCGCCGTGCCGCGCGCACCAGCGCGCCATCGCCAGCCCCGATTCACCGAGGCCGAGCACGAGGACGGAGCAGTCGCGCAGGAAGTCCATCACGCCCTCACCGCAGCTTCAGGCTCGCCAGCCCGATCAGGCACAGCAGCATCGTGATGATCCAGAAGCGCACGACGACCTGCGTCTCGGTCCAGCCCTTCTTCTCGAAATGGTGGTGCAGCGGCGCCATCAGGAAGATGCGCCGGCCCTCGCCGTACTTGCGGCGCGTGTACTTGAACCAGCCGACCTGGATCATCACCGACAGCGCCTCGGCGACGAAGACGCCGCCCATGATGCCGAGCACGATCTCCTGCCGCGTGATCACCGCGATCGTCCCGAGCGCGCCGCCGAGCGCGAGCGCGCCGACGTCGCCCATGAAGACCTGCGCCGGGTTGGCGTTGAACCAGAGGAAGGCCAGTCCCGCACCGGCCATCGCGGCACAGAACACGAGCAGCTCGCCCGCGCCCGGGATGTGCGGGAACAGGAGGTAGCGCGAGTAGTCGGCGCGGCCGACGATGTAGGCGAAGACGCCGAGCGCCGAGCCGACCATCACCACCGGCATGATCGCCAGGCCGTCCAGCCCGTCGGTGAAGTTGACCGCGTTGCTCGCGCCGACGATGACGAACCACGACAGTGCGATGAAGCCCAGCACGCCGAGCGGGTAACTGACGCTCTTGAAGAAGGGCACGAGCAGGTCGGCGCGCGGCGGCAGCTCGGTCGAGAAACCGCTGCCGACCCAGCGCAGGAAGAGCTCGAGCACGCGCACGTTGCTCGTCTCGGCGACGCTGAAGGCGAGATAGACCGCGGCGATGAGGCCGATCAGGCTCTGCCAGAAGAACTTCTCGCGGCTGCGCATGCCCTCGGGGTCCTTGTTGACGACCTTGCGCCAGTCGTCGACCCAGCCGATCGCGCCGAAGCCGAAGGTCACGAGCATCACGACCCAGACGAAGCGGTTGCCCCAGTCGAACCAGAGGATCGTCGAGACGCCGATGCCGATCAGCACCAGCACGCCGCCCATCGTCGGCGTGTTGCGCTTGCCCAGGTGCGCCTGCACGCCGTACTCGCGGATCGGCTGGCCGATCTTCATCTCGGTGAGGCGGCGGATCACCCAGGGCCCGAAGGCCAGGCCGATCAGCAGCGCCGTCATCGCCGCCAGCACCGAGCGGAAGGTCAGGTACTGGATCACGCGCAGGAAGCCCAGGTGCTCCGGATAGAGCGACATCAGGTATTGCGAGAGGCTAAGCAGCATGCGCGTCCCCTCCATCCTGCCCTGGCGTCGCGCGGGCAGCCAGGCCCGAAGTGGGCGCGGCCACCGATCCGATCGCCGACCCGGACGCCTGCACCAGGGCCTGCACGACGCGCTCCATCCGCATCGAGCGCGAGCCCTTGACGAGGATCGACGCCGCTTCCGGCACCCCGGCCGGAAGCGCGGCGAGCAGCTCGTCGATCGAATCGAAGTGGCGGCCCCCACACTCGCGCGCCGCGTGCACGCTCTGCGCCCCGAAGGTCCAGACCGCCTCGATGCCGCGCGCCCTGGCGTGGCGTCCGACCTCGGCGTGGAACTGCGGCCCTTCGGCGCCGACCTCGGCCATGTCGCCGAGCAGCAGCCAGTGTGGCGCCGGCAGGCCGGCCAGCAGGTCGATCGCCGCCAGCACCGAATCGGGGTTGGCGTTGTAGCTGTCGTCGACGAGCTGCAGCGCCCGCCCCTGCCGCTGCAGCGCGATCACGCGGCTGCGTCCGGCCACCGGCGAGAAGGCCGCAAGCCCGCGTGCGATCGCCTCGTGCGGCACGCCCAGCGCCAGCGCGCAGGCGGCCGCGGCGAGCGCATTCCTCGCGTTGTGCACGCCGGCAGCGGCGACCCGGGTCTCGATGCGCGCGTCGTCGGTCTCGATCACGAGCCGCCAGACGCCACTGACGCCATCGTGCCAGTGCGCCCGGCCGCGCACCTCGGCCGCGGAGATCGACGATGCGTCGGCATCGGCGGCCAGCGCGAAGCACAGGGTGCGCCGTGCACCGGCCAGCCGGCGCCAGAGCGCGGTGCCGGGGTCGTCGAGCGGAAAGACGGCGACGCCCTCGGCGCCAAGCGCCTCGATCACGCTGCCGTTCTCGCGCGCGACCGCGTCCAGGCCCAGCAGGAACTCCTGATGCTCGCGCTGCGTGTTGTTGACGAGCGCGACGTCGGGCGCCACCCAGCGCGCGAGGGTCGCGATCTCGCCCTCGTGGTTGGTGCCGAGCTCGAGCACGCCCACGCGGTGCGCGGGCAGGTCGCGCAGGCGCAGCAGCGTCAGCGGCACGCCGATGTGGTTGTTGAGGTTGCCCTTCGTTGCCAGCGCGTCGGGGCCCAGCCAGGCGCGCAGGATCGCGGCGATCATCTGCGTCACCGTCGTCTTGCCGTTGCTGCCGGTGACCGCGACCAGCCGCGCCGCACGGTGCCGCCGCCGCCACGCCGCCGCGAGCTGCCGCAGCGCCGCGAGCGCGTCGGCCACCTGCAGGCCGGGCAGGCCGCTGGCCGCGACCCCACGCTCGGCCAGCACCGCGGCTGCGCCGGCGGCGCGCGCCTGCGGCAGGAAGTCGTGGCCGTCGAAGCGCTCGCCGCGCAGCGCGACGAAGAGATCGCCCGGCTCGAGCGTGCGCGTGTCCGTGTGCACGCGCTCGACGCGCGTGGCGCCGTCGCCGACGAGCGTGCCGGCTCCGTCCAGCAGCGCCAGCGCCTCGTGCAGCGTCATCATCGCGCCGCCTCCCCGCAGCGTCGCTGCAGCGCGGCGAGCGCAACCTGCGCATCGTCGAAGGGACGCCGGATCCCCGCGATCTCCTGCGTCGTCTCGTGGCCCTTGCCGGCCAGGAGCACGACGTCGGCGGCAGCGGCGCGCGCGATCGCATCGGCGATCGCCTCGGCGCGGTCGACGATCACCGCCGGCGCGCGGTGCGCCCCGACCCCGTGCATGCCCGCGAGGATCTGCGCCAGGATCTCGGCGGGCACCTCGTTGCGCGGGTTGTCGCTCGTCAGCACGACCTCGTCGGCCAGGCGCTCGGCGATCGCACCCATCAGCGGGCGCTTGCTCGCATCACGGTTGCCGCCGCAGCCGAAGACGCACCACAGGCGCCCGCCGCGCGCGTCGGCCAGCGGCCGCAGCGCCTGCAGCACCTGCTCGAGCGCATCGGGCGTGTGCGCGTAGTCGACGAGCACCGCCGGTTCGGCCGCTGCGCCGCCGGCCACCCGCTGCAGACGCCCGGGCACGGCCGGCAGGCGCGGCAGCACCGCGGCGATCTGCCGCAGCGGCAGCCCCAGCGCGCGCAGCGCGGCCGTCACCACGAGCAGGTTGCTCGCGTTGTAGTCGCCGACCAGCGGGCTTGCGACCTCGGCACTCCGATCATCGACGGCCTGCGCATCGGTTCCCTTGTCAGCGCGCGTGCCACCGGTTGGGTTCCCGGCCGCAACTGTTGCCTGCTCGTCGATTTCGAACGCCAGCCCGGCGTCGGTGTGGCGCAGCCCGCGCGCCGAAAGCCGCGCCGGGCGGTGCAGCGAGACCGTCCACAGGGCGAGCCCAAGGGCGCGGGCGCGTCCCTGCAGTTCGTCGGCCAGGAGCGCTCCCTGCGGGTCGTCGACGTTGATCACCGCGGCGCGCAGGCCGGGCCAGTCGAAGAGCATGCGCTTGGCGGTCCAGTAGGCGTCCATGTCGCCGTGGTAGTCGAGGTGGTCGCGCGTGAAGTTCGTGAACGCCGCCACCGCGATGCGCGTGCCGGCCAGGCGCTGCTCGGCCAGCCCTATCGACGAGGCCTCGATCGCGCAGGCGCGCAGGCCGCTGGCGACGAAGCCGGCCAGCGCGGCCTGCAGGCCGAGCGCATCGGGTGTCGTCAGGCCGGCGTCGGCAAGCACCGTGCCGGCCTCGCCGATGCCCAGGGTGCCGACGATGCCGGCGCGCCGCCCGAGCAGCGCCAGCGCGTGCGCGGCAAACCAGGCGCTCGAGGTCTTGCCGTTGGTGCCGGTGAACGCGAGCACATCCAGCCGCGCGCTCGGGTCGCCGTGAAACGCCGAGGCGATCGGCCCGGCGGCGGCCTTGAGCCCGGCGAGTGCCGCGATGCGCGCGTCGGTCCAGGCGTAGGCCCGCACGCCCTCGGCCTCGACGAGGCAGGCCGCCGCGCCCGCGGCCAGCGCCTGCTGCACATGGCGTCTGCCGTCGCCGCCATGGCCCGGCCAGGCGAGGAAAGCGTCGCCCGCGCGCAGGCGGCGGCTGTCGGCACACAGGCCGGTGCAGCCATGCCCCGCGATGAAATGCAGTGCAGCGGAAGGGGAATCGAGCCGCAGCAGCGCCATCAGAAGCTCTCCGGCTCGGCGGGCTCGGTCTGCGTGACGTAGCCCGGCTTCACCTCGAGGTCCGGCTGCACGCCCAGCATGCGCAGCGTCTGCTGCACGACCTGGCTGAAGACGGGAGCGGCGACCTCGCCGCCGTAATAGACGCCGGTGGGCTCGTCGACCATCACCGCGACGACGATGCGCGGATCGGTCACCGGCGCAACGCCGACGAACCAGGCGCGATAGCGGTTCGTGTAGCCCTTGCCCTCCTGCTTGCGCGCGGTGCCGGTCTTGCCGCCGACGCTGTAGCCGACGGTCTGCGCCTTCGGCGCGGTGCCGCCGGGCCCCGCGGCCATGCGCAGCATCTCGCGCACCGCGCGTGCCGTTGACTGCGAGACCACGCGCTGGCCCTGCGTCGCCGCCTGGCGGCGCAGCAGCGTGATCGGGACGAGTTCACCGTCGTGCGCGAACACGGTGTAGGCATGCGCGAGCTGGAGCAGGCTCGTCGACAGGCCGTAGCCGTAGCTCATCGTCGCCTGCTCGATCGGGCGCCAGCTCTTGTAGGGGCGCAAGCGGCCGGTGACTGCGCCGGGGAAGTCGATCTGCGGCTTCTGCCCGAAACCGACCTGCGAATAGAGCTCCCACATCTCGCGCGGCTGCATCTGCATCGCCAGCTTCACGGTGCCGACGTTGCTCGACTTCTGCACCACCTGCGCGACCGTGAGCACGCCGTTGGCGTGCGCGTCGCTGATCGTCCGCCCGCTCACGACGATGCGGCCGGGCGCGGTCTGGATCGGCGTGTCCGGCCTCACCATCTTCTTCTCGAGCGCCAGCGCGATCACGAAGGGCTTCATCGTCGAGCCCGGCTCGAAGACGTCGGTCAGCGCCCGGTTGCGCAGCTTGGCCCCGCTCATGCTCTGCCGCTGCGCCGGGTCGTAGCCGGGATAGTTGGCCAGCGCCAGCACCTCGCCGCTGCGCGCATCGAGCACGACGGCGCTGCCGGCCTTGGCGCGATGCGCGACGACCGCCTCGCGCACACGCTGGTAGGCGAAGAACTGCACCTTGGAGTCGATCGAGAGCTGGACGTCGCGGCCGTCGGTGGGCTCGACCGCGTCGCCGATGTCCTCGACCACGCGTCCCAGACGATCGCGGACCACCGTGCGCGACCCCGCGACGCCGCGCAGCGTGCCGTCGAAGCGCAGCTCGATGCCTTCCTGCCCGGCCTCCTCGATGTTCGTGAAGCCGACGACATGCGCCGCCGCTTCGCCTTCGGGGTAGCTGCGTTTGTATTCGCGCTGCTCGTAGACGCCCTTGATGCCCAGCGCCTTCACCGCGTCCCAGATCGGCTCGTCGACCTGGCGCGCGAGCCAGACGAAGTTGCGCGAGCGCGAAAGCCGCTCCTCGAGCTCGGCCGGCTTGAGACGCAGCAGCCGTGCCAGCTCCCGGCGCTGCCGGGCATCGGCATCGAAGTCCTTGGGGATCGCCCAGACCGAGGGCGTGGCCACGCTGCTGGCGAGCACCACGCCGTTGCGGTCGAGCACGCGGCCGCGGCTGGCCTGGACCTGCAGCGTGTGCGTGAAGCGCTTCTCGCCCTCCTTCTGGTAGAAGTCGGTGCCGATGAGCTGGATGTAGACCGCGCGCCCGATCAGCCCGATGAAGGCCAGACCCACGAGCGCGACGATGAAGCGCGAACGCCAGGGCGGCGTCTTGCTCGCCAGCAGCGGGCTCGTGGCGTAGTCCAGGCTGCGGACACCGCCGGTGCCGTTGCGCGCTCGCGCCCTGGGCCGCGTCATCGCACGCCCTCCGCACCCGAAGCCGGCGCCTGCGCGGCCGCTTCGACGACGTACTGCGTCACCGCCGGGGTCGGCGCGCGCATGCGCAGGCGCTCGCTGGCCACCTTCTGCACGCGCAGCAGCGTGGCCTGCGCCTGGCGCTCGGCATCCAGCCGCCGTGCCTCGGCGTCGAGCTGGCGTGCCTGCACCTGCGCCCGGTCCAGCAGCGTGAACAGCCGCCGCGCCTCGTAGGAGACGTTGACGAGGTAGAGCGCCGAGCCGATGAGCCCGACCAGCAGCAGCAGCGCCAGGGTCTTGCTCCCGAGCATCAGGCCGCCTCCGTGCGCTCGGCCACGCGCATCACGGCCGAGCGCGCCCGCGGGTTGGCGCGCAGCTCCTCGGCGCCGGGGCGGATGCGCCCCAGTGCCTCGAGTCGCAGCGGCCGCTGCGGCGCGAACGGCACGCGGCGGTCGACCTCGTCGCGGCTCTCGCGCGCGATGAAGCGCTTGACGATGCGGTCCTCGAGCGAATGGAAGCTGATCACGACCAGCCGCCCGCCCGGCACCAGGAGTGCCAGCGCCGCGTTCAGCCCCTGCTCGAGCGCCTCGAGCTCGGCGTTGACATGAATCCGAAGGCCCTGAAACGTGCGCGTTGCAGGGTCCTGGCCCGGCTCGCGGGTCTTGACGACGCCAGCCACGAGTGCGGCCAGCTCCCCGGTGCTTCGAACGGGAGACCCGCTCTCGCGGCGAGCAACAAGCGCACGCGCAATCTTCCGAGCAAACCGTTCTTCGCCATGGTTCTCCAGCACCCAGGTGATGTCGCGCTCGTCGGCGCGTGCAAGAAAGTCCGCGGCGGTCTCGCCGCGGGTCGGATCCATGCGCATGTCCAGCGGCGCGTCGAAGCGGAAGCTGAAACCGCGCTCGGCGGTGTCGATCTGCGGGCTGCTCACGCCCAGGTCGAGCAGCACGCCGCTGACCTGCCGCACGCCGCGCGCGGCGAGCTCCCCCTGCATGTCGGCATAGCTCGCGTGCACGATCACGAAACGCGGGTCGACGATCTCCGCGGCCGCGGCCACCGCCTCGGGGTCGCGGTCGAAGGCGTAGAGCCGGCCCGCGGGCGAGAGGCGCCCGAGGACCGCGCGCGCATGCCCGCCGCGGCCGAAGGTCCCATCGACGTAGATGCCGCCGGGCTGCGTCACGAGCGCCTCGACGGCCTCGGCGAGCAGCACGGTCTGGTGCAGGCCCGTGCCCATCGCGCCGCTCACCGGATGACGGCCTTCTGCAGCGTTTCGGGGCGCTCGCCGGCCAGCATGCGCGCCTCGCGCTCATCGTAGCGGGCGCTGTCCCAGAGCTCGAAGTAGGCGCCCACGCCCATGAACTTGACCTCGCGCTCGAAACCGGCCCACTTGCGCAGCTCCGGAGGGATGTGCACGCGCGAGGAGCCGTCGAGCTCGACGTCGGTCGCCGAGCCGACGAAGAGCCGCCGCCAGCCGTCCATCTCGAGCGGCCAGGCGCGCATGTCGGCCTCGAACTGCTCCCACACCGGCACCGGGTACAGCGACAGGCAGCCATCCGGCGACTTGGCGACCACCATCTGTCCGGCCACCGATTCCTTGAGCGCGGCCGCGAACTTCGAAGGCACGGTCACCCGCCCCTTCTCGTCCACCTTGACCACCGGTCCGCCGCGATAGCCCGCCACTCTCTGCCACTCCCCGCCACGAAACTGCACTTTACCCGAAGAATTCGCGCTCGGTCAACGCCGCCCTGTGGAAAAAAAGAAGAGGAATCAATCACTTAGAGCCGGATTTCGAAGTCGAATCTGTGCATTAGTTGTTCAAAAACAAGCGCTTGAAGACGGGAGCGAAAGTGCTACCTGAAGAAATCCGGACCTTCCAGACCTCGGTCCGGAGCTCACGGTCCAGCGCCTGGGGCCCAGCGTCGCCCACCTAGAATGCGCAGCCTGTCTGCATGAACGCGCCGGGAGCGGCATTGAGCGAGGATCTGGAACGCCTGGCGGCGCTGTACCGCACGATGGTGCGGATCCGCTGCTTCGAGAATGCGGCCGAAGCCGCGAGCCAGGGCGGCGTGAGCGCCTTCGGCGAGGCGGCGCACGGCCGGGCGCAGGTTCGCGGCCCGCTGCACCTCTCGACCGGGCAGGAGGCGGTGGCGGCCGGCGTCTGCGCACACCTGCGGCGCGAGGACTACCTGACGTCGACGCATCGCGGCCACGGCCACACCCTGGCCAAGGGCGCCAATCCGGCGCGGATGATGGCCGAGCTCTTCGGCAAGGCCAGCGGCTTCAACGGTGGCAAGGGCGGATCGATGCACATCGCCGACTTCTCGGTCGGCATGCTGGGCGCCAACGGCGTCGTCGCCGCCGGGCTGCCGATCGCCGTCGGCGCCGCACACGCACTGAAGCTGCAGCGCCGGGATGCGATCACCGCCTGCTTCTTCGGCGACGGCGCGATCAACCGCGGCCCCTTCCTCGAGGCGCTGAACTGGGCCCGCGTGCACGAGCTCCCGGTGCTCTTCGTCTGCGAGGACAACCGCTGGAGCGCAACGACCGCCAGCGGCCCGATGATCGCGGGCCTGGGCGCCGGTGCACGCGCCGCGGCGCTGGACATCGGCTCGCTCGAGGTCGACGGCAACGACGTGCTCGCCGTCCATGCCGCGGCCGGCCGCCTGGTCGATGAAGTGCGCAGCGGCGGCGGGCCGCGGCTGCTGCACGCCCGCACCTACCGCGTCAAGGGCCATGTCTCGGTCGACCCGGCGACCTACCGCGATCCCGCGGAACTGGCGGCAGCGCTGCTGACCGATCCGATCGCCCGCGCGCGCGCCGCCTATCTCGCGCTCCCGGCTGCCGAGCAAGGGACGCTCGACGCGATCGACGCGGCCGCCACTGCCGAGATCGAGGCCGCCCTCGCCGCCGCCGAGGCGGCGCCCTGGCCCGATCCGGCCAGCGCCTACACCGACGTGCAGGACACCGGCGCGGGGGTCTGGCGATGAGGATGAGCTATGCCGAGGCGGCAGCCGCTGCGCTCGCGCTCGAGATGCAGGCGCGTCCCGAGATCGTCGTGCTCGGCGAGGACGTCGGGCGCGGCGGCATCTTCGGCCAGTACAAGGGACTGCAGCAGCGCTTTAGCGCCGAGCGCGTGATCGACACGCCGATCAGCGAGGCCGCGATCCTCGGCGCGGGCGTGGGCATGGCGCTGGCCGGGCTGCGCCCGGTGGTCGAGATGCGCGTCGTCGACTTCGCGCTCTGCGGCATGGACGAGCTCGTCAACCAGGCGGCGAAGAACCGCTTCATGTTCGGCGGCCAGGGCCGCGTGCCGATGGTCGTGCGCATGCCCATCGGCATCTGGGACGCGTCGGCGGCGCAGCACTCGCAGAGCCTCGAAGCCTGGTTCGCGCACCTGCCCGGCGTCGTCGTCGTCGCTCCCTCGACGCCGCAGGACAACAGCGCGCTGCTGCGCGCGGCACTGGCCTGCGGCGACCCGGTCGTCTACCTCGAGCACAAGACGCTGTGGGGAACGAGCGGCGAAGTCGATCCCGACGAGGTCGCGACCCTGGGCCGCGCACGCCTGCGCCGCAGCGGGAAGGACCTGACGCTGGTGAGCTGGAGCCGCCAGCTGCTGGCCTGCGAGGAGGCCTGCGAGGCGCTGGCCGCCGAAGGCATCGCGGTCGAACTGATCGATCTGGCCACGCTCTGGCCCTGGGACCGCGACGCGGTGCTGGCTTCCTGCGCGCGCACCGGTGCGCTGCTCGTCGTGCACGAGGCGGTGCAGGTTGCGGGCTTCGGCGCCGAGATCGCCGCCACCGTCGCCGAGGCGCTGGGCTGCAAGGTCCGGCGCCTGGGCGCGCCGCGCATCCCGGTCGGCTATTCGCCGGTGCTCGAGGCGCAGTCGCGCATCGGCGCGGCCGACATCGTCGCCGCGGCGCGCATGCTGCTGCGGTGAGCACGGACGACCGACACGACCTCTCGAGCACCGCATGTCCGCATCGCCGCACGAGCCCGATCCCGATCGCACGCCGCCGGCCGACCCCGCGGCGGCCGAGGCCAAGCCGCGCGTGCCGCTGGCCATCGAGGACTGGCTCACCGTGGTCGTGATGGCGCTGCTGGCGCTGATCACCTTCGCCAATGTGCTGGTGCGCTACTTCAGCAGCCAGTCCTTCGCCTGGACCGAGGAGGTCTCGATCTTCCTGATGATCGTGCTCGCGCTGGTCGCCGGTTCGGCGGCGGTGGCGCGCAACCGCCACATCCGCATCGAGTTCTTCGCCGACGCCGGCCCCGCGCGGCGGCGCCGACGCCTCGCGCGCTTCGCCTCGGCGATGACCGCCCTGCTCTTCCTGCTGCTGGCGTTCCTGAGCATGCGCATGGTCTACGACGACATCCGCTTCGAGGAGACTTCGCCGGGCATCGGCGTGCCGCAGTGGTGGTACTCGATCTGGCTGCCGGTGTTCGCGCTCGCGATCGCCGGCCGCGCGATCGGACTCTTCATCCGGCAGGGGCGCGAATTAGTAAGTGACGGAACCCATCACGACAGCGAGCGCGATCCATCACCCGGCGCCTGAGCCCGGAGCCCGAGGTACGCAAGAGGCTGGTTGTTCTCGCTGCGGGCGCGTCTCTCTTGTACATCCCTCTTGTACATCCCTCTTGTACGTCGATCTTGTACGGCACAATGACGTACAATTACGCCTCCTCCACGGAGGGATGCCATGGCCCCATCCGAGACCACCCGCACCGCCCGCGTCGAAGCGCGCATCGCGCCCGACGCGCTCGCCGTCGTCCGTCGCGCCGCGGAGTTGCAGGGCCGCAGCATCAGTGACTTCGTCGTCGCCGCCGCCCTCAAGGATGCACAGCGCACCATCGAAGATGCGCAGATCATCCGGCTCAGCGTCGAGGATCAGCAGCGCTTCGCCGCGCTGTTGATCGATCCGCCTCCCCTGGCGGCTGCGATGAAGCGCGCGCTGAAGGCCAGGCAAAGCCTGATCGCCGACGTCAAGTGACCGCGCCGTTTCGCCTGGAGCCCCTGGGGCCCAGCCACGAACGGGGCGGATTCTCCTGCGGCGTCGAGGTGCTGGATCAGTACCTCGCCACACGCGCCGGCCAGGACGTTCGGCGCCGCGTCAGCGCCTGTTATGTCGCCGTCGAAGTCAGCTCCGGCAAGCTGGCAGGCTTCTACACCCTGGCTGCCGCGAGCGTGCCGCTGGTCGAATTGCCGTCGGATGTGAGCAAGCGCCTCCCACGCTATCCCGCGGTCCCGGTGGCCCGGCTCGGCCGCTTGGCCATCGCCAACGCGTTCCAGGGGAAGGGACTCGGCGGCGCCCTGCTCGCCGATGCCGCCCTGTGCGCTGCCCGGTCGGAGCTTGCAGTCTTCGCACTGGTCGTCGACGCCAAGGACGAAGAGGCAGGCGCCTTCTACCGCCATCACGGTTTCGAGCCCATCGGCGGCAATGAGCGGAAGTTGTTCCTCGCGCTCGAGCGGTTCACCCGGACGGCCGAGGGGTCCGTCTGAACCGCGTGCGCAGGGCCAAAACGTCTTAGCGTCATGATGCTAGGATGCCTTCGTCGCCCACCCTCGGAGATCCACCGTGGCCGCCGCCGACGTCGTCCGCTCCACCGTCTATCTGCTGCCCGAGCTGCACCAGGCCTTGCGCCTGAAGGCCGCGCAAAGCCAGCGCAGCATGTCCGACATCGTCAACGAAGCCCTGCGCCAGGCGCTGCGTGAGGACGAGGAGGACCTGGCTGCCGTGCGTTCGCGCGCGAAGGAGCGGGCTCTCAGCTACGAGGATTTCCTAAGCAAGCTCAAGGCCGATGGCACGCTTTGAGCTGCGCGTTCGGCCCTCGGTCGCCAAGGACCTTCGCGGCGTTCCGAAGGCGGACGTGAAGCGAATCCTGCGCCGCATCGAGGGTCTGCGCGAGGATCCGCGCGGCCCGGGCTGCGAGAAGTTGAGCGCCGCCGGGCTGTACCGGGCGCGCCAGGGCGCTGATCGGATCATCTACAAGATACACGATGAATGCGTCATGGTCGAGGTGGTACGCGTCGGGCATCGAGGAGAGGCCTGGCGTCGCGGCTGAAGCCAGCCAGACGCGGTGGCCAAGGGCCATACCAAAGCCACCCAGTGGCTGCCGGGCGTCAACGCGCTGGGCAGCTACGGCCGCGGGGCTTTCGCCGAGTTCCGCTCGGCGCATGAGCTGGGAGCCGACTTGGACGCCCTGCCGAAGGCGCACGCGCTGACATCCTCCGGGATATCATCCAGCGCATGATCCGGGTCGTGCTGGATACCGATGTGATCGTGGCCGCGCTGCGCAGCCCAGGCGGCGCAGCTACCGAGTTGCTGCGCCGGGTGCCATGACTACGAACTACTGGACGGTCGCGTCGACAGGTCTGTTGATTCCTTGAATGACGAAGGCCTGAGGCGTCCTGCCAGGCACGCGCAGGACCACGGTCTCCCCGACCGTCGCGCCGATAAGCTCAGACCCGAGAGGGGTCGTCGCTGCAACCAAGCCCAGGTCCAGGTTGGTCTGCCCGGCGGTGATACGAACACGAAGTGGCTTGTCGAGAGCTTCTTCCCGCGCGTAGGTAACAAGGTCCCCGATTTCAACTTCGCGTTCGTCTTCGTCGTCAGCGAAGACGAGGTCTTCGGGACGCTCATCGTCATCGAGATCTTCCGCCACAGGCGGAGAATCCATAGCGGGCTCCTGGGGCGCTTCCACCATCAGATACTCGTCGGTAATCGGCTGCTGCTTCAGTTCATCCAGGAACTTCAGCAGGCGCTCGGTCTCATGGAGCGGATTCCGGAACCAGTCTGTTGACCACACACGCCAGATTCGGTTCTTCCAGCCAAGGCTTTCCAGGATTTCCTGGCGGATTCGGTCTCGGTCGCGCACCGAGACGCCCGAGTGGTACGAAGCACCGTCGCACTCGACGGCAGCCAGATATCCAGACTTGTGCACCGGATGCTTGACGCCGATGTCAATGCGGAATCCGGCAACTCCGAGTTGCGGCTCAACCTCGTAGCCTCGGGCGCGAAGGACGTCCATGACAGCAATCTCGAAGTCGCTGTCCGGCGGCAGGCTCGTCTCCCGCTCGACCGGAAGCACACCGCTGCGGGCGTACTCCAGGTAGTTTCGGAGCGCGCGGGTGCCCTCGGGGGTCTTGGCGTCGACCACAATGTCTCCGGGCTGCATGGAGCTGAATACAGCGACCGACTTGCGCGACCGGGTGAACAGGACTACAGGGACTTCCCACTGAGTCAACAGATGGAGTGGTTTTCCTGATCAGCGGTA
>JAIXKN010000075.1 GCA_026932425.1 Burkholderiales bacterium
CAGAAAGCCCTGCAGCACCTCGCGGTAGCGCTCCGGGTTCTCCGACCAGGACTCCACATGCGGCGCGTGCGTGCGCAGATAGGTCATGTCGGGCCGCAGCCGGGCGAGCTCGTCGCTGACCGACATCGGCACGCGCCCGTCGGCGCTGCCGTGCGAGTCGAAGAGGAAGCGCGGACGCTGCGCGAATTCGGGCAGCGTGTTCGTCTCGTCCAGGTCGATGCCCACCCGCCAGGGCGCGAGCGCGCTTGCCACCGCAGTCACCGCATCGGTGAGCGGCAGCTTCTTCTGCTCGAGGAAGAAGCGCAGCACCGCGCGCATGTCCAGCGCCGGGGCGTCGAGCACCGCGGCGATCGCCGCATCGGCCTCGGGCGCGCGACGCAGGAACTGGCCGGTGATCGCCCCGCCCATCGAGTCGGCCGCGAGGATGATGCGTCTGGCGCCGCGGCTGCGCGCGAACTGGACGGCGGACTGCAGGTCGCGCCACTCCTGCAAGCCGAAGGTGTAGTAGCCGCCGGGCGCCAGCGGCGCCCCGGCATCGTTGCGGTACGCGTAGAGCAGCGTCGTGATCCCGACAGGTCGCGCGACACTCAGGAAGCGGTAACCGTTCTCGCGCCGGCCGCCGATGCCGTGCGTGTAGACCATCCAGGTGTCGCTGCTGCCGGCTTCGGGCGGGACGACCCAGGCCGGCAGCGGCCCGAGCTCCGAGCGGATCGAGACCGTCTCGAACTCCCAGCCGAAGGCCTTGCGCGGGTCGCCGTCGTAGTCCAGCACCAGCGGGTCGCGCGCCTGCAGCGTCACGTGGGTGAACGGGCCGCCGACGCTGACCATCTCCTTGACGCCGCTCGAGAGCATCCAGCCCGCGCCCAGGCAATAGAGAACGACCGCCAGCGCAGCGAGCGCCGCGCCCCAGCCGACGACCCGCCTACTGCGCACGCGCGCGGCCCGACGCCCTGGAGAGCGAAAGCCTGGCGGCGCCAGGCTCACGCCCCCGCCGGAAGCCGCCCCATCCCATCATCATTCGTTTTTCGACGACGGCGGGAAGCCCGGCATGCCCGGGAACAGCGCGCCCTTCTGCAGCTGCTCCTGCATCTTGTCGAAGAGCGCGCGCGACTGCTCGAAATACGGCGTCATCAGTCCCTGCATCAGCGGCGCCTGTGCGCCGAAGAACTGCGCCCAGAGTTCCGGCGTGAAGGCCTTGGGGTCGACCAGGCCCTTGCCCTGCGCCGCCAGGCGCTGCTGCAGTTCGGCGAACGCGCGCAGGTTGTGCTCGAAGAAGCCGCCCATCATCCCCTGCATCGCGTGCCCGTAGAAGCGGATGATCTGCGCCAGCGTTTCCTTGCTGAACATCGGCAGGCCGCCGGACTCCTCCTCGAGGATGATCTGCAGCAGGATGCTGCGCGTGATGTCCTCGCCGGTCTTCGCGTCGCGGACCTCGAAGTCCTCGGCGCCCATCACCATCTTCTTCACGTCGGCCAGCGTGATGTAGCTGCTGGTTCGCGTGTCGTAGAGCCGGCGGTTCGGGTACTTCTTCAGGACGCGCACGTCGCTCGCGCTGGCCTCCGGGGCGGGTTCGGGCTTGCGGCGGGACGTCGGCATGCACTGGGTCTCCTGCGGATGGCGTGCGGGGCGATTCTAGGAGCGCCCCATGCTGCGCCAGCCCGGGCACGTCCGGGACAGACAAGGTCAAGTGTGCCGCAGTGCCGCGGCACAGGCTTGATCAGAACCAGACCCGGGCCGTGAGGCTCGCGTAGCGCCGCCAGTAGCCGGCGCCGCTGCTGCTGCCCGACGCCAGGCCCATGCCCTGCCCCGAGCCGCCGGCCGAAAGCTCGAGGCGAACGTCCGGCGCGAGGTCCAGGCCCACGCCCAGCTCCCACAGGTGCGGCCGGCCATGGCTGCGCTGACCCCAGGCATCGGTCTCGCGCGCGCTGCCTGCGCCAACGCGCAGCCGGAAGTCCAGCGGCCGGATCTCGTGGATCATCACCGCGTAGATCCGGCCCTCGCGGTAGCGCTGCGGATTCCAGTAGCCGCGATCGACGGGCCCGCCACCGTCGCTGCGCTCGAAGGCGTTGAACTCCGCGCCCACCGCGACATGCGGTCGCGCCCAGATGCGGCGCTCGACGCGCCCGCCTGCCCGCACGCGGGTGCTGCCGTCGTCGAAACGCAGCGTCGCAAGCGAACCGGCAAGGACCCACTGCGGATCGGGACGGCGCTCGATCCCGGCCGAGAGCACGTCGACGTGCACGCGGTGGGCCACCGCGCGCGGCACCTCGACGAATTCGCGTCCGGCCTCGGCGTCGACGCGCCAGCCGTCGTCCGGCAGCCAGCGCAGTCGTGCGCTCGCCGCCACCGGATTCCAGCCCGGGAAATGCGCCGCCCTCACGGCCACCGTCGGCCACCAGCTGCCGTGGCGACCGCCGGGCTCGCCCAGCCGCCAGCCGTAGGCGGCCTGGAACTGCGTGCTGCGCGGACGCCCGTGGGGATCGTCCATGCGCAATCGCCGCGCCTGCAGCTCGACCGTCGAACCCGCGTCCGGGTGCCAGCCGGCGCCGACGACGAGGGCGTCGGTGACGAGTTCGTCCCGGTCCTCGGCGTGTTCGGCGGTGGCGTAGCCGAACGGGCGCAGCTCCCGCCGCACGCGATAGTCGCGCAGCCACGCCGACTCGACATCGGTCGGATCGGCCAGCAGCGGCCAGGCGCGATCCTCGTAACCCGCCCAGCGCCACGCGCGCGCGAGATCGGCGCGCTCGCCCGGATGGGTCGGTGCCGCCTGGGCGAGGAAGCCCCGCAGCGCCGCGCGGTGCTGGCCGTTGAAGTTGCGCGCGTTGGCCAGCGCCCAGGCGAGGTCGCGGTCGCCGGGCACGCGCGCGACGAGCGCCTCCAGCTCGCCGATCGCGCCCGCCTCGTCGCCGTTCCAGAGCAGCGACATCGCGTAGCGACGGTGCAGCCGCAGGTCGCCGGGTGCAAGGGCATGCGCCTCGCGAAAGACCTGCAGGGCAAGCGCCTGCCTTCCCTGGGCCTGCAGCGCCTGCGCCAAGCCGTCGAGCGCCTCGACGCGCGCGCGCCCGGTGCGGGCATCGGCCAGCTCGGCGAAGAGCACTTCGGCTTGCGCCGGCGCCCCGCCCCAGAGGCTCTGCCAGGCCAGCGACGGCGCCAGATCGGCGCGCCGCTCGGGTGACAGCGCCAGGGCACGGCGATAGAGCGCGGCGGCCTCGGCGTTGCGGTCGGCATAACCATGCACCCGCGCGGATTCGATCAGCAGCTCGACGTCGTCGCCGTGACGCCGGACGAGCCATTCGAAGCGCGCAAGGGCTTCCGCCCAGTCGCGACGCTCGGCCGCGGCGCGCGCCTCGGCGCGCAGGACGGTGCTTGGCGCGTTGAGATCGAACGAAGCTCGCGGGGCCTCGGTCGAGGCCAGCTTCGGGGCCTGCGCCTGCGTATGCGCAGGCGCGCTTGTCCGCTCCAGCGGCTGCGCAAACGCGGCAGGCGGCGCCAGCGCGAGGAGCGCCAGCACCACCGCGCTCGCGAGCCTGGACGGCCGGTTCAAGCTGCGCTCCCGGTCCGCGCCGTGTTCCAGCGTACCGCTTCCCTGGCCGGCGCCCTGAAAAGATAGGGCAGCGCGCGCACCGTCGTCAGCGCGAGGAACGCCCAATACACCATCGGATACCAGACCGCGTACGGGAGGAAGCGCGCGATTCCGCGGTCGTAGCGGCGATCGATCAGCACGCCGGTCAGCAGCTGCAGCAGGCACAGCGTCGCGATCGACATGCCCCAGAGGTTCGGGATCGGCGAGGCGCCCACCGGCGGCAATCCCACTGCGTACGACAGTCCCCACAGCGAGACGAGGAAGACGAAGCACACCGACCACAGGATCGAGAGCGAGGACTCGATGAACACCGGCCACAGGCGGCGGCTCTTCCAGGTCACCATCACGTCGGCGTGCTTGCGCAGCACCTGGGCCAGCCCGCGCGCCCAGCGCAGGCGCTGCTGCCACAGCCCGCGCCAGGACAGCGGCACCGTCATCCAGCAGATCGCGCGCGGTTCGTAGCGCACGTCGTAGTGGCGCTTCTGCAGCTTCCAGGTCAGTTCGATGTCCTCGGTCGGCATGTTCGGGCTGTAGCCGCCGACGTCGAACACCGCGCTGCGCCGCACCGCCGCGACCACACCCGAGACCGTGACGATCCGCCCCCAGACGCGCTGCGCACGGCGCAGCAGGCTGATGATCGACGAGAACTCGACCGCCTGCAGCCGCGCGAGGAAGTTACCGGTGTTGCGCACGCGCGGGTTGCCGGTGACGGCGGCCACGCGCGGCGAATCGAAGTGCGGCACGATGTAGCGCAGCATCTGCGGGTCAGGCTCGGCGTCGGCGTCCAGGCCCATCAGGATCTCGCCGCGCGCCAGCGGCAGCGCGTCGTTGAGCGCCATCGCCTTGCCTTCGTTGACGGTCTTGTGCACCACGCGCAGCCGCGCGTCACGCATCAGTGGCTGCAGAGCCGCCAGCGTGCCGTCGGTGGATCCGTCGTCGACGACGATGACCTCGAAGGACGGATAGTCCATGCGCAGCATCGCCAGCACCGAACGCGCGATCACCGCTTCCTCATTGTGGGCCGGAACGAGCACGCTCACGAGCGGCCAGTCGCGCTCGCTGCGCCGCCGCTCGTCCGGGCCGCCGGCGTTTTCCCAGCGTACGCGGAACACCAGCGCGGTCAGGATCCACATGATGCTGGTGACGATCGGGTAGGCGGCGAAGAAGCCGAGCACGATCACGTAGGGCCAGCTGTGCTGCAGCTGGTAGAGGGATTCCTCGATCACACGGTCTCCTCGGTCGACTCGCGCACCGGTTGCGCCTTGGCATCGACCGCGACGAAGCGCTTCTCGGACCCGTCGACGAGGATGTCCACGCGAGAAGCGCCCGCGAGCTGCGCCCAGTCGGCGGCGATGCGCCTGCCATTGAAGTCGGCGTCGTAGCGCTCCTCGGCGACCGGCACGCTACGGCGCGGTCCCTTGCGTCGGTGGATGCCGACGTTGTGCACGACCCAGCTCAGCGTCACGATCGGCACCGCGATGAGCACGCCGATCACCAGCACGCGCAGCTCGCCGAGCTCGGGGCGCCCCGCGGTCACGCGCTGCCAGCCCCAGACGAAGAGCACCCAGCCGAGCGCGATCAGAAAGGCGTGCAGCAGCCGGCGCCGCCAGGGAAGCGGCGCCTGCGCCTGACGCGACACGCGGGCGCCGGCCCAGGCACCCGGGGCTGCAGGCGTCGCAGCCCTCGACGCGTCGCGCGGGTTCACTGCGCGGCCGGGCGACGCGAGCGCCACGCCGCCGCACCGAAGGCCAGCGCCAGCAGCGCCAGCGCCGGCGGCTCCGGAACCTGGTGCGCGAAGTTGTCGACCGGCACCAGTTCCCACTTCCCACCGTCGCGCGACCAGCGCAGATCGACGACTCCGGCACCCAGGCGGTTCCAGCTGCCGAGTTCGAAGCCGTAGAGACCAGCCGAAAGCAGCAGGTCTTGGTCGAAACCCAGGCGCTCGCGCGGGTTCAGGAAGTCGCGGCCGATCTCGAGCGTCTCGTTGTCCTTCCCGATCAGGCGGAAGAAGAAGCCATCGTCGAAGAGGACGCTGAAGTTGTAGAGCCCCGCCTCGGTGATGCGGATGAGGCCGTTGAATTGCGTCGCCCAGTTCATCTGGTCGGCCGCCCCGGCTTCCTTGTCGCTGCAGGGGGCGCCCGTGACCGTGTTGCTGAAGAAGGGCGCGAGGTTGGCCGCGCCCCAGGTGCCGGCGTAGCACTCGTTGTAGCGGGCATTGCCGAAGTTGATCTGGTCGACGATGCCGCCCCACTGCTGCACCGGCGTAACGCCGCCGCTCATCACCTGCTGCCAGTCGGCTCGGCCCCAAAGGCCCGTTCCCCAGTCGAAGCCGCCGATGGCGCTGCCGTTGCCGTACTCATGTGTGCCTTCGTTCCACAGCACCTGGCTGCCGTGCCAGGCGTTGTCGATGCGACGGAAGTCAACCTGAGCGCCCGGGGCGGTGGCCACCGAGCCGCTGTAGAGGGGGTCGAAGACGAGGGGATCGGCCAGCACCGGCGCGGCGACAAGCGCGCTGCAGGCCAGGGCGAGCAAGGCCGGACGCAGCTTGGCACGCGGCGCGCGCCCTTGCGATGGAGAGCGGCAGTCTTGTTTCAACATGGCTGTACCTGTAAACGAATGCAACGATACTCGTGACCCTAAATCAGCCGCGCCTACTTGATCGAACGCAAGGCCCCCCGGGTTGAGGGGCAGGACGCGATGCACCGGCACAGGCCGTGAGGAAAGCACGCTCTTCGCTCGCCTCGACGCAGCCGGCACCCGACAACGGGACGTTCGCGAGGCCTTCGGCGTGCGAGGAGTCGTGGACCGGGTTGCCAAGCGGTGAAGAAGCTGCGAGCTCATGGCGCCAAGTTAGCGGGCGCCCGCAGCACAGACTCTCAGGGAATGGATGAATCGAGCGCTGCCACGGCCACGCAGGCCGACGTCGACCGCGCCGGCGTGCGATCGTGCACAGCGCGCGTCAGCGCCGCCTTGCCTTCCAGACCCCGGGCACGCGCGCCACCGCGCGCAGCGCCTGCGCGATGCGGCCGGCGTCCTCGGCCTCGACGGTGAAGACCATGTGCGCCGTCGCCCCGCGGTGCCCGCGCTGCGACTGCGTGTTCACCGCGATCACGTTCAGCCGCTCCTTGGTGAACACCTCGGAGATGTCGCGCAGCAGGCCTTGGCGGTCCTCGGCTTCGATCTGCACGTCGACCGGGTAGACCGGACGCTTGTCGCCTCCCGCCGCGGCTCCCCACTGGACCTCGATCTCGCGCCCGGGGAAGCGTTCGACCATGTGGCGCAAGTTGCTGCAGTCGCGTCGATGAATCGCCACGCCCTTGCCACGGGTCACGAAGCCGCGGATCGGGTCCGGCGGTGCCGGCCGGCAGCAGCGCGCGAGCGTCGTCATCAACGAGCCCATGCCGACGACGAGAACGCCGCCGCCGGCCTTGTCGCTGCGCGAACGGCGCAGCAGCGGCGCGTCGGCCTCCGCCGCGGCAGGTGCCGCCGGACGCAGCAGGTTCTCGATGTTGCGCAGCGAATACTCGTCTTTACCGACGACCTCGAACAGATCGTCGGCCGACTTGAAGCCGAGCTGCTCGGCCAGGTGCTCGAGCTTGAGCGCCGTGCGCCCTTCCCGCTGGAGCAGCTTCTCGACCAGCTCGCGACCGCGCGCCAGCGTCGCCGACAAGGCCTGGGCGTTGAACCAGGCCCTGACCTTGGCGCGCGCACGCGCGCTCTGCAGGTAGTGCAGCTCCGGGTTGAGCCAGTCCATCGACGGCCCGCCCTCCTTCGCGGCAACGATCTCGACCGTCTGCCCATGCGTGAGCGGCGTGTTCAGCGGCACCATCGCGCCGTCGACGCGTGCGCCGCGGCAGCGGTGCCCGAGCTCGGTGTGCAGCGCGTAGGCGAAGTCCACCGGTGTTGCGCCCGCGGGCAGGTCGATCAGCGTCGCCTGCGGCGTGAAGACGTAGATGCGGTCGTCGAGCCCGGCACCGACCGCAGCGCCGGGCCCCTGCGCCGCACCCGTGCCGGCCTTGCGCTGCGTGCTGCTGAAGTCGCGCTCCCAGGCGAGCAGCTCGCGCAGCACGGCCTTGCGCGCGTCGGCCAGCCGCTGCTCGTACGCGCCCGTCGCCGCAACGCCCGCGTAGCCGCGCGTGCCGGCCTCCTTGTAGAGCCAGTGCGCGGCCACGCCGTACTCGGCATGCTCGTGCATCGCCTGGGTGCGGATCTGCACCTCGATCGGACGCCCGTCCTCTGCCAGCACGACCGTGTGCAGCGAACGGTAGCCGTTGGCCTTGGGCCGCGCGATGTAGTCGTCGAACTCGCCCTCGACCGGGGTGTAGGCCTCGTGCACGCGTGCCAGCGCCGCGTAGCACGCGGCTTCGTCGTCGACGATCACGCGCAGCGCGCGCACGTCGAAGACGCGCTCGATCGACAGGCCCTTGCCCTGCATCTTCTTCCAGATGCTGTAGAGATGCTTGGGCCGGCCCACGACCTCGGCGCGGATGCGCGCCTCCTGCAGCAGCGCGGCGAGCCGCTGCCGCGCCTGCTCGACGCCCTGCTCGCGCTCGGTGCGCTTCTCGTCGACGAGCCGGGCCACGCGGTGGTAGGCCTGCGGATCCAGGAAGCGGAAGGACAGGTCCTCGAGCTCCCACTTGATCTGCCAGATGCCCAGCCGGTTGGCCAGCGGCGCGAACACCTGCTGCGACTCGAGCGCGAGCTCGCGCGGACACTCGCGCTTGCTCGCGGCGTACCAGCGCAGGGTCTGCAGCCGTGAGGCCAGGCGCAGCAGCACGACGCGCAGATCCCGCCCGAAGGCCAGCAGCATCTTCCGTACGCGCTCGGTCTGCTGCACGCCCGCGGCCTCGCCGGCCGCACCGCCGATCGCCGCGCCGAGCGCGGCGCGCTGGATCTGCACGAGCTGGCGCGTGAGCATCACCAGGCTCGCGTACGACGGTCCGAACGCGCGCTTGATGACCTCCTCGGGATGCTGCAGGTAGTCGCTGGCGTAGACGAGGTAGGCCGATGCCTGCATCGACGGCGCGGCACCGATCGCGGCCAGGATCCCGGCAACGCCATCGGCATGCGCAAGCGCCCCCTCGCCCGACCCGCGCGTCTGGCCCGAGAGCAGGGGTTCGGCGAAGGCACGTGCGCGCTGCAGGCTTGCTGCGCCCTCTGCCGCTGCGGCGTCGCTGAGCTGAACGATGGGCGCGGCCAGCCGCGCCGCCTCGGCGCCGAAGGTCTTCATCGCACGGCCCCCATCGCGTCACCCTCTTCGCCTTGCCTTCAACGCAGCGCTGCCAGCTCAGGCCGGCGGCGCGTCAGGGCGAGAGCAGAAACTCCCGCACCACCTGCCGCTGCTCCGGCTGCACGAGCGTGGGCGCGTGGCCCACGCCGTCGAACTCGACCAGCCTTGCCTTCGGTCCGCGTTCGGTCATCGCCTGTGCCGTCGCCGTCGAGAGCAGGTCCGACTCGCGCCCGCGCAGCAGCAGCACCGGCAGCTTCAGCGCATCCCAGGCGGCCCAGAGCGCAGCCTCGCCGGCGCGCGCGAGCTCGGGCGTGATCGCGCGAAACGGAACCGCGATCGCCGGGTCGTAGTGCGGCTTGTAGCCCTCACCGTCGGCCACCAGCTGCGGGCGCGTGAGCGCAAGCCACTGCTCGCGCGTGTGCGGGCCGAAGCTCTGGCTGATGGTCCACAGCGCGTCCGCCGCCTCGTCCACGGTCTTCCAGTGCATCGGCGCGCCGAGATAGGTGCCGATGCGTGTCAGCGACGACGGCTCGATCGTCGGTCCGACATCGTTGAGCACCAGCCGGCGCAGCGGCGAACCCGACAGCGCCGCGACGCCGAGGCCGATCAGCCCGCCCATCGAGGTGCCGACCCAGTCGAGCTCGCGCGCATCGAGCCGCGCGAGCAGCGTCACCATGTCGGCCACGTAGGTCGGGATCGCGTAGCCCATCGGATCCGCGAGCCAGTCGCTGCGGCCGCGGCCGACGACGTCCGGGCAGACGACGCGGTACTCGGCGCACAGGTCGGCAGCCAGGGTATCGAAGTCGCGCCCCTGGCGCGAGAGCCCGTGCACGCAGACGAGCACGCGGTCGTTGTCGGCGTCGCCCCATTCCCAGTAGGCCATGCGGTGCAGGCCGCGCGTGTCAAAGCACTGGACGTGGCGCAGACGGGGTTCGGCAGCGGAGTTCATGGCGCGCTCGGGTGGCAATTCGATAATGCGGCCATCGTAACCACAGCAGGAGCGCATCGCATGCTCAGCGGAAAGACCGCCCTCGTCACGGGCTCCACCAGCGGCATCGGCCTGGGCATCGCCACGGCCCTGGCCCAGAACGGCGCGCGCCTGATGCTCAACGGCTTCGGCGACGTCGAGGCGGCGCTGGCGCACATCCGCCGCCACGACCCGAAGGCGATCCACGACGGCGCCGACATGAGCAAGCCCGAGCAGATCGAGGCGATGATCCAGCGCTGCGAGCGCGAGCTCGGCAGCTGCGACATCCTCGTCAACAACGCCGGCATCCAGCACGTCGCGCCGATCCACGAGTTTCCGGTCGAGCGCTGGGACGCGATCATCGCGATCAACCTGAGCTCGGCCTTCCACGGCATGCGGGCGGCGCTGCCGGGCATGCACAAGCGCAACTGGGGCCGCGTCATCAACATCGCCTCGGTGCACGGGCTGGTCGCGTCGACGAACAAGAGTGCCTATGTCGCGGCCAAGCACGGGATCATCGGCCTGACCAAGGTCGCGGCGCTCGAGAACGCGACGACCGGCGTCACGGTCAACGCGATCTGCCCCGGCTGGGTGCTGACGCCGCTGGTGCAGAAGCAGGTCGATGCGCGCGCCATGGCCGACGGCGTGGACATCGAGGAGGCCAAGCGCCGGCTGCTGGCCGAGAAGCAGCCTTCGCTGCAGTTCACGACGCCCGAACAGCTCGCCGCGCTGGCCGTGTTCCTCTGCTCGCCGGCGGCCGACAACATCCGCGGCGCGGCGATCAACGTCGACGGCGGCTGGGTCGCGCAGTAGGTGGCAACAGGCGGCAACAGGCCGCACCAGGCGCGCTCGACGCTGGCGCCGGCGCCGGCGCCAGTTCAGCGCGCCGAGAGCTGCACGCTGCCGCTGACGGTCGCGCTCACCGTCGCCTTGCCGGCCTCGATCGGCAGCGCGGAATCGGCCGCCGGCGCTGCCGCGGCCATCGCGATGCGCGGCATCGGCTGCATGGGCGGCATGTCGACGCCGCTGACCGTGACCTCGCGCAGGGCCCAGCCGGCGAAGCCGAATTGCCGCGCCAGCTCGCCCGCCCGCGCCTTGAACGCGGCCACCGCCTGTGCCGTGAGTTCGGCGTCGACCCGCTCGCGCTGCGTCCGCGACAGGCCGAAGCTGCTGCGGGCCACGGTCATCGTCTGGATGCGTCCGGCCAGCTGCGACACCGCAAGCATGTCGCTGCCGTGCACGATCAGTTCGGCCGTGCCGCCCCAGCCCGACGGCCCCTTGACGTTGTAGCGCGGATAGATCGAGAAGTTGCCGGTCTGCACCTCGAGCCGGCCCGGCTGCGCGGCCTTGCGCGCCTCCGCCAGCGCTGCATCGAGCGCCTCCTTGAGCTGCGCCTGCACCTGCGCCGCGTCCTGACCCTCGCGGCTGGTCGAGAAGGCGATCGTGAGCTGGTCCTTCTGCACCTCCATCGTCGCGGTGGCGCTCAGGTTGACGACGTTCTGCGGCGGGCTTGTCGTCGCGACGACCGACTGGGCCGCCGCGGGCAGGATCGCGGCGAACAGGACCGCAGGAAGGGCAAGACGCTGGACGATCATGGCTGTCCTCGGGGTACCGGAAGCGAAAGCAGGAGCGATTGAAGCATGGACGCGTAACGCGCCCGCAGCCTCTGCGGCCGACAGCGCAAGTTGTGTAACAAGGGGTCAGTTCCAGAGTCGGGACCGGGGAACAGCGGACGAATGTCACCCAAAATGCCCTTGTTACAATTTGGGAGTTGCCGATGAACACCCCCGCCAGCACCCGCCCGGACCGCATCGTCATCGTCGACGACGATGCGCGCATCCGCGACCTGCTGCGCCGCTATCTCTCGCAGGAAGGCTTCGATGTCCTGCTGGCCGAGGACTCCAAGGCGCTGGCACGCGTGATGACGCGCGAGAGCATCGATCTGATCGTGCTCGACCTGATGCTTCCCGGCGAGGACGGCCTGTCGATATGCCGGCGACTGCGCGCGGGCAACGACCTGACGCCGATCATCATGCTCACCGCCAAGGTCGAGGACGTCGACCGCATCGTCGGACTCGAGGTCGGTGCGGACGACTACCTGCCCAAGCCCTTCAACCCGCGCGAGCTGCTGGCGCGGATCCACGCCGTGCTGCGCCGGCGCCCGGCGCCCGAGGCGCCCGGCGCGCCGTCCAGGGATGCGCAGATCGTGACCTTCGGCCCCTTCGAGTTCGACCTTTCGCTGCGCCGGCTGTTCAAGGACGGCGAACCGATCGCGCTCACCACCGGCGAGTTCAGCATGCTCAAGGCGCTCGTGCGTCACCCGCGCCAGCCGCTGTCGCGCGACAAGCTGGCCCAGCTCGCGCGCGGGCGCGAGTTCGAACCCTTCGACCGCAGCCTGGACGTGCAGATCTCGCGCCTGCGCAAGATGATCGAGCCCGACCCGACGCAGCCGCGCTACATCCAGACCGTCTGGGGAGTGGGCTATGTCTTCGTACCCGATGGCGCGAGCTGAGTTGTTGCGGACGGGTTCGCGCCCCGGCGCGCCCCGGTGCGCGCCATGTTCCCCTTGAGCCTGTTCTGGCGCACCTTCTTCCTGCTCGCGCTGCTGCTGGCCGGCGGCATCTTCGCGTGGGTGCAGACGCTGCGCGCGCTCGAGTTCGAGCCGCGCGCGGTCGAGGCGGCGCAGCAGACGGCGAGTCTCGTAAATCTTGCGCGCGCCGCGCTGCGCCGGGCCGACGGCATCAATCGTGTCGCGATCCTCAAGGGCATGGGCGCGCAGCAGGCGGTCCAGGTCACGGTGCGGGAACCCGGCGACCGTTGGGAGCCCTACGAGCTCGATCGCTTCACCCGCCGGGTCAGCCGCGAACTGCGTGCCGCGCTCGGCCCTGACGCGATCGTCGCCCGCAGCGTCAACGGCGGCCCAGGCATGTGGGTAGGCTTTTCGATCGAGCGCGACCAATACTGGCTGCACACCGCGCAGATCCACACCAGGCCGCTGCAGGGCCGCACCTGGTTCGTCTGGATCGGGATCGCGGTGGCGGCAACGCTGATCGGCTCGGCCGCGTTCGCCGGGCTCATCAACCGGCCGCTCAGGGACCTCTCGTTTGCCGCCAGCCGCATCCGCGACGGCGACCTCGATTCCCGCCTCGACGAAAACACCCTCACCAGCGAGATCCGCGAGGTCAATCGCGGTTTCAACCGCATGGCGCGCGAGCTGGCGCGCGTCGAGGAGGATCGCGCGGTGATGCTCGCGGGCATCAGCCACGACCTGCGCACGCCGCTGGCGCGGCTGCGCCTGGAGGCCGAGATGAGCGTCGACGACGCGGAGGCCAAGCGCAACATGGCTGCGGACATCGATCAGCTCGACGCCATCATCGACAAGTTCATGGACTACGCGCGCCCCGGCGAGGCGCAGGTGGGGCCGGTCGCGGTGGCCGAGCTGATCCAGCGCGAGGCCTCGTCGTTTCGGGATGCGGAGCAGATCCGCATCAGCGTACGCGTGCCGCCCGACCTCATCGTGCTTGCCGACGAGACCGAGCTTGCACGCGTCTTCCTCAACCTGTTCGAGAACGCGCGCCGCTACGGCCGCGGCACCTACACCGGCGTCGCCGAGGTCGAGGTCACGCATGTCCGCGCCGGACCCTGGGCGATCCTGACGGTGCGCGACCGCGGACCCGGCGTCGCACCGGAAAAGCTGCACCAGCTCACCACGCCCTTCTTCCGCGGCGACGCCGCGCGCACCGCCGCCACCGGGGCGGGCCTGGGTCTCGCGATCGTCGAGAAATCGCTGCAGCGCATGGGCGGAAGCCTCGAACTCAACAACGCCCCCGGCGGCGGGCTGATGGCGCACGTGCGGCTCAAGCGCGCCGGTTGAGCCGTGGCGCAGGGTGCGGCTCAGCGCTCGACGCGCTGCAGCAGGCACACCGCCCGCGCCTCGATCGCCCGACCTTCGCCGACCGGGCCCATCTTCTCGGCGGTCTTGGCCTTGACGTTGACGGCATCCGCGCGCAGCGCGAGCGCCGCGGCGATGCGCGCGACCATCTCCGGGATATGCGGCGCCATCTTCGGCGCCTGCGCGACGATCGTCGAGTCGACGTTCAGGATCTCGTAGCCCGCGGCCCGGACACGCCGTGCCGCCTCGGTGAGCAGCGCCAGCGAATCGGCCCCCTTGAACGCCGCATCGGTGTCGGGAAAGTGGCGGCCGATGTCGCCCAGCGCCGCGGCACCGAGGATCGCATCGGTGATCGCGTGCAGCAGCGCGTCGGCGTCGCTGTGGCCGAGCAGGCCGTGGCTGTGCGGGATCGTGACCCCGCCGAGCACCAGCGGCCGGCCCGGCACGAGCGCGTGCACGTCCCAGCCCTCGCCGATGCGCAGTGCCGCCGGGTTCATCGCGTCGCCAGCAGCCGCTCGGCCAGCGCGAAGTCCGCCGGCCAAGTGATCTTCAGGTTCTCCCAGTCGCCCAGCACCAGCCGCGGCCGGTGACCTAGCGCCTCGACGGCGCTGGCCTCGTCGGTCACTGTCGTGCCCGCCCGCGACAGCGCTTCCTGCAGCAGTCCGAGCCGGAACATCTGCGGCGTCTGCGCCGCCCAGAGCTGCTGGCGCGGCACCGTCTCGCGCACCTGCGCCTGCCCGTCGTCGCGCTTGACCGTGTCCGACAGCGGCAGCGCCAGCAGCCCGCCGACGGCATCGTCGGCGACCGTGTCGATCAGGCGCTGCACCCACTGCGGCTGCAGCAGGCAGCGCGCGGCGTCGTGCACCAGCACCCAGTCCTCGTCCTCTGCGCCGCGCTCGCGCAGCGCGAGCAAGCCCGCGGCGACCGTGGCCGCGCGCGTCGCTCCACCGACGCGCGCGAGCCAGCGGCGGTCGAACTCGGTCTCCGGCACCGCCTGCTCGAAATGCGCGTCGTCGCGGCCGATCACCACCAGCGTCGCGCTCAAAGCCTGCAGCGCCTGCAGTCGCTGCAGGGATTGCAGCGTGTGGCGCACCAGCGCCTGCCCGGCCAGCGGTGCGTATTGCTTGGGCACGCTCGTCCCCGCGCGCTCGCCGACACCGGCGCAGGGCACGAGCGCGAAGCGACGCGCGGGGCGCACGGGCGATGGGTTCATGGCTCGGATTCTAGAATTCGATGCTTCGCGCCGATGCGTCGCGGACCTGGCCTACGGCCGCCGATCCGACGCCGGTCGTCCTTCGCCGGATGGACCGGGCCCTCACGGCGCAGCACGCCCCCACATGCAACTCCCTTCGATCGCGCCCGGCAAGCGCTACACCCGTCCCCTGCCGCCGGGCTCGGCCGACGCCCTGCTCCTGGCCCGCCAAGCCGCCGCCGCGAAGGCAGCCGGACGGATGCTCGCGGTGATCACCGCCGATGCCGCCGACGCCGCGCGGCTCGTCGACGAGATCGTCTTCTTCGACCCGGCGCTGCGCACCGCGCTCTTCCCGGACTGGGAGACCCTGCCCTACGACAGCTTCAGCCCGCACCAGGATCTGGTGAGCGAACGGCTGGCCACGCTCTGGCGTGTGGGCCATGCCGAGGTCGACGTGCTGCTGCTGCCGGCGAGCACGGCGCTCACGCGCCTGGCGCCGCCCTCGTTCTTGGCGGCGACCACCTTCATGTTCCGGCAGAAGGCGCGCCTGGACGAGGCCGCGTTGAAGGCGCAGCTGACGCTGGCGGGTTACCAGCACGTGAGCCAGGTGGTCTCACCCGGCGAATACGCGGTGCGGGGCGGCCTGATCGACCTCTTCCCGATGGGCAGCCCGGTGCCCTACCGCCTGGACCTCTTCGACGACGAGATCGACTCGATCCGCAGCTTCGACCCGGACACGCAGCGCAGTCTCTATCCGGTGCCCGAAGTGCGCCTGCTGCCCGGGCGCGAATTCCCGATGGACGAGGCCGCGCGCACCGCCTTCAGGGCGCGCTGGCGCGAGCAGCTGGAAGGTGACCCCACGCGCAGCCGCATCTACAAGGACATCCAGCAGGGCGTGGCCAGCGGCGGCATCGAGTACTACCTGCCGCTGTTCTTCGACGAGACCGCGACGATCTTCGAGCACCTGCCCGCAGGCGCGAACCTGACGCTGCACGGCGAGGTCGACGGCGCGCTGCAGCGCTTCTGGAGCGACACCCGCGAGCGGCATCGCTTCCTGCAGCACGACCCGGAGCGGCCGATTCTGCCGCCCGAGGCGATCTTCCTGCGGCCCGAGGAGTTCTTCGCGCGCACGCAGCCGCTGGCCACACTCGTGCTGCGCCCAACCGCGCCAGCGGCGGATGCGACGGATACGACAGAAGCCGATCCGGCCAGCGCCTGGACCCGGCCGCTGCCGCCGCTGGCAATCGACCGCGGCGCGACCGAACCGCTCGCGGCACTGGCGCGACACCTGGAGACGACGACGCACCGCGTGCTGCTCGTTGCCGAGAGCGAGGGGCGGCGCGAGAGCGTGCTCGAGCTGCTGCGCGAGCACCGCATCCAGCTCCCGAGCGTGGCCACGCTCGCGGACTTCCTCGCCGGCAACGAGAAGGTCGCGATCGTCGCCGCGCCGCTGGCCGCCGGCTTTCACTGGATCGAGACGCAGGGGCCGCAGGCCGGCGTCTCGGTGCAGTTCGTCACCGAGACCGAGCTCTTCGCGGCGACGCCGCAGGCGCGCCGCCGCCGCCGGCAGGAGCAGGTCAGCGACCTCGACGCGCTCGTGCGCGACCTCTCCGAGCTCAAGATCGGCGACCCCGTCGTGCACGTCAACCACGGCATCGGACGCTATCGCGGCCTCGTCAACATCGACGTCTCGGGCGGGCAGGACGGCGGCGCGAGCGAGTTCCTGCACCTGCAGTACGCCGATGATGCGACGCTGTACGTGCCGGTTTCGCAGCTGCACCTGATCGGCCGCTACACCGGCGTCTCGCCCGAGGAGGCGCCGCTGCACAAGCTCGGCAGCGGGCAGTGGGAGCGCGCGCGGCGCAAGGCCGCCGAGCAGGTGCGCGACACCGCGGCCGAGCTGCTCAACCTCTACGCGCAGCGGGCGGCGCGCGAAGGCCGGCCGCACCGCTTCAGCGCCTCCGACTACGAGGCCTTCGCCGCCAGCTTCGGCTTCGAGGAGACGGCCGACCAGCGCGCGGCGATCCACGCGGTGATCCAGGACCTCGTGAGCCCGCGCCCGATGGACCGGCTCGTCTGCGGCGACGTCGGTTTCGGCAAGACCGAGGTCGCGCTGCGCGCGGCCTTCGTCGCGGTGCACGGCGGCAGCCAGGTCGCGATCCTCGCGCCGACGACGCTGCTGGCCGAGCAGCACTACCAGACGCTCTGCGACCGCTTCGGCAAGTGGCCGGTGAAGATCGCCGAGCTCTCGCGCTTTCGCAGCAGCAAGGAGGTCAAGGCGGCACTCGAAGGCATCGCCGACGGCAGCGTCGACATCGTCGTCGGCACGCACAAGCTGCTCTCGCCCGAGGTGAAGTTCAAGCGCCTGGGCCTGCTCGTGATCGACGAGGAGCACCGCTTCGGCGTGCGCCACAAGGAGGCGATCAAGGCGCTGCGCGCCGAGGTCGACGTGCTGACGCTCACCGCCACGCCGATCCCGCGGACGCTCGGCATGGCGCTCGAGGGCCTGCGCGACCTCTCGGTGATCGCCACCGCGCCCGAGCGGCGCCTGGCGATCAAGACCTTCGTGCGCAACGAGGGCAGCGGCGTCATCCGCGAGGCGGTGCTGCGCGAGTTGAAGCGCGGCGGGCAGGTCTACTTCCTGCACAACGAGGTCGAGACCATCGAGCAGCGCGCGCAGCGGCTCTACGAACTGCTGCCCGAGGCGCGCATCGCGATCGCGCACGGCCAGATGCCCGAGCGCCAGCTCGAGGCGGTGATGCGCGATTTCGTCGCCCAGCGCTTCAACGTCCTCGTCTGCTCGACGATCATCGAGACCGGCATCGACGTTCCCAGCGCCAACACCATCGTCATCACCCGTGCCGACAAGTTCGGCCTCGCGCAGCTGCACCAGCTGCGCGGGCGCGTCGGCCGCAGCCACCACCAGGCCTACGCCTACCTGCTCGTCCCCGACGTGCAGAGCCTGACCAAGCAGGCCGGCCAGCGCCTGCAGGCGATCCAGGAGATGGAGGAGCTGGGCAGCGGCTTCTACCTCGCGATGCACGACCTCGAGATCCGCGGCGCGGGCGAGGTGCTCGGCGAGAGCCAGAGCGGCAACATGATGGAGGTCGGCTTCCAGCTCTACAACGACATGCTGGCCGAGGCGGTGCGCAGCCTCAAGGCCGGGCGCGAACCCGACCTGCTCTCGCCGATGGGCTCGCTCTTCGGGGCGACCACCGAGGTCAACCTGCACACGCCGGCGCTGCTGCCCGACGCGTACTGCGACGACGTCCACGCCCGGCTGAGCCTTTACAAGCGCCTGGCCAGCGCCGACAGCGCCGAGGCGCTCGACCGGCTGCTCGAGGAGGTCACCGACCGCTTCGGCAAGCTCCCGCCCCAGGGCCAGGCGCTCTTCGACACGCATCGCCTGCGCGTGCTCGCGAGGCCCTACGGCGTGCAGAAGATCGAGGCGGGCCCGAAGCTGATGAGCATCGCCTTCCGGCCCAACCCGCCGGTCGACGCGCAGCGCATCATCGCGCTGGTGCAGAAGAACCGCTCGGTCAAGCTCGCCGGCAACGACAAGCTGCGCATCGAGCGCGAGTTCGCCGCGGTCTCGGACCGCGTGCAGTACGTGCGCGACGTGCTGCGTGCGCTCGGTCCGCCGCTGGTCGAGGCCTGAGCCCGGAGCGGACACGCCGGCACGACCGGAGGCGACCGCAGGACGAGAAAGGAGAAGAGGAGACCATGCGTACTTCGATCCTCGGCGGCGGGCTCGCCCTGCTCCTGGCGCTGGGCAGCGCGATCGCCGCCGCGCCCACCGACGACGAACGACTGCTCGGCGGCGATCCGGGCGGGGCCAACTGGCTCAGCTACGGCCGCGACTACGGCAACCAGCGCTTCTCGCCGCTCACGCAGATCAGCGCCGGCAACGTCGAACGGCTTGCACCGGCGTGGATCTACCAGAGCGGCGTCGCGGCGACCTTCCAGGCCACGCCCATCGTGGTCGACGGCGTCATCTACCTCTCGCTGCCCTTCAGCGACGTCGTTGCGCTGGACGGGCGCAGCGGCCGCGAGCTGTGGCGCTATCGCCACCAGCGCCGCACGCAGGCGCTGTGCTGCGGCCCGGCCAACCGCGGCGTCGCGGTCGCCTACGGCAAGGTCTTCATCGGCACCGTCGACGCGCGACTGGTCGCGCTCGACCAAGAGAGCGGGAAGCCCGTCTGGGACATCCCGCTGGTCGACGAACTGCCCACCCGCACCGAACGCACGGATCAGCTCGCATCCGACGATCCGCTGCGCGGGCAGAAAACGACCGGCGCCACCGGCGTCGGCGCGAACATGGCCCCGCTCGTGCATCGCGGCAAGGTCATCATCGGCATCACCGGCGTCGGCTACGGCCTGCATCTGGAGGGGCGTCGGCCGGATGCGCCGCTCGGGGCCGTCGTCGGGATCGCCGGGCAGAGCCAGCGTGCGGGCTTCTACGCCGCCTTCGACGCCGTAAGCGGCAGGCGCCTGTGGCAGTTCGACACCACCGCGAGCCAGGGCTGGGAGGGCGAGTTCCGCACGCACACGCCCGACGGCGCCCCGCTCGAGCGCGACATCGCGCGCGAGCGCGCCGACCTGGCGAAGGCGGGCGACGCCTGGAAGCGCGGCGGCGGCTCGGCGTGGACGACGCCGGCGCTCGACGCGGAGCGCGGCCTGCTCTTCGTCGGCGTGGGCAACCCCTCGCCGCAGATGGACGACACGAGCCGCCCGGGGGACAACCTCTACACCGTCTCGATCGTCGCGCTCGAGCTCGAGACCGGCGCCGTGCGCTGGCACTTCCAGGAGGTGCCGCACGACATGTGGGGTTACGACGTCGCAAGCCCCGCGATGCTCTTCGACCTGCCCTGGCAGGGCCGGACGCTGCCGGCGCTGGCGCAGGCCGGCAAGACCGGCTGGCTCTACGTGCTCGACCGGCGCGACGGCCGGCTGCTCTATCGATCAGAGGCCTTCGTCCCGCAGTCCAACCTCTTCCGCCGGCCGACACCCGAAGGCATCGTGATCGCTCCGGGCGGAGGCGGCGGCGCGAACTGGTCGCCCGCCGCGCTGGACCCGCGCACCGGTCTGGCCTATGTGGCCGCGATGCACCTGCCGATGCGCTACACGGTGAAGGAGGTCGCCGCCCAGGGCGACGCGCCGGCCGTGCGCTACACGGCGATGGAACCGGTGAGAGGACCGACCTGGGGGACGCTGACGGCGATCGACACGCGCAACCAAGGCCGCATCCGCTGGCAGGCGCGAACCGCCACGCCCCTGATCGGCGGCGTGCTCGCCACCGCGGGCAATCTCGTCTTCACCGGCGAAGGCGACGGCCATCTCGCGGCCTACGACGCGGCGAGCGGCGAGCGCCTGTGGCAGTTCAACTGCGGCGCCGGCGTCAACGCGCCGCCGATCAGCTACGAGATCGACGGTCAGCAGTACATCGCGGTGGCCGCCGGCGGCAACGCGCTCTTCGGCTACCGACAGGGTGATGCGCTGATGGTCTTCCGCCTGCGCTGAGCCGGGCCCCGTACCGGGGCGGGCGATCGACGCTGCTCGCACGCGATCCGGACCCGCATGGGCGCGGCGTGCGGGAGGGGCCCGCCCTGCCGCAGAATCGAGCGGCATCGGCCTCGCGGCGAGGCCGCGGCGAAAGGAACGGAGATGAGCGCGACAACAAGCGGCGCGCGGACGCTGCGTGCGGCGGTGGTGCAGGCCGGAGCGGTGCAGTTCGACCGCGACGCCGGCACCGAGAAGGCGGTGCGGCTGATCGGCGAAGCGGCAGCCACCGGGGCCAGACTGGTGGTGTTTCCCGAGGCCTTCATCGGCGGCTACCCGAAGGGGCTGGACTTCGGCCTCGTCGTCGGCGCGCGCGACCCGCAGGGTCGCGAGGAGTTCCGCCTCTACCACGAGGCGGCGATCGAGGTTCCCGGGCCGCACGTGACGCGGCTGGCCGAAGCGGCCGGCGAACACCGCGTTCACGTCGTCATCGGCGTGATCGAACGCGAAGGCGGCACCTGCTACTGCACGGTGCTCTTCCTCGGTCCCGACGGCACGCTGCAGGGCAAGCACCGCAAGCTGATGCCCACCGCGCTCGAGCGCATGATCTGGGGCTTCGGCGACGGCTCCACGCTCACCGTCGTCGACAGCCCTTACGGCCGCATCGGCTCGGTGATCTGCTGGGAGAACTACATGCCGATGATGCGCATGGCGATGTATGCCAAGGGTGTCGCGCTCTACTGCGCGCCGACGGCGGACGACCGCGACACCTGGCTGCCGTCGATGCAACACGTGGCGCTCGAAGGCCGCTGCTTCGTGCTCAGCGCCTGCCAGTTCGTGCGCCGGCGCGACTTCCCCGAGCCGCTGCGCGTGCGCCTGCAGCACCTGGGCGAGGATCCGGACGCGGTGCTGATGCGCGGCGGCAGCACGATCGTCAGCCCGCTCGGGCAGGTGCTCGCCGGCCCGCACTTCGGCAGCGAGACCATCCTCACCGCCGACCTGGACCTGGACGAGATCGCGCGCGGCAAGTTCGATTTCGACGCCGTCGGCCACTATTCGCGGCCCGACGTCTTCCAGCTTCAGGTGAACGAGGCGCCGACCGCGGCGGTCGTGCGCCGCGGTCGCACCGGCAGCGACGCCGGCTAGGGCTGCCGCCTCGCAGGCGGCAGCAGCCCGGGCCTGCCCGGACCGAGCCCGCCATCGGCGCGTGCGTTCAGGTAGGCATAGAGATCCAGCACGTGCGGCGTCACCGCCCCGTCGCCGTCCCAGGCCGGCATCAGCGGCTGGCCGCGCGCGCTGCGCTCGCGCTTCATCACCTCCTCGAGCAGCGCAGTGCGCTCGGTGTCACTGTCCGGCGGCGGGTCGTCGGGGGCCAGGCGCGCAATGCGGTAGCTGCTGAGCACCTTGGTCGCGAAGCCCCGCGGCGTGTAGTTGCGGATGCGCTCGACCAAGTTGGGCGCGACCGCCGTGCCCACGCCGCCGATCCCGTGACAGGACTGGCAGTGCGTCTGGAAAAGACGCCAGCCGGCGAAGGTGCCGGCATCGACGCGGCCGTCGACCACGGTGAAGTCGCCGGGCATCGGGTCGCCCGGGGGCGGTGCGGACTGAGCCGTCGCGGCAGCGGCCGCCAGCACGAGCGGCGCGAACGATCGGAACGGGTGGTGCATGAATTCGTCTCGGGAAGGCATCGGACGCGATTCTGAAGGCTCTCCTGAGCGCCATCACTGCATCCGCCGCGCCTCGGGCGCCGGGCAAGCCCGTTCCCCGGTTGCGACAGCGGCCGCGCCGAGGCGGCGCGAGGCTGGGGCAGACCCGGTATTCGGCGCGCCCGGCGAGCCGTACGATCCGCGGCTGGTTCCCTCAAGCCGTGGAGTCAAGATGAGCACCCAAACCAAGTTCCTGCTCGACGAGAGCAAGCTGCCGCGCCGCTGGTACAACATCGCGGCGGATCTGCCGGTGCCGCTGGCGCCGCCGCTGCATCCCGGCACCTTGCAGCCCCTGGGCCCCGATGACCTGGCGCCGCTGTTCCCGATGGAACTGATCCTGCAGGAGGTCAGCACCGAGCGCGAGATCGAGATCCCCGAACCGATACGCGAGGTCTTCCGGCTCTGGCGGCCGAGCCCGCTGGTGCGCGCCCACCGCCTGGAGAAGGCGCTGGGAACGCCGGCGAAGATCTACTACAAGTACGAGGGTGTCTCGCCGGCGGGCAGCCACAAGCCCAACACCGCGATCCCGCAGGCCTGGTACAACGCACAGGCCGGCATCAGGAAGCTGACGACCGAGACCGGTGCCGGACAATGGGGTTCGTCGCTGGCGTTTGCCGGAGCCTTGTTCGGGATCGATGTCACGGTCTTCCAGGTCCGCGTCTCCTACGACCAGAAGCCCTACCGCCGCGCGCTGATGGAGACCTATGGCGCCAAGTGCATCGCCAGTCCCAGCAACCTCACCGCCAGCGGCCGCGCGATCCTCGAGAAGGATCCGAACCACCCCGGCTCGCTCGGCATCGCGATCAGCGAGGCGGTCGAGGTCGCGGCGACCAACGACGACACCAAGTACTCGCTCGGCTCGGTGCTCAACCACGTGCTGATGCACCAGAGCATCATCGGCCTGGAGGCGATGCTGCAGTTCGAGATGGCCGGCGACGACCCGGACGTGATCATCGGCTGCACCGGCGGCGGCAGCAACTTCGCCGGACTCGCCTTCCCCTTCATCGGCCAGCAGCTGCGCGGCGGGCGCAAGCGCCGCATCGTCGCGGTCGAGCCCTCGGCCTGCCCGTCGCTGACCCGCGGCAAGTTCGCCTACGACTTCGGCGACACCGCGCACCTGACGCCGTTGACCAAGATGCACACGCTGGGCAGCACCTTCACGCCACCGGGCTTCCACGCCGGTGGCCTGCGCTATCACGGCATGGCGCCGATGGTCTCGCACCTGAAGGAGCTCGGCCTGATCGAGGCCACTGCCTACCCGCAGACAGCCTGCTTCGAGGCCGGCGTCCTGTTCGCGCGCAGCGAGGGCATCGTTCCTGCGCCCGAGGCCAACCACGCCGTGAAGAGCGCGATCGTCGAGGCCCTGCGCTGCAAGGCCGAAGGCCGCTCGGAGGTGATCGTCTTCAACCTCAGCGGCCACGGGCACTTCGACATGAGTGCCTACAGCAGCTACTTCGGCGGCCAGCTCGTCGACCAGGGCTACGACGAGAAGGAGCTGGCGATGGCGCTGGCCGGCCTGCCGAGCGTGCCGGCCTGACAGCAGCGTCGCGACGCGCAACCGCGCTCAGGCCGGTTGCGCGTCGACATCCGCCAGGCCGCGCTTGCGCAGCAGCGGCGCGACGCTGGCCGCCCGGCCGCGGAAGGCGGCATAGGCCGCTCCCGGCTCGACGCTGTTGCCGCTGGCGTAGATCCAGCGCCGCAGCCGCTGCGCGAGCTGCGGATCGAAAGGGTCGCCGGCTTCGCGGAAGGCCTCGAAGCCGTCGGCATCCAGCACCTCGGCCCAAAGATAGACGTAATAGCCCGCGGCGTAGCTCGAACCCGAGAACAGGTGCTGGAAGTGCACGAGACGGTGGTTCATGCCGACCTCCGGCGGCACGCCCTGCGCGGCCAGCAGTGAGGCCTCGAAGGCACAGAGATCGGCCGGCGGCTCGGCCTCGCTGCGTGAATGCACGGCCATGTCGACGATCGCGCTGGCGGTGTAACGCAGCGTCTCGTAGCCCTGACCGAAGCGCTGCGCGGCCTGCAGACGCTCGATCAGCGCCTGCGGGATCGGCTCGCCGGTCCGCACGTGGCGCGCGTGCCGGCGCAGGACCTCGGGCTCCGCGAGCCAGTGCTCGAAGAGCTGCGAAGGCAGCTCGACGAAGTCGCGCAGCACCTGGGTGCCCGACAGGCGCGCGAAGCGCACCTGCGAGAGCAGTCCGTGCAGGCCGTGGCCGAACTCGTGGAAGAGCGTGCGCGCCTCGTCGATCGACAGCAGCACCGGCTGCCCCGGCGCCGAGCGCGCGAAGTTGTTGTTGTTGAGGATCAGCGGCAGCTCGGCCCCGCCTTGCGGCGCGTTGCGGTTCTGCCAGCGCAGCGCGCTCATCCAGGCGCCGCTGCGCTTGCCCTCGCGCGCGAAGTTGTCCTGCATGAAGAGGCCGACGAGCGTGTCGTCGGCGTCGCGCACCTCGTAGGCCTTGACGTCCGGGTGGTAGACCGGGACATCCTCCCGCGGCACGAAGCGCAGCCCGAAGAGCCGCGCCGCGCAGTCGAAGGCCGCCTGCACCATCGCGTCGAGCGCAAAGTAGGGCTTGAGCTCGGCGTCGTCGAGCGCGTACTGCGCCTGCCGCAGCTTCTCGGCCCAGTAGCGCCAGTCCCAGGCCTCGATCGGCGTGCTCACGCCCTCGGCCAGCATCTGCGCCCGCAGCGCCTCGCGCTCGCGCTGCACCGCCGCGAGCGCGCGCGGCCAGACCTCGTCGAAAAGCGCCTGCACCGCCGCGCGGCTGCGGGCCATCGTGTCGGCCAGCGCGTAGTCGGCGTAGCAGGCATGGTCGTGCAGCCGCGCCTGCTCCCGGCGCAGGCGCAGGATCGCGCGTGCGAGCTCGCGGTTGTCGCTCTCCCCGGCATGCTCGCCGCGGCTCACCCAGCCGCGCCAGACCAGCTCGCGCAGGTCGCGTCGCTGCGAATAGGTCAGAAAAGGGATCACATGTCCGCGCGCGAGCGTGAAGACGTGGCCGTCGAGTCCCCGTTCGGTCGCCGCCTGGCGCGCCGCGTCGCGAACGAAGCCCGGCAGCCCGGCGAGGTCGGCCTCGCTCTCCAGCTCGAGCCTCCAGCTCGATTCGTCGTGCAGCACGTTCTGCGCGAAACGCGTCGCCAGCTCGGCGAGCTGTTCCATGACCTGCGCGTAGCGGGCGCGATCCGCGCCCTGCAGCCGCGCTCCGGCGCGCACGAAATCGAGGTGGACGCGCTCGAGCAGCCGCAGCGCCTCGGGCGCGAGCCCGAGCTGTTCACGGCGGCGATGCAGCGCGTCGATGCGGGCGAAGAGCGCCTCGTCCAGATAGATGGTGTTGCGGTGCGCGGCCAGCGGCGCGGCCATGCGGCGCTGCACCGCCTGCAGCTCCGGGCTGGTTGCCGACGCCGCGAGGTTCTCGTAGACCGCGACGATGCGGCCCAGCATCCGTCCGCTGCGGTCGAAGGCCGCCAGCGTGTTCTCGAAGTCGGGCGCCCGCGCGTCCTTTGCGATGCGTTGCAGTTCCTCGCGATGCGAAGCCATCGCAGCCCGCAGCGCCGGTTCGAAGTGCTCGGGATGAATGCGCTCGAACGGCGGCAGGCCGAAGGCTGCGGACCATTGTTCCAGCAGCGGATTGAGCTCAGACATCGTGGGCAGCTCCATCGGGCTTGCGGTCGAGCGCAGTCCACTCATGCGGGTGCGGCTGAGGCCCTCGGGTGCGAGCATCGCGAGGCCGCCACCCAGCACCAGGGGTTGCCGCTCCCGATGCAAGCAGCGCAGCGAGCACGGCCGCCAGCACGATCAGCCAGGTCGGCTCGAGCGCGCCCCCGCCGCCGCCGCCCGTGTCCGGATCCGTGCTGTCCTGCCCGCCCACGGCCGCCGCAGCCAAACGCACCGCCCCTTCGGCGTCGAGCATTCCCGCGCCGCAGGTCGAGGTCGTGCACGCACATTCGTCCTGGGTCAGCTCGTCCGGTAAGCGGCACAGCGGCACTTCCGGGCTTGCCGCAGCGACGAAGGGGCGCGCGCTCGCCTGCAGATGTTCGCGCACCTGGGACGGGCCGAGCGTCGGATTGGCCGAGAGCATCAGCGCCACCGCGCCGCTCACCAGCGCCGTCGCGTAGCTCGTGCCCACCGAGTAGTCGCGCGAGTCGGTGTAGACATTTTCCGCAGGCCCGCGCCTGCCGGTGTTCGTCGTCGTCAGGATCGGGTAGAGGCAGTCACCGATCAGGTTGACGCAGTTGCCTCCCGGTGCGGCGATCGTCACCTGCGGCCCGAGGCTCGAGAAACCCACCTTGGTTCCGATGTGCCGCAGACCCGTCACGGCGATCACGCCCGGACAGTTGCCCGGTGTCCCCACCGCGAGTCCCTCCTCGTTGCCTGCCGCGGCGACGATCACCACACCCGCAGCCGTTAGCCTGCCGATCGTGTCGCGATACGCCGATGAGCAGACACCGGCCGATCCCAGGCTCAGGTTGATCACGCGCGCCGGCGTCGCGTTTCGGACCGGATTGCTGCCGAGCCCACCGGCCCAGAGCATCGCGGCGAGGATGTCGGAATCGTAGCCGCCGCAAGGCCCGAGCACGCGCACCGGCTGCACCCGGGCCCCGTAGCCGACCGAGGCCATGCCGAGGCGGTTGCCGGTCTGCGCGCCGATCAGGCCGGCCATCTTCGTGCCGTGCCAGCTGCTGTCGGCCGCCGGCTCGCCCGCATCGCACTGGCCCGCAGCCGACCAGTCGCCCGGGTCCGACGGGTCGGGGTCGCGGCCGTCGCCGTCGCGCGCCTCGTCGGCGTCGGCGATGAAGTCGTAGCCGGCGACGAGCTGGGCCGCAAGGTCCGGGTGATCCGGACGCACGCCCGTGTCGAGGACGGCGACGACCAGATCCGGCGCGCCGGTGCTGATCGCCCAGGCGCCGACCGCGTTGATCGCGGAAACATGCGTCGTGTCCGGTGCACGCAGATACCACTGCCCGGATGCCGGCGAGACGCCGGGCCCGCCGGCAAAGAGCGGATCGTTGGGCAGCGCGAGCGCACGACGACGCTCGTCGGGCACGGCATACTCGATCTCGCTGTCGGCGGCCAGACGCTGTGCAAGCTGATGCGAAGACAGCCCGCGCGCGTGCAGCACCTGCGTGCGCTCGTCGATCGCGCGACCATCCATCAAGGCAAGGCCCAGGCGCTGCGCGAGCGCCGCGGCCTGCCTCGGCTCCTGCGTCCCGCCACGCGCCTGCAGCGCCTGTCGCATCAGGCTGCTGCCGGCCCGGTACTTGACGATCACGCGCGCGGAATCGGCGCCCGGCACGAGTGCCGGCGACTGCGACTGCGCAGCCGTCGCCGCCAGGGTCAGCGCGCAGGCGGCCAGCAGCGTCGCACCGCGCCTGCGCAGGCGGCGATCGAACCGCATACGCGGGAAGGCTTGGGCGTCCATGATGTTCGGTGTGCTCCTGTCCGCTACGGGCTGTGCGTGCGCGCGAAGCGGCGTAGTGTGCCCTTCCGCGAAACGGCCCATGCGTCGGGCTTTCACGGGCTTCTCACGCGCGCGGTGCTGGCTGTGGCGCGCACCCGACGCCGGCGCGGACCCTCGAGAACGCGCACGAGCAGCGCGCTGCCGAGCCCGGCGACGGCGCCGCAGAAGTGCGACCAGGGGGCGACCGCAATGCCAAGCGCCGGTGATTCGCGCAGCACCGGCCCGAATGGCTGCTCGAGCGCGAGCTTCAGCGCCAACCCCAGCAGCAGTCCTGCGCCGATCCAGCGCCCCACCCCCTTCGCGCCGCAGACGAGGTGAACGGCCAGTACCGCGACCCCGGCGTGCAGCACTCCCGAGAGCCCGAAGAAGTGCGCCAGCGGCGGCCCGAGCAGCCAGCCCAGCTGGGTGAGCGGCCACGCGAGCGCCCAGGCCAACGCCGAGTGAAGCGGCACGCGCCCGGCCCAGCCGAGTGCGCCGACCAGCACCGCGCCGCCGACATTGAGCATCAGGTGCGCACGGCTGCCGTGGACGCAGGCTGCCGTCCACCAGCGCCAGGGTTCGGCTGCGGCAAGCTTCGGTTGCCAGTCGAGCGCCGCGGCCGGCCAGGCCTGCGCGATCACGCTGGCGAGCGCAAGCAGCCCCGCCAATGCAAGCCAGGCCCTGCCGGGCCGGTCGAACACATGGAGCGAGGCGTCGGACATCGCGTCCATGATGCCAGCGCGGTCGCCCATCGCCGTGTGGCACAGTCGCGGCCGTCGACGACCCGCCGCACGGCCAGCAATCGATGATCGAAGATCCCGCGACCCCGTGCAGCGGCGCCCGAACCGGCCGACGAGGGCAAGGGCACATCGGTAGCACGCCCGCGATGGACCTCACCCGCGCAACGCGCCGCGGCGTCCTGTCGATCCTGTGTTCCGGCCTTTGCCCCAGCTTCTCGACCATGTTCCACAGCCAGCCCGCATGGGCGGCGGCCCCTGCGATGAATCCGAGTCCCGAACCCGCCAGCGACGCAGATTCGATGCCACTATCCACTTCGCAGAACGAAGACCCCTATCTCTGGCTCGAGGAGGTGCAGGGCGAGCGGGCCCTCGCCTGGGTGCGGGAACGCAACGCGATCAGCGAGCGCGAGCTGCAGGCGGTTCCGGGCCACGCCGAGCGCGAGCGCGCGACCCTCGAGGTGCTGGACTCGCAGGCGCGCATCCCGGTCGTGCAGCGCGTCGGCCCCTGGCTCTATAACCTCTGGCAGGACGCGGCCAACCCGCGCGGGCTGTGGCGGCGCACGACGCTCGCCGAATACCGCAAGGCGAACCCCGACTGGGAGACCGTGCTCGACCTCGACGCGCTGGGCCGTGCCGAGGGCGAGAACTGGGTCTGGGGCGGCGCGCGACTGCTCGGCCCCGAATACCGGCTCGCGCTCGTGTCGCTGTCGCGCGGCGGTGCCGATGCGCATGTGGTGCGCGAATTCGACCTCGCCCTGCGACGCTTCGTCGCCGGCGGCTTCTTCGTTCCCGAAGCCAAGACCGACATCGACTGGATCGACGCCGACAGCGTCTACATCGGCAGCGACTTCGGCCCCGGAACGTTGACCGATTCGGGCTACCCGCGCGTGATCCGGCGCTGGACGCGCGGCCAGCCGCTGGCCGACGCAAGGACGGTGTTCGAGGGGCAGGCCGCGGACGTCGCGGCATCGGCCTTCGTCGACCGCACACCCGGCTTCGAACGCAGCGGCTTCGTGCGCGCGACGAGCTTCTACGAATCGCGGCTGTGGCTGCTGCAGGACGACGGCACGACGGTCGAGGTCGACAAGCCGCTGGATGCCTCCCTCGCGTTCTGGCGCGAACACCTGCTGCTGCAGCTGCGCAGCGACTGGACCGTCGCTGGCCGCACCTGGCGCGGCGGCAGCCTGCTGCTGGCGCGCGCCGATGCTTATCTGCGCGGGCAGCGCGAGTTCACGCTGCTGTTCGAGCCGACGCCGACACGCTCGCTCGAGCACTGGGTGACGACGCGCACGCAGATCGTGCTCGTGATCCTGGACACCGTGAGCAGCCGCCTCGAAGCCTGGCGCCCGAACGAGGCGGCAGACTCCGGCCCGGTCGCGTGGCACCGGCGCGAACTGCCGGTGCCGCCGCTGTCCAGCGTCGCGATCGCGGCGCTGCACGACCCGCTGTTACCTGAGGACGAGTTCGCCGAACACCTGTGGCTGCGCACGAGCAGCTTCCTTCGGCCCGACACACTCTCGCTTGCGCGCACCGACGGCGACCAGGTCGAGCCGCTGAAGTCGCTGCCGGCCTTCTTCGACGCCGAAGGCATGCGCGTCGAGCAGCGCTTCGCGCGCTCCGCCGACGGCACTCGGGTGCCCTACTTCGTCGTCTGGCCGCGCCAGCCGCGCAACGACGGCCACAACCCGACGCTGCTCTACGGCTACGGCGGCTTCGAAGTCGCGCTCACGCCCTCATACCTTGCGGTGATCGGGCGCACCTGGCTCGCGCAGGGCGGCGTCTACGTGCTGGCCAACATCCGCGGCGGCGGCGAATTCGGCCCCGCCTGGCACCAGGCGGCGATCCTCGAGCACAAGCAGCGCAGCTACGACGACTTCGCCGCGGTGGCCACCGATCTAATCGAGCGCGGCGTCACGCAGCCGGCCCACCTGGGCATCCAGGGCGGCAGCAACGGCGGTCTGCTGGTCGGCGCGGTGATGCTGCAGCGCCCCGAGCTCTTCGCTGCCGTCGTCTGCCAGGTGCCGCTGCTGGACATGCGACGCTATCACCGGCTGCTTGCCGGCGCCTCGTGGATGGCCGAGTACGGCGACCCCGACGACCCGCGGCAGTGGGCCTGGATCGGCCGCTACAGCCCATACCAGAAGCTGCAGAGCCTGCAGTCGGGGCAGAAGCTGCCCGCGGCGCTGTTCACGACGAGCACGCGCGACGACCGCGTGCACCCCGGCCACGCACGCAAGATGGCGGCGCGCATGCTTGCGCTCGGTCAGATGCCGCTCTACTGGGAGAACACCGAAGGCGGACACGGCGGCGCGGCCGACAACGCGCAGCGCGCCCGCATGCGCGCGCTCGAGCTGAGCTTCCTCTGGCGCACCCTGTCGCCCAGTCCAGCAACACGATAGGGTTCGCCTGGGAGCGAAGGATTCGGAATCGCGCGCATGCCACGCTGGATCGAGGACACCGACCCGCTGCCGCCCGGGCGCAGCGCGCTCGGCGCGGACAGCGAGGCGCCGGGGCTCGTCGCGGTCGGCGGCACGCTGACGACCGCGCGGCTGGAAGAGGCCTACCGCAAGGGCATCTTCCCCTGGTTCAGCCAGGGTCAGCCGGTGCTGTGGTGGAGCACCAACCCGCGCATGGTGCTGCCGGTGGCCGAGTTCCGCGTCAGCCATTCGCTGCGCAAGACGCTGCGCCGCTTTGCCGGCCGCGCCGGCTGCGAGATCCGCGTCGACCATGCCTGCGAAGCGGTGATCCGCGCCTGTGCGCAGGCGCCGCGCGAGGGCCAGGACGGGACCTGGATCGTCCCGGCGATGATCGAGGCCTACGCGCAGTGGCACCGCGAAGGCCGGGTGCACAGCTTCGAGACCTGGATCGACGGCGAGCTGGTCGGCGGACTCTACGGCGTCGCGATCGGACGCATGTTCTTCGGCGAATCGATGTTCGCGCGCCGCAGCGACGCGTCGAAGATCGCGCTCGCGGCGCTCGTGGCCTGGTGCCGCGCGCACGACGTGCCGCTGATCGACTGCCAGCAGGAGACGCTGCACCTGGCGAGCATGGGTGCGCGGCCCGTCTCGCGCGCGGTCTTCGAGGCCCACCTCGAACAGGTGCTGCAGGCCGCGGATCGCACCGATTGGACCTATGATCCTTCGCTGTGGGACGAGCTGCTGCGGGCCGGGCACGGCGGCGGCAGCGAGCCCAGGGACGATCCGTGACGCACCCGAAAGAACTTCCGCTCGATTCGCTGCAGTTCTACGCCACTGCACCGTATCCGTGCAGCTACCTGCCCGGCCGCATGGCGCGCTCGCAGGTCGCGACACCCAGCCACCTGATTCACGCGGATGCCTATTCCGCGCTCGTCAGCGCGGGCTTCCGGCGCAGCGGCATGTTCACCTACCGGCCATACTGCGAAGGCTGTCGCGCGTGCATTCCGCTGCGCATCCCCGTTGCGCGCTTCGCCCCGACACGCAGCCAGCGTCGCGCCTGGGCACAGCACCGCACGCTGCGCGCGCGCGTGCTGCGGCTGTGCTTCATGCCGGAGCACTACCGGCTCTACCTGCGCTACCAGTCCGGCCGCCACAGCGGCGGCGGGATGGACAACGACAGCGTCGACCAGTACACGCAGTTCCTGCTGCAGAGCCGCGTCAACTCGCGTCTGGTCGAGTTCCGCGAACCCGGCGACGACGGCGAGCCCGGTGCGCTGCGCATCGTCTCGATCCTCGACGTACTCAGCGACGGCATCTCGGCCGTCTACACCTTCTACGACCCCGACCCGCAGGCCAGCTACGGCACCTACAGCGTGCTCTGGCAGATCGACCAGACGCGCCAGCTCGGCCTGCCGCACGTCTACCTCGGCTACTGGATCGAGCACAGCCCGAAGATGGCGTACAAGTCGCGCTTCGTGCCGCACCAGCTGCTGATCGACGGGCGCTGGCAGGACGCGGCCTGAACCCTGGCCGACCGCCCGCCCTCGGCCTCCGCCTACCCGCCTACGGGCCTACGCGCCGAGCCAGCGCCAGCGGTCCTCGCCCAGATCCTCGGCGCGCCCTTCGTCGCGCAGCTTCAGCAGATGCGCCAGCAGCGAGCGCCGCGCCACCGGGTGGATGCGCGGCGGCGCATCGGCGTAGACCTCGGGCAGCATCTCGTCGAGACTCGCCTCCCCGCGCGCGCGCAGCGCCTCGACGACCTTGGCCTCGCGCCGCAGCCGGTGCTCGATCAGCGCGCGCAGCACCGCGTGCGGCTCGGCGACGAGGAAGCCGTGCCCCGGCGCGAGCCACTGCAGGTCCTCGTCCAGCAGCGCCTGCAGGCTGCGCAGGTAGGCCGCCATGTCGCCGTCGGGCGGGTCGATCACGACGGTCGAGCCCTGCATCACGTGGTCGCCGGTGAAGAGCAGCCGCTCCTGCTCGAGCAGCCAGCACAGATGATTGGACGCGTGGCCCGGCGTGTGGATCGCGCGCAGGCTCGTGCGTGCACTCAGTAGCAGCCGCTCGCCGTGCACCGGCTCGCGCGTCGGCGCGAACTCGGTGTCCTGGCCTCGCTCGTGCGCCGGTCGCCGCCCGAGCACGATCGCGCCGAAAGCCTGCGCCGCCGCCGCCGCGCCGGGACTGTGGTCGCGGTGCGTGTGCGTCGCCAGCACCCAGCGCACGCGGCCGGGGGCCGCCGCGCGCAGCGCCTGCAGGTGCACCGGATCGGCCGGCCCCGGGTCGATCAGCGCCCAGGAATCGGCGTCGGGGTCGCCGACGAAATAGCTGTTCGTCCCCGGTCCAGTCATCACCCCCGGATTGGGCGCGGTCACGCGCAGCACGCGCGGCGACAGCCGAACCGGCTGCCCGGCGACGAGTTCGGTCAGCGCATCGTGCGCAAGCCCGTCCGGGTCGAGCTTGCAGACCTCGGCATAAGCGAGGTGGTCAGGGAGGATGATCGTCGGCCCCTGGCGCGTGCGCGCATGCCGGGGCATCACGCGCGGGATCGGCGCGGCCAGCCGCGTCGCGGCGGCGAGCGCCTCCTCGACCGAGCCATAGGCCGAGAGCTGCCGCAGGGTGCGTCGGGTCACCGGGAAGAGCTTGAAGCCGCGCTGCGGATCGAGCGCCGCGTCGGGCGGCAGCCACATCAGCTCGACGGCCTCGCCCTGATCGGCCTGTGCGACCTGCGAGGCCGGCGCCGCGGTGACGAAGAAGCGCGTGTCGAAGCGCCGCGAAGTGCCCGGCGGCGTCAGCCAGTGGCTCCAGGCGAAGAAGCGGCGCAGGTCCAGCCGAAGCCCGAGCGCCTGGCAGGCCTCGGCCAAGGTCGCCTCGCGCCGCTGCAGGCGCTGCCGCCATTCGTCCCAGGCCGGTGTCGGCGCCGCGCTGCAGCCGGACTCGTCGCAGGCCAGCAGCAGGCCGATTTCCTCGAAGCTCTCGCGCACCGCGGCCAGCGCCAGCTCGAGGATGCCCCCGGGCAGCCCGTAGCGGGCGCTGAGCGCCGCATCGGTGGCGCCCAGGACGTAGCGCTCGGCTTCACGATCGTCGGCCTCGAGCACGCCGCCGGGAAAGACGGTGGCACCGCTGAGCCAGTCGCGTTCGCGCTCGGCGCGACGCAGCAGCAGCACCTCGAGTCCCGCCCGGCCATCGCGCAGCAGGAGCAGCGACGCCGAAAGCCGCGCGTCCGGTGGCGCCGTATAGCCCTGGTTCATGCTCAAGCCTCCTCCCCCTTGGCTTGGCGCGCCGCGCCGCTGGCAAGCAGCGCGTCGATCGCGGCCGCGTCGAACCCCGCCTCGGCCAGCACGCTGCGCGTGTGCTCGCCGATCCGGGGCGCCGGGCGTGGCGGCTCGCCAACGCTGCGGTCGAAACGCGGCGCAGGTGCCGGCTGGATGCCGCCCTCGACCTCGACGAAGGCCGCGCGCGCCTGCGCGTGGCGATGCCGCGGCGCCTCATCGAAGTCCAGTACCGGCGCGAAGCAGGCGTCGCTGCCTTCGAGCCGTTCACACCATTCGTCGCGCGTGCGCGTGCGCATCAGCGCCGCGATCGCCTGGCGCATCGCCGGCCACTCGCGCCGGTCGTACTGCCGCTCGGCAAAGCGCGGATCGAGCCCGGTCAGGCGGACGAACTCGGCGAAGAACTTCGGTTCGAGCGGTGCCAGCGCGACCCAGCGGCCATCGGCGGTCTCGTAGCTGTCGTAGAACGGCGCGCCGCCGTCGAGCAGGTTTTCTCCCCGCGACCCGTCCCACAGGCCTGCGGCGCGCATGCCGTAGAAGAAGCCCGCAAGGGAGGCCGCGCCGTCGACCATCGCCGCATCGACGACCTGGCCCTTACCCGAGCGCTGCCGCTCGTAGATCGCTGCCATCACGCCCAGCGCGAGGTAGAGCGCGCCGCCGCCGTAGTCCCCGACCAGGTTCAGCGGTGCCACCGGAGGCCCGCCGCGCGGCCCGATCGCGTGCAGCGCGCCGCTGAGCGCGATGTAGTTGATGTCGTGCCCCGCCGCAGCGGCCAGCGGCCCGCTCTGCCCGAAGCCCGTCATCCGCCCGTAGACGAGGCGCGGGTTGCGCCCCATGCAGTCCGCAGGACCGAGGCCCAGCTTCTCGGTCACTCCTGGGCGCAGGCCCTCGATCAGCACGTCCGCGCGTTCGACGAGGCTCAGCACCGCCTCGCGCGCCGCCGGCGCCTTCAGATCCAACGCGAGCGAGCGGCGGCTGCGTCCATGCACGTCGTTGCGGCGCGGGAACTGCACGCCCAGGCCGCTGGCCTCGGTGCGATCGACCCGCACGACGTCGGCGCCCAGATCGGCCAGCAGCGTCGCGCACATCGGCACCGGGCCGATGCTGGCCAGCTCGATCACCTTCAGTCCGTGCAGGGGTCCCATCGCGTGTGCATTCCTCTCGTGGCCCAGCGGCGAAGTGTGCCGTACGCGAGAATCGCCGCCCGTGAGCTCTGCCTGGATGATGGTGCTCTCGTCGCTGCTGTTCGCGACGATGAGCGTGTGCGTCAAGCTCGCCTCGGCCAGCTACGGCACCGGGGAGATCGTGTTCTACCGCGGTCTCGTCGGTGCGCTGGCGGTCGGAATCCTCTACCGCGCACGCGGCGGCTCGCTTCGTACGCCCGTGCCCGGGATGCACGTCGGGCGCAGCGCCGCCGGGGTTGCAGCCATGAGCCTCTGGTTCTTCGCCCTCGGCGGCCTGCCGCTGGCCACCGCGTCGACGCTGAACTACATGTCCTCGGTCTGGATGGCCTTGTTCCTGGTCGGCGGCGCGATCATGCTCGGTGGGCGGCGCGTCGAAGGCCTGCTGGTGACCGCGGTGCTGCTGGGTTTCGTCGGCGTGGCGCTGGTGCTGCAGCCGTCGATGGATGCCACACAGATCTGGCCGGCGCTGGCCGGCGTGTTCTCGGGCGTGCTGTCGGCGCTGGCCTACCTGCAGCTGACGGCGCTCGGCCGCGTCGGCGAACCCGAGGAGCGCACCGTCTTCTATTTCAACATCGGCAGCATGGTGCTCGGCGGCGCGATCGCCGTCGCGCAGGGCCTGGGCCGGCACAGCGTGCGCGGTGTGCTGCTGCTGCTGACGATCGGCGTGCTCGCCGCAGCCGCTCAGATGCTACTGACGCGCGCCTACACGGTCGGGCGGCCGCTGGCCAACGCGGTGCTGAACTACCTGGGCATCCTCTTCGCGTTCATCTACGGCGTGCTGCTCTTCGACGAGGGGATCTCCGCGGCGGCGATCGCCGGCGTCGTGCTCATCATCAGCGCCGGGCTGCTCAGCACGCGCGTGCGCTCACGGGCCCAGGAGCCCGAAGACACGCGCGGACGCCCTGCCGCCGGCGGCTGAAGGCGCGCGGCGGTGGGGCCTGCGCGGCGATTGCACAATGGCGCATTCCCCGCGCATCCGGAGGCCGGCGATGTTCACCGAATACGTGCTCTTCGATCTTCCCGCGGGCATGCCGCGCGAGACGGTGATCGCCGGCATGCACGAGGTCGCGCCGCGCTGGCGCCAGGAACCCCAACTCGTGCGCAAGACCTTCATCTACGACGAACGGGCGGGCGTGGCGGGCGCTTTCTACCTCTGGCTGGACCGCGCCGCGGCCGAGGCCGCTCACGACGAGGCCTGGCGCGCACGCATCCGCGCGCATTACGGAAGCGAGCCGCGCATCCGATACTTCGAAACGCCGCTGGTCGTCGACAACGCGCTCGGCCGCGTGATCGAGGCCGGCGATGCGCGTACCGCTGCGCCAACGCCGGACCGATAGTGATCTCCTGCGGCATCCCGTGAAGGAGGGTTCGGGTCGGCGGCAGGTGCTGGCAGAATGGCGGTGCGCGACACCGAGACGCCGTGCCGATCGTCACGGCCGGCGCACGACATCCGCCCGACTCGTCCCGACTCTTCCCGAGAGACCGCACCGCCTCATGACCACCTCTTCGCCGCGCCCGAGTCAACGTGAGCTCGGTCGCCATGCCTACAGCCGCGAAGACCTGCTGGCCTGCGGTCATGGCGAGCTCTTCGGGCCCGGCAATGCGAGGTTGCCGCTGCCGAACATGCTGATGTTCGACCGCATCGTGCACATCGACGACCAGGGCGGCACACATGGCAAGGGCCGCATCGAAGCCGAGCTCGACGTGCATCCCGACCTCTGGTTCTTCGATTGCCACTTCGAGACCGATCCGGTGATGCCGGGCTGCCTCGGGCTCGACGCGCTCTGGCAGCTCGTGGGCTTCTGGCTCGGCTGGCGCGGCAATCCCGGCCGCGGCCGGGCACTCGGCGCCGGCGAGATCAAGTTCTTCGGCCAGGTGCTGCCAACCGTGTCCAGGGTGACTTACCGCCTCGACCTCAAGCGCGTCATCGAGCGCAAGCTGGTGATGGGGATCGCCGACGGCCACGTGCTCGCCGACGGACGCGAGATCTACAGCGCGTCCGACCTCAAGGTCGGGCTCTTCACCTCGACCGAGGATTTCTGATGCGGCGCGTGGTCGTCACCGGCCAGGGCATCGTCTCGAGCCTGGGCAACAACGTCGACGAGGTCGTGCTCAGCCTGCGCGAAGGACGCTCGGGCATCCGCGCCAATCCCGTCTACGCCGAGCGCGGCCTGCGCTGCCAGGTCAGCGGGCGCCCCACGCTCGAGCTCGAATCGGTCATCGACCGGCGCACGATGCGCTTCATGGGCGACGCCGCCGGCTACGCCTGGGTGTCGATGAAGCAGGCGGTCGAGGCCTCGGGCCTCACCGCATCGCAGGTGTCGAACCCGCGCACCGGGCTCGTTGCCGGCAGCGGCGGCGCATCCAGCTTCAACCAGGTCTGGGCCGCGGACACGCTGCGCAGCAAGGGCATCAAGCGCGTCGGCCCGTTCATGGTCACGCGCACGATGGGCAGCACGGTCTCGGCCTGCCTGGCGACGAGCTACGCGATCAAGGGCGTCAACTACTCGATCAGCTCGGCCTGCGCCACCAGCGCGCACTGCATCGGCCACGCCGCGCAGCTCATCGCCTGGGGCGTGCAGGACGTCGTCTTCGCCGGCGGCGGCGAGGAGGAGAGCTGGGAGCTGTCGATGCTCTTCGACGCGATGAGCGCGATGTCCACCGCGTACAACGACCGCCCCGAGCAGGCCTCGCGCGCCTTCGACGTCGCACGCGACGGCTTCGTGATCGCCGGCGGCGGCGGCATGCTGGTGCTCGAGGCGCTCGAACACGCGCAGGCGCGCGGCGCGACGATCCTCGCCGAGCTCGTCGGCTACGGCGCCACGTCCGACGGCCACGACATGGTCGCCCCCTCGGGCGAAGGCGCGGTGCGCTGCATGCGCCAGGCGATCGAGACGGTGAAGGGTCCGGTCGACTACATCAACGCCCACGGCACCTCGACGCCGGTCGGCGACGTGGCCGAGCTGAGCGCGGTGCGCGAGGTCTTCGGCCAGCACCCGCCGCCGATCAGCTCGACGAAGTCGCTCTCCGGACACTCGCTGGGCGCCGCCGGCGTGCAGGAGGCGATCTACTCGCTGCTGATGATGCAGCACGGCTTTGCCGCCGCCTCGGCCAACATCGAGCAGCTCGACCCGGCCGCCGAGGGCATGCCGGTGCTGCGCCAGCGTCTGGACGCGCCGCTGCACACGGTGATGTCCAACAGCTTCGGCTTCGGCGGCACCAACGCCTCGCTGGTCTTCGCGCGCTTCGAGGGCTGACCCGGCGCTCCGCGCTGGTCTCATCGCACCAGTAGCACGGCACCGGCCGTTCGCGCCCCGGGCGCAGTTCGTGCATCATGCTCGGTGTCGTGGCCATGGGCCAAGCCTTGCAGCAAAGGAGACCCTATGTACAAGCGCATCCTCGTCCCCACCGACGGCTCCGAAATCACCGCGAAGGCCGTGCAGACGGCGGTCTCGATGGCCAAGCTCTGCGGCGCCGAACTCTCGGTGATCGCGGTCAAGGAGCCTTTCCCCTACAGCGCGATCTCGGAAATGCAGCCGGTGCCGCCGCAGGAGTTCTTCGACGCGCAGGAGCGCATCGCCTCCGCCAACGTGCAGACCGTACTCACGGCCGCCGCTGCGGCCGGAGTCAAGGCCGACGGCCACACGGTCGAAGCCTTGCACGCCTGGGAGGCGATCCTCGACCATGCCAAGACCCAGGCTTGCGACCTGATCGTGATGGCCTCGCACGGGCGCCGCGGCGTCTCGGCGCTGCTGCTGGGCAGCGAGACGCAGAAGGTGCTGACGCACGGCACGCTGCCGGTGCTGGTCGTGCGCTGAGCCGGCGCGCGCCCGGGCTCAGTGTGCGTGCCGCAGCTGGCCGATGAGTGCCGCCGCGCCCAGGCCGGCGGCGATCCAGACGATCTGGCTCAGGGTCTCGCGCCACGGCAGGCGGCGCTGCAGCTGCGGCATCAGGTCGGCAACGGCGACGTAGACGAAGCTGCTCGACGCGATCACGAGCAGGAAGGGAAAGGCCTCTTCCCAGGGGCCGACGACGAAATAGCCGACCACGCCGCCAAGTACGGCGGCCAGGCCCGAGAGCGCGTTGTAGGCCAGCGCACGCGCACGCGACAGCCCCGCGTTCAGCAGCACGATGTAGTCGCCGACCTCCTGCGGGATCTCGTGCGCGACGATCGCGATCGCGGTCGCCAGGCCCAGGTGCCGGTCGACGAGAAAGGCCGCGGCGATGATCACGCCGTCGCTGAAGTTGTGGATGCTGTCGCCCACCAGCACCGCCAGCCCGCCGCGGCCGGCCTGCTCCGCGTCGAAGCCGTGGTGGTGCCCATGGTGCGGATGGTCGCCCTCGTGATGGTGGCCGTGCCGATAGAGCTCGGCCTTCTCGAGCAGGAAGAAGGCAAGCAGCCCCGCCAGCAGCGTGCCAAAGAGCGCCTGCGGGCGGGCGTGCCCTTCGAAGGCCTCCGGCAGCACCTGCAGCAGCGCCGTGCCGAGCAGGATGCCGGTGGACAGGCTCACGAGGCTGCGCACGAGCCGTGCGAGCACGCCGACGCTGACCGCGGCGGCGATGAGAACCGACAGCAGGCCGCCGGCCAGGGTCGCGATGATGATGTAGACGAGGGTCATGCCGATGGCGCACTCCCGGCGCGGCGCAGCGCGCTGCGCGCCTGCGGGCAGGATTCAGGCTGCTGCGCTGCCGCTTGCGTTCCTTGCACTCAGGCCAGGTAGCGCGCGAACCACGCCTGCAGCCGCTTCCAGCCGTCCTCGGCCGCAGCCTGGCGGTAGCTCGGCCGGTAGTCGGCGTGGAAGGCGTGCGGCGCGTCGGGGTAGAGGACGATCTCGCTGGCCGTGTTCCCGGCTTCGCGCAGCGCCTTCCTCATCTGCTCGACGCTCTCGACCGGAATGCCGGCATCGGCGCCGCCGTAGAGACCGAGGATCGGCGCCTTGATCGCGCCAACGAGGTCGATCGGGTTCTTCGGTGCCAGCGCGCTGCCCTGCCCGCTCAGCCGCCCGTACCACGCGACGCCGGCCTTCAGCGCCGGGTTGTGTGCCGCGTAGAGCCAGGTGACGCGCCCGCCCCAGCAGAAGCCGGTGATGCCCAGCCGCGCCGCGTCCGCACCCTGTGCGCGCGCCCAGGCGACACAGGCGTCCAGGTCCTGCATCACCTGCGCGTCGGGAACCTTGGCGATCACCTCGCTCATCAACCGCGCGATCTCGCGGTAGGACTTGGCATCCCCCTGGCGGACGAAGAGTTCGGGCGCGACCGCGAAGCAGCCCGCGTGTGCCAGCCGGCGCGCGACGTCGCCGATGTACTCGTGCACGCCGAAGATCTCGCTGACCACGAGCACCAGCGGCGCATCGGCCTTGGCAGCCGGCGCGGCGCGGTACGCCGGCATCCGGAAATCGCCCACGGGGATCGTCACCTCGCCCGCGACCAGACCGTCGGCCGAGGTGCGGACCTGCGTCTGCGCGACCACCGGCAGCACCGCCGCGGCAAAGCCGCTGCCCACCGAAGTGCGCATGAAGCCGCGGCGCGAGAAGTCGCGCGCAGGGACGAGGCTGTCGAGGTCCTGCTGGATCATGCGGGGGCTCCGGGCTGGCGCGATGGCTTGGGCGGTGATGGCGGCCGATTGTAGGAATCAGCCCGCATCCCTGCGCTCGACGCCGAGAGAGGCACGGGGCGCAAGCCTCGGAGCGCAGCGACTGGGGCATCATCGCCGTCGTGAAAGCGCAGAACGCGTCCGATTCCGACGCCGTGCACTGGGTGCACGATGCCGGGCGCTGGCAGCTCCTGCTGCAGGGCGACTGGCGCGGCCGCACGCTGCCGCTGCCGGCGCCGCCCGTTCCCGGGCCGGCACCGGGCGAGCACATCGTCGTCAGCGGCCAGGCGCTCAGCGGCTGGGACCACGACGCGGCGCCGCGCTTGTGGGGCCTGCTCGCGCCGCTGCGGCGCGCGGGCGCCGTGGTCGACCTCGGCGCACTGCCCGACGCCCTGCGCGCACCGCTGGAGCTGGCGCTGCCCGCGCCGGACAGCCCCCAGGAGCAGGTGCCCGAGCATGTCGACGAAGGCGGCATCCTCGCCAGGCTGCGCGCGGGCTGGGAGGACGCGCTGCAGACCGCGGCCTTCGTCGGCGAAGTCACGCTCTCGCTCGGACGCCTCGTGCGCGGCAAGGCGATGATGCGCGCGTCGGACTATTTCCGGCAGCTCGACCTCGTCGGCCCGATGTCGCTGCCGATCGTCTCGCTGACCTGCTTCCTGATCGGGCTGATGCTGGCCTACATGGGCGGCGCGCAGCTCGAGCGCATCGGCGCGCAGAGCTTCATCGCCGACGTCGTCACCGTGGGCATGGTGCGTGAACTCGCCGGGCTGATGACCGGGGTGATCCTCGCCGGCCGCGTCGGCGCCGCCTTCGCGGCACAGCTCGGCACGATGCGCGCCAACGAGGAGATCGATGCGCTCAGGGCGCTGGGCGTCGACCCCTTCGACTACCTCGTGCTGCCCCGCCTGCTGGCGATGCTGACGGTCGCGCCGCTGCTGATCGCGTACGCGGCGCTGGTCGGCGTGCTCGCCGGACTGCCGCCGGTGGTCGGCATCTACGGCGTGCCGGCCTGGGAATACCTGCACAAGAGCCGCGAGGCGCTGACCTGGACGCATTTGTGGATCGGGCTCTTCAAGGGCACGATGTACATCGGGCTCGTCGCGCTGGCGGGCTGCCGCGAAGGCCTGCACGCCGGTCGCGACGCGCAATCCGTCGGCACGGCGACGACGACCGCCGTCGTCAAGGGGCTGCTGTGGATCGTGATCGCGGCCTCGGCGAGCACCGTGCTCTTCCAGAGCCTGGGCTTCTGAGCACGGAGACCCGCGGATCATGAACGCCGCTTCGACTGCCGCTCCAACTGCCGCTTCGACCGCCGCGGCCAGCATCCCGGCTCCGGCCGCCCCGCTGGTGCGCGTCGTCGGGCTGACGATGGCTTTCGGCGACGAGGTCGTGCAGCGCAACCTCGATTTCGACATCCGCCGCGATGAGGTGCTGGCGATCGTCGGTGCCAGCGGCTGCGGCAAGAGCACGCTGCTGCGGCACCTGATCGGGCTGCAGGAGCCGGCGGCCGGACAGGTGCTCTACGGCGATCAGGATCTGCACCGGGCCGACGACGAGACGCTCGCCAGCTTGCGCCGCAGCTTCGGCGTGATGTTCCAGGCCGGGGCGCTGTGGAGCTCGATGACGGTCGGCGAGAACGTCATGCTCCCGCTGCGCCTGTTCAGCCACAAACCCGCGGCAGAACGCGCTCGGATCGCGCGCTGGAAGCTCGCGCTCGTCGGTCTCGAAGGCGCCTTCGAGCTCGAGCCCGCGGAGCTCAGCGGCGGCATGCGCAAGCGCGCGGCGATCGCGCGGGCGCTGGCGCTGGACCCGCAGCTGCTGTACCTCGACGAACCCTCATCGGGGCTCGACCCGTTCAGTGCCGCGCGGCTCGACGGCCTCATACTCAACCTGCGCCGCAACCTGGGCACGACGGTGGTGATGGTCAGCCACTCGATCGAGAGCGTGTTCGCGGTCGCCGACCGGTTGCTCTACCTGGACCACATGGAAAAGACGATGACTGCGCTCGACGCGCCGCGCGTGCTCGCCGAGACCGGCCCCGAACGCGTGCGCGCCTTCCTGCACCGCCGGAGCCAGCCGTGAAGCGCCGCGCCAGTCCGACGCGGATCGGCCTGTTCATGCTCGGCGCGATCGCCGTGCTGGTCGCCGCGGTCGTGATGATCAGCCGCGGCGGCCTGCTCGCCGACCGACAGCGCGCGCTCGCCTATTTCGAGGGCTCGGTCTACGGCCTGCAGCTCGGTGCGCCGGTCGTGCTGCGCGGGGTGCGCCTGGGCAGCGTCGTCGGCGTCGGCGTCGTCTACGAAGGGCAGCCGGGCAGGTATGCGGTGCCGGTGGAGATCGAGATCGACCGCGGCCTCATCGGCAGCATCACCGGCAGCCCCGGCCAGGTCACGGTCGAAGCGCTCGTGCAGCAAGGCATGACGGCGCAGCTGAGCACGCAGAGCCTGCTGACCGGGCTGCTCTACGTCGACCTCGATCTCGGGCGCGGGGCGCCCGGCAACGCTTCCGGCGCGGCCTCCGCCTCGGCACCGAAGTCCGTCGCACCACGCGCCGGCGCGGCACCGTTGCCGCTGATCCCGACCCGGCCGACCCCGCTGCAGGCGCTGCAGCGCAGGCTGCAGGACGTCGACGTCGACGCGCTGCTGGCCGACATCACCGGCGCCGCGGCCGGCGCACGCGCGCTGGTGACGAACCCGCGGCTGCAGCAGACGATCGACGAACTCGCGCAGGCCGGCAGCGACCTGCGCCAGCTGCTCGCGCGGCTGGACCGTCGCGTCGACCCCTTGGCCGATGCGGTGCACGGCACGCTGCAGGCCTCGCACAAGGCGGCAACATCGATTTCCACGGGCCTGGCCCATTCCGCCGATGCGGTGGACCGGGTCGGCCGTGCGGCCGATCGCGTCAGTGCGACGATGGAACGCTTCGATCGCCTGGCCGACAACGCGACGCCGTTGCTGGAGAGCGCGCGCAAGACCGCCGACGAGCTGACGCGCACCGCGCAGGCGCTGCGTCAGGCAACGATCGACGACGACGGCACGCTGCCGCGCATCGAGGAGGCGGCACACGAGCTCTCGCGTGCGGCGCGCGCGGTGCGCGAACTGGCCGACCTGCTCGAACGCCAGCCCGAGGCGCTGCTGCGCGGCCGCGTCGCAGGGCCGTGAGTCCGGCGATCGGTCGATCCGCCCGCCGCCATCGACCCCCACGTTGTGCTCCGAACGCCCACTGTCCGAACGTCGACCCCGATCACGAAGCCCGCAGCACCATGAGCGCCAAGCCCTCTTCCGCGTCACCTCGTCCTGCCTCGCCGACCATCATCGGTGCCCGGCGGCGTGCGCTCGCGATGCTGCTGCCGGCCAGCCTGCTGGCCGGATGCGGCAGCTCGCCGCCGGTGCAGCTCTACCGGCTGCCGAGCGCAGCGCCGGTGTCCGCGCCAGGCACAGCGGCGACGAACGAGACCTGGCAGCTGCTGCTCCCGGTTCGCATCCCCGACTACCTCGACCGCGACGCGCTGCTGATGCCGCAGGGCGAGGCCGGGCTCCTTGCCCTGTCCGGCCACCGCTGGGCCGAATCGCTGCGCGAGGCGGTACCGCGCGTGCTGCGCGAGGATCTCATCGCGCTGCTGGGCGAAGGCCGCGTCTGGGTCTCGCCCCTGCCCGCGGGACTCACGATCACGCGGCGGCTTCGCGTCGAGCTCCAGGCCTTCGACGTCGGCGCCGACCGCCGCAGCGTGCGGCTGCAGGCACGATGGAGCCTGGTCGATCCAGCGGGGGCACAGCCTCCGCGCAGCGCTGCGGCCGACCTCGTCGAGGCCGCTGCCAGCGAGCGCATCGACGACCTCGTCGCCGCGCACCGCCTCGCGCTCTGGCACCTGGCCAAGCGCATCGTCGCCTCGCGCTGAACGGCTTCGCGCCTCCCGCCTCCCGCCTACTTCCGCCTACTTCCTACTTCCCGCGCGCCTTCGCTTCGGACACCAGGCGCGCGATCTCCTCGCTGCTCTTGTAGTGCGGCACGCGCCAGGTCAGCCGGTACGCGCGCTGCAGCACGCTGTTGCGCCCCGCCGCCTCGGTGTCCCAGTAGTGGTGCGCAAGCTTCAGGGTGCCGGGCAGGTCGAGCTCGAACGCGTCCTTCGATCCCTGGCCGCCGAAGACGTAGAGCTTGCCGTCGATGAGGCTCCAGGTGCGCGGATCGCCGCCGGAGGGGATCGCGTACACCATCCCGTTGGCACAGAAGCCGCCGAACTGCGGCAGGTACCGGGTCGGGTCGCGATCGAACATCGCCTTGTGCTCGGCGCTCGCGAAGCGGAAGTCGACCCCCTCGTAAGTGCTCTGATGCGCGGCCAGTCCCGGCGTGGCGCGGCCATCGACGAAGTAGGCGACGAGGTCGTAACCCTGCAGCAGCAGGCGTCCGGCGCCGGGCGCCTCGGCGGCATTGACCGGCTTGAGCGGCGAATCCGGGTTCTGGACGATGAAGCCGGCGCAGCCCTGCAGCCCGAGTGCGAAGGCCAGCAGCATCGCGGTAAGTGCCGCACGCGCAAGGCGTCCAAGGTGAAGAGAAGAACGCATCGAAAGCCTCCCTGGCTGTGGCGGATCGGAGTCCGCGACCCTGATTCGAGCCTGCCCGGCCGTATCCATCAAAGGCACGACCAGACCGGCGGCAAGCTCGTTGGATTGTCGTCGAGCCGCCCGACGCAAAGACCACGGCGACGGCGACGTGTTCGACCGGCACGCTGGCCTGCGCGCAAGCCTGGGCGCAAAGTCGGACCCACGATGTCCAACAGTGGACACCGGCCCGAGCGGCGCGGGGCTGCGGGCTGCAGGCCCGCCGCGGCGAACGAAGGAGCACGCGATGAGCACACTATTCCTGCACAAGGGTGGCCGACTGGAACTGACGCGCTGGGAGACGCCCAAGGGCAGCACGCCGCCGGGCCAGCGCGTGGAAGTAGACGTCAGCACGCAGGCGGCACGCTTCCTCTTCGAGCCGCTCGAGATCGCGCCCGAGGTCACGCTTCGCGACGCCTTCCTCGTGATCCGCGCCAACCCCTCGATCCAGCCCGTTCTCGGTGCGGAGATCGCAGCGAACCTGACCGCCGAAGCGCTCAGCTCGGACCCGGGCGCGCCTGTGGAGCCCGATGCCGACATCGAGTACCTCGAGATCTATCGTCTGTGGGAGCGCAACACCCGCGCCGGCCGCACGCGCGGCAGCGAGCGCGCCCGCCTGCACGGCGTCAGCCCGCAGCTGCCCGAGAAGATCGACGACGAGGCCTGGACCTCGCTGCACGGCGGCACGCGGCGCCACGTGCCGATCGCGTTCAGCTCACCGATGGTCCTCGTCGACCTGCCGCTGCGCATCAATCCGCTCGTGATCGTCGCCGAAGCCGACCCGTCGGCAAGCCGCTGCGGCCACGTGCTCGAGGAGGTGCTCGCCCCCGACGTGACGCTGGGCCAGGTGCTGCACGCGATCGTCTCCGACCTCACGACGCATGGGCGACCCGCGCTGCGCGAGGCCGCCCAAGCGGATCCGGTGGATGCCGCGCTCGCGAGAACATGAGGTTGCTGCTGGACTTGCCCCCATCCCGCGGACGGTTAGCGGCTTGGTTCTCAAGCCGGTTCGA
>JAIXKN010000055.1 GCA_026932425.1 Burkholderiales bacterium
CTTGGCGACCGACTGCCGATATCCGGCGGAATGCGAATCCAGCCCGCGATCTGGCAGACGCCGGAATTCGTGGCGCTCACGCCGGCCGCGAAGTTGACGTGGCTGTTGCTGTCCACGGCACCAGAAACGAACCTCGCGGGGATCGTCCCGGCGCACCCGGCAGTGATCGCGAAGCTCTGCGGGATCAAGACGCGCGAGGCCGCGACCGCGCTCGCGCAGCTCGACCAGCTCGGGTTGATCGACTACGACGCCGAGCGCTGCGTCGTCTGGATACGTGGTCATATGGCACGGCAGCTCGGCGCGATGAAGCCCAATGCTGCGCAAGTGCGAGGCGCTGCTGCGGTGCTCGACCGCATGCCCGAGACGGACATGGTGGCCGCGTTCCGGAGGCTGTACGGCATACCCGCGAGAGGCGTCGTCACGGCTCACCGGCAAGAGAAACGGCGCGCGAAAGCTGCTCAAAAAAGAGGCAGTTCCGATAGGGTATCGGATAGGGTACCGGGGGACCGTCCCGGGGGACCGTCACCGGGGACTGTACCGAGCGTGACCTCCTACCTACCGTCTACTAGTGCAAGCGTTCTGCTGCACGAGGACGACGCCGACACGCCGACCGCTGACACGTCCGACGCCGCAACGCCGACGCACGCACGCCACGCCGGGGGTGCGTCATGACCGGCTGGCTCCAGCATCTGCTGCGCGACGCCGGCCGGGTTGAACTGCGCCATCACGACGGCCAGCGCTGGACGAGCGGCATCTTCGACGACGAGCACGCACTGCGCGCCACCGTCGAGCGGCTGGCGGGCGTCGGCAACCTCTTCACGTCGCTGAACGCACCGAAGCCGCTGCCGGCCGGCAACGCCATGAACGGCCGTGCTCTGCGCGACATGGATATCGGCTGGATCACGCGCCTACCGTTCGACTTCGATCCCGTGCGGCCGACTGGCGTGCCCAGCACCGACGACGAGCTGCAGACCGCGATCGCTCGGCGCGACCGGCTCGTGCAAGCTCTTCGCGCGATCGGCTGGCCGACCCCGGCGACGGCCATCAGCGGCAACGGTGCGCACGCGATCTACCGCTGCCGGCTGCCGGCCAACGACGAGACGGCCGACATGCTGCGCTCGATCTACACCGGCATGCAGATCGAGTTCACGACCAAGTCCGTGATCTTCGACGTGACGGTGCGCAACCCGGCGCGAATTTGGCGCTTGTACGGCGTTTTCAACCGCAAGGGCACCCCTACCCTTGACCGACCGCATCGGCGCGCTCTGGTGCGCATTCCGGGCCGCTGGGCGGGTGTTTCTGCGCAGCAAGTCGAGCGGCTGGCCGACGCCTACGCGAAAGCGCTCGATCGGCAGCTCCAGCAGCAGCACGTCGAGCGGCCGGCAGCACGGGTGCCGGCTGGCAGCAGCGGCGACTACAACACGTTGGACGTGGTGGCTTGGTTCGCGGCGCACCAGTCCTACCGGCGACCGCTGGCCGACGGCAAGCACGCGGCGCGCTGCCCCTGGACGCACGAGCACAGCACCGAGCCGACGGCCAACGACACCAGCACCGTCGTCTGGCAGTCCGACGGCAACGGCTGGCCGACCTTCCACTGCTCGCACGCGCACTGCCACGGCCGGCGCATCACCGACGTGATGCGGCACTGGGGCGACGCCGATCGCTTCTGCGGCCGCGCCTGGCGCAAGGGGGTGACGGCATGAAGCTGCGCGACTACCAAACCCGCCTTGTCGCTGCCATCCGCGAGCACTGGGACGCTGGCCGTCGTCGCGTGCTGGCCGTGCTGCCGACCGGCGGCGGCAAGACCGAGACCGCAATCGACATCATCCGCGACGAGGCCACGCCGACCACGCGCGTGCTGATCATCGCCGAGCGCAAGCAGCTGGCCGTGCAGTGGGTGGCACGGCTCAAGCGCCACGGCTTCGACTACGTCGGCCTGCTGCAAGCCGACAACACGATCCGGCTGGCCGCACCGATCATCGTCGCCACGGCACAAAGCCTGCGCTCGCGCGGCTGTCCCGAGGGCGTCGCGCTGATCGTCATCGACGAGAGCCACATCTGGCACCGGACGCACGACGATGTGCTCGATCGCCTGCCGGACGCGCGCGTGCTCGGTCTGACGGCTACGCCGCTGCGCGAAGGTCTTGGTCTACGCTTCGACGCGCTGGCCGTCGGCTCGACGATTGCCGAGCTGCAAGCCGAGGGCTCGCTGGTCCGTGCGAGGTACTACGCACCAGCACAAGACGAGATCGAGCGCGCGCTGCAAGTGGTGGCCATCCAAGCCGGCGACTACCACGGCGCGCAGTTGTCCAAGACCATGCGGCAGAAGGCCATCATCGGCGACGTGGTGAGCACCTGGCAACGGCTCGGCGAGGACCGGCAGACGATCGCCTTCTGCGTGGACAAGCAGCACGCGCGCGACCTGGCCGACGAGTTCCAGTCTGCCGGTGTCGCGGCCGAGGTCATGCTCGACGACACGAGCGACGAGGACCGCGCCGAGCTGATCGCGGACTTCGAGGCCAAGCGCTTGCGCATCCTCGTGTCCGTCGGCGTGCTGTCCATCGGCTTCGACAGTCCGATCGCGAGCTGCGCGATCATGGCGCGGCCGACGCTGTCGCTGGGGCTGTACATCCAGCAAGGCGGCCGGGTGCTGCGACCGTACCCCGGCAAGACGGACGCGATCGTGCTCGACCACGCCGGCAATGTCTTGCGGCACGGCAAGCTGGAAGACTTCGAGCCACCCGCCGACTTGTCGAAGATCGACAAGGGCACCGACAAGAAGTCGCGGCGCGATCCGGCAAAGGCCTGGGTCTGCCGCTCGTGCCACGCACTCAACGATCTGGCCGATGACATCTGCACCGAGTGCGGGACCGCGTGCTATCGGCGGACGCTGGCCGTCGTCGTCGACGGTGAGCTGCGGCCGTTCGATGTCGAGCGACCGGGCGATCCGCTGCCGGGCGCGACGCTGGACGAGGTTCATCGGTTCTACCAGTCCTGTCGCTGGCACGGGCGCAGCCGCGGCATGCGCAGCCCCGACGGCTGGGCCTACTACGCGACCATCCGGCGCTTCGGCTTGCGCGACGGCGCTGTGAAGCTGCTGTTGCCGTACAGCCTTCGCGATCAGCAGCCGATCCCGCCAGACGAGGCTACGGCACGGTGGCTGCGTGCGGACCTCCAGCGGGCGCGCGTGGCTGCTCGGTATCGGGCACAACGAGGTGCAGCGTGACCGCGCCTAGCTGGGGCTGGATGCTGCTGCTGTCCGTGCTCGGCGGCGGCAAGCTGCCAGAGCTGCCGGCCTACCGCGAGGCGCGGCACGTCTCGCGCAAGACGGACGAAGATGCGCGGCCGCTCGTCGGCGAGGACGCGGCGCTGCTCATTGCGGACACGAGCGTCACGTCGTCGCTGGCCGCGACGCTGCTCGGCATGGCCACCGCGACGCTGCAGCAGCTGCGGGGGGCCCGGCGATGAGCCCCGGCGGTCACGGGTCCTTCCCGGGCACCCCCCAAATGGGGGTAATTCGGGCCCCGCGATGACGCTAGTGAGCAGCCCTAGGATTTCACAATGCGGGAAGATGATGCGCCACCCATGAGCCAATCCGCGCTCGCGAAAGCGTTGGACCTGAGCGAGGCTGTAGTGTCCCGACTCAAGCGCCGCGGCATGCCGGTCGATTCGGTCGAGGCCGCGCGAGCCTGGCGCGCCGCGAACGTGCGGCCGCGCATGGCGCCCGTGGCCGAGGGCGCCGGGCTGAATGGTGCGGACTACACACGCGCCAAGGCTCAACGCGAGGCCGCCGAAGCCCAGCTCGCCGAGCTGCGCGCGGCGCGGGAACGCGCCGAGCTGGTGTCCGCGGCCGACGCCGCGCGCGCCTGGGCGGACTTCCGCGTCCGGGCCGAGCGCGAACTGCACGGCCTGGTCGACCGAGTGGTGCCGCTGCTGGTCGAGGTCGGCCCCGACGCTGCCGGCCTTGACGAGGTGCTGCGGCGCGAGATCCTGGGCACGCTGGCGAAGCTTTCGGGCCGCGCCAAGTGACCGCCTGGGACAACATGCTCGCCGCCTTCGGCGCCACGCCGGCCGAGTCCATCGCCACCGACGCGCGCCTACGCGCCGAGCTGCAGCGCCTGGTGCGCGCCGTGGTCGAGGACCACACCTTCAGCCGTGCCGAGCTGCTCGACTTGCTCGGCCGCGCGCACCTGGCGCCGTTGTCTGACGCGGATCTCGAGGTCGCACCGGCGCTGCTCAACTGGCTGCACCGCACGCGGCCGGGCGAGTGGATGACTGCCGCCGGCATTGCCACGATGCTGCTGGCCGACGCCGACGCCGAGCATCTGCGGCACGCTCTGGCGCCCGAGCTGCGCGCGCAGCATCCAGCGCGCGAACTGGGTCGACTGCTGCGCCGCCTCGCGTGGCGCGACGTCGGCGGCCTCCTGCTGCGGCACCGGCCGCCGGCGCACCGCCGCGACTCGTCGCAGTACCGCGTCGAGGAAGTCCGAGACGGGACGATTCCCGGCTGATTGTCCAAGCGACGCGCGCGCGGCACCATCGTGCCAACGACACGAGGTCACGCATGGACAGACACCACGGACTGCCGCTCGACATGTACGACGCGGACACGCTGCGCAAACTCGGGCTGCTCGACGAGAGCGGCGCAGCCGATACGACGCTTGCGCAAGCACTGCGCGCGATGGTCGGCAACCCGGCCGCCACCGGGCCGCAGCGCCGGCGGATCGGACTCGCGAGCTTGACGCGGGATCTGACGGTAGGCACGGCCAATGCCGGCGGCTACCTCACCGCCACCAGCATGGGCGCCTTCGAGACGCTGATGCGCCGCTGGAGCATCCTCGGGCAAGCCGGATGCAACGTCGTCGGCCCCTTCGACTCGGCCACCGTCATCCCCCGCGCGGGCACGAGGCCGGCCGCGTCATGGCTTGCCAACGAAGGCGTCAGCATTCCGCAGAACGAGGGCACCTTCGCGCAAGCTGCGGTTACGCCGCACTACGTCGCGATTTTCTCGAAGGTGAGCCGGCAACTGCTCATGCAAGGGGGAAAGGCCGTTGACGCCATCGTCAACGAGCTGGCCGCCGACGCGGTAGGCCGCGCCATCGACGAGGCCATCGTCGCCGGTGCGGGTGCTGCTGGCGCGCCGACCGGCATCGTGAACACCAGCGGGATCAGCACGCAGTCCGGCACGAGCCTTGCGCACGCCGGCCTGCTGAACATGCGCGAGGCCGCGCTGCTGCAGTCCGCGCAAGAGCAGAACCTGGTCTGGTTGGGCAATCCCGCCGTGCAGAAGACGCTCGCCGGCCGCGAGCGCCACGCTGGCGGGGGCCGGGCGCTTTGGGACGACAACGGCATCTTGGGCCGTCCGGCCTACGCGACGACGGCCGTCCCCGCCGCGACGCTGGTTTGCTGCGACCCGAGCCGAATCACCGTCGCGCACTTCAGCGGTGGCCTCGGCGTCGAGGTTGACCCGTACACCGACTTCCGTTCGGGCAAGGTTGCGTTCCGGCTCATCGTCGCCGTGGACTTCGCCTTTACGCCGGCCGCGAGCTTTGCAGTGGCCACGAACATCACCTGACGCGCGAGGAAAACCCATGTTTCCGACCCAAAACTACGCCGGCGCGACGACGCAAGTCCGTTGCCTCGTCAAGCACTGCATCCACGGCCAGCGCATCGAGCCCGGGCAGACCTACGAGCTGGCCGCGCACGAGGCCGCATTGCTGGCGGCAGACGGCCGCGTCGAGCTTGTCGACCCGGACACGGCCGCTGTCTGCGCGCTGGCCGTGCGCCAGCAGTCCGGGCGCCTTGCGCGTCTTCAAGGCGGGCACGTAATTCCCGCCGCGTTCGCGTAGGGGTCCGCGCACCGATAGAGATCGTCGGCGCGCGGTGTTGTGGGCCGCGCGCATGTCGAGCGGGATCGCCGCCCCAGCCCGCCGTCGGATTTCGGCACCGACGACCCAAGGGCGGCAACTTCAAGATCGCGCGGGGTTTCGTCGGGTTGGCCCGCGCGCGCAGCGGGTTCCGCCGCCTCTCCCGCCGCCGACTCGGCGTCAAGGGCGGCATCTTCAGCCGCCTTCGGGCGAGCTCTCAAGCGGTAAGTCAACTTACCGCTTTGCAAACCAAAACCGCAGCTCAAGCTGCGGATTTGGCGGACAACACCCAGCACCTCGCCGCCATCCACGCGCTGCCCGAGAGCTGCTGAAAACTGTCCGGCCGGCCGGACGGTTTTGGCGGACAGCACCCAGCCCTCGCCGCTGCGGCGAGCTGCTGGCGCTGGCCTGTGGATCAAGCGGCAAATTTGCCGTTTGATCGCGGGCGAATCAGCGTTCGCCAATTGGCGAATCCAAATCGCAGCCCGAAGCCGCTGGAGGTTCGCCAATTGGCGAAGCTGCAACGCAGTCCGAAGCCGCCGCGCTGCACTGCGTCAAGTCGCCAATTGGCGACTTGGTGCCCCACGGCTCAACGTCGGCAAGCGCGAGACGGCGGCGGCGAGGCTGGCGAACATGCGGCAGGGCGCGCGGGTAGATGCCTCAATTGATGCATCACCAGTGCGACAAGCCGATTCCGCCGCGCTGCAGGCGCAACCTCAAGCCGGGTTCCCAGCAGTTTTCCGGCACTGGCGGGGGCTCGGCGCGCGTACGATGCGCGCATGAAGCCGATAGACGATCCCGAGCTGACCGCAGCATGCCGCCGCTACGGCGCGCGCCGAGTGCACGACGCGGCGATGGCCGGCTTGTACGGCCGCATGGAGCCGCTGCGGGCGCTGGGCTTGCCGGCGCGCGGAGCCCCGGACGCGCACGACGCGCTGCGCGTGGCGTACGCGTTACTGGACGATGAGGACCGCGCGGCGGTTGACGCCGAGGCGGTGATCGGGCTGGCGCGGCTGGCTCGGTGAGCTGCCGGCGCTCGGGCCTGCCGGCTTTCCATGGCGCCCTGCGTGCTGCAGGGACGCGCCAGAACGCCCGAGAACGCGCGCACGCTGGCGGATGAAGCCTTGCCCCTTGCCGAGCGGCTGCGAGCGCTTGGCGGGCCTTCTGCTGCGCCCTGGCCGGCGAGGCCGACACCGGCGCGAGGCGCCAGTAGCTCATGCAATGAGCCACCGATTCCACCTGTTCGGGGATTCGTACTCCGTCGATGCGGCTGCGGCGTGAAGTGGTGCAGAATGGTGCCCCGTAGGGTCTGGCTAGGCTTGCAAATCCGTCTAGGCCGGTTCGACTCCGGCTCGCGCCTCCAAGATTTCCCCTGGCCTGACACGGCCGCAAGCGAAGGGGCTCCCGACCGGGAGCCCGTTGTGCGTTCGGCGCCGGCGATGGGCTTCGGGCTGGCGATAATGCCCGCCGGCCCGGATGGCGAAACCGGTAGACGCAGCGGACTTAAAATCCGCGGCCCTTCGCGGGGCATGCGGGTTCGAATCCCGCTCCGGGCACCAGCGTGCGGCGGACCTGCGCGGGGAGCGCTGAATCCCGATGGCGCGAGGGCTTTGATCGAGAGATACTGTATGGACATACAGTCGTTGAATCCGTCATGCCCGCATCGCGCAGCAGCCCCGAGCTGCCCGGCTACGCCGAGCTCGTCTGTCGCAGCAACTTCAGCTTCCTGACCGGGGCCTCGCATCCGCAGGAGCTGGTGCTGCGGGCCAAGGCGCTGCGCTATGCGGCACTGGCGATCACCGACGAGTGCTCACTGGCGGGCGTCGTGCGCGCGCATGCGCAGGCCAGGGATTGCGGGCTGCCTCTGATCGTCGGTGCGACGATGCAGCTGCAGGCGCGGGGGCAAGCGGCCGGCGCCGAGGCTGCACAGTCGGGCCCGCGCCTCGTGCTGTTGGCGCAGACCCGGCGCGGCTACGGCAACCTCTCGCAGTGGATCACGGTCGCACGCCGGCGGGCGACCAAGGGACAGTACGAGGCGCTGATGGACGACCTCGAAGGCAAGGTGCCCGATGCGCCGACGCTGGCCGGGCTCCCGGATTGCCTGGCGCTGCTGATGTGCCCGGCGGTGCTGTCACCGGCCGTCGTGGACCCGTTCGAGGCCTTGTTCGCGCAGGCGCTGTGGCTCTCGACCTGGTTCGGGCCCGAGCGCTGCGCGCTGGCGCTGCCGCTGCTGCTGCGCACGCACGACGCGCTGCTGATGGACGTGGTGCAGCGCGTTGCGGCGCTCACCGGCCTGCGCATCGTCGCGGTCGGCGACGTGCTCATGCACCGGCGCTCGCGCAAGCCGCTGCAGGACGTGCTGACCGCGACGCGGCTTGGCCGCCCGCTGGCCGAGTGCGGCCACGCGCTCGAACCCAACGCCGAGGCGCATCTGCGCTCGCGCGCGCGGCTGGCGCGGCTTTATCGGCCCGAGTGGCTGCAGGCAACGCTGGCGGTCGCCGGGCAGTGCCGCTTCTCGCTCGATGAGCTGCGCTACGAGTACCCGGACGAGATCGTCCCCGCGGGTCACACGCCCACGAGCTGGCTGCGCCAGCTCACCGAGGAAGGCCTGCGGCGGCGCTATCGCCGCACGGATGCGCGGGAGGATGGCGAGGCGGCCGACCCGGCACCGCCTGCGGTGCGCGCGATCGTCGAGCACGAGCTGGCGCTGATCGCGCAGTTGCGCTACGAGCCCTACTTCCTCACCGTCGCCGAGCTCGTGCACTGGGCGCGCGCGCAGGGCATCCTGTGCCAGGGTCGCGGCAGCGCGGCCAACTCGGCGGTGTGCTACGCCCTGGGCGTGACCGAGGTCGACCCGGCGCGCATGTCGGTGCTTTTCGAGCGCTTCATCAGCGCCGAGCGCAACGAGCCGCCGGACATCGACATCGACTTCGAGCACCAGCGCCGCGAGGAGGTGATCCAGCACGTCTATCGCAAGTACGGCCGCCACCGTGCCGCGCTCACCGCCGTCCTCGTCAGCTACCGCACGCGCTCGGCGCTGCGCGACGTCGGGCGCGCGCTCGGGATCGACCTCGACCGCATCGACGCCGTCGCCAGGAGCCAGCACCGCTTCATCGACGGCGGCCTGGCGCCCGAGCGCCTGCGCGAGCACGGCTTCGACCCCGAGGCACCGCTGTCGCGGCTGTGGCTCGAGCTGAGCGCGACGCTCACGGGCTTTCCGCGCCACCTCTCGCAGCACCCGGGCGGCTTCGTCATCGCGCGCGACCAGATCGCGCGCCTGGTGCCGGTGGAGAACGCGGCCATGCCCGGGCGCAGCGTCATCCAGTGGGACAAGGACGACCTCGACGCGCTCGGGCTCATCAAGGTCGACCTGCTGGCGCTGGGCATGCTGAGCGCGATCCGCCGCGCGCTGGCGCTGGTGGCCACCAAGCTCGGGCGCGCCGCGTTCACGATGCAGGACGTTCCCGCCGAGGACGCCGCCACCTACGAGATGCTCTGCCGCGGCGACAGCGTGGGCGTGTTCCAGGTCGAGAGCCGGGCGCAGATGAGCATGCTGCCGCGGCTGCAGCCGCGCTGCTTCTACGACCTCGTGATCCAGGTCGCGATCGTGCGCCCGGGGCCCATCCAGGGCGGCATGGTCCATCCCTACCTGCGCCGCCGTCAGGGCCTGGAGCCCGAGGATTACCCGAGCGAGGAGGTGCGCCAGGCGCTTGCACGCACGCTGGGCGTGCCGATCTTCCAGGAGCAGGTGATGCAGCTGGCGATGCTGGCGGCCGACTTCACGCCCGGTGAAGCTGACCAGCTCCGCCGCGCGATGGCTGCGTGGAAGCGCAAGGGCGGGCTCGGCCCCTTCCACGAGCGGCTCGTCGGCCGCATGCGCGCCAAGGGCTACAGCGCCGAGTTCGCCGAGCGCATCTTCAGGCAGATCGAGGGCTTCGGCGAATACGGCTTCCCGGAGAGCCACGCGGCGAGCTTTGCGCTGCTCGTCTACGTCAGCGCCTGGCTCAAGTGCCACCATCCGGACGCCTTCCTCGCCGCGCTGCTCAACAGCCAGCCGCTGGGTTTCTACGCGCCCGCGCAGCTCGTGCGCGACGCGCGTGCGCACGGCGTGCAGGTGCGGCCGGTCGACGTGACGCGCAGCGCCTCTGAGAGCACGCTGGAGGCGGCCGGCGCCGGCGGCGACGCGGACGCCGCGCAGGGGGTGGGGAAGGGCGCCGGGCGATGCGCCGTGCGGCTGGGGCTGGATCGCATCCACGGCCTGGCCGAGGACGCCGCCCGGCGCGTGCTGGACGCGCGCGCGCGGGCGCCGTTTGCCGGCGCCGAGGATCTGGCGCGCCGTGCGCGACTGGACGCGCGCGCGCTGGGTCTGCTCGCTGCGGCCGGGGCGCTGGCGCCGCTGACCGGGCATCGCCGCCACGCCGCCTGGGCCGTGGCCGGCATCGACACTCGCGCCACGCCGCTGCTGCACGCCACGCGCACGCACGAGGCGCTGCCTGCGCTGCCCGCCCCCGGCGTCGCGGACGAGCTGGCGGCCGACTACCGCAGCACGGGCCTGAGCCTTTCCTCACACCCGCTGGCGCTGCTGCGCACGCATCTCGCGGGCTTCGGGGTGCAGCCGGCGGCGGTGCTGCACGGCTACCCGAACGGGCGGCTTGCCCGCGCCAGCGGCCTGATCACGCACCGCCAGCGGCCGGCCACGGCAGCCGGCGTGGTCTTCGTCACGCTCGAGGACGAGACCGGCGTCGTCAACGTCATCTGCTGGCCGCAGCTCGTGCGCCGGCAGCATCGCGAGCTGCTTGCCAGCACGCTGCTCACCGTTTACGGCGTCTGGCAGCGCGAGGGCGAGGTCTGTCATCTGGTGGCGCGCCGGCTTGTCGACCACACGCCGCTGCTGCCGCTGGGATCAGGCTTCGCTACAGCTGGCGGTCGCGCGCAAGCGGCGGATTGCGCGCGAAGTAGCGCCTGATGCCGGTGGCGATCGCCCGCACCAGTTCGCCCCGGTAGTCCGGGTCGCGCAGCTTGCGCTCCTCCTCGGGGTTGGAGATGAACGCCGTCTCGACGAGGATGCTCGGGATGTCCGGCGCCTTGAGCACCGCAAAGCCCGCCTGTTCGACGGCTGCCTTGTGCAGCTTGCCGACGCGGCCGATGTGGCCGAGGACCTCGCGCCCGAGCTTCAGGCTGTCCTTGATCTGCGCCGTGGTGCTCATGTCGAGCATCGCGCGCACCACCTGGGCGTCGCTCGATGCGATGTTGACGCCGCCGATCGCGTCGGCACGGTTCTCGCGGTCGGCCATCCATCGCGCCGCCGCGCTCGATGCCCCGCGCGTGCTGAGCGCGAAGACGCTCGCGCCCCGCGCCTCGGGGCGGATGAAGGCGTCGGCGTGGATCGAGACGAAGAGGTCGGCCTGGACGCGGCGCGCCTTGCGCACGCGTTCGTACAGCGGCACGAAGTAGTCGCCGGTGCGCGTGAGCATCACGCGCAGGTTGCGCTGCTTGTTCAGTTCGTCGCGCAGCGCTCGCGCGATCGCGAGCACCACATCCTTCTCGCGCAGGCCGGTCGGCCCGATCGCCCCCGGGTCTTCGCCGCCATGGCCGGGATCGACCGCGACGATGATCAGCCGCTCGACATCGCGCCGCTCGGCCTCGGTGGGCGGTGCCGGCGGCGGTTTGGGTGCCGGGGTCATCAGGCGTGGCGCCGACGCCGGCGGCGCGGGCAGCCCAGACCGGTCACCGCGATCGATGCGCGCGATCAGATCGCCCAGCGCGTCCTCGACGGCGCGCGCGGCCTGCGCGTCGGCGGCCTCCTTCTCGCGGATCAGCGCGAGCAGCGGATCGCGTTCCTGCGCCGGGTGCAGGTCGAGCACCAGCCGATGCTGGTAGGCTGCCACGGGCGGCAGCGCGAACTGCTGCGGCGCCACCGGCTGCTTCAGGTCCAGCACCAAGCGCACGACCTGCGGCTGGTACTGGCCCACGCGCACGCCGGCGATGTAGGGATCGTCGGGCTGCACCTTGCCGACCAGCTCGCGCAGCGCCGCGTCGAGCTCGAGCCCGTCGATGTCGAGCACCAGGCGATAGGGCCCCTCGGTGAGGAAGTGCTGCGCGGCCAGCGCCCGGTCGCTTTCGATCGTCAACCGCGTGTAGTCGGCCGCAGGCCAGACGCGCACCGCGAGGATGGTCGCGCCACGCACGATGTCGGCTGCGCCCAGCAGCAGCACCACGCTGCCGACGCGGGCGAGAGTCTCGCGCCGCGTACTCACCCGAGCAGCTCCAGCCCGCGCGGCGTGCAGGCCTGCAGCTCGACGCGGCGCGACTCGTCGTCCAGGACCTCGATGAAGACGCGCAGGTCCGGCAGCGGCAGCACGGCCGCCGCCTTCTCGGGCCATTCGGCGAGCTTGAGGCCGGGCGCGGCGAAGATCTCGCGAAAGCCCGCGTCCTCCCACTCGCGCGGATCCTCGAAGCGATAGAAGTCGAAGTGCGAGATCGGGAGGCCGCCGATCTCGTAGGGCTCGACGACCGCGTAGGTCGGGCTCTTGATGCGCCCCTTCACGCCCAGCGCGCGCAGCAGGTGGCGCACGAAGCTCGTCTTGCCGGCACCGAGCGTGCCGTGCAGTTCGAGGTAGGCATCGCGCAGTGCCGGCCGCAGGGCCAGCCCCTGTGCGAACGCGGCGCAGGCCGCCTCGTCGGGCCAGGCCAGGGTGCGCGTTCCTAGAATCGGCGCATGCCTCATTCGCGGGACTTCGATGGGCCGCGGCTCGTGCAGCAGCTGCGGACTTGGGCGCATGAGCTCGGATTCTCCCAGATCGGCATTGCGGGAATCGACCTCGCGAGTGCCGAGCCGGGCCTGCTCGCCTGGCTGGAGGCGGGCTTTCACGGCCGCATGGGCTACATGGCCGCGCACGGGCTGAAGCGGGCGCGGCCGGCCGAGCTCGTCCCGGGCACGCTCTGCGTGATCACCGCGCGCATGGACTACCTCCCCGCGGCCACGCCCGAGGGCTGGCAGGCGCGCGAGTGGCAGCGCCTGAGCGAGCCCGCGCGTGCGCAGGTCTCGCTCTACGCCCGCGGGCGCGACTACCACAAGGTGATCCGCCCGCGGCTGCAGCAACTGGCCGACCGGCTGCAGGCCGAGATCGGGCCGCTCGGCCACCGGGCGTTCAGCGATTCGGCGCCGGTGCTCGAAGGCGAGCTCGCCGCGCGCAGCGGCCTGGGCTGGCGCGGCAAGCACACGCTGGTGCTGGACCGGACGGCGGGCTCGATGTTCTTCCTCGGCGAGCTCTTCGTCGACATCGCATTGCCGCCGACCGAACCCGTCAGCGCGCACTGCGGGCAGTGCCGCGCCTGCATCGAGGTCTGCCCGACGCAGGCGATCGTCGCGCCCTATCGCGTCGATGCGCGGCGCTGCATTTCCTACCTGACGATCGAGAACGACGGTCCCATCCCGCCCGAGCTGCGCGCGCCGATCGGCAACCGCATCTACGGTTGCGACGACTGCCAGCTCGCCTGCCCCTGGAACAAGTACGCGCGCCGCGCGCTGCTGCCCGACTTCGATGCCCGCTCCTGGCTCGCCGAAGCCTCGCTGCTGGAGCTGTGGGGCTGGACCGAGGCCGAGTTCCTGCAGCGCACCGAGGGCAACCCGATCCGGCGCATCGGCTGGCAGCGCTGGCGGCGCAATCTCGCGGTCGGGCTCGGCAACGCGCTGCGCGCCAGCGGCGATCCGGGGATCGCGACGGCGCTTGCAGCGGCACGCGAGGCCGAGGGCGAGCTGGTGCGCGAGCACATCGACTGGGCGCTGGCACAGGGGGAAGTGCAGACCTCGGGCCCGGACGCAGGCGTCGCTTAGCCGCGAAGCGGCCGATCCCGCGACCGCGCATGGCCGGCTGGCGAGAGGCACGCGTGCCGCTGCGAACGCATCCGGCCGATCGCGCTCAGCTCTGGTGCACCCATTGCAGTGCCGCCAGCGCCAGCGGCAGCCCCGCCATCCCGATCACGGTCGAGATCGTGATCAGCCCGGCGACGTAGCTGCCGTGCCCGCCCATGCGCACCGCGAGGACGTAGGCGCTCGATGCGGTGGGCATCGCCGCGAAGGCAACGACGACGAGCTGCTGCGGCAGCGGCAGGCGCAAGCCGACGGCAAGCGCGATGCCGGCGACCGGCAGCAGCAGGTGGCGGATCGTCAGCAGGGCCGCCGCGAGTCCCGGCCCTTCGCGCAGCGCACCCAGGCGCAGCCCGGCGCCGACCGCCATCAGTCCGAGCGGCAGCGCCGCCGAACCGACGCGCGTCGCGGTGTTCATCGCCAGGTCCGGCAGGCGCAGGCCCAGCGTGTTGAAGAGCAGCCCGCCGACCGTTGCCAGGATCAGCGGGTTGCGCCCCAGCTCGCGCGCCAGTCCCTGCCCGCCGTGGCGCGCCAGCGGCCACACCGCGCCGACGTTCACGATCGGCACGCACAGTGACATGATCAGCCCGATCCAGGCCAGGCCCTGGCCCCCGGCCAGGCGCTCGGACAGCGCGAGCGCGACGTAGCTGTTGAAGCGGAACGCCGCCTGCGCGCCCGAGGCGTGCAGCTTGGGGTCGACGCCGGGAAAGCGGCGCAGCGCGTAGGCCAGGCCGATGCCCAGCAGCACCACGCCGACGCCGCAGGCGGCCAGCGGCAGCAGTTCGCCCGGACCCTGCGGGTTGCGCACGATCGAGGTGAACAGCAGCACCGGGAACAGCAGGTAGTAGACGAGCCGCTCGACCCCGTCCCAGATCGGGCGGTTGAGCGCGGTGTGGCGGCAGACCAGGTAGCCGATGACGATCAGCAGGAAATCCGGGAGCAGCAGCGTCAGCAGTTCGGCCATGGCCGCGAGTGTGCCAGCGCGGCCAGCGACGCCTGGCGCCGGCCGCGCGCCGCTCGCCGCCGCGGAGCCGGCGGACAATCCGCGCGATGGACCCGCAGAGCCAGGCCGCGATCGACCGCTTCATCGACGCCCTCTGGATCGAGGACGGGCTGGCCGCGCTCACGCTCTCGGCGTACCGGCGCGACCTCGCGCTCTACGCCGCCTGGCTGCAGCAGCACGCCGGCAAGGCGATCGACGCCAGCACCGAGGCCGACCTGCTCGGCTACGTCACCGCGCGCCACGCGGCCACGCGCGCGACCACCGCGAACCGGCGGTTGGCGGTCTTTCGGCGCTACTTCCGCTGGGCGTTGCGCGAAGGGCGCGTGCGCGCCGACCCGACGCTGCGCCTGATGGCCGCGCGCCAGCCGCTGCGCGTGCCGCGCAGCCTGAGCGAGGCGCAGGTCGAGGCGCTGCTGGCGGCGCCCGACGTCGACACGCCGCTGGGCGAGCGCGACCGCGCGATGCTCGAGCTGATGTACGCAAGCGGCCTGCGCGTGAGCGAGCTGGTCGGCCTGAAGACGGTTCACGTCGCGCTCGACGAAGGCGTGCTGCGCGTCTTCGGCAAGGGTTCGAAGGAGCGGCTCGTCCCCTTCGGCGAGGAGGCGCACGCCTGGCTGCGCCGCTGGCTCGCGCAGGGGCGGCCGCAGATCCTCGGCGCGCGCGGCGCCGACGCGCTCTTCGTCACCGTGCGCGGCGCGGGCATGACGCGGCAGATGTTCTGGAACCTCGTCAAGCGCTACGCGCGCAAGGCCGGGATCGACGCGCCGCTTTCGCCGCACACGCTGCGCCACGCGTTTGCCACGCACCTGCTGAACCACGGCGCCGACCTGCGCGCGGTGCAGTTGCTGCTGGGCCACGCCGACATCGGCACGACGACGATCTACACCCACGTCGCGCGCGAGCGCCTGCGCCAGCTGCACGCACGGCATCATCCGCGCGGCTGAGCCGCCGTGGCTGCGGATCGGCAGGAGGCAGCATGGGCAGGGGAGAGGGGATGACGATGGCCGAGTTCTTCCGCAGTTCCCGCGTCTGGGTCGTCGACTACCTCTACGACGGCCGCCCGCGCCGCTGGATCAAGGCCTTGCCGAGCGGCTCCGATGCTCCCGCGGAGATGGCCGCGCAGCTTCGCGAGCTCTACGAAGGGCGAGCACGCCTCGTCGCGGTGCGTGCGGCGACGCCCGACGAGGAGGCACAGTTCCTGCGCGACGAGCGTCCGGTGAACGTCTTCTGCCCGACCGGGCGCCGCGGGCCCGACCGAGGCTGACGGGCGCCCGGCTCCGTCGCCGTAGCACCGCGGTGCCGGCCTGGCCCGCGCTTCCGAGCGCTCGTCGAGGCGGGCCTTGCGCTACAGCGTCTTCAGCAGCGCCCGCACTTCGGCCTGCTTCGGGTAGCCGGCGCCGAGTTCGGTGAGGAGCTTGAGCGTCTGGCGCGCATCGTCGCGCTGCCCGGCCTCGAGCTGGTAGCGCGCCAGGCGCAGCTTCAGCTCCGGATTCCTCGGGTCGGCGCTCGCCGCGGCGCGCTGCGTCTCGACCGCCTTGCCGATGTCCCCGGCCGCAGCCTGGATGCCGGCGAGCGTGTCGAGGATCGGTGCGCGATTGGGCATCGTCGCGTTTGCGCGCTCGGCCATCGCGAGCGCGCCGGGCTTGCCCTGCTTCTGCAGCAGCCAGGCGATGTTGTTCATCGCCATCGCGTTGGCCGGCTGCGAGGCCAGCACCGCCCGGTACTGCGCCTCGGCCTCGGCGTAATCGCCCTTGCTCGTCGCGAGGTCGCCCAGATAGAAGCGGAAGGCCGGGTCCTTCGGCCGCTTCTTCTCCCACTCGGCAGCCAGGCCCGCGGCGTCGGCGCTGCGCCCGAGCGCCCGGTAGGCGGTGTGCAGCTTGATCGCCGCCTCGCTGGCGCCGCTTTCGTCCAGCGCCTTGCGATAGGCCGGTGCCGCGGCCGCCCAGTTGCGGCGCCCGGCCTGGATGTCGCCCTCGGTCGCGTGGCCCAGCGCGCTCTCGCTCTTGTGCTTCTGCATCTTGCGCGCGATCGCCAGCGCCTGGTCGACCTTGCCGTCCTGCATCGCCATCATCGCCAGCGCGCGGTGCGCCTCCCCGAGTTCCGGGTCGATCTCGAGCGCCTTCTTCAAAGCCGCCTCGGCTCCGTCGCGATTCTTGTCGGCCAGCAGCGCCTCGGCCAATTCCAGCTGCAGCGAGGCGTTGCCCGGCAACAGGGCGGTGAGCTGATACATCGTCGTGCTCGCCTGCCGGTTCTGGCCTGCACCCAGCTGGGCCCGGGCCAGAGCCCGCAGGATCGCAGGTTCGTTGGGCAGAGCGGTGGCCGCGGCCTGGGCCGCATTGAGCGCGGAGGCCAGATCGGCGTTGCGGACATGGGCATCGATCAGCGCCAGCTGCAGCGCCACGCTCCGCGGGTTGGCGCGAACGGCGTCGGCGAGGATCTGCAACGCATCGGGTGCCGGAGTCCCGTCATCCGCCGGAATGCTCGCAAGCAGCAGCGTGGCCTGCTCGTGCTGGGGCTGCGCGTCGAGGTAGGCCTTGACGCGCTGGCGGGCGTCCTTGGGCTTGCCGGTCGCCACATCGAGCGAGGCCAGCGCCGCGACCGCCGGGAAGTACTTCGCATCCTTGGCCAGCGCCGATTCGAAGCTGCGGCGGGCACCGGCGGCGTCGCGCTGCGCGATCAGGATCTGCCCCCGCAGCAGGTCGGGCAGCGGCTGTCCTGGCAGCTTCGCGGCCATCGCGTCGATCGCCTTGCTGGCGCCGGCCCAGTCCCTCGCGGCAATCCGCGCGCTGACCAGGGCCTGATCGGCCTGCGCGCTTGCGTCGCCGGCGGCCAGCGCCTCGAGTTCCCGCGTCGCGATCTCGGCCTGGCCGCCCTGCAAGCGCGCCAGCGCCGCCTGCGTGCGCAGGCCGGTGTCCTTGGGCGCGAACGCGACCGCGCGCTTGAAGGCCTCGTCCGCGCGGCGGGCGTCGCCCATCTGCAGATGGATCTCACCGGCCAGCGCGAAGCTCTTCGCGTCCACCGCCGAACCCTGCAGCAGCGGCGCCAGTGCCTGCAGCGCCTGCTCGGGGTTGCCCATGCGCAGCAGGCTGCGCGCCAGGATCTGGCGGGCCAGCACCAGTCCAGGCTGCAGCTCGAGCGCACGGGCCGCATAGGCCTGGGCCGAGATGTCCTGCCCGAGCCGGTATTCGGTGGCTGCCGCGAGCTCGAGCGCACGCGTGTGCTCCGGGAAATACTTCAGCAGCAGGTCCAGGGATTCGCGCGCGCGGGGCAAGTCGCCGTCGACGTAAGCGAACTGAGCCTCGAAGAAGAGGGTTTCGGGATCGGTCGGCGCGGCCTTCTTCAGCGTCTCGAAAGCCTCGCGTGCCTGCTTGACCTCGCCTTGCCGGAACAGGATCGAGACGGTCTCCCCCAGCGCCTGCACATGCTTCGGGTGAGCGGTCAGCGCTTCGCGCAGGACGGCCAGTGCGCCCGCGCTGTCGCCCTTGGCGAGCCAGAGCAGGTGTGCCTTCGCGGTGCTGGCGTCGGCGTTGCCCGGGTCACGCGAGAGCACCCCGTCCAGCAGGCGCAGCGCGTCCTCCGTATCGCCGCCCAGCGCCTTCATCCGCGCCTTCTCGATCGCCGCCACGGCCGAGTCGGGGGCTGCGCGCAGCGCGGCGTCGATGGTCAGCGCCGCCTTCTCGTACTGGCCAAGGGCCCAGTGCGCGGCGGCGACCGCGGTCTGCAGCTCGGCCTGGGCGGCGGGCTCGGTGAGCGTCTTGGCGCCGTAGGCCTCGATCACCTGCCGCGGCTTGCCCGTCATCAGCATCGCCTTGGCCAGCACCGGCAGGACCTCCGATTCCGGCGCTCCTGCCGAGAGCGCGCGCTGCAGCTCCACCTCGGCGCCCGCGCCATCCTCCCGGGAAAACAGCAGCTTGCCCAGCATCAGGCGCGCGTCGGCGGACTCGCCTTCGCGCTCGAGCAGGCGCTTGAGCTCGAACTCGGCCTCGGTCGTCTCGCCTTCGGCCTGGAAGCTGCGGGCCGAGGCGAGGATGTCTTCCGGCGCCTCGCCGGTGCAGCCGGCAAGCAGGCTCCCGGCGAGGGCGAGTGCCAGCAGGCGGGCAGGGGTCAGTGGGCAACGCATCACGGGCCTACGGAAAAGGGCAGGACCCGGCACCATAGCGCGCCGCACCCGCTTGCGCCGCCCTTCGAATGCGGGTGAACGGCAGGCGGCGCGGCTTCGCGCCAATTCTGTCGCGCCTCGTCTGTCGCGTCTTCTCGCGGCCGGCACGGGCCGATCTGGCCGCGAGCGCTGGCGCACGGGACAGGTGAACATGTGTCGAATCCTTTTACAACTTTCACCTCGGTGAGGGAGAGTCCATAGCTAATCCATTGATTCAACACATGAACACAAAACTGGCACGCAAGATGCATGTGTCAACGCAGGTCGGCTCGACAGCCGGTCGCCTGTTGAGTCAGGTCAATTTTTTTGGCGGGGGAACCAAACATGAGCAAGCTTCAACGTTTCGCGCGAACCGCGGTCGCGTCCTGCGTCGTCGGTCTGGGCATCCTGAGCGCGCCGGCGGCCAATGCCGACACCATTCAGCTCGGCTTCATTCTTGACAGCTCGGGGAGCATCACGTCGCCGAACTGGAACATCATCAAAACCGGTCTGGCGAATGCGCTGAATACGTGGATTCCGGTCGGCGGGTCGGATACCTACGAGATCTCGGTCGTGTCGTTCTCGGCTTCGGCCAGTACGATCGTCAACCACCAGATGATCAACTCGGCAGCCGATCTGGCCTCCGTCGTGAGCGCCGTGAACGCGATGCCGTTCCTCGGTTCGACGACGAACTACACCGCAGCGTTCACCGCGATGGACAACGCCTTGCGCGGGAGCTCGGCTTTCCAGACGGGTCATATTGACGCCACCTACGTCAACTTCGCAACCGACGGCTATCCCGTCCCTTCCGACGCTGATGGCGTTGCCAAGCGCGACAGCATGATCAGCACGGCGACCAATGGCTATGTCGACAATATCAGCATTGAAGCGATCGGGAGCAGTCTGGATGCGAATTTCCTGAAGAACAGCATCTGCTATCCGACGCCCTGCACGGACGCACCAGGGAACGTCAATTTCCCGAACCAAGGCTTCTATTACGCGCTCGCCAATGCTCAAGACTACGTCGCGGCCATCGAGCACAAGATCAGGGTTGTGACCGGGCAGATCCCCGAGCCCGCCAGCATCGCACTCGTCGGCCTGGCGCTGATGGGCATCGGCGCTGCGCGCCGCCGCAAGGATCGCGCCTGAGAGCGGACGCAGGCAGGGGCCCGATCCGGGCCCCGCATGAAGAACGAAAGCCGGCTGCACGCCGGCTTTCTTCGTTGAACCTTCAGTCGCTGCGAGCTACCTTGGCCGCCTCGCCGATCGGCCGGATGTTCTGCGCGAGCTGGCCCTTCGGGCCCTGCACGAGCTCGAAGCTCACGCGGCTGCCTTGCTTGAGGGTGCGAAAGCCCTCCATCTGCACCGCGGAGAAGTGTGCGAAGACGTCAGCGCCGCCATCGTCGGGCTGGATGAAACCGAAACCCTTGGCGTCATTGAACCACTTGACGACACCGGCAACCATTGCAGAGCCCTCCCTGAGTACAGCTCAGAAATTCTCTTTGGCGTCAGGAAAGACTGTCAAGCCCTCGGATGGAGGGTCGAGCGTTCAGCCGCTCGGCTTGTGGTCGCGAGGCGTCGGCAGGGCAGCGGCTCGGACGCGCGGCAGATCGGCGCGCGGGCGCCCGCGGGGCCACGGAGCATTCGGGGTCTCGAGGCCGGGCGAACTGGCGAGACCCGAAAAGCGAGACATCGGCCCCGCAGTCCGGCCCTTGATCCGACGCGTTCCGGGCCAAGATGCAGGCCTGTGGATGATCTGCACCTCACGGACCGTGATCATGCTTGCTCGCTAGAATGAGCCATGCCTGACGATGGGTCGAAACTGCCACCGAAGACAGGTGTCCGGCCACGCCGGGACGGCGGGCAGGGTGCTGTCGTTGCCGAGCGCAAGACGGCGCGCACGAAGCCACCTTCGCTCTACCAGGTGGTGCTGCTCAACGACGACTACACGCCGATGGAGTTCGTCGTGATGGTGCTGCAGCAGTATTTCCAGCGTGACCTGAACACGGCCACGCACATCATGCTCAAGATCCACCACGAGGGCCGCGGCGTCTGCGGGGTCTACCCCAAGGACATCGCCGCGACCAAGGTCGAACTGGTCCTGGCCGCGGCGCGCCGCGACGGACACCCGCTGCAGTGCATTATGGAGGCCGCATGATCGCCCAGGAACTGGAAGTCAGCTTGCACATGGCGTTCGTCGAGGCGCGCCAGCAGCGGCACGAGTTCATCACCGTCGAGCACCTGCTGATGGCGCTGCTGGACAACCCGAGCGCCGCCGAGGTGCTGCGCGCCTGCGCCGCGAACATCGAGGACCTGAGGAAGAGTCTCTCGACCTTCATCAAGGAGAACACGCCGACCGTCTCGGGCACCGAGGAGGTCGACACGCAGCCCACACTCGGCTTCCAGCGCGTGATCCAGCGCGCGATCATGCACGTGCAGTCCACCGGCAGCGGCAAGAAGGAAGTCACCGGCGCGAACGTGCTCGTCGCGATCTTCGGCGAGAAGGATTCGCATGCCGTCTACTACCTGCACCAGCAGGGGGTGACGCGGCTGGATGTCGTCAACTTCATCGCGCACGGCATCAAGAAGTCCGATCCGCCCGAGCCCGCCAAGGGCAGCGAGAGCTCGGGCAGCGAGCCGGAGAAGGAAGACGGCGCCGCCGGCGACGGCAAGAGCTCGCCGCTGGACCAGTTCACGCAGAACCTCAACCAGCTCGCGCGCGACGGCAAGATCGACCCGCTGATCGGCCGCGAGCACGAGGTCGAGCGCGTGATCCAGGTGCTGTGCCGCCGGCGCAAGAACAACCCGCTGCTGGTCGGCGAGGCGGGCGTGGGCAAGACCGCGATCGCCGAGGGTCTGGCCTGGCGCATCACCGAGAAGGACGTGCCCGAGGTGCTGGCCGACGCCACCGTCTACGCGCTCGACATGGGCGCGCTGCTGGCCGGCACCAAGTACCGCGGCGACTTCGAGCAGCGCCTGAAGGGCGTGCTCAAGCAGCTCAAGGACCAGCCGAACGCGATCCTCTTCATCGACGAGATCCACACGCTGATCGGCGCCGGCGCAGCCTCGGGCGGCACGCTGGACGCGAGCAACCTGCTCAAGCCCGCGCTGTCCACCGGCGCGATGAAGTGCATCGGCGCCACCACCTTCACCGAGTACCGCGGCATCTTCGAGAAGGACGCGGCGCTCTCGCGGCGCTTCCAGAAGGTCGACGTCGTCGAGCCCTCGGTCGAGCAGACGATCGAGATCCTCAAGGGCCTGAAGTCGCGCTTCGAGGACCACCACAACGTCAAGTACGCGCTCGGTGCGCTGCAGGCCGCGGCCGAACTCTCGGCCAAGTACATCAACGACCGGCACCTGCCCGACAAGGCGATCGACGTGATCGACGAGGCGGGTGCCGCGCAGCGCATCCTGCCCAAGAGCAAGCAGAAGAAGACGATCACGCGCTCGGAGGTCGAGGAGATCGTCGCGAAGATCGCGCGCATCCCGCCGGCCTCGGTGTCCAGCGACGACCGCGGCAAGCTGAAGAACCTCGAACGTGACTTGAAGAGCGTCGTCTTCGGCCAGGAGCCGGCGATCGAGGCCTTGTCGGCCGCGATCAAGATGGCGCGCTCGGGCCTGGGCAAGCCCGAGAAGCCGATCGGCAGCTTCCTCTTCAGCGGCCCGACGGGCGTGGGCAAGACCGAGGTCGCCAAGCAGCTGGCCTACATCCTGGGGATCGACCTGATCCGCTTCGACATGTCGGAGTACATGGAGCGTCACGCGGTCAGCCGCCTCATCGGCGCGCCGCCGGGCTACGTCGGCTTCGACCAGGGCGGCCTCCTGACCGAGGCGATCACGAAGAAGCCGCACGCGGTGCTGCTGCTCGACGAGATCGAGAAGGCGCACCCGGACGTCTTCAACGTGCTGCTGCAGGTGATGGACCACGGCACGCTGACCGACAACAACGGGCGCAAGGCCGACTTCCGCAACGTGATCATCATCATGACCACGAACGCGGGCGCCGAGACGATGAACAAGGCGACGATCGGCTTCACGACCCGGCGCGAGCAGGGCGACGAGATGACCGACATCAAGCGCCTGTTCACGCCCGAGTTCCGCAACCGGCTGGACGCGATCGTCAGCTTCCGCGCGCTCGACGAGGAGATCATCCTGCGCGTGGTCGACAAGTTCCTGCTGCAGCTCGAGGGTCAGCTGGCCGAGAAGAAGGTCGAGGCGACCTTCAGCGACGCGCTGCGCAAGCACCTGGCGAAGAAGGGCTTCGACCCGCTGATGGGCGCGCGGCCGATGCAGCGCCTGATCCAGGACGTGATCCGGCGCGCCCTGGCCGACGAGCTGCTCTTCGGGCGCCTGGTCGACGGTGGGCGCCTCACGGTCGACATCGACGACAAGGGCGAGGTCGTGCTCGACATCCAGCCGCCGCGCAAGAGCGACAAGCCCAAGGCGGAGACGGCGTCGGCCTGAGCCTGAGGCCCGTTGCAGGCTTGCAGGGCTTGCAGAGCTGTACTGAGCAGTACGGTCGTGTAGCGCGCGCAGACCTTGTGTGCGCCCGCCGCATGAGCGATGAGGCCGCGCGCGGGTGACGGCTTAGCGCGGCGGCGCCAACACCGGGATCGCCTTGCGGCCGTGGCGACGATAGACGTGAAAGTCGTTGTCCAGCGTCAGGATGCGGCACGGCTCGTACAGCTCCGACATGCGGATCAGGCAGGCATCCGCCAGCGAGGCCGGTACGTTGTCGTAGCGCGTGAACAAGCGCCGCACGGCTGCGATCTCCTCGCCCAACGCCAAGGCCGGCTTGACGACGCCGCGTTCGATCAGCTCGAGCGCCCGTCCCGGGTCGAAGCCGCTTCGGGCAAGCAGAAAGCAGGTCTCTGCGACCACCGCTTCGCAGGTGAGCAGAGGTTCGGCGGTGGCGGCGAACTGGGTCCGCGCCCAGTCATGATGCTGCTCGTCGCGGCAATGCAGCGCCACCCAGGGGCCGGTGTCGAGGATCAGGTGCATCTACCGCTTGCCGAAGCCTTCCAGATGCGCCGGGTTGGACGCCAGATCGTGTGGCCCGCCTTCGAAGCAGCCGACCAGATCACCCGCCTTGTCGAGCGCTGAAACGAAGGGCTGGCCCGACTTGCGCTGGGCAAGATAGATTTCCAGAGCGCGGCGTACCAGCACCGACTTGCTCAGATGCTCTTGCGCACTGGCGGCGGCCAGCTCGCTCTCGAGTTGGGGCGAAATCTTGATGGTGAGCGTGTTCATCGAAAGATATTACCAGCTGCCGGATGGTAGTACGCCCATCCAGAGCGCCAGCGCTGCCTGCCGCGACCAACCAGCCGCCTCAGGTCGCGATGCCCAGGCGATAGAAGCGCGCCAGCAGCCGATGAAATGCCGGGTGCTCCGCCTGCAGCCGCTCGGGCGCGACGAAGAGCGCTTCGCTTGCCACTGCGAAGAACTCCTCGGGCGCGTGCGCGCCGTAGGGATCCAGCGCGGTGTCCTCGCCGGCATCGACGCGCGCGGCAAACGCTTCGTATTCGGCGCCAAGCGTCTGCAGCCAGAGCGCGCGGGGGATATCGGGCGGCAGCAAGGGCACGCCGTCGGCGAGGCCGTCCTCCATGTCGAGCACATGCGCGAACTCGTGGATGACGACGTTGTAGCCCTCGGCGGCGCTGCGCCCGCTGCCGCGCACGTCGCGCCAGGAGAGCATCACCGGTCCGCCCTGTACCGCCTCGCCGGAGAGCACTTCGTCGTATTCGTGCAGGACGCCGTCCTCGTCCAGGTGCTGGCGGTGCGCGACGACCTGGTCGGGCTGCAGCACGATGCCGACGAAGCCGTCGTAGTGGTGCAAGCCCAGTTGCAGCACGGGCAGGCAGGCCTGCGCCGCGACGGCGACAACGACGTCGTTGGTCAGGCGCAGCGGCGGCACCGCGGTGAACTCCTTGCGGTCCAGGAAGAGGCTCGTCATCCGCCGCAGCGCAAGCCCCTGGGGGTCGGCGGCGGTGCGCAGGAAGGGGTAGCGCACGAGCGTGCGCTTCCACAGGTCGTCGGGAATCGGTCGGCGCCGCAGCGCCGCGGCTTCGCTGCGGCTACGCCACCAGCGTGAGAGGGCGCGAAGCATCGCGACGCTCAGGGCTCCTCTTCGGGGAAGAGACCCTCGGGGGATTCCCGTGCGCAGGCCGCCCGCGGCGTGATGCGGCGCAGGCATCCGTCGGGTTCCAGACGCAGCACCTCGGCGCGCGGGGCGCTTGCGTCGTCCAGATCCCAGTCGCTGAGCACGTGGCGACGCATACCGCCACCGAGATCGTGGACCGCGGGCCGGTGCGTGTGGCCGTGGATCATCTCGCGTGCGCCGCAGGCGGCCAGCAGCGCGCGGCAGGCCTGTGCGTCGAGGTCGGCGCGGGTCTCGACGTCTTCGCGCTGCACGCGCATGCTCTCTGTACGCATCTCGCGCGCCAGCGCGACGCGCTCCTGCAGCGGTCGGGCGAGGAAGCTCTGTTGCCAGGCCGGGCTGCGCACCCGCGCCCGGTAGGCCTGGTAGCGCGCATCGGCCAGGCACTGCGCGTCCCCGTGCGCGAGCAGCCAGCGCCTGCCGGCAGCGTGCAGGCAGCTCGGGTCGGGCAGGGCCGTGATTCCGATCTCGGCGAGCAAGCCCGGGCCGACAAGAAAGTCGCGGTTGCCCGGCATGAAGTGGATCTGCCGCGTGCGGGCCGCATCGGCGAACAGGTCCCCCAGCGTACGCTCGAACGCGAGCTCGCGACTGTCGTCGCCGACCCAGACTTCGAAGACGTCGCCCAGGAGGACGAGGTGGTCGGCCTTCGTTGCCTGCAGATAGCGCGCGAAGGCCTCGACGGTGCGCGGCTGCCCGGGCGCCAGGTGCAGGTCGGCAACGAAGTCGATCGCGCGCCAGGGCCTGGCCGGCGTCCACTCGGGTATCGCGGCGGGCGCGGCGTGTTCGCTCACGTCAGCGGGGCGCCGCGGCGCGGCCCTGCGGCGCGGCGTTTCACTCGACCAGGTAGGCGCGCTCGATGACCACGTCCTCGAGCGGAACGTCGTCGTGGAAGCCCTTGCGTCCGGTGCGCACGCCCTCGATCGCGTCGACGGCGTCGGTGCCGGCGACGACCTTGCCGAAGACGGCGTAGCCCCAGCCGTCCTGCGCGCGGTCGTTGTCGAGGAAGCCGTTGTCGGCGGTGTTGATGAAGAACTGCGCGGTCGCCGAATGCGGGTCGGAAGTGCGCGCCATCGCCAGCGTGTACTTGGTGTTCTTCAGGCCGTTCTTCGCCTCGTTGGCGATCGGCCGATCGGTGGGCTTCTGCGTCATGCCGGGCGCGAAGCCGCCGCCCTGGATCATGAAGCCCTTGATCACGCGGTGGAAGACGGTGCCGTCGTAGTGGCCCTTCTGCACGTAGGCGAGGAAGTTGCGTGTGCTCTCCGGCGCCTTGACGTCGTCGAGCTCGATGTCGAGCGTCCCGCGGCTGGTCTGCATCTTCACGGTCTTGGGCATGGTCAATCCTCCAGGGTGGCCTTGTTGATGACGACGTCGGTGGCAGGCAGGTTGGCGAAGGCCGGCCCCTTGTTGGTCGTGGGCACCGCCTTGATGCGGTCGACCACGTCCATCCCGGCGACGACCTTGCCGAAGACGGCGTAGCCGCCGCCGTAGCTGTCCAGCGGCAGGTTGTCGACCACGTTGATGAAGAACTGCGAGGTGGCGCTGTTGGGTGCCGCGGTGCGCGCCATCGCGATCGTGCCGCGCAGGTTGGACAGGCCGTTGCCGGCCTCCAGCGGGATCGGCGCGCGCGTGGGCTTCTGCACCCGCTCGGCGCTGTAGCCGCCGCCCTGGATCATGAAGCCGTCGATCACGCGGTGGAAGATGGTGCCGTCGTAGTGGCCGGCCTTCACGTACTGGACGAAGTTCTCGACCGACTTGGGCGCCTTCGCGGGGTCGAGCTCGACGACGATGTCGCCCATGCTCGTGGCCAGGCGCACCTTCTGCGCCCAGGCGCTGGAAGTGAGGCCGAGCGCGATGATCGACGCGAGGACGAGGGCGCCGACGGTTCGCCGGCGCGGGGCTGGGTTCTGCATGGGGTCTCCGGCGATGCGGGGTTCGCGGCAGGCTTGCCGAGCGAGAAGTGCGGGGGCCGCTCGCTATACTGATCGATTCTATCGGGCCGGCCTTCGGCCCCTTGCGCTGCAGGGGCCCCGCGCTTCCTGGCCCGCGCTGCCGACGCATGAGCCTACGCATCCACAACACGCTGACGCGCCGCGTCGAGGAGTTCCGGCCGATCGAGCCGGGACACGTGCGCATGTACGTCTGCGGCATCACCGTCTACGACCTCTGCCACATCGGGCACGCGCGGATGATGGTGGCCTTCGACGTCGTCTACCGCTGGCTGCGCGAGAGCGGCTGGCGCGTGACCTTCGTGCGCAACATCACCGACATCGACGACAAGATCATCCGCCGCGCGCTCGAGCGCGGGATCCCGATCCGGCAGCTCACCGACGAGATGATCGCCGCGATGCACCGCGACATCGGCGCGCTGGGCGTGCTGCCGCCGACGCACGAGCCGCGGGCGACCGACTACGTGCCGCAGATGCTCGGGATGATCGGGCGGCTCGAGGACAAGGGGCTGGCCTATCGCGCCGCCGGTGGCGACGTGAACTACGCGGTGCGCCGCTTCCCGGGCTACGGCCGGCTCTCGGGCAAGTCGCTCGACGAGCTGCGCGCCGGCGAGCGCGTCGCGGCCGACGGCGACAAGCAGGACCCGCTGGACTTCGTGCTCTGGAAGGCCGCCAAACCCGGCGAGCCGGCCGACGCGCAGTGGCCTTCGCCCTTCGGCACCGGGCGGCCGGGCTGGCACATCGAGTGCTCGGCGATGTCGTGCGCGCTGCTGGGCACGCACTTCGACATCCACGGCGGCGGCATGGACCTGCAGTTCCCGCACCACGAGAACGAGATCGCGCAGAGCGAGGGCGCCAGCGGCGGCCCCTTCGTCAACGTCTGGATGCACAACGGCTTCGTCAACGTCGACAACGAGAAGATGTCCAAGAGCCTGGGCAACTTCTTCACCATCGCCGACGTGCTGAAGACCTTCGACGGCGAGACGGTGCGCTTCTTCATGCTGCGCACGCATTACCGCAGCCCGCTCAATTACAGCGACGCGAGCATCGAGGACGCACGCCAGGCGCTGCGGCGGCTCTACACCGCGCTGGATGCGGTGCTCGGCGGCGAGGGTGCGGCGGATGAGGCGGACGCGACGGACGAGGCTGTCGACTGGTCCGATGCGCACGCGGCAGCGTTTCGCGCCGCGATGGACGACGACTTCAACACGCCGGGGGCGGTCGCGGTGCTCTTCGAGCTGGCAAGCGAGGTCAACCGCAGCCGCGATGCGGGCAAGGCGCGGCTGCTGCGGCGCCTGGGCGGCATCCTCGGCATCCTGCAGCAGCGGCCGCGCGACTTCCTGCAGGCCGGAGCCGGCCTCGACGAGGCCGCGATCCTCGAGGCGATCGCGGCGCGCGCAGCGGCCAAGGCAGCGCGCGACTACGGCGAGGCCGACCGCATCCGCAAGGAGCTCGCGGAGCAGGGCATCGAACTCAAGGACAGCGCCCAGGGGACGACCTGGGTCAGGGCCTGAAGGCCTGAAGGGCGAAAGCCTTGCCCAAGCGTCAAGCCCCAACCACCACGGCGCCCCCCGCGGAGGCAGCGCAGGCCGCGCCGCGTTCGTCGGACGCGCTGCTCGTTGCGCCGGCGTACTGGGACGACGCCTGCCGCCACCTGGCCCGGCGCGATCGGGTGATGAAGCGGCTGATCCCGCGCTACGGCGACGCGCGGCTGCAAAGCCGGGGCGACGCGTTCACGACGCTGGCGCGCTCGATCGTGGGCCAGCAGATCTCGGTGAAGGCGGCGCAGTCGGTGTGGGACCGCTTCGCCGCGCTTGCGGCTGCGCAGCAGCATTCGTTGCACCCGGGCCACGTGCTGGCGCTGTCGCCGCAGGCGATGCGCGGCGCGGGCCTTTCGGCGCGCAAGGCGGAATACCTGCTCGACCTGGCGCGGCACTTCGACGGCGGCAGCGTGCACGTCGCGCAGTGGGAAGCGATGGACGACGAGGCGATCATCAGCGAGCTCGTCGCGATCCGGGGCATCGGCCGCTGGACGGCCGAGATGTTCCTGATCTTCCACCTGATGCGGCCCAACGTGCTGCCGCTGGACGACATCGGCCTTCTGCGCGGGATCAGCCTGAACTACTTCAGCGGCGAGCCGGTGTCGCGCGCCGAGGCGCGCGAGCTCGGCGAGGCCTGGGCGCCCTACCGCTCGGTGGCCACTTGGTATATTTGGCGCAGCCTCGATCCGCTGCCCGTGGAGTACTGATGAGCAAACGTCATTTTCTGGATTTCGAGCAGCCGATCGCCGAGCTCGAGTCCAAAATCGACGAGCTGCGCTTCGTGCAGAACGAGTCGGCGGTGGACATCTCGGACGAGATCGAGCGGCTCTCGAAGAAGAGCCAGCAGCTCACCAAGGACATCTATTCCAGCCTCTCGCCCTGGCAGGTGACGCAGATCGCGCGGCACCCGCAGCGGCCCTACACGCTGGATTATGTTGCCGAGATCTTCACCGATTTCCAGGAGATGCACGGCGATCGGCACTACGGCGACGACCTCTCGATCACCGGCGGGCTGGCGCGCTTCAACGGCCAGCCGTGCATGGTGATCGGGCATCAGAAGGGACGCGACACCAAGGAGCGCACGGCGCGCAACTTCGGCATGTCGCGCCCGGAAGGCTACCGCAAGGCGCTGCGGCTGATGAAGGTCGCCGAAAAGTTCGGCCTGCCCGTGTTCACCTTCGTCGACACGCCCGGCGCCTACCCGGGCATCGGCGCCGAGGAGCGCGGCCAGTCGGAGGCGATCGGCCGCAACATCTACGAGATGGCGCAGCTGCAGGTGCCGATCGTCTGCACGATCATCGGCGAGGGCGGCTCGGGCGGGGCGCTGGCGATCGCCGTCGGCGACCAGGTGCTGATGCTGCAGTTCAGCGTCTACTCGGTGATCTCGCCCGAGGGCTGCGCGTCGATCCTCTGGAAGACCTCCGACCGCGCGTCCGAGGCCGCCGAGGCGCTGGGCATCACCGCGCACCGGCTCAAGGCGCTGGGCGTGGTCGACAAGATCGTCAACGAGCCCGTCGGCGGCGCGCATCGCGATCCGAAGTGGATGGCGGCACAGCTCAAGCGCGCGCTCAACGACGCGCTGCGCCAGGTCGTCGACCTCAAGCCCAAGGAGCTGCTGCAGCGCCGCTACGAGCGTCTGCAGTCCTACGGCCGCTTCTCCGACACCAAGGAGCGCTGAGAGCCTGTGAAGCCGGGCCCGGGCGATCCGCCGTGAACGCCCCGCAGGAAACCGCGCCCCCGAAACGGCTCGCGGTGGCCGCCAGCGGCGGCATCGATTCGACTGCACTGCTGCATGCGACGGCGCGGCTTGCCACGCCGCTGGGCATCGAGGTGCACGCACTGCACGTGCACCACGGTCTGCAGCCGCAGGCCGATGCCTGGATGCACGGCGTCGCGGCGCAGTGCCGGCGCTGGGCGGGCAGCGGCCTGGCCGTCGTCTTTCATGGACATCGCCTGGCGGGCGCACCCGCGCGCGGGCAGAGCGAGGAAGCCTGGGCGCGCCGCGAACGCTACCGTGCGCTGGTGTCGATGGCGCACGAGGCCGGCTGCGACGTCGTGCTGCTGGCCCAGCACCGGCGCGACCAGGCCGAGACCGTGCTGCTACAGGCGCTGCGCGGCGCTGGGCCCGCAGGGCTTGCGGCGATGCCGGCGCGCTTCGAGCGCGACGGCATCCTGTGGCTGCGACCCTGGCTTGCGCATCCGCGCGAGGCGATCGAGGCCTACGTCCGGCACTGGCGGCTGCGCGTTGTGCTCGACCCGTCGAACGTCGACGCGCGCTTTGCGCGCAGCCGGCTGCGCACGCAGGTGTGGCCGGCGCTGCAGGCCGCGTTTGCCGATGCCGAGGTCAGCCTCGGCGCGGTCGCAAGGCAGGCGGCACTTGCGCATGCGCTCGAAAGCGAGGTCGCGAGCGGCGATCTGGCGACCTGCGTCGATGCCGATGGTCTCGACGTCGCGGCGTGGCTGAAGCTGAGCGAAGCCCGTCGGCACGCCTTGCTGCGGCTGTGGCTGGCGCGCGAGCTCGCACCGGGATGGCCGCAGACGCTCGTCTGGCGCTTGCTGCGGGAACTGCCCGAAGCAAAGCATGCGCGCTGGCCTGCCGGCGCGGCCGAACTCCGGCTGTACCGCGGCTGCCTGCGCGTCTTGCCGTTGCCCGACGCGACCCGCCATGCGTCGCAGCCGCGTGCGATCGATCTCTCGCGGCCCGGCGATTACAGCCTGTCGCCCTGGCGCGGTCGGCTGCGCGTCGAGCCCGCGAAGGAGGGCGGTGTCCCGGCGGCTGCGCTGGAACATGCCGAACTCCGCCCTCGAAGCGGGGGCGAGCGGTTTCAGCGGCACGCGCTCGGCCCGGCGCGCAGCCTGAAAAAACAGTTCCAGGATGCGGGCGTGCCGGCCTGGGAACGAGATTTGCCGCTGCTGTGGGCCCGCGGTGATCTGGTCTACGTGCCCGGGCTCGGACTGGATGCGCGCGTGCGGAACTGGCCCGGACGACCCCGCGTACGACTGCAGTGGCTGCCTTGAACGAAACCCGCCCCCGTCATCGGCGGGCAAGGCTGCGCCCACTACAATTTCGCCCCTTCGCGACTTGATTCCGATCCCAGCCGCATCGCGCGGGTGCGGTCCCCGGGAAGACATCCATGGCATTGTTCGTTCACAAGTACGGCGGCACGTCGATGGGCTCGACCGAGCGCATCCGCAGCGTCGCGCAGCGCGTGGCCAAGTGGGCACGTGCGGGCCACCGGATGGTGGTGGTGCCCTCGGCGATGAGCGGCGAGACGAACCGGCTCCTGGCGCTGGCCAAGGAGCTGGCGCCGGCGAGCCCGACCCCGCAGAGCCTGCGTGAGCAGGATGCGATCGCCTCGACCGGGGAACAGGTCTCGGTCGGTCTGCTCGCGCTGGCCTTGCAGGCGCAAGGCGTGCCGGCAGTCAGCTACGCGGGCTGGCAGGTGCCGATCGTCACCGACGACGCGTTCACCAAGGCGCGCATCCAGCGCATCGACGACGCGCGCGTGCGCGCCGATCTCGACGCCGGCAAGGTCGTGATCATCACCGGCTTCCAGGGCATCGACGAGGCCGGCGACCTGACCACGCTCGGGCGCGGCGGCAGCGACACTTCCGCTGTCGCGGTGGCCGCGGCGCTGCGAGCCGACGAGTGCCTGATCTTCACCGACGTCGATGGCGTCTACACCACCGACCCGCGCATCGTCCCCGAGGCGCGCCGCCTGGCCACCGTGAGCTTCGAGGAGATGCTCGAGATGGCGAGCCTGGGCTCCAAGGTCCTGCAGATCCGCGCGGTCGAGTTCGCCGGCAAGTACAAGGTGCCCTTGCGCGTGCTCTCGAGCTTCACGTCCTGGGACATCGATCTGCAGGAAGAGGCGCAGTCGGGCACGCTGATCACTTTCGAGGAAGACGAGAAGATGGAAAAGGCCGTTGTTTCGGGCATCGCGTTCAACCGCGACGAAGCCAAGATCACCGTGATGGGCGTGCCCGACCGCCCCGGAATCGCGTTCCAGATCCTCGGCCCCGTGGCCGAGGCCAACATCGACGTCGACGTGATCATCCAGAACGTCTCGCACGACGGCCGCACCGACTTCTCGTTCACGGTCAACCGCGGCGACTACGCGCGCACGATCGACCTGCTGATGAACAAGGTGATCCCGGCGACCGGCGCCGCGCAGGTGATCGGCGACGCCAAGATCTGCAAGGTCTCGATCGTCGGCATCGGCATGCGCAGCCATGTGGGCGTGGCCAGCAAGATGTTCCGCACGCTCTCGGAGGAGGGCATCAACATCCAGATGATCAGCACGAGCGAGATCAAGACCAGCGTGGTGATCGACGAGAAGTACATGGAACTCGCGGTGCGCGCGCTGCACAAGGCCTTCGACCTGGACGCGGCGAGCATTGCCGCCGAGTAGCCCGAGGCCGAGCACGCGCCGATTCGGCGCTAGAATTCAACGCTTCGCCGAGCTGGAGTCGTGACCGAGAGGCCGAAGGTGCTCCCCTGCTAAGGGAGTATGCGGGCAAAACCTGCATCGAGGGTTCGAATCCTCCGACTCCGCCAATGAGGCTTTTGCATTCACGGCACCGGCATGGGACGAACGCCGGTCACCGCCGAAAGCGGCAAGGGCCACGCGCTGCGGTGGTACTGCAGTCATGGGCCTCGACATCGCCCTTGGCCTGTCTGGGTCCGCGGCTGCACGAATGACGCCTGCGGTGCGTGGCACCGATCGGGCCGATGTTGCCGGATTCCTCGTGATTCCCGTAAGCCGAGCCGGCCAGCGTTTACGCCGCTGCCGTTCGGCGCTCAGGCCATTCGCGCCGCAGCGTCGTCGAAGGCTGCCAGCAGCGAGGGGTAGCTCTCGTGCCGCGGGAATTGCGGGAACTCGGCGGCGATGTGCTCCGGCGCGTGCATCAGGAAACCGGTGTCGGCCGCACCGAGCATCGCGGTGTCGTTGTACGAGTCGCCCGCGGCCATGACCCTGAAGTTCAGCGCCTTGAGCGCGTTGACGGCCTGGCGCTTCTGGTCGGGCTGGCGCAGCCGGTACTCGACGACGAAACCGTCGGCATCGGTCATCAGGCGATGGCAGAAGAGCGTGGGCCGGCCGAGCTGGCTCATCAGCGGATCGGCGAATTCATAGAAGGTGTCCGAGAGGATGATGAGCTGATAGCGCGAGCGAAGCTCGTCGAGGAACTCGCGCGCCCCGGGCAGCGGTGCCATGCCGCCGATCACCTCCTGGATGTCGGCGAGCTTGAGCCGGTGCTGGCGCAGCAGATCGAGGCGCCAGCGCATGAGTTTGTCGTAGTCGGGCTCGTCGCGCGTCGTGCGCCGGAAGTCGGGGATGCCGGTGCGCTCGGCAAAGGCGATCCAGATCTCGGGCACGAGCACGCCTTCGAGGTCGAGGCAGACGACTTGCATGGCGAAGAGGCCCCGCAGGGCTTGGAGTCGGGGCCGCGATCGTAGCCCAGCCCCGGCCTGGGCAGTTCACAGCGGGGCTGCGTGCAGGGGGCCGCTGGCCGGCGCCGATGCGGGCGCGGGGAAGGGCACGATTCCGGGGACGATCGGCGGCCGCGGTGGTCGTGGCGGTCGTGCCGGTGCGACCATCTGCCCGGGCTCCTGCGGCGTGCCCACTGCGTCTGCGGGCTCGCGCGGGCATCGGCCCTGGCGCTCGGCCCAGTAGACGATGTTGCCGATGACCGCGACGCTGCCCGACACCACGGCGCTGGCCGCCGTGACGATCCCGAGCGTGGCCAGCATCGCGACGCAGCCGTCGTTCTGGCAGTGCCCGAAGGTGCCGATGACCGCGGTCTCGAGCACCATCTGCCGCACCATCGTCCGGCACTGCGGGTCGTAGACCTCGGCGCTGCGCGGGACGACGATGCATCCGGCCAGCAAGGTCGCGGCCAATGTCGACAGCACCCGCGCGAGTGACGCCTCGAGGCCACGGACAGCGACGGAGCGCGGGCCTGACGCACGAGGGGTTGGGCTTTGCCGACGCATTGGGCGCGCACCATAACGCAGCCGGTGCCGGCGCGCGCGAGGCGGGCGCGGCACTCGGCTGTTCACCGACTCGGCCGCACGCCGTCGACGATCTGGTCGAAGCTCGGTGAAGGGGCGCCGATGGAGACGGCGCGCAAGGCTGCGTCGGGCCCGAATCGGGAAAGTCGCTTGCGAACGCTGAAACGCAGCGCGCGGTCACTGCATCCAATGGGCAGGACGGGTGGAAATTGGGGGCGTCCGAAGGCGCCCGCGAAGACCACCCCATCCGGAACAAGCGTCAAACACCCATGCTGCAGGAGCCCATCATGTCGACTCTCCACATCACCAGGCCCGCCACGCTCTCCCGCGCCGCTCGCGCACTTGCCCTCGCCGCCGCGCTGGGCGTCTCGCTGGCCAGCGCGCCGGCCCTGGCCCACAACGGCGTCGTGCACGCACAGCCGGTCAAGTACGTCCAGGCCGCGGCCACGCCCAACGCCGCCGCGCTGCACGACGCGATGCGCACGCTTTGGGCGCAGCACATGGAATGGACCTATGCCGCCGTCACCGCATTTGCCACCGGTTCGCCGGCCTTCGACGCGACCGCGGCGCGCCTGATGGCCAATCAGGTCGACATCGGCAACGCGATCAAGCCCTTCTACGGCGAGCAGGCCGGCAACGCGCTGACCAAGCTGCTGCAGGAGCACATCGCCGGCGCGGTCGAGGTCGTCAAGGCCGCGAAGGCGGACGACAAGCCGGCGCTGGACAAGAACATCGCCGCCGCCTACGCGAATGCGCAGCAGATCGCCGACTTCCTCTCCTCGGCGAACAAGCACTGGCCGCAGGCCGAGGTGCGCGACATGCTCAAGGGCCACATCGACACCACGCTGGTCTACGCGACCTCGCTGCTGCAGGGCCGCTACGCCGAGGGCATCGCCGAATACGGCAAGGCCGAGGCGCACATGCTGATGCTGGCCGACGCGCTGACCAAGGGCCTGATCGCGGCCTTCCCGTCCAAGTTCGATCTGTGAACCGACGGGGAGCAAGCGCGGATACGGATGAACACCATCCGTGTCCGGGAACACTTGCTTCACGATCGGGGTTGATCCCCTGGCGCCCGGTGCTCTCGCCCGGGTCGACACAGAATCACGCCTGCACTGCACGAAGGAGCACTCACGATGCCACGCGCTGCCCAGAGCCTTGCCCCGTCCGTCGCGCCTTCGGGTGAGGCCTCGGAAGCGGGACTGGTCGCCCGTGCCGTTGCCGGCGAGGCTGCGGCCTTCGAGCGGCTGATGCGGCGCCACAACCGGCTGCTCTTTCGCACCGCGCGCAGCATCCTGAAGGACGACGGCGAGGCCGAGGACGCGGTGCAGGAGGCCTATCTGCGTGCGTGGCGCGCGCTGCCCGAATTCCGCACCGAGAGCAAGCTCTCGACCTGGCTCGTTCGCATCGCTGCAAACGAGGCGCTTGGCCGGCTGCGCCGCACGAGCAGCCAGGTCGCGCAGGTCATTGCACTGGAGGCTGCCATGAGCTCCCCCGAACCCGACACCCAGGCCGCGTTCACCGACGAACCCGATCGCGGCCCCGAGCGGCTGCTGGCGCGCGCGCAGGTGCGCGCGCTGCTCGAGTCGCGCATCGACCTGCTTCCCGAGATGTACCGCACGGTCTTCATGCTGCGGGCCGTCGAGGAGCTGAGCGTCGAGGAGACCGCGCAGGTGCTGGACATGCCCGAGGCCACGGTGCGCACGCGCTTCTTCCGCGCGCGCGCGCTGCTGCGCGAGGGGCTGGCCAGCGAGATGGACACTGCGCTCTCGGAGGTGTTCTCCTTCGACGGCGCGCGCTGCGACCGCATCGTCGCCAAGGTGCTCGCGCGGGCCAGTGCCGAGGGCCTGACGCGCGACGCCGACCCGGCCTGACCGAGCCTGACGCGGCCCGGTCCGTCGACCGCAAGCGAACCCCAAGACGACCACTGAAACGAACGAGGAGAAGCGCGATGTCATCGAACGACGCAGCCGATGCCGGCCCCGACCTGACCCAGGGCGTGAGCCTGGCCGACTTCGGCGCAGCGCGCATGCTGCGCGGCCATGTCGGCGAGCAGGCGGTGCTGCTGGCGCGCGTCGGCGACGAGGTGCTGGCGGTCGGCGCCAACTGCACGCACTACGGCGGCCCGCTGGAGCAGGGCACACTCGAAGGCGAAACGGTGCGCTGCCCCTGGCACCACGCCTGCTTCTCGCTGCGCACCGGCGAGGCCGTCGCCGCACCGGCCTTCGATGCGATCCCGTGCTGGAAGGTCGAGAAGCAGGGCGATCGCTTCTTCGTGCGCGAGCAGGGCGCCGCCGCGCCGCGGGTCAGCCGCAAGGCCGGCAGCGGCGAGCCCGAGCGCATCGTGATCGTCGGCGGCGGCGCCGCGGGTTTTGCCGCGGCCGAGATGCTGCGCCGCCGTGGCTGGGCCGGCCAGCTGACGATGTTCAGCAGCGAAGCCGACCCGCCCTGCGACCGCCCGAACCTCTCGAAGGACTACCTCGCCGGCAATGCGCCCGAGGAATGGATTCCGCTGCGCGGCGACGATTTCTACGCCGAGCAGCGCATCGACCTGCGCCTGTCGACGACGGTCGATCGCATCGACGCCGCCGCGCGTACGGTCGTCACGGGCGATGGCGCTGCGCACCGCTGGGACAAGCTGCTGATCGCCACCGGCGCCGAACCGGTGCGCCTGCCGATCCCGGGCGCCGACCAGCCGCAGGTGTTCACGCTGCGCTCGCTGGCCGACAGCCGGGCGATCATCGCGCGCGCGGCGCAGGCCAGATCGGCCGTGGTGCTGGGCTCGGGCTTCATCGGGCTCGAGGTGGCGGCCTCGCTTGCCGCGCGCAACATCAAGACGCACATCGTCTCGCTCGATGCACGGCCGCTCGAGCGCGTGCTCGGTGCCGAGCTCGGGGACTTCGTGCGCGCGCTGCACGAGCAGCACGGCGAGGTCTTCCACATGGGCGCGTCGATCGCGGCGATCGAGCCTGGCGCGGTGACGCTGTCCACCGGCGAGAAGCTCGACGCCGACCTGGTCGTGATCGGCGTGGGCGTGCGGCCGCGACTGGCGCTGGCCGAAGCGGCCGGCCTGAAGCTCGAGCGCGGCATCCTCGTCAACGCGTTGCTGCAGAGCTCGAACCCGGACATCTATGCCGCGGGTGACGTCGCGAGCTGGCCGGGCGGCGAGGCCGGTGTGCCGATCCGCGTCGAGCACTGGGTCGTCGCCGAACGACAGGGGCAGGTCGCGGCCGCCAACATGCTCGGCGCGCGCGAGGCCTACCGCGACGTGCCCTTCTTCTGGAGCGCGCATCACGACGTGATGATCCGCTACGTGGGCCATGCGCTTGCCTGGGACGAGATCCGCGTCGAGGGCAGCATCGCCGCGCGCGACTGCGCGGTGCACTACGTCAAGGGCGGGCGCACGATCGCGCTGGCGACGATCGGCCGCGACGTGCAGGCGCTCGAACAGGCACGCCTGCTGGCGCAGGCCTGAACCCGGGCGAGCGATCCCGACGCAAAGGTGGCCGACGAGACCGGGCTTCCAGAGGTGACCGGGCAGACGGCCTTCGTCTTCGCGGGAGGGGGAAGCCTGGGCGCCGTCCAGGTCGGGATGCTGCACGAGCTGCTGCTTGCGGGCGTGCAACCGGGCTTCGTCGTCGGCTCGTCGGTCGGCGCGATCAATGCGGCCTATTTCGCCGCGTCGCCCAACCTCGAGTGCGTCGAGCGGCTCGAAGGCCTGTGGATGGGCCTCAGCCGACGCGACGTCTTCCCGTTCACGCTCGGCAGCGCGCTGCGCATGCTGAGCGGCGGCGAGAATCTGATCGACCCCAGCCACCTGCGCGGTCTGCTCGAAGCGCACCTGGCGATCAGCCGGCTCGAGCAGGCGCGCATCGGGCTGCACGTGATGGCCACCGACCAGCAGGGCCTGGGCGTGCGCCTCTCGAGCGGCCCGGCGGTCGAAGCGGTGCTGGCCAGCGCAGCGATCCCGGGCATCTTCCCGCCGGTGCGCATCGACGGCGAGGACCTGATGGACGGCGCCATCGCCGCCAACACGCCGCTGCGGCTGGCGGTGGAGCTGGGCGCAAGCCGCATCGTCGTGCTGCCGACCGGCTATGCCTGCGCGCTCGAGCGCGCACCTCGCAACGCGATCGCCAAGGTGCTGCACGCGGTGACGCTGCTGATCGCCTGGCAGCTGATGCACGAGCTGGACACGGTGCCGGAGAACGTCCAGGTGCATCTGGCGCCGGCGCTGTGCCCGCTGGCGGTCTCGCCCTATGACTTCTCGGCCTCGCGCCAGCTCATCGAGCGTGCGCGCCACGACACGCGCAAGTGGATCGAGAGCGGCGGGCTCGAGCGCCGCGCGCGCTCACGCGAGCTGGCGGCGCACCACCACCGTCACCACCACGCCTGAGCCGCGGGGTGCTCCCGCGCGCGCATTCAGGCTCGCATTCAGACGCGTATTCAGGCGCGTATTCAGGCGCGCGCGTAGAGCGGCAGCACCGCGCCGCTGACTTCGGTGTTCGCCGGCGAGATCAGGTGCAGGATGGTCTCGGCCGCCGCGGCCGGCGAGAGCCACTGGCTGGCGTCGGCGCCCGGCATCGCACGGCGGTTGGCCGGCGTGTCCAGCGTCGAGGGCGCGATCGCGTTGACGAGGATGTGGCCGCCCTTCAACTCCTCGGCGAGCGCGATCGTCAGCGCCGCCACGGCCGCCTTGCTCGCGGTGTAGGCGGCCATCCCCGCGCCGCGGCGCGGCTCGAGTCCCGGGCGCGCGGCGACGTTGACGATGCGCCCGCCGTGGCCGGCGCGGCGCATGCCGCGCACCGCCGCGCGGCAGCAGAGGAAGGCCGTGAGCGTGTTCATCTCCAGCTGCTGCACGAAGTCGGCGCGCGTGGTCTCGGTGACGCCGGCCATCGCGAAACCACCGGCCAGGTGCACCGAGGCCCAGAGCCGCGGAATCGCGTCGTAGAAGCGGTCGACGCCGGCCTCGTCGCTGAGGTCGACGCCGCCGACGATGTGCAGACGCTCGCTGCCGCCCTCCACGGGTTGCGCTTCGCGCGCCGGCACATGACAGGTGGCACCCGCGGCGAGCAGCCGCTCTACGACCACCTTCCCGAGCGCTCCCGTGCCCCCGCTGACGACGACCTCGCGTCCAGCCAACACCTGCTCCATCCCGCTTTCCTCTCGAAGTTGAGGCCGATACCCGTCCCCGGCCGGTTCGTGTGATCGTCGCGCGCTTTGGCCCCGTGCGCGCGTCGTGTTCCAGGGCTCCTTGCTCCGCGTTCGGCGCAGCGAGGACTCCTCTGTACGCAGCGCTCAGGATGCGGACGTCGGCATGGACGCCGGCACCGGAGGCGGCGCGCCATCGTGTTCGAGCGCGAGCAGCCAGCGCTTGCGCGCGATCCCGCCGCCGTAGCCGGTCAGGCTGCCGTCGCTGCCGATCACGCGATGACAGGGCACGACGAGGCTGATCTTGTTCTGGCCGTTGGCCGCGGCGACCGCGCGCGTTGCGGTCGGATGCCCGATGCGCGCGGCCTGCTGCGCGTAGCTGCGCGTCTGGCCGTAGGGAATCTCGAGCAGCGCCTGCCAGGCCTGGCGCTGGAACGGCGTCCCGACGAGGTCGACCGCGACGTCGAAATCCTTGCGCCGGCCGGCGAAGTACTCGGCGAGCTCCTTGCCCAGTTGCCGCGTCCGCGCGTTCTCGCCATCCTGCGCGGCGCCGCCGCGCGCGCCCTCGACCTGCCGCAGCTCACGCTCCAGCCCCTTCGTCTCCTCGCTGAATTCGAGCAGGCACAGGCCCTGGTCGGAGAAGAGCGCGGTCATCTCGCCGAGCGGCGTCGCGTAGCGGTGACGGATCAGAGGCATGACGGGAGGCTAAGGGTTTCCGTGTTCGCGGGCGATCGGCGTGGTCTTCTCGTCTGACGCTCGCCTTCAGGCATGTGCCCGCCACCAGTTGCGCGCGTCGTCGACGTCGCGTGCGATGCCCGCGCGCAGGGCGTCCAGCGATTCGTAGCGGCGCTCGTCGTGCAGCTTGTGCAGGAGCTCGACGCGCAGCACGCGGCCATAGCCGCCCTCGGGCCCGAGCTTGCGCGGCCAGTGCAGGCAATGGACCTCGAGCAGCACACGCTTGCTGTCCTCGACCGTGGGTCGCACGCCAAGGCTTGCGACGCCGGGCACCGGTGAAGTCGAGAGGCCGTGCACGCGAACGACGAAGATGCCCATCGCCGCCGGGCGCTCGTGCGGGAAGCGGATGTTGAGCGTGCGAAAGCCCAGTTCGCGCCCGAGCTTGCGACCGTGGATCGCGTGGCCGCTGATCGTGTAGGGGCGGCCGAGCAGCGCCGCGGCCTCGGCCATCCTGCCTTCGCCCAGCGCGGCACGCACCGCGGAGCTCGAGACCCGCATCCCGTGCACCTCGTAGCTGAGCATGCGGGCGACATCGAAGCCCAGGCGCGTGCCGGCCTCGTCGAGCAGCGTGTAGTTGCCGCTGCGCCCCGCGCCGAACTGGAAGTCGTCGCCGACGAGCACGTAGCGCGCGCCCAGTCCCTTGACCAGCATGTCCTCGATGAAGGCTTGCGCGCTGCGCGAGGCCAGGCGTTCGTCGAAGCGGGCGACGACGACGCGGTCGATGCCGCAGCGCTGGAGCTCGTCGAGCTTGTCGCGCAGCGTCGCGATGCGCGTCGGTGCATTCTCCGGGCGACCCTGGCGGCGGGCGAAGTAGTCGCGCGGGTGCGGCTCGAAGGTCAGCACGCAGCTGCGCAGGCTGCGGTTGCGGGCCTCGTTGGTCAGCAGCGCGAGCATCGCCTGATGGCCGCGATGCACGCCGTCGAAATTGCCGATGGTGAGCGCGCAGCCGCCTTCGGCCAGCGATATGGAGCGGGGCAAGCCGCGGTACACCTGCATGCGGCGATTATCGTGGGCGCTCGAACTCGCCGGGATCGACCCAGCGCCACTGGCCGGGTGACAGCTCCGGCGGCAGGCTGATCGACGCGAAGGCGCTGCGGTGCAGCGCCTCGACACGGTTGCCGACCGCGGCGAGCATGCGCTTGACCTGGTGGTAGCGGCCCTCGGTCAGCACGAGGCGCAGCGCGCGCGGTCCGCGGGCTTGGACCTCCACCGCGCGCACCGGCGCCGGATCGTCGTCGAGGACGACGCCCTGCCGCAGTCGCTCCAGCTGCTGCGCCGTGACCGGGTGGCGCGTGCTGACCTCGTAGACCTTGGGCGTGCGGTGCCGCGGGGAGGTGAGGCGGTGCAGCAGCGCGCCGTCGTCGGTGAGCAGCAGCAAGCCGGTCGTGTCGGCGTCGAGCCGGCCCACCGGCTGCACGCCGCGCGTGCGCAGCGGCGCCGGCAGCAGGCTCATCACGCTCGGGTGGTGCCGCGGGCGCTGCGAACACTCGTAGCCCGCCGGCTTGTGCAGCATCACGACGGCCCGCTCGTGAAACGGCCAGCTCTGCCCCTCGACCTCGAAGACCAGTCCGTCCGGCTCGAGTTCGGTAGCCGGATCTTCGATCACGCGCCCCGCGACGCGGACTCGGCCGGAGGCGATCAGCGCGCCGCACTCGCGCCGCGTGCCGAAACCCTGGCTGAAGAGGATCTGCGCAAGCCGCATCGGGGGATTCTCCCCTGCTGGCATTGCGGGACAGGGCACGCTAGCATGCCCCGCACCAGGGTCGATCCAGCGAGGAGGGCAAGGTGAAACGAATCTTCATGCAGGGCAGTGCGGTGGCCGTGGGCCTCTCGCTCGTCGCGCTCGCAGGTTGCGGGACCAGCGACTCGATCGAGGACAACGCCTGTCTTCAGTCCACACCGACCGGCGAGATCTACGACCCCGGCACGCCCGGGGAGCAGGGCGCGCCGGAAATTCCGACCGGCTTCGCGAGCAAGCGTGTCGCGACCGCGAAGAGCTACATGGTCGTGGCCGCGAACCCGCTGGCTTCGAAGGCTGGCTGCGAGGTGCTGCGCAAGGGCGGCTCGGCCGTCGACGCCGCGGTGGCCGTGCAGATGGTGCTGAACCTGGTCGAGCCGCAGTCCTCGGGCATCGGTGGCGGTGCGTTCATGCTTCACTATCGCGCGAAGGACGGCAGTGTCACCGCCTACGACGGCCGCGAGACGGCGCCGGCCGCAGCGACCGAGAACTACCTGCGCTGGGTCAGCGACGACGACCGCAGCACGCCCAAGCCGAACGCCAGGGCCTCGGGCCGCTCGATCGGCACGCCCGGGGTGTTGCACATGCTCGACGCCGCGTACCGCGACGCCGGGCGCCTGACCTGGAAGGAGCTGTTCGAGCCCGCGATCCGCATTGCCGACGAGGGTTTTCGCGTCAGTCCGCGCATGTCGAGTTCGATCGCGGCCTCGGCCAGCGGCCTTGCCCGCGACCCCGAAGCGCGCGCGTATTTCCTGCAGCCCGACGGCAGCGCCAAGCCCGAGGGCACGCAGCTGAAGAGCCCGGCGCTCGCCGCGACCTTCAGGACGCTGGCGTCGCAGGGCGTCGGCGCCTTCTACGACGGCACGCTCTCGCAGGACATCATCGACGAGATCGCCGACACGAACGGCGGCATCACCCCCGGGGTGACGACGCGCGCCGACCTGGCTGCGTATCGATCGAAGAAGCGCGAGGCGATCTGCACCAGCTACCGGAACACCTACGTCGTCTGCGGCATGCCGCCGCCGTCCTCGGGCGGGCTGGCGGTCGCCCAGGCGCTGGGCATCCTCGAGCACTTCGACCTCGCGGCGCACAAGCCGGCGGCGCTCGATGCCGACGGCGGCAAGCCCAGCGCGATGGGCGTGCACCTGGTCGCCGAGGCCGAGCGCCTGGCCTACGCCGACCGCGACAAGTACGTCGCGGACGCCGACTTCGTGCCGCTGCCCGGCGGCAGCCCGGCGATGATGCTCGATCCGGCCTATTTGCAGCAGCGTGCCTCGCTGATCAGCACGACGGCCAGCATGGGGACGGCGCAGCCGGGTGATCTGGGCCCGGTGCCGCTCGGCGTGGGCGCGCCGGTCGCGGAGAGGGGAACGACGCAGGTGACGATCGTCGACCGCTACGGCAACGTGGTCTCGATGACGACGACGGTCGAGTCCGCCTTCGGTTCCTTCCACATGACGCGGGGCGGCTACCTGCTCAACAACCAGCTGACCGACTTCTCCTCGGCACCGGTCGACGCCGCGGGCAATCCCGTGGCCAACCGGGTGGCCGCGGGCAAGCGCCCGCGCAGTTCGATGGCGCCCACGCTCGTGTTCCGCCGCAAGCCGGACGGCTCGCGCGGCGACTTCGTGATGGCCACCGGCTCGCCCGGCGGCGCGACGATCATCCAGTACGTCACGAAGACGCTCGTCGGCGTGCTCGACTGGGGCCTGGACGCGCAGCAGGCGACTTCGATGATCGACTTCGGCGCCGCCAACAGCATCAACACGAACGTCGGCAGCGAGCACCCGAACGTCAACCTGGCCAACGGCGGCAGCGACGACGCCCTGATCAGCGGCCTGCGGGCGCTGGGTCACACGGTCAACACCGCGGCGCAGAGCAGCGGCATCGCGACCATCGTCCGCCGCGCCGATGACAGCGGGGATGACGTCTACGACGGCGGCGCGGACCCGCGCCGGGAGGGGGTTGCGCTGGGCAACCTGATGCTCTTCAAGTAGACGAAGCTGCGGCCGAGGACGCGCGCACCGCATTGCGGATCGCGCGCGCCACCGCTTCGGCGGCCATCGCACCGAGGGCGCTCAGGTCGCCGCTGCGCGCGGTGCCGCCGGTGGCCAGCGCAAAGAGCGTGTCGCCGTCGTGCACGGTGATCGGGTCGATGGCGCGCGAGAGGCCGTGGTGCGCGAGCGCCGCGAGCTTGTTCGCCTGCGCCTTGGAGAGCAGCGCGTCGGTGGCGACGACGCCGATCGTCGTCGCCATCCCCGACATGATCTGCATCGGCCCCTCGCCGGCGAGCAGCCGCTCGCTGGTCCGCACGAGCGAGCGGCCGTCCGCACCGCGCGCCCCGGCCAGCACCTGCCCGTCCTCGCCGATCACGTCGCCGACCGCGTTCACGGCCACCAGCGCGGCAACCGTGAAGGCACCGAGCCGGATCGACGCGCTGCCGATGCCACCCTTCATCGCGCGTTCGGGGCCGAAGAGCTTGCCGACGGTTGCCCCCGCCCCGGCGCCGACGCGTCCCTGTGCCGGCGCCGCGGTGGAAGCAGCGATGCAGGCCGCGTAGCCGTCGTCGGCTCCGGGGCGGATGCGCGCATCGCCGACCCAGAGGTCGAAGAGCACCGCGGCCGGCACGATCGGCACGCGCGCGGGGCCGACGGCGATGCCGTGCCCGTGCTCGTCGAGCCAGCGCATCACGCCGCCGGCCGCATCCAGCCCGAAGGCGCTGCCGCCGGTGAGCAGCACCGCGTGCACGCGCTCGACGGTGTTCTCGCTCTTGAGCAGATCGGTCTCGCGCGTGCCCGGCGCGCCGCCGCGCTGGTCGACCCCGCAGACCACGCCCTGCGGGCAGAGGACGACGCTGCAGCCCGTCGGACGATCGCTGCGCGTGTGGTGGCCGACCGAGAGGCCGGCGACGTCGGTCAGGCTGCCGGGGTGGGGGGCGTTCACTGGACGAGCTTTGGCGCTGAACGCCTGACGATGAGCAACCGGGAGCAGCTCGGCATGCTCATGCGAAGACACCCGCCGTGTCCTGCATGCGCGCCGAGACCTCGCCCAGGTGATGCAGCGTGTCGCCGAAGCTCATCTCGAGCATCGTCAGGCGCTTGAAGTAGTGGCTGCCCAGGTACTCGTCGGTGACGCCGATGCCGCCGTGCAGCTGCACGCACTGCTGGCCGACGAAGCGCATCGAGTGGCCGAGCTGCACGCGCGCCTGGCTGACCGCGCGGCGGCGCGCCTCGCGCTCGCGCGCAAGCGTCAGCGTCGCGAAGTAGCTCATCGAGCGGCCGAGCTCGAGCTGCATCTTCACGTCCGCGATGCGGTGGCGCAGCGCCTGGAAGCTGGCGATCGGCACGCCGAACTGCTTGCGCGTGTTCATGTAGTCGACGGTGATCGCGGTGAGCTGGTCCATCAGCCCGACGGCTTCGGCGCATTGCGCGGCGATGCCGACGTCGACCGCGGCTTCGAGCGCCTCGAAGCCCTCGGCCGCGATCAGCGTCGCGGGGCTGTCCTGCAGCACGACTTCGGCCGCGCGCGCGCCATCCTGCGTCGGGTAGCCTCGGACCTTCGCTGCCGTCTTTTCGACGAGGAAAAGACCGATGCCCGCTTCCTCGGCCTCGTCGCCCGAAATGCGCGCCGGGACGATGAAGGCGTCGGCCTCGTCGCCCGCGGGGACGACCGACTTCGCGCCGGTGAGCTTCCAGGCGCCGCCGTCCTGCCGCGCGCGCGTCTGCACCTGCGCGAGCCGGTAGCGCGCGGCCGCTTCCTGGTGCGCGAGCACGACGAGGGCCGAACCGTCGGCCACGCGCGGCAGCCAGGCTTGCTGCAGCTCGGGTGGAGCGGCCGCGAGCAGTGCCGGCGTGATCAGCGCGCCCTGCGCGTAGGGTGCGTTGACGAGGCCGCGGCCGAGCTCCTCCATCACCACCATCGCCTCGACCGCGCCAAAGCCCATGCCGCCCTGCGCTTCGGGGACCGCGAGGCCGGTGAGCCCGAGGCCGGCCAGTTCGGTGTAGACGGCGCGCGTGGCGCCGCCGGCGCGCGCGATCGCGTGGCGGCGATCGAAGGGGAAACCCTTCTCGACCCAGCGCGCGACGGCTTCGCGCAGCGAGAGCTGTTCCGGCGTGAAATCGAAGT
>JAIXKN010000007.1:0-3025 GCA_026932425.1 Burkholderiales bacterium
TGAGAAAGTCCCTTTGAACCTGATTGAGGTAATCCTCGCGCAGGGAAGCAGCCGGTACCGGGCGCCGCGTCATCGTTCATCGCCCTCCCGTTCGAGTTGCCCACCTGCCATCGACCGGGAAGTCTTGCGATGGCATCGATTCCATGTTCTCGTCGGCGCTGCCGTCCTGCACGCCGACTCTCACCCGCTGCGCACGCCGCCTTGCTGTGCCTGACCTGCGCGCTGCCGATGACCACACTGGCGCAGCAGCCGGCATCGGGCGATGAAGCGCCGGATGCGCCGGGCGCGGCGGTGCTTGCAGCCGCCGACAGCGGGCCCGCGCTGCAGACGATCACGATCACCGGGCGCAGTGGCGGCAACAGCTCGTCGCTGGCCGGCTTCGGCGACGTGTCCTTGGCGCGCGCGCCCTTCTCCGCCACCGTGATCACCACCGTGCAACTGGTCGACGCGGGCATCAGCGGCCTGGGCGACCTCACGCGGCTGGACGCGGGCGCGACCGACGCCTACAACGCCCCCGGCTACTGGGGACTGATGGCCGTGCGCGGCTTCACGCTCGACCCGCAGTTCAACATCCGCCGCGACGGCCTGCCGATCAACGCCGAGACCGCGACGCCGCTGGCCAACAAGCGGTCGATCGAACTGCTCAAGGGCACGACCGGCCTGCAGGCCGGTACGAGCGCGCCGGGCGGCCTGCTCAACCTCAGCGTCAAGCGCCCGGCCGGGCACCTGCGGCACGCGAGCCTGTCGTGGCAGGAGAAAGACACGCGCACCGCGGCGTTCGACATCGGCGACGGCGACGCCCGCTTCGGCTGGCGGGTCAACGCCGAGTACGCGCACCTGCGTCCGCAGATCGACGACAACCGCGGCCATCGGCGCCTGCTCGCGCTCGCGGTCGATGCCGAGCCGATCGAGGGCACGCTGCTCGAGGCCGAGCTCGAGTACAGCCTGCAGAGCGAGCCCAGCACCCCGGGCTTCAGTCTGCTCGGGCCGCGGCTGCCCGACGCCCGCGACATCGATCCCCGGACCAATCTCAACAACCAGTCCTGGCAGCTGCCGATGGTGATGCAGGGACGCGTCGGCTCGCTGCGGCTGACGCAGACGCTGCCGCAGGACTGGCAGTTCGTTGCGCACGCGATGCGCCAGCGCCTGGACAGCGACGACCGCATCGCCTTCCCCTTCGGCTGCAGCGCCGAGAACGACTACACCCGCTACTGCAGCGACGGCAGCTTCGACCTCTACGACTTCCGCAGCGACGGCGAGCGGCGCACGACCGATGCGCTGAGCCTCTCGCTGCAGGGGCGGCTGCGACTTGCCGGCATCGAGCACAAGCTGGGCATGGGTGTCCTGCACACGCGGCACCGCGCGCGCTTCAACCGCCTCGCCTACAACTGGGTGGGGGTCGGCCGCATCGACGGCAGCGTGATGCTGCCCGGCGACCCGAGCCTCAATGACGAGAACACCGACCGCGCCCAGCGCAGCACCGAGCTGAGCCTGCAGGACCAGCTCGCGCTGACACAGAAGCTCGGCCTCTGGCTCGGCGTTCGTCACACCCGCCTCGACCGGCGCAGCGTGCGCACCGACGGTTCGAACCCGACCGCCTACACGCAGTTCTTCACCACGCCCTGGGCCGCTGCCACCTATGCCCTGAGCCCGCAGACGCTCGCCTATGCGAGCTGGGGCGAAGGCATCGAGAGCACGGTCACGCCGAACCTCGATCTCTACCGCAACGCCGGGCAGGCGCTGCCGGCGCTGCGCAGCCGCGGCACCGAACTCGGAATCAAGCAGCGTGGCGACGCACTGGACTGGAGCGCCGCGCTCTTCGACCTGCGCCGCCCCGAATGGGCAGACCTCGGTGCCTGCGACCTGGCGCTGAGCTGCATGCGGCAAGCCGATGGCATCTCACGACATCGCGGCCTCGAGGCCGAAGCCGAGTGGCGTCGCGGTGCCTGGAGCCTGCGCGGCAGCGCACTCTTGATGCAAGCGCGACGGCGAGGCTCGAAGCAGCCCGGGCTCAACGGCCAGCAGCCGACCAACGTCCCCGAGCGCAGCCTCAAGCTGCAGGCCGCGTACAACGTCGCCGCGGTGCCAGGCCTGGCGCTGCTGGGCTTCGTCACCCACGAAGGCCAGCGCATGGTGCTGCCCGACAACAGCATCCACACCCCGGGCTGGACGAAAGTGGACCTCGCGCTGCGCTACCGGCAGGCGCTGGCCAAGGGCAGCGTCGTCTGGCGGCTGGGTGTCGAGAACGCCGCCAACCGCCGCGCCTGGAAGGAGTCCCCCTACCAGTTCGGCCACGCCTACCTCTATCCCCTGGCGCCGCGCGCCTGGTCGCTGAGCGCACAAATTTCTCTCTGACAACCCTCGAAGAACCGGCGCAACTGCTATACTGAGCGGCTATTCCCCGATAGCTCAGTCGGTAGAGCGCCGGACTGTTAATCCGTAGGTCCCTGGTTCGAGCCCAGGTCGGGGAGCCAAAGAAAAGCAAGCAAAATCAAGGCCTTGGCGGCGCGAGCTGCCAGGGCCTTAACCGTTTTCGAGACCTGGGAGGCGGGTCGTCAGTCAAAGCTGTCAGTGGAACCGGTCTGACACGCTTCGCAACGCGCGGCAGATGCCTCGCGCCACCGCCATCAGTCCTTGAACGGATCGACGACATCCGGCCCGGCCATGACGACGATCAGCGGGCGCAGCGTGTGCTGGACGACGATGGTGCCGCGCTGGTCGCGCAGCACGGCATCCAGGCGGCGGTAGACGTGCGGGCTCTCGTCGACGTCGCCGCCGCGCACGATCACGCCGCGGGCGTTGGTCCAGTCGTCCATCATCTGCCGCGAGATCGCGCCGCGCGTGCGGCGGCCGCGGCCGCGTGATCCCTTGGCCGCGGTACGACTCATCACGCGGCCGGCGCCGTGGACGGTGCTGAACATCGCCAGCTCCTGCAGGCTGCGGATCGGGTCGGCGTCGACGGATTCGGCGGCTTCGTAGCCGGCGACGATCACCGCATCGTCGCCCATCGAGCCGCCGATGAAGC
>JAIXKN010000007.1:3035-16585 GCA_026932425.1 Burkholderiales bacterium
GCTTCGTAGCCGGCGACGATCACCGCATCGTCGCCCATCGAGCCGCCGATGAAGCCGCGCTGACCGGGGAACGCCGGTGTCGCGCCCTTGCGCACGACGATCAGGTCCTCGCCGAAGTGAGATTCCTCCCAGGCGAAGTTGTGGTGGTTGTGCACGAGGTCGAGCTTGCGACCGCCGAGAATCTCGACGACCTTGTGCGCGACGTACTCGCGCCCGGCGTACGCGTAGCGACCGGCGAGTTCCATCGCCGCCCAGTAGCGCTGCCCGAGCGCAGATTCCAGGTCCAGCAGCACTTCCTTCTCGGGCACGCGCACACCCCAGGGCTGCCCCTGACCGAGGGCCATGAAACCCGAGGCCACGGCGTGCCCGAACTGCCGGCTGCCGAAATGCACGCCCACCCAGATGTGGTCGTCGGCGGTGTCGGCGAAGACGTCGACGTAGTGATTGCCGCTGCCCACCGTGCCGAGCTGCGCGCGCGCGATCTCGCGCAGGGGTTCGCGCGCATCGTCGGGCAGCGCGTCCCAGGACGGCGACTCGAAGAGCGGATGGTCGACCGGCGCGTCCGCCGACTTGTTCGTGCGGCCGAGCCCGAAGCTGATCGTTGCCGTGATCTCGTCGGCCAGTTCTCGCAACGCCGGGGGCGTGAAATCCGCCGCCTTCAGGTCGGTGCGGATCGCGCAGTTGCCGCAGGCGATATCGAAACCGACACCGACGACCGAGACCTGGCCGCGATACGCGGCCACGCCGCCGATCGGCATCACGAAGCCGACATGCCCGTCGGCCATCAGCGCCACATGGCGCGCGCGGCTCGCGACATCGCGCAACTGCGCGAGGGTCTGTTCATCGTGCTCGCCAAAGATCAGCATGCGTTCACCGCTTCCTTGCGTTCGGTCTCCTCTCGGACAAGAGGCATCCTGCCATAGCGCGCGAGCACCCGCCGCGGACCGCGGGCATGCTGCCTGCCACCAAAAAAATAAGCGGGCCCGAGGGCCCGCTTCCACGCCGCGATGACAGACGTCGACGTGTTCAGCCGCTGCAGGCGCCGCCCGAGCAGCATCCGTCCTCGATGTGCGCGCGTGCCTGGGCGCTGAGCTTGCTGATGCGCACGCGCCACTCGGCAGGGCCGGACTGCAGGTAGGTCCACTGGAACTGGCCGGGGCTGCGAGCGTCGAGCTGGTAGCGCAAGGGCTTCGGGTCGTGGTCGTTGACGATCTGCAGCGCCTGGCCTTCGCGCAGGGCGTCCAGCTGGCCGAAGATCTGCGTGTGGCGCTGGCTGGGTTCGATCGCGCGCACGTCGAGCTGCGTTTCGGTCTGGGTGCTCATCCAAATACCTCTCGTGGTTGAAGGAAAGTGAGAAAGCGGCTCCGGGCCTCAGCCGTCCTTGCCGTCCAGGCGCGTACGGGTGAGCCAGGGGCCGTACATGAAGAGATAGATGCCGAAGGCCAGCGCCCACAGGCCGCCGGCGACGTCGAGCGAACGCGCGTACCAGTCTGGCTGGATCACGGGAACCAGCACGCGCACGACGGCCGCGAGCATCACCAGCAGATACGCGATCGCCTCGGCGGTCGATGCCTTCAGCGGGCGGCCGGTGTGCCCGCGCGCCGTGCGCGTGATCATGCCGATCACGAGGCCGCCGATCGTGCCGACGGCGAAGGCGTGAACGGCGAGCGAGGGCATGATCCAGCCCATCTGCGACGCCGCGAGCAGCAGGAAGCCGATCGGGATCCACAAATAAGCCGCGTGCAGGATCCACAGGATCGGCCGCGTCAGCGTCACCATCGGGCGCCAGGTCCACAGGCGGATGAAGTGCAGCACCGCCGCGACAAGGCTGAGCGCCGCGACGAGCAGCGCCGGCGCCTCGACGACCCACAGCGCAAAGGCGACTGCGGTGAGCGAAAGCAGGTTCAGCTCGAATCGACGCGGAGGCATGTTCGGGGGCAAGCCGGGCGTGACGTTGCGCGTGAAGAGCGGAACGACGCGTCCGGTCATCACGCAGATCACCATCAGCACCAGCGCCAGCTGCGCGTGCAGCGCCGACATCGCCGGCACCGGGACGAGGTCGAGGACCGCGAGGTGGAAGACGGCGTTGACCAGCGCCATGCCGAGCATGATCGAGATCAGCGGGATGTTGCGCTTGTTCCCGGCCTGGCGGAGCACCCGCAGCAGGATCACCGCGACCGCCGGCAGCAGCAGCATGTCGACGACGGCAAAGATCGCGTAAGGCGCGAGCACCGCCGCCAGCCGGGCCAGCAGCCACAGCAGCGCCAGCACGCCCAGCAGCGGCCCGCGCGGTGTCGGCAAGCCGGTCCAGGCACGCACCGCCGTGAGCAGGAAGCCGGCGATCACGCCCGCGGCAAAGCCGAAGAGCATCTCGTGGCCGTGCCAGAGCAGCGGCGGGAAGCTCAGCGCCAGTGGGAGCTGGCCGAGGAAGGCCGCAACCCAGACCGGAATCGTCACGAAGGCCAGCAGCGCGGTGCCGAGGTAGAAGGGCCGGAAGCCCAGGCGCAGCAGCGGCCAGCCCTGAGGAGCGTCGGGATCGGACGCTGCCGTGCCGGAGGAGGCGATCGACGAGGAAGGTTGATTCATGAATCCATCGATGGGCTCGCGCGATGGCGCGGCCCGGTTGTCCATGCGTGCAACGACAGGGGCTCCCGCCGGGCCGCAGCCGCAATCCTAAGCGCTGGCCCGCCGGCGGTCGCCGAGAACCCGCGTCGGCAGCCCCGGCATCGGATCACGAGCCGGACCCGCCAGCCTGACACCTCAACCGGTATTGCGCAGCCCGGCGGCGATGCCGTTGATCGAAAGATGGATGCCGCGGCGCACGCGCGGCGCCGCCGCGTCCTTCGCCTCCGGGCCCAGTTGGCGATGCCGGCGCATCAGCTCGACCTGCAGGTGGTTCAGCGGATCGAGGTAGGGGAAGCGGTGCTCGATCGAGCGCGCGAGCGCGGCGTTGGACTGCAGCCGCTGCCCCTCGCCGGTGATCAGCGTCAGCGCGTCGTTGGCGCGCTGCCACTCGGCGCGGATCAGCCCGAAGATGCGCCGCGCGCTGCGCCGGTCCTCGACCAATTCGGCGTAGCGCTCGGCGATGCCGAGGTCCGTCTTGGCGAGCACCATGTCGAGGTTCGAGAGCAGCGCGCCGAAGAACGGCCACTGCCGGTGCATGCGCTGCAGCAGCGCCAGGCGTTCGGCGCGGCCCTCCCCTTGCCCGAGGAAGGATTCGATGGCCGAACCGAAACCGCACCAGCCCGGCAGCGCGACGCGGCACTGCCCCCACGAAAAACCCCAGGGGATCGCGCGCAGGTCCTCGATCGCGCCCTTGGCGCCGGGCGCTGCCTTGCGCGAGGCCGGCCGCGACCCGATGTTGAGTTCGGCGATCTCGCGGATCGGCGTGGCAGCGAAGAAGTAGTCGACGAAGCCCGGCGTCTCGTAGACGAGCTTGCGGTAAGCGGCAAAGCCGGCCTGGCTGATCGCCTCGGCGGCGTCGAGGAAAGCCTTGGGCGCTGGCCGCGTCGGGCGCAGCAGCGTCGCCTCGAGGGTGGCCGCGACCAGCGTCTGCAGGTTGCGCAGGCCGATTTCGGGGTTGGCGTACTTGGAGGCGATGACCTCGCCCTGCTCGGTCAGCCGGATCTGCCCGTTCACCGTTCCCGGGGGCTGCGCGAGGATCGCCTGGTAGCTCGGCCCGCCGCCGCGGCCCACCGTGCCGCCGCGGCCGTGGAAGAGGCGCAGCCGCAGGCCGTGCTCGCGCAGCAGCGGCGCGCACAGCTCGACCAGCGCCGTCTCGGCCCGGTAGAGCTCCCAGTTGCTCGTGAAGACGCCGCCGTCCTTGTTGCTGTCGCTGTAGCCGAGCATCACCTCCTGCCCGCCGCCGCTGCGCAGCAGCATCGGCAGCACCCCAGGAAGCGCGAAGTACTCGCGCATGATCCCCGCCGCCCGGCGCAGGTCGCCGATCATCTCGAACAGCGGCACGACCATCAGCCCGGCGCTCGCCTGCGCGTCCAGCGTGCCGTGCAGCAGCCCGCACTCCTTCTGCAGCAGCAGCACCTCGAGCAGGTCGCTGACCTCCTCGGTGTGGCTGATCACGTAGTGGCACAGCGCCATCGGCCCGTAGCGGCGGCGCATCTCGGCCGCGGCCTCGAAGACCGCGAGCTCGCCCTGCGCCAGTGCCGAATACTCGGCATCGCGAACCCTGAGCCCGCGCGCGTCGTCGAGCAGGCGCAGCAGCAGCGTCCGCCGCGCGGCTTCGTCGAGCGCCGCATAGTCGGGCTCGATGCGCGCGACGCGCAGCAGCTCGGCGAGCACGGCCTCGTGCTTGTCCGAGCTCTGCCGCAGGTCGACGGTGGCAAGGTGAAAGCCGAACACCTGCACCGCGCGCTGCAGCGGCGCCAGCCGCGGCGCCACCAGGCTCGCGGCGTGGCCGGCGCGCAGCGACTCCTCGATCACCTTCAGGTCGGCGGCGAAGGCCTGCGGGTCCGGATAGGGCTGCTGCGAGCCGACGGCGTGACGCAGCGCCTCGGTGCCCGCGAGCGCGTGCAGCGTGGCCGCGAGCCGCGCGTACATGCCGATCAGCGCCCGCCGGTACGGTTCGTCCTGGCGGTGTTCGCTCGCGTCGTGCGAGGCATCGGCCAGTGCCAGCAGTTCGGCGCTCGGGGGCGCCAGCATCGCCGAGATCGAGAGCTCGGCGCCGAGCTGGTGCACTTCGCCCAGGTAGTGGCCAAGGACGACCTCGGCCTGCCGCCGCAGCGCCAGGCGCAGCGTCTCGGCGCCGACGTTGGGGTTGCCGTCGCGGTCGCCGCCGATCCAGTGTCCCATGCGCAGGAAGCCCGGCAACGGCGCGCCGCCGAGGGCCTCCTCGAGCTCGCGATACAGGCGCGGGATCTGCGTCAGGAAGGTGATCGGGTAATAGCTGAGCGCGTTCTCGATCTCGTCGGCGACCGTCAGCCGCGCGGTGCGCAGCATGCGCGTCTGCCACAGCTGCGTGACGCGGGCGCGGATCGAATCCTCGTTGGCACGCAGCTCGGCCTCGGTGTGAAGGGCGTCGCGTGCGGCAACGAAACCGGCGATCGCCCGTTCGGCGTCGAGGATGCTCTTGCGCTGCACCTCGGTCGGGTGCGCCGTCAGCACCGGCGAGACGACGGCGTGCTGCAGCGCCTGCGCGATCGCATCCGGCCCCAAACCGGCCTTGCGCAGCTTGTCCAGGCTGTACGCCAGCGACCCGCGCTGCCGGTGCCCGAGCCGCTCGTGGTACAGGCGCCGGCGCACATGGTGGCGGTCCTCGGCGATGTTGGCCAGGTGCGAGAAATAGCTGAAGGCGCGGATCACGCTGACCGTCTGGTCGGCCGAGAGGCTCTTCAGCAGCCGGCCGAGCTCGCGCCCGGCGCCCGCGTCGCTCTTGAGCCGGTAGGCAACCGCGAGCTGGCGCACCCGCTCCACGAGCTGATAGGCCGCGCGCCCCTCCTGCTCGAGGATGACCTCGCCGAGGATGCGGCCCAGCAGCCGGATGTCCTCGACGAGCGGGCGATTCTTCGCCGCGGCCTGCGCGCGGGCGTCCGGTGCCGCAGTGCGTTCGGGCCTGCGGCTGGTCTTGGCGATCATCTCGGCTTGCCTCCGGGTCTGGTCCCGGAGTCTGCCTCAGCGGCTCAACCGAGGCCCAGCAGGCGCTTGGCGTTCTCCTTCAAGATCAGGGGTTTGACCTTGTCCTTGAAGCCGGCCTCCTCGAAGTCCTGCATCCAGCGTTCGGGCGTGATCAGCGGGTAGTCGCTGCCGAAGAGCATGCGGTCCTTCAGCAGCGTGTTCGCGTACTGCACGAGCTGCGGCGGGAAGTACTTCGGGCTCCAGCCCGAGAGATCGATCCAGACGTTGGGCTTGTGCAGTGCCAGGCTCAGCGCCTCGTCCTGCCAGGGCCAGCTCGGGTGCGCGACGACGATCTGGATGTCGGGGAAGTCGATCGCCACGTCCTCGAGCAGCATCGGGTTGCTGTTCTGCAGCCGCAGGCCGCCGCCGCAGCGCATGCCCGAGCCGATGCCCGAGTGCCCCGAGTGGAAGATCGCCGGCAGCTTGTGCTCGGCGATCACCTCGTAGATCGGCCAGGCCATCCGGTCGTAGGGCAGGAAGCCCTGCACCGTCGGGTGGAACTTGAAGCCGCGCACGCCCTCCTCCTCGACCAGCCGGCGCGCCTCGCGCGCGCCCATGCGCCCCTTGTGCGGGTCGATCGAGGCGAAGGCGATCATCATGTCGCTGTTCTTGCGCGCCGCCTCGCAGATCTCCTCGTTGGGGATGCGCCGCCTCCCGAGCTGCGCCTCGCTGTCGACGGTGAACATCACCAGGCCGATGCGGCGCTGCCGGTAGTAGGCCACCGTCTCGTCGATCGTCGGCCGCCGGTCGCTGCCGAAGTAGCGGTCGGCGGCGCGGTCGTACTCCTCGCCGTAGTTGTCGAACGGGTTCCAGCACGAGACTTCGGCGTGCGTGTGCACGTCGATGGCGATCAGTTCTTCGGCATTCATCACAACTTCTCTTCTCGGGTTGAACCAGTTCGGGTGAGCGGTTCCGGATTGTGCTGCTCTGCAACAACCGAGGCTTATACGGGTTTTTTCTAATTTTCTAGTTCAACAATTGAACTATCTTTGCGCGCTGTCGAATCGAGAACCGCATGAAGAAGCCCCCTTCCAGATCCCACACCGGCGCCGCAGCGCCCGCCATGCTCGACGTCCGGCAGGAAGGTGCGATCGTGCATGTCCGCCTGAACCGTCCGGCCAAGCGCAACGCGCTCTCCGATCCGCTGATCCTGCAGCTCCACGACTGCTTCACGCGCCTGCCCGATGATTGCCGCGCCGCCGTCATCAGCGGCGAGGGCGAGCACTTCTGCTCCGGCCTGGACCTCTCGGAACTTGTCGAGCGCGACATCCAGAGCGCGGTGCTGCACTCGCACATGTGGCACGCGGCCTTCGACGCGATCCAGTTCGGCCGCGTCCCGGTGGTCGCCGCTCTGCACGGCGCCGTCGTCGGCGGCGGGCTCGAGCTGGCCGCCGCGGCCCACATCCGCGTGGCCGACCGCAGCGCCTACTACGGCCTGCCCGAGGGGCAGCGCGGCATCTTCGTCGGCGGCGGCGGGTCCGGTCGCATCCCGCGCCTGATGGGCGTGGCGCGCATGACCGACCTGATGATGACCGGCCGGGTCTACGATGCCGAGGAAGGCTTGGCCGTCGGCCTCTCACAGTACCTCGTGGACGAGGGCCAGGCGCTGGCCAAGGCGATGGAGCTGGCGCAGCGCATCGCGCAGAACGCGCCGATGAGCAACTTCGCCGTGATGCACGCGCTGCCGCGGATTGCCGAGCAGGCGCAGAGCCAGGGGCAGTTCACCGAGTCGCTGATGGCCGCGGTGGCCGAGAGCACGCCCGAGGCGCAGCGCCGGCTGCGCGCCTTCCTCGAGGGCCGCGCGGGCAAGGTCGTGAAGGCGGACAAGGGGCAATGAGCATGGCACGCTATCGCGAGGCCCACGTCGGGGGCTGCATCGAGGCCGACATCCAGGTCCGCGCCGACGGCAGCACGGTGCTGCGTTCGACCGAGGCGCTGCGCTGGTACCCGGAGCGGATGACGGACTGCCTCGAGCAGTGGGCCGCCGGGACACCCGATCGCAGCTTCGTCGCCCGGCGCGACAACGGCGGCGACTGGCGCCATGTCAGCTACGCGCAGATGCTGCAGCAGGCGCAGGCGGTCGGGCAGGCGCTGCTGGACGCGGGCCTGTCGCGCGAGCGGCCGCTGGCAATCCTCTCGGGCAACGACGTCGAGCACCTGACGCTGGCGCTGGGCGCAATGTGGGCCGGCGTCCCTTACATCCCGGTCTCGACCGCGTATTCGCTGATCTCGAAGGACTTCGGCAAGCTGCGCCACATCCTCTCGATCACCCGGCCCGGCCTCGTCTTCGCCAGCGGTTCCGAGTACGGCCCGGCGATCGCGGCCACGGTACCGGCCGACGTGCCGGTGATCCTGACAGCGGGCGAGCTGGAGGGCCGCAGCGTGCGCCACTTCGGCGAGCTGCTCGCGACCCGCCCGCGCGCGGAGTTGGCCGAGGCGCATGCCAAGGTCGACGCGAGCACGGTCGTCAAGCTCCTCTTCACTTCCGGGTCGACGCGCGAGCCCAAGGGCGTGGTCACGACGCACCGGATGCTGTGCTCGAACCAGCAGATGATCCGCCAGTGCCTGGCCTTCCTCGCCGACGAGCCGCCGGTGCTGCTCGACTGGCTGCCATGGAACCACGTCTTCGGCGGCAGCCACAACGTCGGCATCGTGCTCTACAACGGCGGCACCCTCTACCTGGACGACGGCAAGCCGACACCCGCGGGCATGGCCGAGACGCTGCGCAACCTGCGCGAGATCAGCCCGACGATCTACTTCAACGTGCCCAAGGGCCTGGAGGAGATCGCCAGCGCGATGGACACCGACACGAAGCTGCGCGACACGCTCTTCGCGCGCTGCAAGGCGATGATGTATGCCGGTGCCGCGCTCGGGCAGGCCGCGCTGGACAAGCTCTACGAGCACGCCGAGGCTTCGGTCGGCGAGCGCGTGCGCATCATCACGAGCCTGGGGATGACCGAGACGGCACCCAGCTGCACCTACGCGGTCGGCACCGAGGTGGCCGCCGGGCACGTCGGGCTGCCCAATCCGGGCGTCGAGGTCAAGCTCGTTCACGACGAGGAGAGCGGCAAGACCGAGATCCGCTTCCGCGGCCCCAACGTCATGCCCGGCTACTGGCAACTGCCCGAGGCCACCGCCGCCGCCTTCGACGAGGAAGGCTTCTACCGCACCGGCGACGCGGTGCGCTGGGTCGACCCCGAGGATCCGCAGCGCGGCCTGCTCTTCGACGGGCGCACCGCCGAGGACTTCAAGCTCGCCAGCGGCACCTTCGTGAGCGTCGGCCCGCTGCGCGCGCGCATCATCGCCGCCGGCAACCCCTGCGTGCAGGACGCGGTGATCACGGGCCTGAACCGCAACGAGGTCGGGGCGCTCGTGATCCCGCGCCCCGACGAGTTGCGGCGCCTGGTCGGCGCAAGCGCCGACACGCCACTGCCCGAGGTGCTGCAGAGCGACAAGGCGCGCGCCTTTTTCCAGGACATGGCCGACCGCCTCTGGCGCGAGGCCACCGGCAGCGCCTCGCGCGTGGCGCGCATGCACGTGCTGGCCGAACCGCCGTCGATCGACAAGGGCGAGGTCACCGACAAGGGCTCGATCAACCAGCGCGCCGTGCTGACGCACCGTGCACCGCTCGTCGTCGCGATGTACGAGGGCCCCGGCTCGGACCCCCACCTGATCCAGCCCCAGGGCGCCGAGGCGGGCGGCACCTGAGCATGCGCGCGCCCCCGGCCGTGCGCCTTTCCATCCCCCTGTCCCCCACCATTTCCCCCATGCCCATCCACAACCCCGGAGACTGCGCGATGAAGACTGCCTCGAACAAGAGCCTGAAGAACCTGGTCGCCGCCGCGGCCGCCCTGCTGCTGGCAGCGCCGGCGCTGGCCGACGTCAACGTCGGCGTCTCGATCTCGCTGACCGGCGCGGGCTCGGGCCTGGGCATCCCCGAGGGCAACATGTTCAAGCTCTGGCCGAAGACGATCGCCGGCGAGAAGATCAACCTGATCGTGCTCGACGATGCGACCGACCCCGGCAAGGCCGTCGTCAACGCCCGTCGCTTCGTCACCGAGGACAAGGTCGACGTGATCATCGGCAGCTCGGTGACGCCGACGACCGCGGCGATCGCGCCGATCGCCGCCGAGAACAAGACGACGCAGATCACGCTGGCTCCCGTCGGTGTGCCCGCCGACCAGGTGCACTGGGTCTTCCGCCTGCCGCAGAGCTTCGCGGTGATGTCCTATCCGCTCGTGCAGCACATGAAGAAGCACGGCGTCAAGACCGTCGGCTTCTTCGGCTACACCGACGGCTACGGCGAACTCTGGCTCAAGGACTTCAGCGCGCTGGCCGAGAAGGAAGGGCTCAAGGTCACGATCTCCGAGCGCTTCGCGCGCAACGACGCCAGCGCCACGCCGCAGGCGCTCAAGCTGGTGGCGGCCAACCCCGATGCGATCCTCATCGCCGCTTCGGGCTCGGCGGCCGCGATGCCGCACAAGGCGCTGATCGAGCGCGGCTACAAGGGCAAGATCTACCAGACGCACGGCGCGGCCACACCCGACCTCGTGCGCATCGGCGGCAAGGACGTCGAGGGCAGCTTCCTCGTCTCGGGCCCGGCGGTGATGGCCGAGCAGCTCCCGGACAACCATCCTTCCAAGGCCGCTGCGACCGACTTCGTCACGACCTTCGAGAAGGCCTACGGCCCTGGCACGCGCAACCAGTTCGCCGGCCACGCCTACGACGCGCGCCTGGTGCTCGAGAAGACGCTGCCGGTGGCGCTGAAGAAGGCCAAGCCCGGAACGGTCGAGTTCCGCAGCGCGCTGCGCGACGCGATCGAGTCCATGGGCCGCACCGTGGTCGCGCACGGCGTGATGAACTGGACCGCCGAGGACCACGGCGGCTACACGAACGAGACCGGGGTGATGCTCAAGGTCGAGAACGGCAAGTTCATCGTCGAGAAGTGAGCCCGCGGCGCGGTGCGTGCGCTGCGCGCACCGCGCCTCTGTGGTTCTCCCTGCCCCACAACGCCGGAGGGCTGGCCGTCGCGGCCTGCGCTTCCCTCAGGAAAACCCATGGATGCGACGATCGTCGGCTTCCTCGCCGTCGACGGCCTGACCAACGGCGCGATCTACGCGCTGCTGGCGCTGGCCACGGTGCTGCTGTTCGCCGTCACCCGAGTGATCTTCATCCCGCAGGGCGAGTTCGTCGCCTTCGCGGCGCTGACGCTGGCGCTGCTGCAGACCGGGCAGGTGCCGGGCACGGTCTGGTTCCTGCTCGTGCTCGCGGCGGCCGTCGCGCTGGCCGAGCTCTGGCACGGCCTGCGCCAGCACCAGGCGCCGGCGCGCTTGCTGGCAGCGGCCGCGCGCACCCTGGCCTGGCCCGTTGCGGTCTCGCTGCTGGCGATCTGGGCCGCGCCGCGCGGCTGGTCAACGGCCGCGCAGGCGGTGCTGACGGTCGCGCTCGTGACCGCATTCGGGCCCTTGATCTACCGCCTGGCCTATGAGCGCCTGGCCGACGCGAGCGTGCTCGTGCTGCTGATCGTCTCGGTCGGCGTGCACTTCGCGCTGGTGGGCCTGGGCCTCTACTTCTTCGGCGCCGAGGGCTTTCGCAACCCGAGCTTCTGGGATGCGCGCATGAACCTCGGCGGCGTGGCGATCTCGGGCCAGGCCCTGATCATCGTCGTCGCCAGCATCGTCCTGATCGTGGCGCTCTGGCTCTACTTCGAGCGCACGCTCTCGGGCAAGGCGCTGCGCGCGACCGCGGTCAACCGCCTCGGCGCGCGGCTGATGGGCATCCCGACGACGAGCGCGGGGCGCCTGTCGTTCACGATGGCCGCCTTCATCGGCGCGCTCTCGGGCCTGCTGATCGGGCCGACGACGACGATCTTCTACGACAGCGGCTTCCTCATCGGCCTCAAGGGCTTCGTCGCCGCGGTCGTCGGCGGGCTCGCGAGCTATCCGCTGGCGCTCGTCGGGGCGCTGGGCGTGGGCCTGCTCGAGAGCTTCGGCGCCTTCTGGGCCAGCGCCTACAAGGAGGTGATCGTGTTCTCGGCGATCCTGCCGGTGCTGCTGTGGCGCTCGCTGCGCGACCCCGGCGACGAGGAGCATTGAAGTGACGAAGTTCGTCTTTCCCGCCTTCGCGGCGGTGATGCTCCTGCTGCCCCTGCTTCCGGTGCCCGACTTCTGGATCACGCAGAGCATCTACATCGCGCTCTACGCCCTGGTGGCCCTGGGTCTCGTGCTGCTCACCGGCGTCGCCGGACTGATTTCCTTCGGCCAGGCGGCCTTCGTCGGCATCGGCGCCTACACCGCCGCCTATCTGAGCACGCGCATGGGCATGCCCCCGCTGCTCACGCTGGCGGCCGGCGTCGGCCTGGCCGTCTTCGCCGCGCTGGTGCTCGGGATCATCACGCTGCGCATGTCGGGGCACTATCTGCCGCTGGCCACGCTGGCCTGGGGTCTCGCGCTGAACTACACGATGGCCAACGTCGAGGGCCTGGGCAAGTACGACGGCATCCTCGGCATCCCGACGCTCTCGCTCCTGGGCATCGACCTCGGCAGCGGCCGCAGCCTGCACCCGCTCGTCTGGGTGATCACGCTGCTGGCCGCACTCGCCGCGATCCATCTGCTCGATTCGCGTCCCGGGCGCGCGATCCGTTCGCTGCGCAGCGGCGCGACGATGGCCGAGGCGATGGGCATCTCGACGCTGCGCTACAAGCTGGTCGTCTTCGTGCTCGCCGCGGTGCTGGCGGCGATCTCGGGCTGGCTCTTCGCCTACTTCCAGCGCAGCGTCAGCCCTTCGCCCTTCAGCATCATCAAGGGCATCGAGTACCTGTTCATCGCGGTGCTCGGCGGCATCGGCCATGTCTGGGGGGCCTTCGCCGGCTCGGGCGTCGTGCGCATCGTCGAGGACGAGCTGCAGGTGTTGCTGCCGCGCCTGATCGGCACGAGCGGCAACTTCGAGACCATCGTCTTCGGCATCGTGCTCGTCGTGGTGCTGAAGTACGCGCCCGAGGGTATCTGGTCCTTCGTGCAGCGCCGCCTCCCGACCCGTCAGCGTGTGCGCGACTGGGAAGGCGCCGCGGCGCTGCCCGCGCGCGACAAGCCGGCGCAAGGCGAACTCCTGCTCGAGATCGACCGCGTGCGCAAGGCCTTCGGCGGCCTGGTCGCGGTCAACGACGTCAGCTTCACGATCCGTGCCGGCGACATCGTCGGGCTCATCGGTCCCAACGGTGCGGGCAAGAGCACGACCTTCAACCTGATCACCGGCGTGCACACGCTCACCAGCGGTTCGGTCAGCTTTCGCGGTCAGCCGATCTCGGGCCTGCCATCGCGGCAGATCGCCCGGCGCGGCATCTCGCGCACCTTCCAGCACGTCAAGCTCGTTCCGGAGATGACGGTGCTCGAGAACGTCGCGCTGGGCGGCTACCTGCGAACGAGCGCAGGCAGCGCACGCGCGATGCTGCGCATGGACCGCCAGGAGGAACGCCAGCTGATGGCCGAGGCCGAGCGGCAGCTCGCCCGCATCGGACTGGCCGAGCACATGAACGAACTCGCTGGCAACCTGGCGCTCGGGCCGCAGCGTCTGGTCGAGATCGCGCGCGCGCTGGCGACCGACCCGGCGCTGCTGCTGCTCGACGAACCCGCGGCCGGCCTGCGTCACAAGGAGAAGCAGGCGCTGGCCGAGGTGCTGCGGCAGTTGAAGCGCGAGGGCCTGAGCATCCTGCTCGTCGAGCACGACATGGACTTCGTGATGAACCTGACCGACCGCATCGTCGTGATGGAGTTCGGCACCAAGCTGATGGAGGGCACACCCGCCGAGGTGCAAGCCAGCCCCGCGGTGCGGGCCGCGTACCTCGGGACGGAGCATTGAAATGAAACCCCCACGCTCGCTTCGCTCGCTGCCCCCCGAGGGGGCGCTCAGTACCTTCGGAA
>JAIXKN010000007.1:16608-37310 GCA_026932425.1 Burkholderiales bacterium
CCCCCACGCTCGCTTCGCTCGCTGCCCCCCGAGGGGGCGCTCAGTACCTTCGGAACGGCCGGGCGGTATGAGATGAGGCCCCCACGCTCGCTTCGCTCGCTGCCCCCCGAGGGGGCGCTCAGTACCTTCGGAACGGCCGGGCGGTACTGAGATGGCCACCCCACTGCTGCAGGTCAGCGGATTGCACGCCGGCTACGGCCGTGCCGAGGTGCTCACCGGCCTGAACTTCGGGCTCGAGCAAGGCCAGGTGGTGACCGTGATCGGCCCCAACGGCGCCGGCAAGAGCACGACCCTGGCCTCGCTGATGGGCATCCTGCCCGCGCGCGGACGCATCGTCTTCGACGGGCAGGACCTGGCCGAGGCCTCGCTCGAGGAGCGCGTGATGATGGGTCTGGCGCTCGTACCCGAGAAGCGGGAGCTCTTCGGCACGATGCCGGTGCAGGACAACCTGATCCTCGGCGGCTACCGCCCGATGAAGCTGCGTGTGCCCAACTGGCAGCGCGAGATCGAGCGCGTCTACGACCTCTTCCCGCGGCTCAAGGAGCGGCGCACGCAGCTTGCCGGAACGCTCTCCGGCGGAGAGCGACAGATGCTCGCGGTCGGGCGCGCGCTGATGTCCTCGCCCAAGCTGCTGATGCTCGACGAGCCGAGCCTGGGGCTCGCACCGCTGATCGTGCGCGAGATCTTCCGCATCATCGAGCGCCTGCGCGAGCAGGGTACGAGCATCCTGCTGGTCGAGCAGAACGCCCGCGCCGCGCTCGAGGTTGCCGACCAAGGCTACGTGCTCGAGACGGGCAGCATCGTGCTCGAAGGGCCCGCCGCCGAGCTGGCGCGCGACGCCCGGGTCATCGACACCTACCTCGGCGCCAGCGGGAAGCGCGATGCAGCAAGGGACTGAAGCCGGTGCGGCCACACGCCGCACGCGCTCCAGCACCAGGGCGCGGGCGTCCGACGCGCAGTCGCGCCCGGCGCTGTCGTCGCTGGTGCCGGCCGATCGGCCTGCAGAGAGGATCGCCGACGAGGGCATGCCGGATCAGCCCGCTGCGCGAACGGCGTCCGAGCTTCGGCTCGGCGCGCTCGGCGACCTGATCGGCTACCACATCGCGCAGGCCGCGGTCGTCACCTACGGCAGCTTCGACCAGCACCTGGGCAAGCCCTTCGGCCTGCGCAAGGTCGAGTTCTCGCTGCTGATGCTGCTGCTGGCCAACGGGCCGCTGACGCCGAGCCAGCTCGCACGCACGCTGACGCTCACCGCGCCGACGCTGACGATGCTGCTGGACCGGCTGCAGGCACGCGGCCTGCTGCGCCGCGAGCGCAACCCGAGCGATGGCCGCTCGCAGCACATCGTGCTCACCGTCAAGGGCCGGCGGCTGGCCGAGGACAGCGCCGCGGCCGCGCAGCCGATGGAGGAAGAACTGCTGCAACGCCTGACGCCGGCCGAGCACGCGATGCTGATCGAGCTGCTCGCGCGACTGGCCGGCAAGGCGCCGACTCGCTGAGGGACAGGCCCGCTGAGTGCCGCCGCAGTCGTGCGGCTGCTCAGGCGTCGTTGGCCGCCGCCGTCGCCATGCGCTCCATCTTCCACTGCCCCAGTCGCTGCAGGTTGCGCAGCGAGATCATGTGCGCGTGGATCAGCCCGAGCAGCCCGGTGCGGTGCAGCTCGAGCACCGTGGCATCGGGCAGCGCGCGGTACTTCTCCTCGTCCAGGGTCAGGAAGCCCTCGACCGCGAAGGTCCGGCCCTGCGGCGCCTGGAGATCGAAGCGCATCTCGCGCAGCAGGCCCAGCTCGACGAAGCGGGCACAGACCTGCTTGGTGCGCTGCACGTCACCCTCGTAGGCCTCGAGCTGATCCTTCACGCGCCGGGTCAGCTCCGCCGGCTCGCCCTTCTCGTCGAAGAGCGCCTGCCCCTCGCTCTCGGAGAAACCCTCCCAGCTGCTGTCGATGCACATGGCCAGGTTTTCCTCGTCCAGGCGCCCCAGCACGAAGGGGTAGAGGCGCAGTACCGCCGGCAGATAGCTCGCGCGCCAGTTCGGACCATCCAGGAACAGGTTCTCCTGGACGCTCAGGCCGAAGACGGCGACCGGCGCGACGATCGTCGGTGCGCCGGCCGCACCGGCGTCGGCGCGTACGAACACGATCGGGTATTCGCGGCAGGCGTCGATCATCTCGCCGGCGGCGATGAAGGCCGAATTGAGGCTCGCGGCGATACGCCAGTCGCCCAGCGGCCTGACGTGCAGGCGACGGTGCGCATCGCGGTCCAGGGGTACCACCTGCCGATGCAGGGCGGGAATGATCATTCGCTTTCTCCGGGTTGTTCGGTGCGCGTCACGAGCACCTTGTCGACTCGTTTGCCGTCGAGGTCGACGACCTCGAAGACCCATCCCTGCCACTCGACACGGTCGGTCGTGTGCGGCAGCCGGCCCAGCAGCAGCATCACCATGCCGGCCAGCGTGTTGTAGCGCCCGCGTTGCTCCTCGGGCAGATCCTTCAGCCCGAGCCGGTCCTTGAGCTCGGGCACCGGGATCAGGCCATCCATCAGCCAGCTCCCGTCCTCGCGCTGCACCGCCCAGGCGTCTTCCTCGGTCATGCTGACGAACTCGCCGGTGATCGCCTCGAGCAGGTCGTGCTCGGAGATGACGCCCTGCACCGAGCCGTACTCGTCGACGACGAACACGAGCTCCGCGCCCGAGTTGCGAAAGTGCTCGAGCAGCTCCATACCCGAGAGCGTCTCCGGCACGAACACCGGCGGCTCGAGCAGTTCGGCCAGCGACACCTGCTCGCCCTGCGCCAGCGGCTGCAGCAGGCGAACGGCCGTGAGGACGCCGATGACGTCGTCGAGCCCTCCCCGGCAGACGGGATAGCGCGCATGGCCGGTCGCGACGATCTTGGCCACCGCCTCGTCGAGCGGCGCGGAGGCGTCGATCCAGTCGATCTCCGCCCGCGGCAGCATCATCGAGCCGATCTGCCGGTCGTCGAGACGGAACACGTTGCGCACCATCTGGTGCTCCTGCTCCTCGATCACGCCGGCATCCAGCCCCTCCTCGAGCTGCGCGGCGATTTCTTCCTCGGTCACCGCGCGGCTGGGGCCGCCCCGGATGCCGAGCAGGCGCAGCACGCCGTTGGTGCAGGCGGTCAGCGCCAGCACCAGCGGCGTCGTCGCCTTGGACAGGCCCATCATCGGCCGCGACACGAGCCGCGCGACGGTCTCCGGGTACATCTGCCCGAGGCGCTTGGGCACCAGTTCGCCGAAGATGATCGTCAACACCGTGATGATCACGACCACCAGCGCCGTCGCCGCCACCGACGCGGCGCCGGGCGCCATCGACAGCGTCTCGCTCAACCAGCGCGCCAGCGGCGCCGCGAACGCCGATTCGCCGACGATGCCGTTGAGGATCCCGATCGAGGTGATGCCGATCTGCACCGTCGACAGGAACTGCGTCGGATGCTCGTGCAGTTCCATCGCGGCCAGCGCTCCGGGCTCGTTGGCTTCGACCATCACCATCAGGCGCGCCTTTCGCGAGGCGGCAAGGGCCATCTCCGACATCGCGAAGAGACCGTTGACGAAGATGAGCAGGGTGAGAAGCGCGAAGTCCATGCGCGCCGACGACAGCAGGCTGCCGACGGTGGCGGGTCGGGGATCGGCCAAGCGTAGCAGAATCGTTCCATGATCCACCTGATCGGCGACCTGCAGGGTTGCTGCGACGCATTCGACCGGCTGCTCGCCGAACTCGGCTTCTCACCCTCCCGCGACCGCATCGTCGTGCTGGGAGATCTCGTCAACCGCGGGCCGGCGTCGCTGCAGGTGCTGCGCCGGCTGCGTGCCTTCGACGGCGCCGCGACCTGCCTGCTCGGCAACCACGACCTGCACCTGCTCGTCGTCGCGGCGGGCCTGCGCCGTCCGCATCGCAGCGACACGCTGGGCGAGATCCTCGATGCACGCGATCGCGAAGCCTGGCTTTCGTGGCTGCGCGCGCAGCCGCTTGCGGTCGAGGAGTCCGGCTGGCTGTGCGTGCACGCGGGCGTGCCGCCGCAGTGGACCCGCGAGGACACGCTGCGCCTGGCCGCCGAGGTGCACGAGCTTGTGCGCGGACCGGAGTTCGCGGCCTTCCTGCCACGGATGTACGGCGACGAGCCCAGCCGGTGGAGCGAGTCCCTACAGGGTGAGGAGCGCTGGCGCTTCATCATCAACGCGCTCACGCGCATGCGCTACTGCAGCCCGAATGGCGAGCTCGAATTCGCGTCCAAGGAGACACAGGCGCCGCCGGGCTACCTGCCGTGGTTCGAGGTCCCCGGCCGCGCGACGCGAGGCGAACCGATCGCCTTCGGCCACTGGAGCGCGCTGGGCCTGATCGACCGCCCCGACCTCCTCGGTCTGGACACCGGCTGCGTCTGGGGCCGCCAGCTCACCGCGGTGCGCGTGGACGGCGGGCGCCGCGAGATCGTTCAGATCCGCTGCCCGGAGATGCTGCCGCTGATCGCCGGCTGAACGGGCGCCTCGCCGCTCGCGGACCGGCATCCGCGGACGGCAGACTGCGCAGGATGTGCGATCACCCGTGGTCGATCCCGTCCTCCCGCTGCGTGCGCCCACCTCTAGAATCGCCGCCATCGGCGCGGGCCGTGCAGACGCCCCGCCAACAGCCCGAGAGGAAGAGTGGCCGAGCGGTTGAAGGCACCGGTCTTGAAAACCGGCAATGGGCAACCATTCGTGGGTTCGAATCCCACCTCTTCCGCCATCACGCCGCTACCGCCCCGGCAAATTGGAGATGGGCAAGCGCCGCCGAACGATCGCGCTGCGCTGGCCGGGCCTGCTCGTGCACCAGCCTGCGCGCGGCGGCTATCCGCCAGCGGAATCCTGGCAGCCGTATTTTCTGGACCTCCGGCGCCAAGCAGTGGCTCTGGTTCGAGCGGGCGCATTCCACCGCCGCTCGCCCCGGCCGTGAGCGCCTCATCGGCGGCGTCACCATCGACGAGGCGAGCGCGTTCGCCTATGGGTTCGATTTCCCTTCGCTTGTCGCCGAGGTCTTCACGGCATCGCCCGCCGATGCAGCCGGCGAGCCGGCGACCGCTGCAAGCGACGGTGTCGAGACGACGTCACCAGACGATCCGGACAACCGGGATGGGTACCGGGACGCGCACGCCGCGCCGCTGCTGGCATGGCGGCGGCACACGCTGCCCAATGCCTACATCGAGCGGCTGATCGAGCCCTCACCCGACGAAGGCTGTGCGGCGACCGACCTGGTGCTGCCGACCCATACCGACTTCCGGCACTGATCGGCTCGGGCCCGGAGCGTGCCCATGCGTCAAAGCGCGGTCTGCGCTCCTTTGCGCAGCGGCGGCTGCGCGTTTTTCCTTCATCGCCGGATCGTCGAATCGAATCCGTCCCGCGGCGAGCTCGACCGCGTCGATTCCACCGATTGCGCCCGCGGCTTGATCGTGAGACAAGAGCAAGCGTATGTCGCAAGCCTTCGCTTTCGAAGTCGACACAAGATCCGTTCGACGCCCGCCGAGGTCGGCCGACGCGTCGGGTGGCATCCAGGCGCGATGAACTACACCGCTTCCGAACTGATGGTGGCCGCCGCGGCGCGCGAGATCCGCGACGGCGACGTCGTCTTCGTCGGCATGCGGCTGCCGCTGATCGCCTTCGTCGTCGCGAAGAAGACGCATGCGCCGGGCGCGGTCGGCGTGTTCGAGAACGGCATCCTGCGCGACGCGCCGGCGCGGGAGCTGCTCTACACGATGTCGGACGGACCGAACATCACCGGCGCGCTCTCGTGCCTGTCGATGCTCGAATGCATGGCGCTGCTGCAGCGCGGGCGCGTGAGCCTGGGCTTCCTCGGCGCGGCCGAGGTCGACCGTCACGGCAACCTCAATTCGACCGAAGTGCGCAAGGCGGACGGCGGTCTGACCCGGCTGCCGGGCAGCGGCGGCGCCTGCGACATCGCGGCCCTCTCGCAGCGCTTCGTCGCGCTGCTCGATCACCAGAAGTTCCGCCTGCCCGAGCGGGTGCAGTACATCACGAGCCCCGGGTACGGTCCCTGGCGGCAGGCGCGCCTGGCGCGCGGCGGCCCGGCGGCGGTGATCACGACGCGCGCCGTGCTGCGCTTCTCCGCGCAAGGCGTGGCCTACCTCGACTCGCACCACCCGGGGACGAGCATCGAGGAGGTGCTGGCACACACCGGCTGGGCACTCGACGTCTCGCCGCAAGTCCACGAGACCCCGCCGCCGAGCGCAGCGGAACTTCGCGCGATCCGCGCCTACGACCGCAAGGGGTTCTGGACGCGATGAACGACAAGCTCTGCCCGCTGAGCCAAGCGATCGAGCGCTTCGTCCCCGACGGCGCGAGCGTCGCGCTTGGCCTGCACCTGGAGAGCATGATCCCGTTCGCGGCCGGGCACGAGATCATCCGCCAGCGCCGACGCGACCTGACGCTCGTCGGGCCGATCTCCGACATCCTCTTCGACCAGATTATCGGCGCGGGCTGCGTGCGCCGCGTGATGGCCGCCTGGGTCGGAAACGTGATGATGGGCTCGGGCTACAACTTCCGCCGCGCCATGGAGAGCGGGATCCCGGCGCCGCTGGAGACGGTCGACCACACCAACTTCACGCTTGCGCTGGCACTGCACGCGGCGGCGCTGGGCGTGCCCTTCCTGCCGACGCATACCGCCCGCGGCTCGACGGTGGCCGCGCGCAACCCGGACATCGTCGAGTTCCGGGCGCCTTTCACCGGGGAGACGATGCACGCGGTGCGCGCGGTCGCGCCGGACGTGACGATCGTGCACGCGCAGCGCGCCGACCGCGCGGGCAACGCGCATGTCTGGGGCAACCTGGGCGTGCTGACCGACGCGGTGCACGCGGCCGGGCGCGTGATCGTGCTGGCCGAGGAGATCGTCGCGGAGCGCGTGATCGCCAGCGACCCGAACCGCACCGTTGTCCCCGGTTTCCTCGTGAGTGCGGTCGTCGAGGCGCCCTTCGGCGCGCATCCTTCACCCGTGCAGGGCTGCTACAACCGCGACCACGAGTTCTATCGCGAGTACCACGACGCAACGCGCACGCGCGAAGGCTTCGCGGCATGGCTGCAGGAGATGGTGCTCGGCGCCGACGGCTTGCCGCAATACCTGCAGCGCGTCGGCCGGACGCGCCTGGATGCGCTGCGGGTCCGCCGCCGCGCCCAGTCGGCGCGCGCCGATTTCGGGAGCTGAACCGCCGCGCATCCAGGCCCCAGGCGCTTCATGACAGCCGCTCGTAGACGTCGGTGAAGCGCTGCCCGTCCCAGGCGTAGAGCAGGTAGGCGGCGTGCAGGCAGTCGCGCGCGCCAAGCGGGCTGAAAAGGCCGACACACTGTCCGCCGGAATGACGCACGCTGCGATAGACGACGCCCTCGGAACCCGCGGCGCGCAGCCGCGCGGCGAGCGCGCGCGAAGCGACGTAGCTGTCGGGATCGTGGCAGGCCTCGAGGGCGGCCGCGCGCGGGCGCAGGTCGTGCAGACTGGCGTCGATCACGACGTGGTAGAGCCGCATCGGCAGGTGCATCGGCGGCTGGGCGGTGGCCTGCAGGAAGCGGGCGTGGTGGTGGCGTGTCTCCGCAATCGCGGTGGCGCGTTCGCGCGCCGCGTAGAAGACGCCGTAGCTGCCGTCCGAGAAGCGGCTGCCTTCCAGGTTGACGTGCGTGAACGCGGCCATGATCGGTCCGCTGCCCGGGCCGAAACGCCGCTGCTCCGGCGGCACGCGCTGGATCTGCCCGACCTCGTCGCGCACGCGCTCGTTGGTCATCGCCTCGAGCGCGTAGAGTGCGTCGAAATCCGCGGCGTCGGCGACACGGTCGAAGAGCGTGACGGCCGGATAGCGCGTGGGAAGGATGCGGCAGGCCTGCGGCCAGCGCACGCGGCGGCGCTCGGGCTCGATCGTCGGCACGCCCGCTCGCACCGGCGACGTTCAGGACCAGCCGCCGCCGCGAACGCCGTCGAGGTAGCGCCGCACGAGGTTCAGGTCGCTGACGTTTCCTCCCAGCATGCATTCGAGCGCACTGCGCCCGCCGAAGAGCGGCGCCTGATTCGGCTGGCGCACCCAGGCGTCGGCCGCGGCGGCATCGGGCAGCAGGATCTGCAGGCTCTTGTAGATGCCGAGGATGTTGGAGAGGCGCTCCAGCGTGTCGCGCGGCAGCGCTGCCCGGTCGGGGTTCTTGCGCCAGGCGAAAAAGGTCGAGCGCGGCGGCGCGCCGAGCAAGGTCAGCTGTTCGTCGACCGAGAGATCCCAGGCCTGCGCGATGCGGGTGAAGGCGCGCAGGCCCGCCGCAGACATCTCGGCGACGCTCGCCGTGCCGGCAGCGTAATGAGGCGAGGCCTCCCGAGCGAGGACTGCGGTACCCATACGCCTTCCTTTCAAAGTCCAAAACGAGACTTATCGTTTATATTAGTCTGTATTTGGACTTGACGCAAGCAAGCGCGGAAGGGCTCCGGCAGCCGTGCCGCGCAGCACCGCGTGCGCCTCGCCGTCGATCTCGCTGGCATGCGGGTTGACGATCACGACGCGCGCGCCGGCGCGCCGCGCCGTTCCCGCCAGGCCCGCCGCGGGCCAGACCGCACCCGAGGTGCCGACGACGAGCAGCACCCGGCAGCGCCGCACCGCAGCCTCAGCGGCTTCCATCGCACCGAGCGGGAGCATTTCACCGAACCAGACGACGCCGGGCCGAACGAGGTTGCCGCACTCGGCGCAGCGCGGCGGCTCGCCGGCGACCGCCTCGGTCACCGCACAGGCGCGGCCCCGCGGGCAGGGCTCGAGCCAGCGGTTCTCGAGAATGTCACCGTGCAGCCGGATCGCATCGGTGTTGCCGGCGCGCTGGTGCAGGTCGTCGACGTTCTGCGTCACGACCGTCAGCACGCCGGGATGCCGGCGCGCGAATTCACCGAGCGCCAGGTGCCCGGCATTGGGCTGGGCGCCGCGCACGCCCTCGCGCCGGTCGGCGTACCAGCGCCACACGTGCGCCGGGTTGGCGCGAAAGCCCTCCTCGCTCGCCAGCGCGGCCGGATCGAAGCGCGACCAGAGCCCGCTCATCGCGTCGCGAAAGGTCGGGATGCCGCTCTCGGCGCTCATTCCCGCGCCGGTGAGCACGGCCACGCCACCGGGATGCGCGGCGGCCTCGCGCAGCCAGCGCGCGACCTCGTCCTCGTCCGCAAGCCGCTCCACCAGCCTCACTCCAGGCGGGAACCGGTCTGCGCCGCCCGCAGCGCACCGGCCGCCGGCGCGAAACGCGGACCATGGCGCGCGGCGAGTTCGCGCGCGCGAGCGACGAAGGCCTTCGCGCCGAGCGCGCTCACGAACTGCAGCGCACCGCCGTGAAAGGGCGCAAAGCCCCAGCCGAAGATCGAGCCGATGTTGCCGTCGGCCACCGAGCGCAGCACGCCTTCGTCCAGGCAGCGCAGCGCCTCGTTGGCCTGCACGAACATGAGCCGGTCGATCAGCTCGCGCTGCGGCGGCTGCTCGGCTGCCACCGGGTAGAGCTCCAAGAGGCCGCTCCACAGCCGCTTGCCGCGCTCGTCATCGTCCAGGCCCCAGTCGTAGAAGCCCTTGCCGGCCTTCTTGCCGACGCGCCCGAGTTCGCACAGCCGCCGCACCACCGCCATGCCCGGGTGCTCGTCGTAGGTCTTGCCTTCGGCAGCCAGGTCCTTCCTCGTCTGCTCGGCGACGTGTAGCGCGAGCGACAGGCTCACCTCGTCCTGCAGCGCCAGCGGCGGCATCGGCATGCCGGCCTGCAGGCCGGCGACCTCGATGCTGCGCGGGTGCACGCCCTCGGCGAGCATCGCGATGCCTTCCATCACGTAGGTCGCGAAGACCCGGCTCGTGTAGAAGCCGCGACTGTCGTTGACGACGATCGGCGTCTTGCCGATCTGCAGCACGAAGTCGAAGGCGCGCGCGAGCGTCGCGTCGCTCGTGGCCTTGCCGACGATGATCTCGACGAGCGGCATCTTGTCCGCCGGGCTGAAGAAGTGCAGGCCGATGAACGAGGCCGGCCGCTGACTCGCCTGCGCAAGCCCGGTGATCGGCAGCGTGCTCGTGTTGGAGGCGAAGACCGCGTCGCTGCCGAGCACCGCTTCGGCCCGCCTGGTCACCTCGGCCTTGACTGCGCGGTCCTCGAACACCGCCTCGATCACGAGTTCGCAACCCTTGAGCAGCTCGAAATCCGTCCCCGTGCTGATGCGGGAGAGCAGCGCGTCGCGCTTCTCGGGCGTGCTGCGGCCCTTCTTCACCGCCTTGTCCAGCAGGTTCTGCGAATAGGCCTTGCCCTTGTCGGCCTGTTCCTGCGTCGTGTCCAGCAGCACGACCTCGATCCCGGCCTTGGCGGCCACAAACGCGATCACCGCGCCCATCATCCCGGCGCCGAGCACGCCGACCCTGACGACCTTGCGACGCTCGATCCCCGCCGGGCGCGATGCGCCCTTCTTGATCGCATTGAGCTGGAACCACAGCGTGTTGATCATGTTCTTCGACTCCTGCGACATCACGCAGGCGGCGAAGTAGCGGCTCTCGAGCGTGCAGCCGGCATCGAAGTCGAGCAGGCAACCCTCGAAGATGCAGCTCATGATGTGCGTCACGGCCGGGTAGTTGCCCCAGCTCCTGGCCGAGGCGATCGACGGCGCGATCGACAGCATCTGCACCACCGCCGGGCTGCGCGAGTCACCCCCGGGGATGCGAAAGCGCGGCTGGTCCCAGGGCTGCGCAGCCTTGGGATGCTCGGCGATCCAGGCGCGCGCCTTGTCCATCAGCTCGTCGCGGTCCCCGGCCAGCGCGGTGACCAGACCCATCGCGAGCGCCTTTTCGGGCGCGATGTCGGCGCCCTCGGCACAGACCTGCAGCGCCTGCTGCATGCCCAGCAGCCGGGGCAGGCGCTGCGTGCCGCCGCCGCCGGGCAGCAGGCCCAGCTTCACCTCGGGCTGGCCGAGCTTGAGCCGCGGCTCGTCCAGCACGATGCGCGCATGGCAGGCGAGCGCGATCTCGAGCCCGCCGCCCAGCGCGTGCCCGTTGATCGCCGCAACCACCGGCTTGCCCTGGGTTTCGAGCGCGCGCAGCACCTTCTTCATCGCCATCGAGGCCTCGAAGGGTTCGTCGGGCGCGGTCCAGCGGCTCATGCGATCGAGGTCGCCGCCGGCGCAGAAATCGGCCTTCGCGCTGGTCAGGATCATGCCCTTGACGCCCGGGTCGGCGAGCTTCTCGCAGGCCGCGGCGATGCCTTGCATCAGCGCGTCGCCGACGACGTTCATCGGCCGGCCGGCAAGGTCCATGGTGGCGACGAGGATGCCGTCCTCGCTCAACTGCAGTGTCACTGCCTCGCTCATGTTCACACCCGCTCGATCAAGGTCGCGATGCCCATGCCGCCGCCCACGCACAGGGTGGCGACGCCGGTGCAGAGGTCTCGGCGCTCGAGCTCGTCGAGCAGCGTGCCGAGGATGACGCAGCCGGTGGCCCCGAGCGGGTGCCCCATCGCGATCGCGCCGCCGTTGACGTTGACGCGATCCAGGTCGACGCCCAGGTCGCGCGCGGTCTTCATCGGCACCGCGGCGAAGGCCTCGTTGACCTCCCAGAGGTCGACGTCGGATGCCGCCATGCCGGCCTTGGCGAGCAGCTTGCGACAGGCCGGCGTCGGCCCGGTGAGCATGATCGTCGGCTCGGACCCGATCACCGAGGCCATGCGGATGCGTGCGCGCGGCTTCAGCCCGGCCTTGCGGCCGCCTTCGGCGTTGCCGACCAGCATCAGCGCCGCGCCGTCGACGATGCCGCTGCTGTTGCCGGCGTGGTGCACATGCTCGATGCGCTCGACCGTGGTGTAGCGGCGCAGCGCCGTCGCGTCGAAGCCCATCTGCCCGATCGCGGCGAAGCTCGGCTCCAGCCTGGCCATCGCCTCCAGCGACGCGTTGGCGCGGATCGTCTCGTCCTGGTCCAGCATCGTCAGTCCGGCGATGTCCTTGACCGGCACGATCGAGCGCGCGAAGTGTCCGGCTGCGCGTGCGGCGGCTGCGCGCTGATGCGAGCGCAGCGCGTAGGCGTCGAGGTCGGCACGCGAGAAGCCTTCGAGGGTGGCGATCAGGTCCGCCCCGATGCCCTGGGGCACGAAGCCGGTCTTCTGGTTCACCCGCGGGTCCATCACCCAGGCGCCGCCGTCGCTGCCCATCGGCCAGCGGCTCATGCTCTCGACGCCGCCGGCCACGACCAGCTCCTCCCAGCCGCTCATGACCTTCATCGCCGCCAGGTTCACCGACTCCAGGCCGCTCGCGCAGAAACGGCTCTGCGTCACCCCCGCCACCGTCTGCGCCCACTCGGCGTCGAGCACCGCGGTGCGCGCGATGTCGGCGCCCTGCTCGCCCACCGGTGTCACGCAGCCGAGCACCACGTCGTCGACCAGCGCCGTATCCAGTTGCGAGCGCTGCTGCAGCGCCTGCAGCAGCGTGCGCACCAGCCAGATCGGCGCGGCCTGGTACAGCCCGCCGTCCTTCTTGCCCTTGCCGCGCGGCGTGCGCACGTGGTCGTAGATGAATGCCTCGGTCATCCTGTGATCTCCTGCCGCGGCACCGCCACCGCCGTGCCCCAGGGCGCGAGGATAACGAGCCCGGTGCAGGCCCCGCAGCACGCACAATCGGCGCCGTCCGACCCGAACCTCAGCCCCAGCGCATGAGCCCCAGTCATCCTCCTGCCCACACGCCGCCGCCTCGGCGCAGCGAGGCCGAACAGGCGCGCGTCGACGCCGCGCTCCACGACCTCTTCCAGAACCGCATCCCTTTCAACCAGGTCCTCGGCCTGACGCTGCTGTCGGTGCGCCACGGCGACGTGCACGGGCGCTTCGACATGAAGCCCGAACTCGTCGGCCACCCGGCCTACGGGCGCCTGCACGGCGGCGTCACCGCGGCCGTGCTCGATGCGATGGGCGGGCTCGCGGGCATGGTGGCGATCGCCGAGCACCACGCGCACGAGACCATGGAGCAGGTGATGCACCGCTTTTCCCGCTACGGCACCATCGACATGCGCGTGGACTACCTGCGCCAGGGGATCGGCCGCTACTTCATCGCGACCACCGAGGTCACGCGCCTGGGCGGACGCATTGCCAGCACGCAGATGCGGCTGCACAACGACGCCGGCGTGCTGATCGCCACCGCGTCGGCGGCCTACAGCGTGAGCTGAGCAGCGGGCTTCGTCCACATCCCTAGTCCGAGGGATTCGCCGGGTCCGCAAACCCAAGGCTTTGCGGCACACTCGGATCGGGCCGGGCCGGCTTGCACGACAGAGCGGTGTACCGGTCGCCCAGCCAGGCTTGCAACGGTCCAGAAACGCAGGAGAACCGTCATGCGATTCCGTCATCTCGCGGCGTGGAGAACCTTGCCGCCGGCCCTGGTCCTGCTGTTCGCCGGCACGCAGTCGCTGGCCAACACGCTGACGCAGAACGTCTCGTGGACGATCGACCGTGCCGGCACCTCGGCCAAGGTCCGTGTCGTGGCTTACGGCGACTCGATCTACGCCGGCTACAACGGCTCGGTGGTGAACGCCGCCAAGTACGCCGGCCCGACGGTCGACGCGGAGTACGCTTCGGCGCTCTGGAACCGCGACGTCGAGAGCGTGCGCCGCGCCAAGTCCGGGGCCATTGCCTCCGACATCTACAGCAACAAGATCGTCGCCGAGCGCTCCTACATGCAGGCGGCCAGCACCCGCGTCGTCACCTTCGAGATGTGCGGCAACGACGGCCTGCAGGCGCGCACGAGCTTCAAGAACCAGACGGGGACCTGCAACTACGCGGTGCTGGACAACGCCGTCAGCGCCTGCAAGGTCTGGGTCGGTGCGGCGATGGACTACATCAACGCCAACGCCTACGCCGGCACCAAGGTGAAGGTCATCGGCAACCTGCACTACCCCGGCTACAACGCCGACAACGTGCAGAGCAAGTGCAAGGACGCAGGGACCGGGAAGACCGTGAACCTGCGCAGCGTCTTCCTGCCCCGCGTGGCGAAGATGAACTACTGGATGTGCGCCTACGCAGGCGCCAAGGGATTCCAGTGCGCCGACAACTTCGCGCAGTTCATGGGCGCCGATTACGACAGCAACGGCGACGGGGTGATCGATTCGGTCGGCCTGCGCTACATCCCCGGCGAGTCCGAAGCGGCCTACGTGACGCGCATCACCTCGACCCTGCGCTCGACGATCCGCGATGCGAACACGCATTTCGTCTCCAGCAGCAGCAGCTACGACTACATCCAGTCCGACGACACGCACCCGACCTACACCGGCGGCACGGTGAACGCCGGTCTGTTCGGCGGCACGACCGGAGCCGGCGCGCCGCGCTACCCCAGCATCGCCGGCGGCAAGAACCCGATCTGGAATCGGTACGGCCACGAACGCATGGGATGGGCGCTGTCGGTGGCCAACCCGTCGACGCCCTGAAGGCCCGTCCGCAGCCCTTCGCGATCGACCGGAGCAGCAACAGGAAGAGCGATGAAGAAGCCTGGTCCCGGCGGTCCCCTGCGGCAGCCGGGCCGCAGCAGCGCTTCGCCCTGGGGCCCGAGGCGCAGCTATCTGCTCGTCACCCTGGCGATCATCATCGCCGCACCCCTGATGTGGATGTGGAACGATCATCCTCCCGAGCCCGTGCCTGAGCATCCGCCCAGCGCAGCGCCCGCAACGGCGACCGCGGCACCGGCGCCCGACGAACCTGCGCCGGCCGCAAGCGCTGCGGCGCCCGCGGCGCCGACCCCGGCGGCCCAGCCGCCGGCGTCCCCGCCAACCCCGTCGGCACGGGTGCGGGACCCTGACGGCGACCAGACTCCGGACCTCGCCGATTACCTCAATCCCGGCGAACGGCCGACGATGGCCGAAGTCATCGAGCGCCTGCACGCCAACGGCGTGCATTCGGGCCTCGGTGCATTCCAGCCCCCGGGCACCCGCCCGCCGCTCGTCGGTCTGGCCGTGCCGGAGGATTTCGAGCTGCCGCCCGGCTACGTGCGCCACCATCAGGTCACCGACGAGGGAGAGGAGATCGAAGCGATCCTGATGTTCTCGCCCGATGGGCAGTGGGTCGATGCCAACGGGCAGCCGCTGGAGCTGCCTGCCGACCGCGTCGTGCCCCCTGAGCTGGCACCTCCGGGCCTGCCGATCCGGCAGATCGTCTTCCCTGCGCCCCGGGACCCGAACCGCTAGGGGTCGCCAGGCTGGATCCGCGCGACGAAACGAAGCGCGCCGGCGTCCGGGCGGCCACCGGCGTCCTGGCCAGCGCGGTGCTCGCCGGCGTCTATGTCCGCGGCGGCGCTGGCTGGATGCTCGGCTTCCTGATGTTCGTGCCCTGGCTGAACAGCCTGGAAGGGAGCCGCAGCTTGGCGGCAACGCTGCTCTCGGCCTTGGCGATGACGCTGGCCTACACCGCTGCGGCGTTCGCCTGGTTCGGTTTCGCGATCGGGCGCTTCACCGGCCAGGGCGACGCGGTCGGTCTGGCCGTGCTGCTCGCCACAGCGCCTTTCCTGCAGCCGCAATTCGTTGCGCTGGCCCTCGTGCGCAGGCTGGTTGGGCGCTGGCGCGGCGGGCTGCTGGCCGCCGTCGCGGGCCCGGCCGCCTGGGTCGCGACCGAGGCGCTCTGGCCCAAGCTGCTCGGCGACACCCTCGGTCACGGCCTGCACCCCTCGGCGCTGATGCGTCAGGGTGCTGCGGTGGGCGGTGCGGCGGGCCTGACGCTGCTTCTGCTGCTCGCCAACGAGGCGCTCGTCGCTGCCTGGCGGCGTCGCCGCAACGGGCTGCGGGCGATCGGGCCGCGTCTGGCCTTCGCGGCACTGATCCCTGCGCTGCTGGCCACCCACGGCGCGTTCGCGCTCACCGAGCGGGCCCCTCCCGGCAGCGAGAGACTGCGTGTCGGGCTCGTGCAGGCGGCGATCGTCGACTACGAGGAGCGGCGTCGTGAGAAGGGCAGCGCCGAGGTCGTTCGCGAACTGCTCGACACGCACTACGCGATGAGCTGGGACGCCGTCGAGCGCCAGGGCGTGCAGGCGGTGCTGTGGTCGGAGACGGTGTACCCGACGACGCTGGGCCAGCCCAAGAGCGAGGCTGGCGCCGAATTCGACCGCGAGATCGGCGAAATCGTCGACGCCGCCGGCGTGCCCTTCGTCCTTGGGACCTATACCCGCGATCCGGCAGGCGAATACAACGCCGCCGCCTTCCTTGCGCCCGGGCAGGGGCTCGTCGGCTTCTATCGCAAGACGCGCCTCTTCCCCTTCACCGAAGCGGTCCCTGCCTGGCTGGACGGTCCCCGGCTGCGCCGCTGGCTGCCGTGGACCGGCGCCTGGCAGCCGGGCGACGGCGCGCGCGTGCTGCCGCTGTGGCTCTCCGACGGGCGCGAGATCCCCGCGCTGCCGCTGATCTGCCTCGATGCGGTCGACCCGATGCTCGCGATCCAGGGCGCGCGCCTCGGGGCGCGGGTCATTCTCTCGATGTCCAACGACTCCTGGTTCACCGAGCATCCGCTTGGCGCCCGGCTGCACCTGGCGGTCGCGGCGTTCCGCAGCATCGAGACCGGCTTGCCGCAGTTCCGCGTCACGGCCAACGGGGTGAGCGCAGTGATCGACGCGCACGGCGAGATCCTCGCCCAGGCGCGCATGGGCGAGCGCACGCTGGTCGTCGGCGAGCTGCCGGTCCCGGAGCCGGCACCGACCGCGATGGTTCGGCTGGGTGACTGGGTCGGCTACGCCGCGGCAGCCTTCCTCGCGATGCTGGCCCTGCTCGCCGCGGTGCAGGCACTTCATTCGAAGCGGCCATCGAGCCTGGATGCCGACGGAGCGATCGCGGCGCGCCTGCCGGCGGGGGTGGCGCTGTTGCCGCCCGCGGCAAGATGGGCGGCGGCCGCGCTCGCGGGCCTCGCGCAAACGAGCCTGCTCTCGATGGCGCTCGCCGCGCTGCTCGGCAGCAGCCTGTGGCCCAGCAACACGTTCGCGCAGCTTCGTGCGGTCGCCGTATGGGTGCTGGCGCCGCAGCTCGCGTCCTGGTTCCTGCTGCGCGCCTACCGCGCGCGTGCGCAGCTCGACGGCAAGCGGCTCGAGTTCGTCCGCGGCAGCCGGCGGATCGGGCTTGCCCTGGAGGATCTTGCCGCCATCGAAGCCTGGCGCCTTCCCTGGCCTTCGGTCGGATCGTGGCTGCGGCTGGGATCGGGCGCGCGCTGGCCTCATGGCGTCGCCGGGCTTCACGCCGAGAGTCTCGCGCTCGCGCTCGCGCAAGGCGGCGTGCACACGGCGCTGCAGGCGCCGGACTGGGTCCGGCATCGCGAACGCGCGCTGCGCACGCTGCGCCGGCGCTGGTTCGACCGTGCCTGGGCCAAGTTCGCGCTCCTGCCGCTGCTGCTGGCCATCCCCGCGTTCCGGCTGCACCAGCACATCGTCTTCGGCAGCAGCTTCGGCGAGATCGACGCCTTCGGCCTCGTCGCCTACCTGAAGGGCTTTGCGCTGTGGTGGGCGGCCTGGGCGATCGGCGTGGCCCTGACGGCCGCGGTGCTGCGCGCGCTGGTCGAGCTCGGCGCGCTGGCTGCGGCGATCGGATGGCCGGCGGCGGCCGCAACCGTGCGGCGCGCGCTCGAGCGCGCGGCCCTGGCGCTGCTCTACCTCGGCATCCCCGCCTGGCTGGCCTGGCGCGCGCTGGCGTCCTGAAACTCAGGCGACCATTGGGCCCGTCAGCGTGCCTGCCGGTGCGATCCGGCCGTCGACGAGCTCGATGATCCGGTCGCAGCGCGCCGCCAGCCGCGGATCGTGCGTGACGATCAGGAAGGCCGTGCCCTCGTCGCGGTTCATCTGCCGCATCAGCGCGAAGACTTCATCGGCGCTGCGCGTGTCGAGGTTGCCGGTGGGTTCATCGGCGAGCACGAGCGGGCAGCCGTGGGACAGCGCGCGGGCGATCGCCACGCGCTGCTGCATGCCGCCGGAGAGCTGCGTCGGACGCTTCTCCGCCGCCGCGGCGAGGCCCACCTTCGCCAGCAGCGCCATCCCGCGCCGGCGGTCGGCCTCGTCGATGCGGCCCTTGCGGATGAGCTCGGGCATCAGCACGTTCTCGAGCGCGGTGAATGCCGGCAGCAGGTGGTGGAACTGGAAGACGAAGCCGAGCGTATCGCCGCGCCGGCGCGTGAGCTCGGCATCGCCGAGGCGTTCCACCGGCTGCCCGAGCAGCAGGTACTCGCCACGGGTCATCGGCTCGAGCAGGCCGATGATGTTGAGCAGCGTGCTCTTGCCCGAACCCGAGGGGCCGATCAGCGCGACGAACTCGCCCTGGGCGACCTGCAGGTCGATGCCGTGCAGCACCTCGGTGGCCACCGGGGTGCCCAGGCCGTAGGTCTTGCGCACTTGGCGCAGCTCGATCAGCGGGGTCTGTGCCGCGGGACCGGGAGCAGAAGCGGCAGTCTCAGGCATGTGTGCGCTGCGAGTCCAACAGGCGCTGCAATGGCTACAGCCGGATCGCTTGCGCCGGATCGAGCCGCGCCGCGCTGCGCGCCGGTGCCACAGCCGCCACGATCCCCGCGAAGGTCGCCACCAGCGGGACCTTCAGCGCCAGGTCCCAGCCCAGGGTGACGACGAAGAGCGGCAGACCGTCGCTGCCGCGGACGAAGGTCGAGAAGCCCCAGAGCAGCAGCGCCGCCAGCGCCACGCCCAGCAGCGAACCGGCCAGGCCCACGAGCGCCCCCTGCACGAGGAAGACCTGCGTCATCTGCGCGCGCGTGGCGCCCATCGCGCGGAGGATGCCGATCTCCTTGCGCTTGTGCACGACGCTGACCACGAGCACGCTGGCGATGCCGAGCATCACGACCAGCGCCGTGAAGCTGCGGATCAGGCTCGTGCTCACGCCCTGCGCGTTGAGTGCCGAGAGCAGCTGCGCGTTCGTCTCCATCCAGCTCTCGACCTGCAGGCCGAGCTGGCGCGACGCGCGCTCGGCAATGCCTTGCGCGGCGAAAGGATCGTCGACGGTCGCCCAGACCTGGGTGACGCCGCCCGGGATCGCGAGCAGGCTCTGCGCCGCGCCGCGGCCGACGAAGACGCTGCGCCGGTTCAGTTCGCGGTTGCCCAGATCGAGCAGCCCGGCGATGCGGAAGGTCTCGGCCGCCTCGCCGCCGCTGCGAACGACGAAGCGGTCGCCCAGCGCGATCCCCAGGTCGCTGGCAAGCGTCGTCCCGACAAGCGCCTCGCCCGGCGCCACGCGCGCGACCCCCTGCACGAGCGTCGCGCGCAGCGAGACGATGCGCTCGTAGCTGTCGAGATCGATGCCCGCAAGCGTCACCGAGCGGCTGGCCTCGCCGCGCACCGCGAGCATCGAACCGCTGGCCAGCGCGGTCACCGCCCTGACCCCGGGCGCTGCGGCCAGCGCCTGCTCGACCGCGCGCCAGTTGTCGATCGTGCGCGGGCGCTGCGCGCGCGCCTGCAGCTCGCGCAGCGCGATCGCGCCGTCGGCCAGCGGCAGGCTCGGCAGCGACCGCTGCTCCGGCGGCTGCACGACCAGGTGCGCCTGCGTGCCCAGCGTGCGGCGGATCGTGTTGCCCTGCAGGCCCTGGATCAGCGCCGAGATGTAGGAGACCACCGCGACCCCGGCGGCGACGCCGACGACGATCAGCAGCGTCTGCATCCGGCCCTCGCGCAGGAAACGCAGTGCAACGGTGACCGCAAAACCGGGGCTCACGCGCATCCGCCCTGCGCTCCGCTCAGCGACCGATCGCCTGCACGGCGCCGGAGACGCCCTCGGCCATCGCGCGCCCGTTGCCCGGGCTCGGTGCGGGGGTTCGCGCGGCGCGTGCGCGGGCGCCGGGCTCGAGCGAGCCGTCGAGAACGACCAGTTCGCCCTCGCGCAGGCCCTGCAGCACCTCGATCTCGCTGACGCCGCGCACGCCCGTCTGCACGCTGCGCGCGACGATGCGCCCCTGGTCGAGCACGTGCACCGTCGACGCCGCACGCAGGCCCTCGGCCGGGATCACCAGCGCCCGCTCGCGCCGCGCGGTGACGATCTCGACCGAAACCGTCAGGTCGTCGCGAAGAAAGGGTGGCGGCGCCGGCAGCGCGAATTTCACCTCGACCGAGCCGCGCTGGGCGTCGATGACGGGTGCGATCGTCGCGACGCGCGCCTCGAAGACCTGTTCGGGATAGGCGTCGGCGACGACGCTGGCGGGCTGCCCCGGCGAGAGCCGCCCGAGGAACTTCTCGTCGACGAGCGCCACCAGCTGCGGCGGCTCCTGCAGCGCCAGTTCGGCCAGACGCGTTCCCGGCTGCACGATCTGGCCTGGCTCGACCAGGCGCTGCAGCAGCACCGCCGGGGCCGGCGAGAGCACCCGTGCCTGCGCCAGGCGCGCCTGCGCCAGCTCGCGCGCGGCTTGCGCCTCGCGCACGCGCAGCCGTGCCTGCGCCAGTTCGGGGCCGCTCTCGTTGGCCGCCTGCTGCGCCTGCGCCGAGCGCAGCTGCGCCTGCGCGACCTCGGCCGCGCGCAGCGCCTCGTCCAGACGCGCCTGGCCGATGAAGCCCTGTTCGAACAAGGCCTGATGGCGCGCCCGTTCGCGCTCGGCCGCATCGGCGTTGGCCTTGGCCTGCGCGAGCTGCTGCGCAGCCAGCGGCAGCGTCAGCTGCTGCTGGCCCTGCAGGCGCGCGCGTGCGCTGGCCAGAGCGGCCTCGGCCTGCCGCAGCGCAGCGGCCCACTCGGCATCCTCGAGCCCGACCACGAGTTCGCC
>JAIXKN010000007.1:37704-39959 GCA_026932425.1 Burkholderiales bacterium
CTCACCCGCCTGCGTCGAGAGCCGCCCCGACGCGGTGCCGCGCGCCGTCGACCCGCGGGGGCCGCTGGCAGCCGATGAGCTCGCCAACATCGAGATCTTCCGCCGCACCTCGAGCAGCGTCGTGCACATCACCTCGCTGGGGGCGCAGCGCGACCTCTTCTCGCTCAACGTGCAGCAGGTGCCGCGCGGCACCGGCACCGGCTTCGTCTGGGACGCGGCCGGCCACATCGTCACCAACTTCCACGTGATCCAGGGCGCCAACGGAGCCCGGGTGACGCTCTCGGACCAGAGCAGCTGGGACGCGGAACTGGTCGGCTTCTTCGCCGACCGCGACCTCGCGGTGCTGCGCATCAAGGCGCCGCCGGAGAAGCGGCCGCCGATCGCGCTGGGCACCAGCCGCGACCTGGTCGTCGGGCAGCGCGTCTACGCGATCGGGAACCCCTTCGGACTGGATCAGACGCTGACGATGGGCATCGTCAGCGCGCTCGGCCGCGAGATCGAGTCCTTCAACAACCGCACGATCCGCGGCGTGATCCAGACCGATGCCGCGATCAACCCCGGCAACTCCGGCGGGCCGCTGCTCGACTCGGCGGGGCGGCTGATCGGCGTCAACACCCAGATCGCGAGCCCGAGCGGCGCCAGCGCCGGCATCGGTTTCGCCATTCCCGTCGACGAAGTCAACCGCATCGTGCCGCGGCTGATCCGCGACGGCCGCTTCGTGCGGCCGGCACTCGGGATCAGTGCCGGGCCGCCCGCGCTGCGTCAGGCGCTCAAGCTCCCGAAGGGCGTCATCGTCGTCGGCGTCGGTCGCGGCAGTCCGGCGGAGCGGGCCGGATTGGAGCCGTTCCGCCGTGAATCGCGGGGCGAGATCATTGCCGGCGACGTGATCACCGCGCTCAACGGCCACGAGGTGTCGGATCTGGACGACCTGCTCGAGCAACTGGAACACTTCCAGAGCGGCGATGAAGTCACGCTCGGCCTGTGGCGCGCGGGTCGGGTGCGCACCGCGGTGGTGGTGCTGAGCCCGTCGGAGTGAGCGCGGGGCCGGGCCCGCTCGCACCGCGGGCCCGAAGGCCTCAGTCTCTGCGCTGCTCGAGCCGCATCATCAGGCGCAGGTACTCCAACCGGGCATTGAGCTCGACGAGCTGGTCGCGCAGCTCGCACCAAGCGGCAAGCCGGGCCTGCAAAGGGTGGTCGGGCGGCAGCGAGGGCAGCGGCCTGCCCTCTGGCATGCGGGGGATCGGATCGGACATGGCGGTCGAGCTTGGCAGGCCGGGCTGATGGAGCGCCTATCGTCGGCACGCGGGGCGCCGCGCGCAATCCCGCGGCCCGGGGGCGGCGCATCCGCTGCCGGCTCGCGCCCAGCCTTCGGCTCAGGACGCCGCCGGCCGATGCAGCGCGCTCAGCATCGCCTCGCAGGCCGCGAGCTGCGCGAGGCTCACGTACTCGTCGGCCTGGTGTGCCTGGTCGATGAATCCCGGGCCGCAGACGACCGTCGGGATGCCGGCATGCTGGAACAGCCCGGCCTCGGTGCCGAAGCCCACGAGCGTCGTCTGCCGCGTCGCGAGCAGCCGCTGCACGAGCTGCACTGCAGGATCGTCGGACGCCGCGCTGAACGAGGGCATCGAGCACAGCGTCTCGAAGCGAAAACCCGTCGCCGCATCGACCGCGTGCATCGCGAGCTCGAGCGCGCGGGCGCGGGCGACCACCTCGGCCTGCAGCGCGTCGACATCCGCACCCGGAACGTCGCGGAACTCGTAGTGGAAGCGGCAGTCCTCCGGGATCACGTTGTCGGCGATGCCGCCCTCGATCACGCCGACGGCCGCCGTCGTGAACGGCGCCTCGAAGCCTTCCCGGAACGGGCCCTGCGCGCGCAAGCGCTCGGCCATGTCCGCCAGGTGCGCGATCACGCGCGCCGCGTTCTCGATCGCGTTCACCGCCTTGGGCGTCTGCGAGGAATGCGCCGCCCTGCCCTTCACGCGGCAGCACCAGCGGTGCACGCCCTTGTGCGCCAGCGCCGGCACCATGCCGGTGGGCTCGCCGACGATGCAGTGCGTGGGCGCAAGCCCCGATTCCTTCAGGTCGGCGATCAGGTGACGGGCGCCGAAGCCGCCCACTTCCTCGTCGTAGCTGAAGGCGAAATGCACCGCGAACGGCAGGTCGGCGTCGAGGAAGGCCGACGCGTGCGCGACGCACAGGCCGATGAACGACTTCATGTCCGCGCTGCCGCGGCCGTAGAGCCGCCCGTCGCGGAC
>JAIXKN010000007.1:39969-45474 GCA_026932425.1 Burkholderiales bacterium
CGATGAACGACTTCATGTCCGCGCTGCCGCGGCCGTAGAGCCGCCCGTCGCGGACTTCGGCGCCCAGCGGATCCACCGTCCAGGCCTGTCCGGTCCAGGGCACGGTATCGGTGTGACCCGAGAGGATCACGCCGCCGGGCTTGCCCGCGCCGAGCGTGGCGAAGAGATTGAACTTGGCGCCGGCTTCGTCACGGGTGAGCCGCAGCGGTACCGAGAGCGCGCGCAGGTGATCGGCGACGGTCTCGATCAACGTCTTGTTCGACTGGTCGCTGATCGTGCTCATGCGCACCAGGCGCTGCGCCCAATCCAGGGCTGCGGGCGAGACGCCGCCCGTGGCGGCAGCGGCGGGGGGTGCGATCGGAGGGCTCATGCGCGCATGCTATCCGGGACGCCCGCTCGATGCGCGCTTGGCCGCCGCCCTGTCACGGACCGCCGCTAACATCGGCATCCGAGGAAATCCGAGGAGGGAAGCGATGCCGGTCATTGTGGTCGCCAACCCCAAGGGCGGCGTCGGCAAGAGCACCCTGGCCACCAACGTCGCCGGCCTGTACGCGCGGGAGGGCCACGCGGTGATGCTCGGCGACATCGATCGCCAGCAGTCGTCGTGGCAATGGCTGGCGCTTCGTCCCGCCCAGGTGCCGCCCATCCAGGGCTGGGACGTGCGCGGCACGATCGTGCGTCCACCGCGGGGAAGCACACACGTCGTGCTCGACACGCCCGCCGGGCTGCACGGCTGGCAGCTCGACACGGTGCTCGGGATTGCCGACCGGGTGCTGGTGCCGCTGCAGCCCAGCCTCTTCGACATCCAGGCCACGCACACCTTCGTGCAGATGCTGCAGGCGCACCGGCGTGCCGACCAGATCGAATTCGGACTGGTGGGCATGCGCATCAAGGAGCACACGTTGGCCAACGCGCGTCTGCACGAGTACCTGGCGACGCTGCCGGTGCCGGTGCTGGCCTGGCTGCGCGACACGCAGAACTACGTGCAGCTGGCGGCACACGGCCTGACGCTCTGGGACGTCGCACCAAGCCGCGTCAGCCGCGACCTCGAGCAATGGCAACCGCTGAAGGAATGGCTCAGCCAATGAAGCACTACGAAAGACTCCAGGATCTGAAGGCGCTCGTGGGTACCGAGGTCGGAACGAGCGACTGGGTGCTGATCGACCAGGAACGCATCGACCTCTTCGCGCGCGCCACGGGCGACCACCAGTGGATTCACGTCGACCCCGAGCGCGCCGCGAAGGGGCCGTATGGCGGCACGGTCGCGCACGGCTTCCTGACGCTGAGCCTCCTGCCCGCGCTCGGGCAGGCGGCATTCCAGATCGAGGACGTGCGCATGGGCATCAACTACGGGCTCAACAAGGTCCGTTTCCCGGCGCCGGTGAAGAGCGGCACGCGCGTGCGCGGCCGCTTCAAGCTCCTGGCCTTCGACCCGCTGCCCGGCGGTGCGCAGCTGACGATAGAGGTGACGATCGAGGTCGAGGCCGGCGACAAGCCGGTCTGCGTCGCCGAGGCGGTGTCCCGGCGCTTCACGCAGGCACCCGCTTGAGCGGGTATGGCCTCCCCTCGTCGGAGGGGACGCGCGGCGATGGCCCTCGCATACGATGGGCGCTGCCTGCACCGACAAGGGGCGACAGCTCGGCCGCCCACTCGGTGACCGGCGGCACCGGCCCTCCGAGACTGAAATGACCTCCCCACGCTCGCTTCACTCGCTGCCCCCCGCGGGGGCGCTCAGTACCTTTGGAACGGCCGGGCAGTACTGACATGAAAGCCCTGCTCGTCGACGACCATCCCCTCATCCTCACCGCGCTGCAGAGCGTGATCAGCGGCCTGGGCAGCGACATCGTCGTCGACGGCGTCGACAGCGCCGCGGCCGCACGCACGCGGCTGGCCGAGGATCCCGATTACGACCTCGTCCTGCTGGACCTGGCGCTCGGGGATGCCGACGGTTTCGACCTGCTGCAGGAACTGCGGCAGGCCTACCCCGCGCTGCCGGTCGTCGTGGTTTCGGCCTCCGAGCGCGCGTCCGACGTCATCCGTGCGATCGACCTCGGTGCGATGGGTTTCGTCCCCAAGCGCTCGTCGCACGCGCAGCTCACCGAGGCACTTCAGATGGTGATGTCCGGCGGGCTCTACGTGCCTCCGATGCTCCTCGGTGCCGGCATCGGCGGCGAGCCGACCGAGAGCGACACGGTCCCCGGAGTGATGCAGATCGAGCCGCCGCCGCTTGGGCCGGCTGCAAGAGCCGAACCCCATCAGCAGGCCACCAGCCTCGAGTCGCTCGGCCTGACGCCGCGGCAGGCCGAGGTGCTCGCGCTGCTGCTCAAGGGCTTGCCCAACAAGCTGATCGCACGCGAGCTCAAGCTCTCGGTGGAAACGGTCAAGGATCATGTCGCCGCGGTGCTGCGGACGCTGGGGGTCCACACGCGCACGCAGGCCGTGCTCGCCGTCAGCCAGATGACGCAGGACGGCACGCGGCGCCCGCCCGGATAGCGCACAGGCTCGGCATGCCGGTCCCGGCCGAGGCGAGCCCCCTGGCGCCCGCGCAGCCGCGTCCAGGCGGCATCGAGCATCTGCGCTCGCTGATGGAGCAGACACCGGTTTCGCTTTCCGGGAACCTGGCCGGCATCGTGCTCGTGCTGCTGATCTACCGATCGCTGGCGCCGGCCTGGGCGCTGGCCGCCTGGGGCGGCGTCAGCTTCCTGGCCTGGGGCCTGCGCCTTGCGCATTACGTGCGCTACCGGCGCCAGCCGGACGCGAGCGTCGCGACGATGCTGCGCTGGCGTCGCAGCTGGCGCGTGCTCGTCGCCGTGCACGCGGCGCTCTGGGGCATCGGCGCCTGGCTCTTCTGGGGCCGCGGCACGGTCTATCACGACCTGGGCCTGATCTTCATCGTCTACAGCTACTGCATCGTCGCGGTGCACATGCTGTCGTCGCAGCCGCGCGACTTCCTGCTCTTCATCGCGCTGGTGCTCGTGCCCCTGATCGTCCGCGTCGCCACCGACGCCACGCATCCCTGGCACTGGCAGCTCGCGGGCATGCTCGCCATCGTCTTCGGCATCACCGTGCTGATGGGGCGCAGCCATGCCGGTGCGCTGGCGCAATCGATCGCGCTGCACGAGCGCACCGAGGAACTCGCCGCCCGGTTGCGCCACGAAATGGCCGTCGCCGAGGGCGCCCGTCGCGCAGCCGAGGCCGCCAGCCGCGCGAAGACGCAGTTCTTCGCCGCAGCGAGCCACGACCTGCGCCAGCCGCTGCACGCGATGGGCCTGTTCGCCGAGGCGCTGCGACAGCGCGTGCGCGACCCCGAGGTTGCCGCGCTCGTGAACAGCATCAACGAATCGGTCGACGCACTCGAGGGCCTGTTCGGCGAGCTGCTGGACATCACGCGCATCGACACCGGCGGCGTCGAAGTGCACGCGGCGCCGCTGCGCATGCGCGAGCTCTTCAACCGGCTGCGCCTGCATTTCGAGCCGATCGCCTTCGAGAAGGGCCTGATGCTCTCGTTCCGCGGCGGCGATCACGTTGCCGAGGTCGACCCGGTGCTGCTCGAGCGGATCCTGCGCAACCTGGTCAGCAACGCGATCCGCTACACCGACGACGGCGGCGTGCTCGTGAGCTGTCGTCGCTGGCGTGGCCGGCTGCGCGTGCAGGTCTGGGACACCGGCATCGGCATCTCCGAAGCCAGCGTGCCGCGCATCTTCGAGGAGTTCTTCCAGGTCAGCAGCTCACGCGCGCTGATGCCGCATCACCGCAAGGGCCTGGGGCTGGGGTTGGCGATCGTGAAGCGCCTGGCCGATCTGATGGCCGCGCCCCTGACCGTGCAGTCGCGCCCAGGCTGCGGCACCGTCTTCACGCTCGAGCTGCCGCGCGGCCGCCTGGCACCCGGCCAGCCCGCGGGCCAACATCAGCAGGGCGGGCCCATCGGGCTCACGCTGCAGGGGCGGCTCATCGTCGTCGTCGAGGACGAGCCTGCGGTGCGCGAGGGCCTCGTCGTGCTGCTGCAGGCCTGGGGCGCGCAGGTCCAGGCCTTCGATTCGGTCGCAGGCCTCGACGCCTGGCTGGCCACGGCGGCTGCGACCCGGCCCGATCTGGTGATCGTCGACTATCGCCTGCCGCAGGAGCAGACCGGACTGGACGCGCTGCAGCATCTGCGGGCGCACTGGCCGAACCCTGGCGCACGCGCCCTGCCCGCGATCGTGGTCACCGGCAGCAGCCTCGGCGGGCACGAGGAAGAGGCGCTCGCGCACGACTTCCACCTGCTCATCAAGCCGGTTCTGCCGAACAAGCTGCGCGCGATGATCGCCTTCAAGCTCTCGCTGCGCTGAGGCCTGCAGCAGGGGCACGCTCCGCCGTGCTCGGGACCGGAGCTGGCGTTTCAGGCGAGCGCCCAGACGAGGAGATGGTTGTTGGCCGGCAGCGCGATCGTTTCGCGCAGCACAAGCCCGGCTTCCTGCGCCTGCGTTTCGATATCGGCCAGGCGGCGCAGCCCCCAGGCCGGGTTGCGCGCACGCAGATCGGCGTCGAAAGCGAGATTGCTTGCTGCGGTCGGGACGCCGTCGATCAGCACCGCGCCGTAAGTCACGAGCAGCCCGGTCGCCCTCAGGTGCTGTGAAGCGTGCTTCATCAGCGCCGTGCACACCGCCCAGGGCGCGATGTGCAGCAGGTTCGACGCGTAGATGAGGTCGAGTCCCGTCGGGATGTCAGCCCAGCTCGGGGCCAGCACGTCGAGCTGGCGCGCGGGCCGCACGTTGGGCAGGCCGCGGCACCAGGCCTCGATCGAGGTCAGCGCATTCGCGTCGGCGTCGGTCGGTTGCCAGGTCCAGCCGGGCAGCGCGGCCGCGAAGTGCGCCGCATGCTGGCCGGTCCCGGCCGCGATCTCGAGCGCGCTGCCGCTTGCCGGCAGCAGGCGTAGCAGTTGCTCGAGGATCGGGCCGCGGTTGCGTTCGGCGGCAGCGCTGTAGGCAGGGCGCGGGGCTTCGGTCATCGGGCAAGTTTGACACGATGCCGAGACCGCGCACCGCAGGACGCCCCTGGGCCGCCGCGCCCTTCGCAGCGGCTCGCCGGCCAGCGCCGCGGAGGCTCAGGCCGCGGGCGCCGGCGTGCGAATCAGGTAGTCGAACGCGGAGAGCGCAGCAGTGGCGCCCTCGCCGGCGGCGATGATGATCTGCTTGTAGGGCACCGTCGTCGCGTCGCCGGCGGCGAAGACGCCCGCGACGCTGGTCGCGCCGCGCGCATCGACGATGATCTCGCCGAAACGGTTGCGCTCCACCCCCGAGTCGTGCAGGAACTCGGTGTTGGGCACGAGCCCGATCTGCACGAACACGCCCGCCAGGTCGAGCTGGTGCTCGGCGCCGCTGACGCGGTCCGTGTAGCGCAGGCCGGTCATCTTCTGGCCGTCGCCGAGGATTTCGGTCGTCTGCGCATTCACGTGGATGCTGACGTTGGGAAGGCTCTTCAGCTTGTCGATCAGCACCTGGTCGGCGCGCAGCTTGTCGGCGAACT
>JAIXKN010000069.1 GCA_026932425.1 Burkholderiales bacterium
CAGTCCGTGAACTTCTACGGCAACTGACGGGAGGCCGCCATGCGATGCGTCCTCGCCCTTGGTGTCGTGCTGCTGGCCGCTTGCGGCGAGCAGCCGGCCGACGACCTTGCCGATGCCTTGGCCGCCGATCCCGTGCGGCTGAAGGCATTGCGCGCGCAATGCGCGGCCGACCGGCAGGCCACGGGCGAGGACGCTTGCCGCGCCGCCGCCGAAGCCTTCCGGCGGCGTTTCTTCTCCGGCCAGGCCGGGCCGGATGAATACCAGACGCTGGCCGACCTGCCGCCGATCCCGCCGAGCTTCGAGGAGCCGGCCGATGGCATGGCGCCGGCCGATCCCGCCGAACCGGAGGACACGCCATGAATGACGTGACCATCATCGACCAGTTCCTCAACACCTTTGCCGCTTATATCGACTCGGGTTTCGGGCTGCTGCGGGGCGAAGTGGCGTTCCTCACGGCCACGCTGATCGTCATCGACATGACGATCGCCGGCCTGTATTGGGCCATGAGCCACGCCACCGGCCAGGGCGAGGACGTGATCGCCAAGCTGCTGCGCAAGGTGCTCTACGTCGGTGCCTTCGCCTACATCATCAATAACTTCAACTGGCTGGCCAGCATCGTGTTCCGCTCGTTTGCGGGATTGGGCATCACCGCCACCGGCTCGGCCATCACGATGGAGAACTTCTTGCAGCCGGGCCGGCTGGCGAAAACCGGCATCGACGCCGGGGCGCCGATTCTGGAGCAGATCGGCGAGATGGCGGGCTTTCCCGAAGTGTTCGTGAACCTCGACCCCATCGTGGTGATGTTCCTCGCGTGGCTGGTCGTGGTCTTGTGCTTCTTCGTGCTGGCGATCCAACTGTTCATCACGCTGATCGAGTTCAAGCTGACCACGCTCGCCGGATTCGTGCTGGTGCCATTCGCGCTCTGGAACAAGACCGCGTTCCTCGCCGAAAAGGTCTTGGGCAACGTGGTGGCCTCCGGCGTCAAGGTTCTGGTGCTGGCCGTGATCGTCGGTATCGGCTCGGGCTTGTTCGCTCAGTTCCAAGTCCATCCCGCCGAGCCGTCTATTGACCACGCGCTGGTCATCATGCTGGCCTCGCTCACCTTGCTGGCGCTCGGGATTTTCGGCCCTGGCATCGCCACGGGCCTCGTCTCCGGTGCGCCGCAGCTCGGCGCTGGCGCAATGGCCGGTGCTGCTGTCGGCGCTGCCGGCACGGCCGTCGCCATCGGCGCCGCCGCGACGGGCGTGGGTGGCGCCGTGGCTGCTGGTGCGCGCATGGCCCCGGCTGCCGCCAAGCTGGCCGGTAGCGGTGCGCGCGCCGCCACGTCGGCGGCCAGCAGTGCGAAGTCGGCGTTCCAGGCCGGTTCCGCCGCCGCTGGCGGCGGCGCAAAGGGCGCGATGGCGGGCCTGGGCAACGTCGCCAAGACCGGCGCGCAGGCAGCCGGGCGAGGTGCTGCATCCCGCGCTTCCGCTGCCGGGCAACGCATGGCCGCTCCCTTCCGCGCTGGCTGGAATGGCGCTGCTGCCGATGGCGGCGCGGGTGCGGCATCCGGTCAGGGTGCCGCAGGCGAGGCCGCATCCGGCGCCGCTACGGCGCAGACACAGGAACAGCCCGCTTGGGCCAAGCGCCTGCATCGCCGCCAGCAACTCACCCACGCCGCGACCACCACCGCCCACGCGCTGCGCGGTGGCGATGGCGGCGGCTCCGGCCAGGGGCCGAGCCTGCGCGATTCCGATTCATAAGGAGAACTGACCATGCGATTCAAGAAACCGCAGGTGCGCTACGCCGACACGCCGCAGCCTGCCACGCCGTACCAAGCTGCCGGCCAGGTGTGGGACAAGCGCATCGGCTCGCCGCGCGTCCAGGCGAAGAACTGGCGCCTGATGGCCTTCGGCTGCCTGACGCTTGCACTGCTGATGGCCGGCGGCTTGGTGTGGCGCTCGGCGCAATCCATCGTGACGCCCTACGTCGTGGAGGTGGACAACACGGGCCAGGTACGCGCCGTGGGCGAAGCCGCCACGCCATACCGGCCCAACGATGCGCAGACCGCGCACCACATCGCGCGCTTCGTGACGCTGGTGCGCTCGCTGTCCATCGACCCCATCGTCGTCCGCCAGAACTGGCTGGACGCCTACGACTACACGACCGACAAGGGCGCGGCCGTGCTCAACGACTACGCACGGGTCAACGACCCGTTCGCGCGCATCGGCAAGGAGTCGGTGACGGTGCAGATCACCAGCGTCGTGCGCGCCAGCGACACGTCTTTCAACGTGCGCTGGACGGAACGCCGCTACGTCAACGGCGCCGCGGCGGGCTTGGAGCGGTGGACGGCCGTGGTGTCCATCGTGCTCCAGCCGCCGCGCACCGAAGAACGCCTGCGCAAGAACCCCCTGGGCATCTACGTCAACGGCCTGTCGTGGAGCCGCGAACTGGATTCTTCCGAAGGAGCCAAGCCATGAATGATCTTTTCCGTAAATCCGCCTTGCCGGTGATCTTGCTTGCCCTGGCGGGCTGCGCCACGCAGGGCAAGCCACCGCCGACCATCTCGCTCGATGAGCCGGTGCAGGCCCAGCCGCTGCCCGAACCGCCCGCGCCGGTGGAGGTGGTGGCCGTGCCCGAGGTGCTGCCGATGCCGGCGCAGTTGAAGCCATTGCCCGAAGCCGAGGACGCCAAGCCCACGCCGGAGCCGGCCGACGAGACGGTGCGCGTCTCGCGCGCCAATGCCGAGGCCCGCGTCGCGCCCACGCGCGAGGGCTACGTCAACGCGATTCAGGTGTGGCCCTTCACCGATGGCGCGCTGTATCAGGTCTATGCGGCCGTGGGCCGCGTGACCGTCGTTTCGCTCCAGCCGGGCGAGGAACTGGTGACGGTGGCCGCCGGCGATACCGTGCGCTGGATCGTGGGCGACACGTCCAGCGGCAGCGGTGCCGATCTGCGCGTGAACGTGCTGGTCAAGCCGATTCGCTCGGGCCTCAAGACCAATCTCGTCATCACCACCAGCCGCAGGACGTACCTGCTGGAGCTGGCTTCGACGGAAAAGACGTGGATGGCATCGGTGTCCTGGGAGTACCCGCGCGACCGGATGCTGGCCTTGCAGCGCCAGGCACAGGCCGCTAGCGCCGCTGCGCCGGTGGACTCCGGCTTGTCGCTGGAGAACCTGCGCTTCCGCTACGCGATCAGCGGCAGCAATCCGCCGTGGAAGCCGTTGCGCGCCTTCGACGACGGGCAGAAGGTCTATATCCAGTTCCCCGCCGGCATCGCGCAAGGCGAGCTGCCGCCGCTGTTCGTGATCGGCGCGCAGGGCGACGGGCAACTGGTGAACTACCGCTTCCGCTCGCCGTACTACATCGTGGATCGGCTGTTCGGCGCGGCCGAACTGCGCTTGGGCGGTGACAAGGGCGACGTGGTGCGAATCGAGCGCACGGACGGCGTGGCGCGGAGGGACTGACCATGAGCCAGGACGACACCCCCGACCTCGACACGCCACAGGCGGGCAAGGTCGCGCCCGAGTCGGTGACGCTGCGCGCCCAGCCGCGTCCGGTCACGCGCCTGAACCGGCGCACGCTGGCCGTCCTTGTCGGCGGCCTGTCGGTCGCCGTGCTCGGGGCCACGATCTGGTCGCTGCAACCGCAGCGGCGCAGCGCAGGCGAACAGACCGAGCTATACAACGTCGATCGCGTCTCGAAGTCCGAAGGGCTGGACGGTCTGCCGGCCGACTACTCGAAGCTGCCGCCGAAGGTGCCCGAGCTGGGGCCGCCGCTGCCGGGCGACCTCGGCCCTGCCATCGTGAACTCGCAGCAGCCGGCCGTGGCCGCTTACGCGGCCCCCGGCCACGACCCCAACGATGCCTTGCGCAAAGAGGCGGAAGCCGCTGCGGCTTCGTCGGTGTTCTTCCGCTCGGGCGGCCAAGGCCAAGCCGCCGCGACCGTGGCGCAGGCGACACCGGGTGCGCCTGGTGGTGCAAGCGCGCTCGCGGCCTTCGACCCACTCGCGGCCGGGCCGGCATCGGTGGCGACGCAGCCTGCCGACCCGACCGCCGTACAGAACCGGCAAGACCAGAAAGAGGCGTTCCTGAAAGCCGGCTCTACGGAAACCCGCAATTCCGGCAATCTGGCGCTGCCGGCGTCGCCCTATCAGGTGATGGCCGGAACCGTGATCGCGGGCGCGCTGGTGACGGGCATCAAGTCGGACTTGCCGGGCGACGTGATCGCCACGGTGACGGAGCCGGTCTATGACACGGCCACGGGCAAGTTCCTGCTGATCCCGCAGGGCTCGCGCATCCTGGGCAAGTACAACAGCCAGGTCAGCTATGGGCAGAGCCGCGTGCAGATAGTGTGGAACCGGGTCATCCTGCCGGATACCTCATCGCTGACGCTCGACAACCTTGTGGGCACCGATTCAGCGGGCTACGCCGGCCTGGAGGACGACGTGGACTGGCATTGGAAGCGCATCGTCTCGGGCGCGGTGCTGACGACGCTGCTGGGCGTAGGCGCCGAGCTGGCCGCGCCGGAGAATCGCCAGGATGGCAACCGCATCGTGATCGCCGGGCGCGATAGCGCGCAAGACAGCATCAACCAGGTCGGCCAGGAGATCACCCGCCGCAACATGAACATCCAGCCGACACTGACGGCGCGGCCAGGGTTGCCGGTGCGGATCATCGTCAACCGGGATCTGGTGCTGCGGCCGTACCAGCCCCTGTTCTTTAACCGGGGAGCTTCGCAATGACCACGACCAAGAAGCTGCGGCTCGGGCCTCTGCCCAAGACCGAGAGTGTCAAGCTGACCTTCGCCTGCCCGGCAAGCCTGAAAGCCGACCTCGACCGCTACGCCTCGCTGCACGCGCAGGCGTATGGCGAGGCGGTCGATGCAGAGAAATTGATCCCGCACATGCTGGAGGCGTTCATGGCGGGGGATCGGGGATTCAGGAAGGGCACGGCGACCCGGAGCGCGCCATCGAAGCCGACATGATGGCGTCACATACCAACGGCATCCATCGAACGCGCAGCCACCGGCTGCGCGTTCTTCATTCTGGATGCCGCCAAGCCTCTTGGGCTATGATGACGCGACAGGCCCGCCGTTCCTCGGCAATCCAGCACGACACGGTGCGATGCGGCTTTCTCTCCCGACGCTCTTATGTGGCTCCTAGCCGACGAAGCCGCGGTTCTGCAAAGCGGCCCCGAAAAGAGCTAACCTACTGTCCCATATACGGTTTCAAGCCCTGCGTGATTTGCGCGAAAGACTTGACACCGGCACTTTTTTG
>JAIXKN010000038.1 GCA_026932425.1 Burkholderiales bacterium
GGCTGCGCATCATGAAGCTGAGCGCGCGCCGCGTGTCCATCATGTTGCGGCGGATTCGGCCGTTCAAGTCCTCCTCGCGCGCGATTGCCGCCAGCGCCTCGCCGGCGGTGTGGTCGTCCACGGTCTGCCGCAGCACGCGCGCGCTCACACGCTCCAGGTTGTCGTAGACGCCCTCGAGCGCGTCGGCGGAGTATTCGGCGTCGGCGTCGAAGAGGCTCAGCAGCACGTCCTTGGCGTCCTCGATCAGCGCCGGGATGCGCCGCGCGCGCAGGCGCAGCAGCCGGAACACCGGCAGATCCTCCTCGTGGATCGAGAAGAGCACGTTGTCCAGCAGGATGAAGGCCACGCGCACGTTGCGGCTGGGGCTGCGGTCGTCGCCCTCGATCAGAAAGTCGGAGCGGATGTGCAGCTCGCCGTTGTCCTCCTCGTAGAAGCGCGCCGATTCGACGATGTCCTCGTCGACCGCGTCCTGCGGGATCGTCAGTCCGAAACGCTCGGTGACCCAGCCCTTCTCCTCTTCGGTCGGGGCTTCCAGGTCGACCCAGATCGGCTGCACGCGGCGCAGCACGTCCGGGTTGCCGACTTCTTCCTGGAACAGCCGGCCGTTGGCCAGCGAAAAGACGTTGAGCATGCGGGCTCCGGCAGTGACGACGCGGTCCCGCTCGACGCGGCCTGCGTTCTCACACGGCTGGGGTGGGGGATTGCGTGACCGTCACCCGCAAGCGCCGTGGCCGGGGTGGACGGTCACCGTGGTCGGGGAACGTCCAAGGAGCCGATCTCCATGGTGAATAACCAAACAATTATCGCACTGCGAACCGATGGCGCACAGGCTCTCGAGCAAATGTGGTTCTGCCACTTTGCTTGATCCACCACGGGGGCGTGCTCAGGCGGCATCGAGCGGGTACACCGGACGGCGGATATGCGCGAACGGGAAGCGCGCGTAGTCCGAGGTCGTGACGCCGGGGCTGTCGCACTCGACGAGTCCCGCCGACAGCGGCACGAACACCGGCCGGCAGTACATGCGCGACTTCAGCAGCAGGAAGCGAAAGCGCGTCGGATCGATGCCCACGCAGTGGAAGACGCCCAGGTCCCAGGGTTCGTGCGTGCGCTCGGTGACGACGATCTGCGCGGCGCCGATGTCGAAGCAGACGCTGCGGCCCATTTCGCAGCGCATGCCGGTGTAGATCGGCCCGCTGACGACGTAGCTGCCGTCGCTGTGCGCGCGCACGACACCGCGCAGGCGCAGCGGCTGCTTGTGCAGGCCAATCGTGGTCAGCGGCACCTTGTTGCCGAGTTCGACTTCGACTTCCTCGCCCACGGGGCATGTCGCCAGGCGGGCGACCGCCTCGAGGTCGCACAGCGGGCCGACGGCGATGCCGGAGAGCCGTTGCGCCAGCGCCGCCTGCAGCACGTCCATCGTGTCGCAGGTGCCGCCGGACATGCAGTTGTCGCCGTGGTCCAGCAGCAGCACCGGGCGCGAAGCGCCTGCGGCCAGCGCCTGCGCACGGCGCAGCGAATCCTCGAGCGGCTCGCTGCGATAGACGTAATCGTCGCGCCGCTGCCAGATTTGCCGGGCCAGGCCATCGACTGCGGCCTGCGCTGGCCCTGGATCGTCCGCGCGGGCGGTGGCCACGACGCTGACGCAGGGCGCCTCGATGTCGGCGAGCGAGAAGCCGGCGAAGACGGTCATCGCGGGGACGCCGTCGCGCTCGAGCGCGCGAGCGGCGTCGACCGCGTCCTTCATCGCGCCGGCAAGCGTCGTGCTGCGCAGCGTGTGGCTCATCAGCGGCAGGCGATGCCAGCAGACGCGGTAGCGCGCCTGACCTTGCAGCATCTGCAGCAGGAGGCGCCCGGCATGCTCGCCGGTCTCGTACATGTCGACGTGCGGGTAGGTCTTGAAGCCGACCATCACGTCGGCGTTGTCGACCATCCTGCCGGTGATGTTGCCGTGCAGATCCAGCGCCACGCCGATCGGGACGCCGGGAGCCGCTGCGCGCACGCGCGCGAGCAGGTCGCCTTCGCCGTCGACGCTGTTCTCGGCGACCATCGCGCCGTGAAGATCCAACAGGATCGCGTCACAGCCGGGAGCGGCGTCGACGATGCGACGCGTGAGCTCGTCGTAGGCCGCCGCGGCAACGGTCCCGCTCGGGTTGGCCATCGCCGAGACCGGAGTGACCAGGCTGGCCCCTGCGGCCTCGGCCAGGTCGATGAAGGCCGACATCGCGGTGCGCATGCCCTTGTTGGCGCGATAGGCGTCCTGCCCGTAGGCGGGCGCGAACGCCGCCAGCGGTGTGGCCACCGGCGAGAAGGTGTTGGTCTCGTGGTTGAGCCGGGCGATCAGGATCTTCATCGGTCACTTCGTCGAAGTTCGGTGTCGTGCGCAGCGGCATGCGGTGGCCGGCTTGTCGCCTGCGCCTGCCGGCGTTCGGCGTCGCCAGCCGCGCCCGAACATCGAGCCACCGGCGCGCGAGGGCCATTCTCTGGCTGCCTTGACGATCGCCGCAAGCGGCCCCATTTGCGGATCCGATGCCGAGCGCTCCGGCGCCCGCGCAAACCCGCCGCGCGGGGAGGGGGCGAGGGGCGGCGATCGATGGCCCTTCGAAACCTGACCGAGCCTGCGACCGTCTATGCTCGAACGCTTTGCCAGCGCGCGCGGACGGCGCCTTGCTGGGCCGACATGTCGAACAACAGCACCCGATTCATCTTCATCCGCCACGGCGAGACCGACTGGAACCGCGAGCATCGCTTCCAGGGGCAGATCGACGTGCCGCTCAACGCCACCGGACACGAGCAGGCGCGGCGCCTGGGGCAGCGCCTGGCCGATGATCCGGCCGATGTGCTGCTGGCCAGCGACCTCGAGCGCGCGCAGCAGACGGCGCAGCCGCTGGCGCGCGCCTGGGGTCGGCCGGTGCTGGCCGAACCCGGCGTGCGCGAACAGGCCTTCGGCGTGCTCGAAGGCCTGGATTTCCCGACGATCCAGCGTGAGCATCCGGAGCTCCTGCTCCAGTGGCGCGAGCACCGTGCCGACTACGAGCTTCCTGGCGGCGGCGAGAGCCAGCGCCGCTTCCATGCGCGCGTGCTGGCGACGGTGCAGCGTCTGGCCGCGGAGCACGCGGGGGCCACGGTTGCCGTGGTCACGCATGGCGGCGTGCTGGACATGCTCTGGCGCAGCGCGCATGCGCAGCCGCTGGACGGTCCGCGCCGCTGCGACATCCCCAACACCGGCATCAACCGGCTGCACTGGCGTACCGGCGTGCTGGTGATCGAAACCTGGGCCGACGACGCCCACCTCGAAGGCCTGCCGCCGCAGCCCCTGGCGCGCATCGCGCGCGCCTGAGCCCTCCCCCGCATCGCTTCGCGGCGTCGCCTCCCCCGCATCCCGCGCGCGTGGCAGGTGCTCTGCCCCGGCCGGCGACGTGCCGATCTATGCTCCCCCTCGCGTGCAGGATCAGGGCACGCGCGAAGGAGCGGGCATGTTCAAGCGCATCGACCACATCGAGCTCGTCACCGGCGACGAGGAGCGCGCGATCCGTTTCTACACCGAGGTGCTCGGGTTCGAGCTGCGCTCGCGCTACGAGGTTCCGGGCCTCAAGCTCGCCTACCTCGACCTCGGTGGGACGACGATCGAGCTGATGAACTTCACCGAGACGGTGCCGGCACCCCGCCCCGAGGGCGGCGAGCGCATGGGGTACCGGATGATGGCGCTGGAGGTCGACGACATGCAGGCCGCGCTCTCGATGCTCGCACAGAAGGGGATCGAGTGCAGCTGGGGGCCGCTCACCCGCCCGGCCTACGCCCGCGCCGAGATCCGCGACCCCGACGGGAACTCGATCGAGCTGCGGCAGTGGATCCAGCGTTGACGGCAGGCGCGCTGCGCCCGCCGTCTCGCGTTCGACCGTCTACTGCCAGCTCATCGCCGCAAGGTCGTTGACCGACAGCGGCACGTCCTTCCACAGACCCTTGACGCGGGCGTTGGCCACGGTGATGAAGGTCGGCTGGAAGAGGTAGGCGGCAACCGCCTCCTCGGCCACCATCTTCTGCGCGTCGCCCATCAGCTTGTTGCGTTCGTTGGCGTCGACGGTGGCGTTGATCTTCGCCCACAGGTCGTTGAAGGCCTGCGACTCGTAGCCCCAGTAGTAGTTGGGGCGCGCGAAGTTGCCGAAGTCCAGCGGCTCGACGTGCGAGACGATCGTCAGGTCGTAGGCCTTCTGGCCGTAGACGCCCGACATCCACTGCGCCCACTCGACGTTCTCGATCTTCGCGTTGATGCCGACCTTGGCCAGCTGTGCGGCGATCACCTCGCCACCCTGGCGCGCATAGCTCACCGGCGGCAGCTTCATCGTCAGCTCGAGCGGCAGCGTCACGCCGGCCTGGTGCAGCAGCGCGCGTGCCTTGGCCTGGTCGAAGGGGTTGATGCCGGTGGTGTCGACATAGCCCGGCGCGCCGGGAACGTAGAAGCTGCCGATCGGCACGCCGAAGCCGTCGACCGCACCTTCGATCACCGCCTTGCGGTCGATCGCGGCCAGGATCGCGCGGCGCACGCGCACGTCGTCCAGCGGCTTGCGCTTGTTGTTGATCGCCATGATCGTCTTCGCGCGCGAGCCGCCGACGATGACCTGGAACTTCTTGTTGCCCTCGAACTGCTTGATGCTGCGCTGGACCGCCACGCGCGGGAAGACGTCGACGTCGCCCGAGAGCAGCGCCGCGGTCTGCGCCGCGACGTCGCTGATGAAGCGGATCGTCACGCGGCGCAGCTTGACGTCCTTGGCGTTGCGGTAGCCGTCCCAGCGCGAGAGCACCACGCTCGATCCCTTGTTCCAGGCGTCGAGCTTGTACGGGCCCGTGCCCACCGGCTTGGTGCCGTTGGTCGCCGCGCTCTTGGGCTCGACGATGATCGCCGTGCCCTGGCCGAGCTGGAACGGCAGGTCGACGTTGCCGTTCTTCAGGTTCAGCACGACCGTGTACGGGTCGGGCGTGTCGATGCGCTCGATGTTGGCGAACACGGCCTTGTCCTTGTTGACGCTGTCCTTGTCGACCGCGCGCTCGAAGCTGAACTTCACCGCGGCGCTGTCGAAGGGTTCGCCGTTCTGGAACTTGACGCCGCGGCGCAGCTTGAAGGTGTAGGTCTTGAGGTCGGGGCTGACCGTCCAGCTCTCGGCGAGCAGCCCGGTGATCCGGCTGTCGCTGTGGATCTTGGTCAGCGTCTCGAAGATGTTGTAGAGCGA
>JAIXKN010000050.1 GCA_026932425.1 Burkholderiales bacterium
GGCCGCTCTTCTGCCAGTTGGTGCTGGTGTGGCCGCCGCGGTCGACGCCGATGCGAAGGCGCTTGTCGCTGAGCGCGATCGCCCACGAGTAGGTGGCGTGCGGGCGGCCCTTCGCGTCGGCGCTCAGCAGCAGCACCGGGCTGCCCTTGGCGAGCAGTTCGAGCGTCGGCGCGTCGAGGCTGCGGGTGGCCTTGCTCATGAGGTGGCCGCGGTCTTCACCTGTACGCGCAGGCGGTCACCGTCCTGCAGTGACATTGCCGTGCGCAAGTGCAGCGGCGCGACGATCTCGAGCTTGTCGTCCGGGTAGCCGGGGACTTCCGGGAAGACGATCGCGGCGTCGAACCGGTCGGCCAGGCGCACCGCAAAGCAGCGCGCGGGGCAGAAGCCGGGTGCCGGCTCGAGGACGACCGCCGGGTGTCCGAAGAGGCGCGCGCGCCAGCGCTGCCAGTCCGCACCCTCCATGCGCAGGTTCAGCGTTCCCGGCCAGGGCTCGAAGCCGAAGGCGCGCTGCAGGCCTTCGCGCACCCAGTCGATCGAAAGGAAGCCCGCGGCCTCGCCGACGCCGCCGCAAACCACGCCGGTGAAGGTAACGGGCTCGCCGACCAACTCGGCGGCGGGCGGCGCGGCCTGCGGCTCAGCCGCGCTCGGCGCTGCGCGCACGGGCATGCTCGCGTTCCTCGTTGCCGGTCCAGCGCTTGAAGAGGCTGCAGTCGATGCCGAACTGATCCAGCGCCTTGTTGACCGACTGGTCGATCACCTCCTCCAGCGTCTTGGGCCGGTGGTAGAAGGCCGGCAGCGGCGGCACGAGCACGGCGCCGGTCTCGGTGACCTGCGTCATCAGCCGCAGGTGCCCGAGGTGCAGCGGCGTCTCGCGCACCATCAGCACGAGCTTGCGGCGCTCCTTGAGCGTCACGTCGGCGGCGCGGATCAGCAGGTTGGTGTTGAAGGAATGCGCCAGCGCCGAGAGCGTCTTGATCGAGCAGGGCGCGATCACCATGCCGTCGTGGCGGAAGGAGCCGCTCGAGATGCAGGCGCCGACGTCGTTGAGCTCGTGCACATGCGTGGCCAGCGCCTTCATCTCGTCGATGCTGCGGTCGGTTTCGTAGATGATCGTGCGCTTGGCCGAGTCCGACATCACGAGGTGCGTCTCGATGCCCAGGTCCTTGAGCACCTCGAGGATGCGCACGCCGTAGATCGCGCCGCTGGCGCCGGACATTCCCACCACGAGTCGCATCGTCGTCCTCTTTGCTGTGCCGGCGATCGCCGGCGCCTCACGTTCAGGTCATCAGGTCGCCGAGCACCGCGCGCGCCTTGGCCAGCGCCCGGGGTTCGAGACGCGCCTTCTCGGCGCCGCTGCCGTCGCCGCGGGTCGCGTCGAAGCCGATCTTCGAGCCCTGGCCCTCGCCGCTGGCCGAAGGGTCGATGACGTAGGCCTCGGTGCCGGAGATGATGATCGTATCGTGAGCCGGACGGTGCCGCGTGGCCATCGCCCAGGCCACTTCGCGCGGGTTGCGGATGTCGACGTCGTCGTCGACGACGGTGACCGACTTCAGCCGCTTGTCGAAGGCCAGCGCCAGGTGGATCAGCCGCCGCACCTCGGAGCGCGAGGTGCCCGAGACCGCGACGACCATCGAGAAGCCGGCGGTGCCGCTGGCGATCTCGAGGTCGGCGACGCCGGCCACGTGCTCGCGCAGCTGGCGCAGCATCTCGGTGCCGGCGGCCAGCCACAGCAGCATGTCGACGTCGGCGGCCCAGGGGGTCAGCCCCGGGTAGATCGGCTCGCGCCGGTGCGTGACCGCGGTGACCTCGATCACCGGGCTCTCGTTGCTGAAGTAGGCGCCGGTGTTCTCGCCGAAGGGCCCTTCCTTCTGGCGCACGCCGGGCAGCACGCGGCCCTCGATCACGATCTCGGCGCGTGCGGGGACCATCACGTCGACGGTCTCGCCGCGGATCAACGGCACCGGTTCGCCGCGCAGCGCGCCGGCGATCGCCATCTTGTCGGGCACCAGCGGCCCGACCTTGCAGACCGAGGCGACGACGATCGCGGGCTCCAGGCCCAGCGCGATCGCGACCTCGAGCGGCTCGCCGCGCGCCTCGGCGGCGGCGTGGAAGAGGGTGAGCGGCGGGTTCGCGAGGAAGAGCCCGAGCCGCCGCGGGCCGTGGACCTGCATGCGGTGGATGCCCATGCCCCGGCGCCCGGTGCCGGGCTCGTTGCAGAGCACGACGCCGGTCGTGATGTAGGGCGCGGCGTCGAGCTCGTGATGGGTGAGGATCGGCAGAAGGCCGGTGAGGTCGTCGTCGTGGGTGACGACGACCTCCTTGACCGGCACCTGCGTCGCGCCGACGGGATCGAGGCCCTGCTGGCGCCGCTGCAGGTAGGTTTCGGCCAGCTGCTCGGGCGTCGTCTCGAAGGCGCGCGCCAGGCGCTCGCGGTTGGCGATCAGGTTGCCGCAGACGCGCCAGCCGGGGTGGCCCTCGATCGACTCGAAGAGCAGCGCCGGCGCGTCGGCGCGCGCGTCGCGCAGCGCCGCGGCGATCTCGAAACGGGGGGAGAAGCGCTCGCCGACGCGGCGCACGCCGCTGCCGAGGCCGTCGATCAACGCACGCAGGTCGCGCCAAGCCATCGCTCGTCCCTCCCTGCGGTCAGCGGTACTTGGCCGGCAGGCGCTCGACCTCCTCGAGCACCTGGATCGAGAAGCGCTGCGGCGCGAGCTGGCCACGGCCGTAGCGCACCTGCAGGCTGTCGGGCAGCGCGTCGAGCGTCGTCGACACGCGCACCTTCGCGCGCTTGTAGGTGTACTTGTGGATGCCCGGGTCGAGCGTGCGGATCGTCAGCTCCAGGTCCTTGCCTTCCGGCAGCTCGGCCAGGTCGGAGACGAAGACTTCCCATTGACTCATTGCGTATGTCCTTTCCTGCGGTCCCTTGATGCGGTTCTTTGCTTGGAGGAGCCCGATCAGCGGGCCACCGGATCGAAGCCGTACTTGGTCCAGTTGGCGAGCACCTTCTCCTGCACGTCCTTGGGGTAGACGTTGCGGAAGGACACGAGCGAGGGTACGTCGTTGATCTTGTCCCAGTCCACAGGCCAGAGGCAGTCGAAGAGCACCTGCGAGCCGATCGAGTACTTGCGGTCGTGCGGCGTGGCGTGCGGGTACAGCGCGGTGCCGGTGGTGTTCTTGAAGACGTGGATGCCGCGCTCGGGATTGCAGCGCGTGCAGAAGGCGTGATAGACCTCGTCCCAGTTGTAGATGTCGGTCTGGTCGTCGACCACCATCACCATGTGGAACCAGGGTCCGAGCTTGGACCCGAAGGCCAGTTGCGCGATCTGCATCGCGATGCCGGCGTAGGTGGGCTTCACGCCGACGATCATCATGTGGTGCGTCGAGCGCGGGTGCATGTAGACACCGGTGATCGGGATGCCCTGGCTGCGCAGCAGCTTGTCGAGCTCCAGCCCGAGCGAGAACGAGCGCAGCAGCTGCCCCTCGTCCTGCGGCACGCCCATGTTCGAGATCGTCATCGTCGCGTTGTTGCGGTAGGTGATGCAATTGACGCGGAAGGTGACGCGGAACTCGCGCGGGCTGGTGCGGTAGCCGGTGTACTCGCCGAAGGGGCCTTCCTCGACCTTGTAGTCGGGGCAGATCTCGCCTTCGATGATGATCTCGGCGTCGGCCGGCACCTCGAGGTCGTTGGTCTCGCACTTGACCAGGCGCACCGCCTCGCCGGCCAGCATGCCGGTGAGCTCGGGCTCGGGGATCGGCGAAGGCGCGCAGGCCGCCATCGCCGCCAGCGGCGAGAGGCCGATCGCGGTGGCAAACGGGCAGGTCTCGCCGCGCGGCAGGTAGTACTCGGTCAGCGCCTTGCCGAGGTCGGAGAAGGGGAAGACCGCGCCGGACATCGTGCGCGAGTCGAACATCATCTGCCGGTACATGCCCCAGTTGACGTCGCCGCGCACCGGGTGCTTTGTGATCACCGCGTGCCAGGTGCCGACGTAGCGCCCGCCGTCGCCGTCGTGCACGAGCGGCACCGGCAGCTTGCACAGGTCGACGTCCTTGCCCTTGAGGATGTTCTCCTTGCAGGGCGCTTCCTCGCGCTTGACGACCACCGGCGCGATCGGTTCGCCGCTGGTGCGCTTGAGGTATTCGCGGCCGAGTTCGGGCAGCGAGGTCTTCGGATCCAGCCCCATCGAGATCGCCATGCGGCGATAGGTCGACAGCGGCGCGCCGAAGTAGCGGAAGCCGGGGTAGTCCTTGATGCTCTCCATCAGCGGCGCAGGGGCGGCGAGTTCGCAGACGCGGCGCACGATGGCGCCGGCCTCGTTCTCCCAGTCGACTTCCTGTGCGATGCGCACCGCGTCGCCGGAGGCGAGGAGGGCCTCGACGAATTCACGGTTGCTTCGGGGTGGGGTAGCCACTTGCGTTTGCTCCTGTTGCGGGTTGGGGTGGGGTTTCCTATGGCTTGGCGGAGGGTCCGTCGCTGCTCTTCAGGCCTTCAGGCAACCTTGGAGAGCAGCTTCTCCCACTTGCCCTGGGTCTTGAGGATCAATTCGGCGGCTTCGCGCACGGCGCCGTAGCCGCCGCGCGCCTTGGTGACGTAGGCGGCGACGCTCTTGACCTCGTCGACGGCGTCGGCCACCGCGATCGGCATGCCGACCCGCTTCATCATCGAGAGGTCGACGAGGTCGTCGCCGACGTAGGCGACCTCGGCATCGGTGATGCCCATCTCGGCGAGCATCTTCTCGTAGGGTTCGGTCTTCTTCTTGATGCCCTCGTGGAAGTGCTTGATCTTGAGTTCCTCGGCGCGGTGGCGTACCGAGCCCGACTTCTTCGAGGTGATGATGGCGACGTCGATACCGCTCATCTGCAGCGCGACGACGGCAAAGCCGTCCTTGATGTCGAAGTTGCGCTGCTCGACACCGTTGTCGTCGATGACGATGCGGCCGTCGCTCATCACCCCGTCGACGTCGAGGATGACGAGCTTCACGTTCCTGGCTTTGTCCATGCGGGTCTCCGGTGGCGCCGTGCCTTGCCGGCACGGCGCGGGTTCAGTGCGGGTGCTTCAATGCGGGTACTTGACGGCCGGGCCTTCGAGCTCGGCGCCGACCGCGTGGCTCTTGCCGCCGTAGCGCACGACGGGCTTGCCGCCCTTGCGCACGCTCCAGCCGGTGACGAGGCCGAGGAAGAGGT
>JAIXKN010000100.1:0-4054 GCA_026932425.1 Burkholderiales bacterium
ACGGGCTTGCCGCCCTTGCGCACGCTCCAGCCGGTGACGAGGCCGAGGAAGAGGTCGTGATCGCCGCAGGCGGCGACCTTGAGCACGCGGCACTCGTAGCTCGCCGCCGCACCGGCCACGCGCGGGCTGCCGATCGATTCCGAGGGCTCGAACGTCAGCGCGAGCTGCTCGAGCTTGCTCGGGTCGTTGCCCTTGATCGAGCCGGCGAGCAGCGCCTTGGCGTTCTGCGCCTCGTCGACGACGTTGACCGTGAAGTGCCGGCCGCGGTTGACGAGCTGGTGCGTGCGCATCGCCGGGTGCAGGTAGACGGCGACGATCACCGGGTCGTAGGAGACCCACATCGCGGTGACCGCGGCGACGTCGGTGTCCTCGCCGCTCTGCACGCACAGCAGCGCCTGCGGGCAGGGCAGGCTCGAGAGCAGCTTGCCGAGTTCGGCCAGCCGCGCACGCCGGGCCGCGTCCTTCGCGCTTGCGGCGCCTGCCTTCGCGGGCTTGTCGGCCTTGGGGGTCTTGGGGCTTCGGGTGGCCATCGTCGTCCTCCCTTCAGCCCAGGCCGAGTTCGGACCAGCGGCCGCGGATGCGGGCGACGGTCTCCTCGTCCAGCCGCGACTCGACGGGCTTCTGCTTCCACTCGTAGGGGATGCAGGCGTCCATCAGGATGCGCGAGGTCGTGAGCTTGTCGCCGTTCGGATCCAGCGCGGGATCGAGCGGCGTCGAGCGCCCGCGCTTGATCAGCTCGGTGCCGCGCATCGGGTCGTAGCGGCAGGACAGCGCCCAGATCACGCGCTGCAGGTCGTCGGCGGCGATGTCCTCGTCGACCGTGATCACGCCCTTGATGCCGTAGCTGCCGGTGTTGCTGCCGATCACCGCGTCGGCGACCTGGCGCGAGTGCCCCGGGTAGGCCTGCTTGACCGAGACCACGGCCCAGAAGCGGCCGGCCGATTCGGGCAGCACGCAGACGTTCTGGATGCCCGGGATCTTCATCTTCTCGAGCTCGGTCCAGAGCGTGGCCGTGCGCGTGAAGGCCAGCAGCATGTGCACGTCGGTGACCGGGCGGCCCTGGCCGGTGGCCCAGAGGATGGGCTTGTTGCGGTGCAGGATCTGCTTGACCTCGAGCACCGGCTTGGGGATCGGCTTGTGCAGCTCGTCGGTGTAGTAGCCGGTGTACTCGGCGAACGGCCCCTCGGGGCGGAAGTTGTTCGGGTCGATCTCGCCTTCGAGGACGATCTCGGCGCCGGCGGGAACGGGCAGCCCGGTCAGGGGCGCCATCAGGTATTCGGCCTGCTGGCCGCGCACGGTGCCGGTGATGTCGAAGTCGCTCGCGCCCTTGTGCATCAGCGTGCCGGCCATGAAGAGCAGCGGGTCGCAGCCGATCACCGCCGCGGCGGGCATCTTCTTGCCCATCTTGGCGTACTTCTTCATGATGCGCTCGCCGCGCTTGCCCGGCAGGATCTGCACGCCGCAGGTCTTGTTGTCGAGCATCTGCATGCGGTAGGTGCCGAGGTTGGTCTCGCCGGTCTCGGGGTCCTTCAGCACGACGAAGACCGTGGTGCCGATGTAGCGACCGCCGTCCAGCGGGAAGAAGCGCGGCACGGGGAACATCTCCAGGTTCACCTTGTCGCCCTGGATCACGTTCTCGAGCACCGGGCCGTCCTTGACCTCCTTGGCCTTGATCAGGCCCTCGGCGGTGATGCTCTTCTTCATCCACGCGTGCGCCGATTCGCAGAGCGTGTTGCCGTGCGGCAGGCCGAGCATGATCGCCAGCCGCTTGGTGGTCGCGAAGGCGCCGGTGAACACGGGCGTCGAATAGCCCTTGACGTTCTCGAACAGCAGCGCCGGCCCCTTGCTCTCCTCGACCAGCTTCGAGATGTGCGAGATCTCGAGGTTCCAATCGACCGGTGCGGCGATGCGCTTGAGTTCGCCGGCCTGGTCGCACTGGGCGATGTAGCTGCGAAGATCCATCTTGCTCTTGCTCCTGTTGGGGGTGTTTCCGACTAGCGGGGTTGCTGGGGTATTTCTCTCTCGGGCCGCGGGCCTGATGCCCTCGGGCCGCGGCCCTTATGCGGCCTTAGGCGGCCTTGGCGATCGCCTGTGCGTCCTCGACCGACTCGATCACCGCGTAGCCCGCGGCCTCGAGCGCCGCGCTGACCGCGGCCGCGCTCGAGCCGTGGAAGCGCACGATCAGCTTCTTCAGCGCGTTGCCGGGTTTGCCGCAGGCAATCGGGTAGATCGCGACGACCTCGGCGCCGGCCTTCTCGACGATGTCGGTGACGCGCGCCATCGTCCCGGGGACGATGGCCATCGGCGCGAGCGTCACGCCGCTGCGGCGCTCGAAGGCGCCGAGGAAGTGCGCGGCGAGCGCGAAGATCTCGTTGGCCGAGATCACGCCGACGACCTCGCCCTTGTCCATGACCGGGAACTGCCCGACCTGCAGCTCCTGGCCCTTCTGCAGCACCGATTCCATCGTGTCGTCGGCCTGCACGGTGGCCGGGTTGCGCACCATCAGGTCGCGCACGCGCAGCTGCGTCGAGAAGAACGCGAACTCGTCGGGGCTCTGCGTGCGCGCGACGTGGTGCGCCGCGCGCAGGCAGTTGGTGCGCGTGAGCAGGCCGCGCAGGCGGCCGTCCTCGACCACCGGCAGCGCGACGACGCTGGTCTCGGAGAAGATGTGGTTGGCTTCGCTGAGCAGCATGTCGCCGGTCACCGTCGCCGGCGTGGCCTTCATCCAGTTGCGTACTAGCACGCGGGATCCTCCTTCACGGGGCTCAGCTCACGCGCCTGCCCGAGAGCAGGCCGGAGACGATGTAGTTCATCGCCGAGGTGGCTTCCTTGCCGGCGTTCTTCTCCGCCTCGGCCTTGGCCTTGGCGCTCCAGACGGTCTCGGGGCGTGCCTGCAGGATGAAGATGTTGCTGCCCGAGGGCACGTCCTTGTCGACCGCCCACTCGATGTCCATCGGCCGGCCGTAGTGCTTCTCGATCTGCTTGCCCATCCAGGCCAGCTCCGAGATCTCGTCGTCGACGAGCGACTGCACCGTCTGGCGCTCGGGCGGGACTTCGCTCAGGTGGCTGCGCTGCGTCTTCAGGTCGACCGTGTAGCAGTGCTCCTTGCGCGAGATCGTGCGCTCGGTGATGTCCAGCGTCACCTTGTTGACGACGAAGTGGTCGGGGGTGACCTCGCCGGAGACGACCGATTCACCGAAGCCGTAGTTCGAGTCGATGACGATCACCGAGCGGTCGCCGTTGGCCGGGTGCACGGTGAACATCACGCCCGCGGTGTAGGCGTTGGCCATCTTCTGCACGCCCACGCTGATGGCCACTTCCTCGTGCGGGAAGCCCATCTTCTGGCGGTAGCCGATCGCGCGCGCCGTGTAGAGGCTCGAGATGCAGCGTCGCACGTGGTGCAGCACCTCCTCGGCGCCGCGGATCCACAAGTAGGTGTCCTGCTGGCCGGCGAAGCTCGCCCCTGGCAGGTCCTCGGCGGTGGCGCTCGAGCGCACCGCCACCGGCGCGGCCGGCAGCCCGCAGCGCAGCGCCAGGCGCCGGTAGGCCTCGGCGATCTCGTCCTCGAACTCGATCGACATCGGCCGCGACTCGATCATCTCGCGGATCCTGGCCGAGGCCTCCTCCAGGCGCGGGATGTCGTCGTGCGGCAGGCCTTCCAGGAGCTTGCCGATCTCGGGCAGGATGCCCGCCTCGCGCAGGAAGCGGGTGCAGCCGTGCGTCGTCACCGCGAAGCCCGGGGGCACGCGCGCACCCATGCGGATCAGTTCGCCCAGCGACGCGCACTTGCCGCCGACTTCGGGCAGCGAGTCCTTGTCGCATTCCTCGAACCAGCGCACCGTCGGCGTGCCGCCGGACGGGCGCTGTGATGCTTGCAGTGTCTGCGCTTGCACGGCTGCCCCCATCTTCAACGCTCGATGCTGATCAGGCCCGAGGATCCGTCGACGCGCAGCATCATCCCGGTGCGGATGATCTTGGTCGCGTGGCCGGTGCCGACGACCGCCGGCATGCCGTACTCGCGGCAGACGATCGCCGCGTGGCTCATCACGCCGCC
>JAIXKN010000100.1:4064-5129 GCA_026932425.1 Burkholderiales bacterium
CCGCCGGCATGCCGTACTCGCGGCAGACGATCGCCGCGTGGCTCATCACGCCGCCGACGTCGGTGATGCAGGCGCCGATCTTGGCGAAGGCCGGTGCCCACGAGGGCGAGGTCGTCGGCGCGACCAGGATCTCGCCTTCCTTCAGTTCGCCGACCTCGGCCACCGTGCGGCAGACGCGCGCCTTGCCCTGGACGATGCCGGGGCTGCCGGCGAAGCCCTTGAGCTCGGTGACCTTCTCGGGGTCGCCGATGTCCTGCACCTCGGCCCAGTCGGCGAGCGACTTGTTGGTCACGCCCCAGAGCACGATCGTGAAGGGCTCCTGGATGACTTCCGGTGCGGTGCCGATGGCGGCCGGCGGCGTCCAGGCCTTGAACTTCTCCATCACGCCCTTGCGCCACTCGATCTCGGGCGGCCAGGTCTTGGTGCCGCGCGGCGTCACGCCGGTGGCCCAGGCGGTGACGATGTCCCACAGCGCCTGCTTGATCTCGTCGCGGCGCAGCAGCCAGACGTCCTCGACCTCCTTGATCACGCCGTGCTTCTGCAAGAGCGCCGCGACCTCGCGCATCTTGTTCCAGAAGACCGAGTGGAACCAGTGCTCGACGTAGAAGAGGTGGTTCTCGACGTAGGGGAAGACGGTCTTCGCGGTGCCCAGCAGCTCGTCGAACTGCTTGCGGTCGGCCTCGTCGGTGATCAGGTCACGGTACTCGGCGGTGATGCGGTCGCGCTCGGCGCGCACCTTCTCGGTCGGGCGCTCGATCGACACGCCGGCGCGGATCTTGTCGATGTAGGTCTGGATGCCCACCAGCGGCACGTTCATCTGGTCGTTCCAGGAACGGTCGTGGTGGAACCAGCCGGTGCCGGTCGAGACGTTGAACCAGGGCTCCTTGGCGAGGTTCAGCGCCATCAGCCACTCGCGGCCCTTGTCGTTGGCGCGCAGGCCGGCCTCGACGACGGTCCACTCGGGGCTGGCCTTGACGAGGTCGGCCACACCCAGGTCCAGCGCCTTCTTCGCGAGCTTCTTCAGCTCCTCGTCGGGCTGGTACATGATGACGTCGATGCCCGAGA
>JAIXKN010000074.1 GCA_026932425.1 Burkholderiales bacterium
TGGATCGGCGGCTACTGGACCTGGCAGCTCGGGCGCCACGTGTGGATCGGCGGACGCTGGGCGATGCCGCCGTCCCCGGGTCGCGCCTGGGTGCCGGGCTACTGGTACCGCAGCGGACCGGGCTGGCGCTGGCGTGACGGCTACTGGCGCCGCCGCTGAGCGGCGCAGCGGGTCGGACGCCGCGCTCCGTTATCGTTGACGGGTGTCCGACCTCCTCGCCGTCTCCGACCTGCGCGTCACGCTCGCCACCTCCCGCGGCCCGGCCGACGCGCTGCGCGAGATCGGTTTCTCGATGGCGCGCGGCGACACCGTCGGCCTGATCGGCGAGTCGGGCTGCGGCAAGTCGATGACGGCGCTGGCGCTGATGGGCCTGCTGCCCGAGGGCGCGCGCGTGTCGGGGTCGATCCGCCTGCAGGATCAGGAACTCGTCGGCCTGCCAGAGTCCGAATACTGCCGCGTGCGCGGCAACCGCATCGGCATGGTCTTCCAGGAGCCGATGACGGCGCTCAATCCGCTGCACACGATCGGCCGGCAGATCGGCGAATCGCTGCGGCTGCACAAGGGCCTCTCGGGCCCGGCAGCGCGCGCGCAGGCGCTGCGCCTGCTCGAGCGCGTGCAGCTGCCGCAGGCCGCGCAGCGGCTGGACGCCTACCCGCACCAGCTCTCGGGCGGTCAGCGCCAGCGCGTGGTGATCGCGATCGCGCTGGCCTGCGGGCCCGATCTGCTCGTCGCCGACGAGCCGACGACGGCGCTGGACGTGACGATCCAGCGCGAGGTGCTGGACCTCATCCGCGAGCTCGTGCGAGAGGACGGCATGGGCCTGCTGCTGATCAGCCACGACCTCGGGGTGATGGCCGACACCGTGCAGCGCCTGCTCGTGATGTACGGCGGCACCGTGGTCGAGAGCGGGCCGACCGCGGCGGTCTTCGAGCGCCTGGCGCACCCCTACTCGCGCGGGCTCTTCGCCGCACGGCCACGCATCGGCCTGCCGCGGGGCACGCGGCTTGCGACCATTCCCGGGCGCGTGCCCGAGCTCGCCGACCTGCCGCTGGGCTGCCCCTTCGCCGATCGCTGCGCCCTCGTCGTCGACGAATGCCGTCGCGCGCTGCCCGCCCTGGACGAGGTCGGGCCCGGGCACGCGGTGCGCTGCATCCGCTGGAAGGACGTCGCCAAGGCATGAACGCGCCCGGAATGGATGGCACGAGCCAACCGCCGCTGCTCGAGGTGCGCGACGTGCACCAGGTCTACCGGCTGCCGCGCGAGCGGCTCTTCGCGCCGCGGCCCTCCGTTCAGGCGCTGGCCGGCGTGAGCTTCACGCTGCATCGGGGCAGAAGCCTTGGCATCGTCGGTGAATCGGGATCGGGCAAGAGCACGCTCGCGCGCCTGGTGATGGCGCTCGAACACCCGAGCGCCGGACAGGTCCGCTTCGAGGGCCAGGACCTGGCTGCGCTGGACGCGGGCGCGCTGCGCCGCGCGCGTGCCGGTTTCCAGATGGTCTTCCAGGACCCCTACGGCAGCCTGGACCCGCGGCGCAAGGTGCTGCAGACCGTCGCCGAGCCGCTGGCGGTGCTGCATGGCGCTGGCCGCGCCGAGCAGCGCGAGCGCGCCGCCGAGGCGCTGGATGCCGTCGGCCTGCGCAGCGCCGACCTCGACAAGTATCCGCACGAGTTCAGCGGCGGCCAGCGCCAGCGCATCGCGATCGCGCGGGCGCTGATCACGCGGCCGCAGCTCATCGTCGCCGACGAGCCGGTGAGCGCGCTCGACGTCTCGGTGCAGGCGCAGGTGCTCAACCTGATGCAGGACCTGCAGGACCGCTTCGGCGTCACCTACCTCTTCATCAGCCACGACCTCGCGGTCGTCGACCTGGTCTGCGACGAGGTCATCGTGCTGCAGCAGGGCCGCATCGTCGAGCAGGGCGCGCCCGAGCAGCTCTTTCACGCGCCGCAGCACCCGTATACGCAGCGGCTGCTCGCCGCCGTACCCGGGCGCGGCGCCGTCGCCGCAGCCTGAACCCGCAGGAAGGAGTCCGCCCCATGCCCGCTTTGCACGAACTGCAGGCGCACGAACTGAGCGAGGCCTATCGCCGTCGTGAACTCTCGCCCGTGGAGGTGACGCAAGCGGTGCTCGAGCGGATCGCGTGCTGGGAAGCGCAGCTCTGCGCGCTCTGGGCCTTCGAACCCGAGACGGCGCTCGCGATGGCGCGCGAGTCGGAGCGGCGCTGGCAGCGCGGGCAGCCGCTCTCGCCGCTCGACGGCGTGCCGGTGACGATCAAGGAGAACATCGCCACCCGCGGCGTTGCGGTGCCGCTGGGCACCGCGGCGACCGAACTGATTCCCGCCGCCGAGGACGCGCCGCCCGCCGCGCGGCTGCGCGAGGCCGGCTGCGTCTTCCTCGCGAAGACGACGATGCCCGACTACGGCATGCTGTCCTCGGGCCTGAGCAGCTTCCACAAGCTCGCGCGCAACCCCTGGGACCTGAGCGAGAACCCCGGCGGCAGCAGCGCCGGCGCCGGGGCCGCAGCGGCCGCCGGCTACGGGCCGCTGCACATCGGCACCGACATCGGCGGCTCGATCCGCCTGCCGGCGACCTGGTGCGGCATCGTCGGCCTCAAGCCCAGCAACGGCCGCGTGCCGATCAAGCCGCCCTACATCGGCCGCGTCGCCGGCCCGATGACGCGAAGCGCGACCGACGCGGCGCTGATGATGAGCGTGCTCAGCCGCCCCGACTGGCGCGACGCGACCAGCCTGCCCCCGGCGGATATCGACTGGCACGCACTGGATATCGACGTGAAGGGCCTGCGGCTCGGCCTGCAGCTCGACGCCGGCTGGGGCCTGCCGGTCGATCCCGAGGTACGCGCGGTGGTCGAGGATGCGGCGCGGCGCTTCGAGGCCGCGGGCGCGCAGGTCGAGTCGCTTGCGCCCTTCCTTGGCGCCGAGATGGCCGAAGGCATCGACCGCTTCTGGCGCGTGCGCTCGTGGATCGACATCTCGGCGCTGCCGCGCGAGCGCGCCGCGCGCGTGCTGCCCTTCATCCGCGACTGGGTCGCGCCGGGCGCCTCGATCGGCGCCGCCGAGCTCTTCGCCGGCTTCTCGCAGATCGCCGCGCTGCGCGACGCGACCGTCGCTGCCACACAGCGTTTCGATTTCGTGCTGAGCCCCGTCAGCCCGGTGCCGAGCTTCCCGGCCGAGTGGGCGATGCCGAGCAACGACGCCGCACGCGCGATGCACCACATCGGCTTCACGCTGCCGTTCAACATGAGCGAGCAGCCGGCGATCAGCGTCCCCGCCGGCCACACGGCAAGCGGATCGCCGATCGGGCTGCAGATCAGCGGACGGCGGCACGACGACCTCGGCGTGCTGCGTCTTGCCCGCGCCTTCGAGCAGCTGCGCGCGCCGCTGCGCCCCTGGCCGCAGCCGCCCGAGCCTGCATCCTGAGCGCGCAAGCCCGCCCCGCACAGCTCGGCCGATTCGCTGCAAGATCGCGTTCGTCCCGGACCGCCGCGCGCCCATCCTGATCGAACCGCCGTCGCGATGAAACGCCCGTTGCTGCGCACCCCCGAAGAACGCCGCGAGGCGGTGCGCGACTTCGACGAGCAGATCGCGCGCATGCTGCGCGAGAGCGAGGCAAGCGGCGAACTGCAGCGCGCGCCCAGCTACGGCAAGCCGCTGGCGGCGATCGAGGGCTACCTGCAGACGCCCGAGGAGCTGCGCATGGGCATGAAGATCCTCAAGGACGCCGGCGTCGTGCCGCCCGAGGTCGAGCTGATGCAGCGCATCGCCGCGCTGCTCGCGCAAGCCGACGCGAGCAGCGACGCCGACGAGGCGCGCGCACTTCGCGAGCGTGCGCGCGACCTGCGGCTCGCGCTCTCGCTGCGGCTCGAGCACCTGCGCCTGACGCGCTCGCTCTGACTACGGCAAGGCGGCCTCGCGTCCGCATCGCGCACGGGGTCGATGATGGCACGCAAGGCACCGGGTCGCTGCCGTCGTCCGGGGCTCAGTCCTGCGCGCATCACGAGCAGCACCGCCGTCCGCGACCGTCGATCGACATTCAGGTGTGGCGCACGCCGATCCAGCGCGTCAGCGCGCCGCTCAGCCGCTCGGCGTCGATCGGCTTGGTCAGGAAGTCGTCCATGCCGTCGGCCAGCGCCTGCTCGCGCTCGCTCACCAGCGCCGCAGCCGTGAGCGCAATGATCGGCACGCTGCGCCCGGCCGCACGCGTCCGCAGCGCACGCGTGGCCTCGTAGCCGCTCATCACCGGCATCTGCAGGTCCATCAGGATGACCTCGTAGGGGCGGCCGGCGGCTGCCGCGAGCTCGACCTCGTCGATCGCCTCGCGCCCGTCGCTGGCCTGCCCGACCTCGACGCCCCAGCGCTCGAGCATCGCGACCGCGATCAGCATGTTGACGGCGTTGTCCTCGACCATCAGCACGCGCGCCCCACGCAGCCGGACGGTGGACACCTGTTCCTCCTGCGCTGGGGAAGGCGGCGCCGGCGCGGCCGCCGGCAGCGGCAGGCGCGCCCAGAAGAGGCTGCCGCTGCCGGGCTGGCTCTGCACGCCGACCGCCCCGCCCATCAGCTGCGCCAGCTCGCGGCAGATCGAGAGGCCGAGCCCGGTGCCGCCGAAGCGTCGCGTCGTCGATTCGTCGGCCTGCGTGAACGGCAGGAAGAGCCGCGACTGCACCTCGGGCGCGATGCCCTCGCCGCTGTCGTGCACCTCGATGCAGACCTGTTCGCCCTCGCGCCGCGCACGCAGCGTGACCTCGCCGCCCGAGGTGAACTTGATCGCGTTGCCGAGATAGTTGCCGACGATCTGGCGCACGCGCAGCGGGTCGCCGCGCACGGCGCAGTCGGTGCCCTCTTCCAGCCGCAGTTGCAGCGCCAGATCGCGCCCCTGCGCCAGCGTCCCATAAGCGCGGCAGACCGCACGCAGCAACTCGCCGAGGTCGAAGACCGCGGTCTCGATCTGCAGCTTGCCGGCCTCGATCTTCGAGAGGTCCAGGATGTCGCTGATGATGCCGGTGAGCGACTGCGCGCTCTCGGAGATCTGATCGAGGTACTGGCGCCGCCGCGTTTCGTCGAGCCCCGGCGCCCGCGCCAGATCGGCCA
>JAIXKN010000105.1 GCA_026932425.1 Burkholderiales bacterium
TTGCCGATGTAGGTGTTGGCGCCCATGAAGACCGAGCCGGCCGAGATCGCCGCGAGCGTCGACGCCAGCGGCCCCATCAGTTCCTGCGGATCGCCGCCGGCCAGGTTGAAGAAGACGAGGTAGGTCGGCGCGTTGTCGAGGAAGGAGCTGAGGATGCCGCTGAACCAGAAGTAGGCCCAGGGCAGCGAATGGCCGTCAGGAGCATGAACCGCGCGCGTCACCGCGGCAAAAGCGCCCTGCTCGCCGGCCTTGAGCATCGCCAGCACCGGGATCATCGTGAGGAAGATGCCGATGAAGAGCTTGGCCACTTCCTGCATCGGCGCCCAGGAGAACTGGTTCGCCTCGCGCACCGCGCGCGGCGTGATCGCCAGCGACACCAGGCAGACGACGACGAGCAGCACGTCGCGCACGACCTGCTGCAGCTCGACCGTGGTGCCGTAGACCTCGAAGGAGATGCCCGGGTTCCACACGCCGCTCATCAGCACGAGCGCCACCACCGCGGCCAGCGGCAGGAAGTTGATCGCGCCGTCCAGCCCCAGGCGCTGCGTGTCGGGCGTCGGGTCGATCGACAGCACTCCCTCCTTGTGGAACCAGTAGCTGTCGATGACGAAGAAGATCGCCAGCAGCGCGCCGAGCAGCAAGAGCGTCTCCGGGAAGATGTGCTGCATCGTCCAGAAGAAGTCGACGCCGCGCAGGAAGCCGAGGAACAGCGGCGGGTCGCCGAGCGGCGTGAGCGAACCGCCGGCGTTGCTGACCGTGAAGATGAAGAAGATGACGACGTGCGCGACATGCTTGCGGTTGTCGTTGGCCCGGATCAGCGGGCGGATCAGCAGCATCGACGCGCCGGTCGTGCCCATCACGCTCGCCAACACCGAGCCCACCGCCATGATCGCGACGTTGACCAGCGGGCTGCCGCGCAGATTGCCGCGCACGTAGATGCCGCCGGCGGCGGTGAAAAGCGCGCACAGCAGCGCGATGAAGGGGATGTACTCGGCCAGCAGCGTATGCACGACGGCCTGCCCCGCGGCCGCCGGGCCGAAGGCAAGCCCGAAGGGCAGCAGGAAGGCCAGCGACCAGCCCAGCACGATCTTGCCGAAGTGGTGATGCCACAGGCCCGGTGTCAGCAGCGGCAGCAGCGCGATCGACAGCAGCACGCCGGCGAAGGGGATGCCCCACCAGCCGGAGAGCTGGGCGCCATCGACTTCGGCGGCTTGCGCGAGCATCGGCAGGCCCAGGAGAGCGGCCGCCAGAACGGTGTGCGTAGGTCGATGCATGGCTTCAGTCGTAGAAGGGCGCGCAGGCGGACACCGCTGCGGCGGGCGGGGGCGAACGCGGCCATTGTTCCATCTGCCCGCGCGCATCGGGACCGCGCTGCCGATCCAGTGCCCATGCCGTGGCCGCGGCATCGGCGAGCTCGAGCGTGCGCCGATGGATCCGCACCGTCACCTGCGGATCGCGGTTGTAGCCGCCGGCCATGCTCACCGCGACCGGAATGCCCAGGCGCCGCAGCCGCTCGAAGACCAGGCGGTCGCGTGCGGCCAGACCCTGCTCGCTCAGCGCGAGCCGCCCGAGCCGGTCGTCGACATGCGGATCGGCACCTGCCAGGTAGAAGGCCAGGCCCGGTGGTGCCGAGGCCTGACGCGCCCAGGCCGCATCCAGCGCAGCCTGAAGCGCCTCCAGGTAGCGCTCGTCGTCGCAGTCGTCGGGCAGCTCCACGTCGAGGTCGCTCGCCTCCTTGCGGAAGGGGAAGTTCTTCTGCCCGTGCAGCGAGAGCGTGAAGACGCTCTCGTCGTCGCGGAAGATCGCCGCGGTGCCGTTGCCCTGGTGCACGTCCAGATCGATGACCCAGACGCGCAGCAGAGGCTGTCTGCGGCGGTGCGCCTCGATCTGCATCAGCCGCGCTGCCACCGCGACGTCGTTGAAGACGCAGTAGCCCGAGCCCTTGTGCGCGAACGCGTGGTGCGTGCCGCCGGCGAGGTTTGCGGCCACCCCCTCGTCGTCGAAGAGCGCGGCGCGCGCCGCGGCGATCGTCGCACCGACCGAGCGGCGCGCACGCTCGACCATCGCGCTGGACCAGGGAAAGCCGATCTCGCGCTGCTGCGCCGCCGTGGTGCGTCCTTGCGCCACCGCGTCGATCCACTCCGGCTCGTGCGCGAGCGCGAGCTCTTCGTCGCTGGCCGGCTCGGCCTGCAGGATGCGCAGCAGCGGCAGGTGCTCGTGCACCGCCTCGCGCAGCAACCGGTACTTGCCCATCGGGAACGGGTGCCCGGGCGGCAGCGGCAGCACGAACTGATCGGCGTGGTAGGCACGCATCGGAAACATTCTAGGGATAGCCTCTTTTGCTGCGCCGCAACAAAATGCTTGCATTCCCCCGGGAAGACCCTATACTAGCGGCCATGCTGCAGTGCAGCAAAGAAAGCAGATCCAAGTCCTTCACCTCGTAACCCCAGTCAACCTCAAGGAGAACCAGATGAACTTCACGAACGAGCAATTCGTCGCCGCCCAGAAGGCCAACCTCGAAACCCTCTTCGGCCTGACCAACAAGGCCTTCGAAGGCGTCGAGAAGCTGGTCGAGCTGAACATGCAGGTCGCCAAGACCGCGATGGCCGAAGCTGCCGAGGCCGCAATGGCCGCGATCTCGGTCAAGGACGCGCAGGAACTCCTCACGCTGCAGGCCAGCCTGCTGCAGCCCAGCGCCGAGAAGGCCGCTGCCTACAGCCGTCACGTCTACGACATCTTCGCGGCCACCAACGCCGAGCTGAGCGCCGCCGCCGAGCAGCAGGCCGCCGACGTGCAGAAGAAGCTCCTGGCCAGCGTCGACACCGCGGTCAAGAACGCGCCCGCCGGCACCGAGAGCGCCGTCGCGCTGGTGAAGTCGGCCGTTGCCGCCGCCAACAACGCGTTCGAGAGCGTGCAGAAGGCCGCCAAGCAGGCTGCCGAAGTCGCCGAGTCGAACTTCCAGGCGATGACCAGCACCGCCGTGAAGGCCAGCCAGGCCGCCGGCAAGGCCAAGCGCGCCGCCTGATTACATACAGGCGTCATCCCAAGGATTGTCTCCTCGGGTCCTTGTCGACGGCCTTGCCGTCCCGGGATCCCTTCCGCAGCCCGGTGTCCAAGCGCCGGGCTCTTTTTTTTGTCCCGACCGGGGCGTGCGACGGCCCCTGTCCGGCTCCTGTCCAGCAAGACCATGCTGACCCTGGCCGCAAGCCCAGCCGAGGCAATGCGCTCGCCGTAAAATCAAGCGGTTGCAGATGCCTGCGCAGGCATCGACTGCCGGTGCCGCATCCCGGGCGGATGCGGCCGGCCCAAACGCCTCACCGTCCAACTCCCTCCGTCCCATGACCCACGTCGTCCTCGATTCGTGCATCCGCTGCAAGTACACCGATTGCGTCGACGTCTGCCCCGTCGACGCCTTCCGCGAAGGTCCGAATTTCCTCGTCATCGAGCCCGATGAGTGCATCGATTGCGCGGTCTGCATCCCCGAGTGCCCGGTGGATGCGATCGTGCCCGAGGAGGACGTTCCAGCCGACCAGCTGGGGTACATCGAGCTCAACGCCGAGCTCTCGCGCCAGTGGCCGACGATCACCAAGCGCAAGCCGGCGCTCCCCGATGCCGAGGACTGGAAGGACGTGAAGAACAAGCTCAAGCACCTGGTCCGCTGACCCTCGCCGCCGAAGCACGAAAACATGAAGCCCACGCCCGATCCTGCCGTGACCGACGCCGCGCGCGATCACGACGGCGACGACGGCCCGATCCAGACCGACGCCGTCATCATCGGCGCCGGCCCGGTCGGGCTCTTCCAGGTCTTCGAACTCGGCCTGCTCGAGATCAAGGCGCACGTGATCGACTCACTCGGCTACCCGGGCGGTCAATGCGTCGAGCTCTACCCCGACAAGCCGATCTACGACATCCCCGCGGTGCCGGTGTGCACCGGCCAGGAGCTGACCGACAACCTGCTCAAGCAGATCGAACCCTTCGGCGCGACCTTCCATTTCGGGCAGGAGGTCAGCGTCGTGCGCAAGGAGGCCGACGGGCGCTTCTTCGTCGAGACGAGCAAGGGCACGCGCTTCCTCACCAAAACGGTGTTCATTGCCGCGGGCGTGGGCTCGTTCCAGCCACGCACGCTCAAGGTCGAGGGCATCGACAAGTTCGAGAACAGCCAGCTCTTCTATCGCGTGCGCAACCCGGCGCTGTTCGCCGGCAAGAACCTGGTGATCGTCGGTGGCGGCGACTCGGCGCTGGACTGGACGCTGAACTTCGTCCAGGAAGGACCGAACCAGGCCGAGAGCGTGATCCTGCTGCACCGGCGCGACGGTTTCCGCGCGGCGCCGGCCAGCGTCTCGCGCATGCGCGAGCTCTGCGACGCGATGGAGATGCAGTTCATGGTCGGCCAGGTCAGCGGCTTCGAAGAGCGCGACGGCCGCCTGGCCGCGATCAAGGTTGCCGGCGGCGACGGCGTCACCCGCGTCGTGCCGCTGGACATGCTGCTCGTCTTCTTCGGCCTGAGCCCCAAGCTCGGGCCGATCGCCGACTGGGGCCTGGACATCGACCGCAAGCAGATCGTCGTCGACACCGGGAAGTTCCAGACCAGCATCCCGGGCATCTTTGCCGTCGGCGACATCAACACCTACCCGGGCAAGAAGAAGCTCATCCTCTCGGGCTTCCACGAAGCGGCGCTCGCCGCGTTCGGCGCGTCGCCCTACATCTTCCCGGAAAAGCGCGTGCTGCTGCAGTACACGACCACGAGCCCCAAGCTGCACAAGGTGCTCGGCGTGGAGACGCCGGTCTTCGACTGAGCACGCCAGCCCTCCTCGGCCCGCTTCGGCCCGCTTCGGCCCGCCTTGTGCGGGCCGAATGCTTTTCGAGCTCGAGAATCAGGGAGCGTGCCTGCAACAAGGGCTATCATTTTGTTTGGCATGGTCCTCTTGGGCCCTGTCCTCTCGCTAGGGGTGTTGCTGTGGCCTTCGTGGCTGCCGCGACTGAGAAAGTCCCTTTGAACCTGATTGAGGTAATCCTCGCGCAGGGAAGCAGCCG
>JAIXKN010000019.1:0-2185 GCA_026932425.1 Burkholderiales bacterium
GGTCGTGCCCGTCCTGGCCGAGCTTGGCGATCATCACGCGCGGGCGGCGGCCCTGTTCGCGGGCGAAGGCGTCGATCTGCGCCTTGATCGTGTTCCAGTCCATCGCGGCATCGTAGGCCGCGGCGTAGACACCGCTGACCTTGCTGACATCGGCCTGGTGACGGCCCCAGGCGGCCTCGAGCGCATCGCTGACCTCGCCGACGGTGGCACGCGCGCGGATCGCATCGATCGAGAGGGCCAGCAAATTGCCCTTGCCGCTGCGCGCCGCTTCGGTCAGCGCCTGCAGCGTCGCTGCGACCTGGGCGCCGTCGCGCGCCGCCTTGACCGCCTGCAGGCGCTCGATCTGCGCCTGTCGCACCTTGACGTTGTCGACCTCGAGGATCTCGACCGGGTCCTGCTGCTGCAGCCGGTACTTGTTGACGCCGACGATCGTGTCCTTGCCGCTGTCGATGCGCGCCTGCTTCTCGGCGGCGCTGGCCTCGATCTTCAGCTTGGCCCAGCCGCTCTGCACCGCCTGCGTCATGCCACCCATCGCCTCGACCTCGTCGAGGATCGCCTGCGCGGCATCGGCCATGTCCTGCGTCAGCTTCTCCATCAGGTAGCTGCCGGCCCAGGGGTCGACGACGCTGGTGATGTGCGTCTCCTCCTGGATGATCAGCTGCGTGTTGCGCGCGATGCGCGCGCTGAACTCGGTGGGCAGCGCGATCGCCTCGTCGAAGCTGTTCGTGTGCAGGCTCTGCGTGCCGCCGAAGACCGCGGCCATCGCCTCGATCGCGGTGCGCACGATGTTGTTGTACGGGTCCTGCTCGGTCAGGCTCCAGCCGCTGGTCTGGCAGTGCGTGCGCAGCATCAGGCTCTTGGCCTTCTTCGCGCCGAAGCCCTTCATGATCCGGCACCAGAGCAGCCGCGCGGCGCGCATCTTCGCGATCTCGAGATAGAAGTTCATCCCGATCGCCCAGAAGAACGAGAGCCGCCCGGCGAAGTCGTCGACGTCCAGGCCCTTGGCGATCGCGGTCTTCACGTACTCCTTGCCGTCGGCGAGCGTGAACGCGAGCTCCAGCGCCTGGTTCGCGCCGGCCTCCTGCATGTGGTAGCCGGAGATGCTGATCGAGTTGAAGCGCGGCATCTGCTGCGCCGTGTACGCGATGATGTCGCCGACGATGCGCATCGAGGGTTCGGGCGGGAAGATGTAGGTGTTGCGGACCATGAACTCCTTGAGGATGTCGTTCTGGATGGTCCCGGAGAGCTTGTCCTGCGCCACGCCCTGCTCCTCGGCGGCGACGATGTAGCCGGCCAGCACCGGCAGCACGGCGCCGTTCATCGTCATCGAGACGCTGACCTTGTCGAGCGGGATGCCGTCGAAGAGGATCTTCATGTCCTCGACGGTATCGATCGCCACTCCCGCCTTGCCGACGTCGCCGACGACGCGCGGGTGGTCGCTGTCGTAGCCGCGGTGCGTCGCGAGGTCGAAGGCCACGCTCACGCCCTGGCCGCCGGCGGCCAGCGCCTTGCGGTAGAAGGCGTTGCTCTCCTCGGCGGTCGAGAAGCCCGCGTACTGGCGGATCGTCCACGGCCGCACCGCGTACATCGTCGCCTGCGGCCCGCGGATGAAGGGCTCGAAGCCCGGCAGCGTGTCGGCAAACGGCAGGCCGGCAAGGTCGGCCGCGGTGTAGAGCGGCTTGACCGTGATGCCCTCGGGCGTGACCCACGAGAGCGCCTGCACGTCGCCGCCGGGCGCGGACTTCGCGGCGGCCTGCTGCCACTGCGCGAGGGTGGCGGATGCGAACTCGGGGGCCTTGCTCATCGGGTGTCTCCTCGGGGACGAAGCGGCACCGGCCGGCACCGGATTCGGGTGCAGGCTCGCGTGCCGGCTTGTCGGGTCGCTGCGATTATGCATAATTATGAATTCAAATCCAACGCGATCCTGACGCGCGCCCGCGCCAGTCCGCCCCACCTCCTCGCGCTTCCCACGCGTCGCACATCCGGATGCCTGCTGCCGCCGAACTCGCCGAAGCCCCGTCGCGCCTGCTTTCGCGGCGGGCGCTGTACGAGGACGTTGCCGACCGGCTGCGCCAGCAGATCTTCGCGCGCGAGCTCGAACCCGGCAGCTGGATCGACGAGCAGAAGCTCTGCGCCGAGTACGGCATCAGCCGCACGCCGCTGCGCGAGGCGCTGAAGGTGCTCG
>JAIXKN010000019.1:2195-5029 GCA_026932425.1 Burkholderiales bacterium
TGCGCCGAGTACGGCATCAGCCGCACGCCGCTGCGCGAGGCGCTGAAGGTGCTCGCGGTCGAGGGCCTGGTGACGATGCGGCTGCGCCGCGGCGCCTACGTGACCGAGATGTCGAGCCAGGACGTCGCGCAGGTCTACCACCTGCTGGCGCTGCTGGAGAGCGACGCCGCCGGCGAGGTCGCGCGTTCGGCGAGCGACGCGCAGCTCGAGGCGCTCGAGGCGCTGCACCAGCGCCTGGAGAAGCAGCAGCGCCAGCACGACGCCTTCTTCGCCGCCAACGAGCGCTTCCACCTCGAGCTGCTCGAGATCGCCGGCAACCGCTGGCGCACGCAGATCGTCACCGACCTGCGCAAGGTCATGAAGCTCAACCGGCACCACTCGCTCTTCAAGCGCGGGCGCATCGCCGAGTCGCTCGCCGAGCACCGCGCGCTGATGCAGGCGCTGCGCGAGCGCGACGCCAAAGCCGCGACGCGCCTGATGCGCGCGCACTTCGAGAACGGCCTGGCGGCCGCAGCGTGAACGCGCCCAGCGTTCGCGGGCCTTCGACGATGGCGACGACGGTGGCGGCGACCGATGCCGATCTGGCCGACCCGCTGCTGGGCCCCTGGCTCAAGGGCTTTCCGCCGGCGGCGCAGCCGCTGCGGCGCTCGCAGCTCGCGCGGCAGGGCTGGCGCGTCGCCGACGGCGCGCTGCCGCTGCCGCTGGCGGTGCTCAAGGAGAGCGCGCTCGCGCACAACCTGCGCTGGATGCAGCGCTTCGCGCGCGAGCGCGGGCTCGATCTCTCGCCGCACGGCAAGACGACGATGTCGCCGCAGCTCTTCGCGCGCCAGCTCGACGCCGGCGCCTGGGGCATCAGCTTCGCGAGCGTGTTCCAGCTGCGTCTCGGTGTGGCTGCCGGCGTGCGCCGGGCGCTGATCGCCAACCAGGTGCACACGGCCCCCGATCTTGCGGGGCTTGCGCGGCTGCTCGCGCAGACGCCCGGTTTGCGCGTCGCCTTTCTCGTCGACTCGATCGCGCAGCTGCGCCTGATCGAGGCCCGGCGCGCGGGAGAGCGGCAAGCGCCGGTGTTCGAGGTGCTGCTCGAAGTCGGCGTTGCCGGCGGGCGCACCGGCGTGCGCGAAGCGGATGGCGCGATCGCGCTCGCGCGTGCGCTGCGAGCGAGCCCTGCGGTGCGCCTCGTCGGCGTCGAGTGTTACGAGGGCCTGTCACTGGACGGCGACGACGAGGCCCTGCGCGCGCGGACCGACGAACTGATGCAGCGCGTCACGGCGCTCGCTGCCGCCTGCGACCGCGAGGGCCTGTTCGAATCCGAGGAGATCATCGTCTCGGCCGGCGGCTCGGCGCTCTTCGACCTCGTCGCGCCGCACATGCGTCCTGCCCTCTCACGCCCCGTGCGCGGCATCCTGCGCTCGGGCTGCTACCTCACGCACGACCACGGCCACTACCGGCGGCTCGTCCATCGGGTGGCGCAGCGCTGCGGCTGCAGCGACGAACTGCAGCCGGCGCTCGAGGTCTGGACGGCCGTGCAGAGCACGCCCGAGCCGGGGCTCGCGCTGCTCAGCGGCGGGCGCCGCGACCTCTCGTTCGACATCGAGCTGCCGCATGTGCTCGCCCTGGCGCGCGCCGGGCGTGTGCAGGCCGTGCACCAGGCCACCGGCGATGCGGGGAACGCGGCGGCTGCAGGCGCGAAGCGGGACGTCGACACGGCCTGGCGCATCACCGCGCTCAACGATCAGCATGCCTATCTGCGCTGGGATGCCGCACGCGTTGCCGGCCCTGCCGTCGGCGACCTCGTCGCGCTCGGGATCTCGCATCCCTGCACGACCTTCGACAAGTGGCACTGGATGCCGATCGTCGACGACGACACGCGCGTGATCGACGCGGTGACGATCCACTTCTGAAACCGATCACCGGTCGCACGCCGACCCGCGGGCGACGGGGCCGCCGGGGCGATCGCTCAGCCGCCGCCCTGCAGCTCGGTCATGCAAGGACCTTCCGCGGCGCGCAGGACCGCGGCGAGCGGATGTGAGCTCAATGCGAGCGTGCGCTTCTGCGCGTCGGCCGCAAACGCGGCGAAGCCCGGCGTGATCTCCCAGGGCGCCGCGGCGAGCCCGAAGAGCCGGTGCGCGCGTTCGGCCAGCGCATCGGCCCCGGCGACGCTGACCGGTTCAAGGCCCACGATCCCCGCGCGTTGCAGCGCATGGAAGAGCACGGTCCAGCCGGTGTCGTGCAGCAGGCCGACGAGGTAGCCGTCGAAGGCCGGAAGGCCGGCCTGGCGCGCCGCCTGCGCCGCATGCTGCGAGAGCCCATCGGCGTGCTCCCACAGCCGGGTCGCGGTGCGCGCACTCAGGCTGTCGGGCGCGGCCTGGAACATCGGCCGCAGCACGACGCGCGCGATCGCCATCTGCAGGCCCTCGGTCCCCAGGCGCTGGATTGCCTGCGGCAGGTCGGCCACCGGCCCAAGGTGTGCGAAGAAGGCGCCGCCGGCCTGGCGCAGCACCTCGGCCGCGAGCACCGGGTCGCGCCCGATGCGCTCGGCGAGCACCGGCACCGGCAGATCCTGCTGCCGCAGCAGCGCGAGCAGCTGCGGCACGACGTTGGCCGCACGCGGCAGCAGCTCGCGCGGCAGCGAGGCCTGCGCGAGCAGCTGGTCGGCAACCGAGATCGCCTGCCGCTCGACAGCCTGTGGGGCTGGCGGGGCCTGGGCGTCGTCCGCCCCGAGCAGCCAGAACAGCAACGGCGGCCCGAGGGCCGCCGCTGGCATGGATGCGGCGCTGGACTCGGCGCCCGCGGTGCTGCCGGGCGCCGGAGCGGCCGGCGCCGCGGCCGGTTTC
>JAIXKN010000015.1 GCA_026932425.1 Burkholderiales bacterium
TAGCTGACGACGACGGCGTTGGCGCGCGCCAGGCCCGCGGCCATCAGGCTCTGCAGCCGCGCGGCGTCGCCGAAGACCACGCTCTGGCCGGCCGCGGCAGCCTGGCGCACCCGATCCGGGTCCAGGTCCAGCGCCATGTAGGGGATGTTCTGCGTGTCGAGCAGGCGCGCCAGGTTCTGGCCGCTGCGCCCGTAGCCGCAGATGATCACGTGCTGCTCGGTGCTGATCGCCTTGCGCGCGATCTTCGTGATCTGCAGCGACTGCATCATCCAGTCGCTGGCCGAGATCCGCATCACGAGGCGGTCGCTGGCCATCACGATGAAGGGCGTGGCCAGCATCGAGAGCACCATGCTCGCGAGCACCGGGCTCACCCACTGCGGTCCGAGCAGGCCGTTGTCGGCGGCCAGCGTCAGCAGCACGAAGCCGAACTCGCCGGCCGACGCGAGGTAGAGCCCCGTGCGCAGCGCGGTTCCCGGGGCGGCCTTGAAGAGCCGCGCCAGGCCCGCGATGAGCGCGAACTTGGCCGCCACCGGGACGGTGGTCAGCAGCAGCACCAGCAGCCAGCGCTCGAGCACCGGGTGCCAGTCGAGCTTCATCCCGATGGTGATGAAGAACAGGCCCAGCAGCACGTCGTGGAAGGGCCGGATGTCGGTCTCGACCTGGTGCTTGTATTCGGTCTCGGCGATCAGCATGCCGGCGACGAAGGCGCCCAGCGCCAGCGACAGCCCCGCGAGCTCGGTGAGCCAGGCCAGGCCCAGCGTCACCAGCAGCAGGTTGAGCATGAAGAGCTCCTCGCTCTTGCGCCGCGCGACCAGCGTGAGCCACCAGCGCATGATGCGCTGGCCGCCGACGAGCAGCAGCGTCAGCAGCACCGCGGCCTTGAGCAGCGCCAGGCCGAGCGTCACCGCCAGCGCGAGCTCGCTGCTGGCGCGGCCCAGCGAGGGGATCAGCACCAGCAGCGGCACGACCGCGAGGTCCTGGAACAGCAGCACGCCGAGCACGCGCCTGCCGTGCTCGCTGTCGAGCTCCAGGCGCTCGGCCATCAGCTTGACGAGGATCGCGGTCGACGACATCGCCAGCGCGCTGCCCAGCGCAACGGCACCGGCCAGAGACATCTCCCAGTCGCGGCCGGTGATCGCCTCGTAGGCCAGCGACAGCAGCTGGTGCAGCGCCATCGTCCCGAGGATCGTCAGCAGCACCTGCAGGAAGCCCAGGCCGAAGACGAGCGTGCGCATGCTGCGCAGCTTGGGCAGGTTGAACTCCAGCCCGATCACGAACATCAGGAAGACGACGCCGAACTCGGCGAGGTACTTGACGCCGCTGCTGTCCTGCGCCAGGGCGAGCGCGTTCGGCCCGATGAGCACGCCGACCACGAGGTAGCCGAGCATCGGCGGCAGCTTCAGCGAGCGAAAGACGACCACGCCGAGCACCGCGGCCACGAGGTACAGCAGGGCGACTTCGAGCGTGGTGGCCAAGGCAGCGGGCGGGCTTCTAGAATGCCCGATGCTAATTGCACCCCAGGCTGCACCCCAGGTTGCATCCCAGGCCGGCGTGACCCCGCCCAGAGCTTTCGATCCCGAGCGCGCGATGCGCCTGGCCGAGCGCACCGTCGAGATCGAGGCGCAGGCGCTGCGCGCGCTGATGGGCCGCCAGAGCGAGCACTTCGCGCACGCGGTGAATGCGATGCTGCAGTGCCGCGGCCGCATCGTCGTGATGGGCATGGGCAAGAGCGGCCACGTGGGGCGCAAGATCGCCGCGACGCTGGCCAGCACCGGCACGCCGGCCTTCTTCGTGCACCCGGCCGAGGCGAGCCACGGCGACCTGGGCATGCTCACCGGCGCCGACGTCGTGCTCGCGATCAGCCACAGCGGCGAGAGCGACGAGCTCTCGGCGATCCTGCCGGCGGTGCTGCGCCTGGGCGTCGTGCTCGTCGCGATGACCGGGAATCCGGGATCGACGCTGGCGCGGCACGCGCACTGGGTGCTCTCGAGCGCGGTCGACCAGGAGGCCTGCCCGCTGAACCTGGCGCCGACCGCGAGCACGACGGCGCAGATGGCGCTGGGCGACGCGCTGGCGGTGGCGCTGCTGGATGCGCGCGGGTTCCGCGAGGAGGACTTCGCGCGCTCGCACCCGGGCGGCAGCCTCGGGCGCCGGCTGCTGATGCACGTGCGCGACCTGATGCGCAGCGGCGACGACGTGCCGGTGGTCGTGCCCGAAGCCAGCTTCGACGCCCTGCTGCGGCAGATGACCGGCAAGGGCCTGGGCTTCACTGCCGTCGTCGACGACGAGGGCCGGCCGATCGGGATCTTCACCGACGGCGATCTGCGCCGGCTCATCGAGCGCGGCGGCGAGCTGCGCGGCTTGCGCGCCGAGGAGGTCATGCATCGCCAGCCGAAGACGGTGCGCCAGGACGCGCTCGCGGTGACCGCGGCCGAAGTGATGGAGCGCCACCGCGTGACCAGCGTGCTCGTCGTCGACGACGAGGGCCGGCTCGTCGGCGCGCTCAACAGCAACGACCTGATGCGGGCGAAGGTCATCTGATGAAGCCGGCGCTGACTTTCGCGCCGGAGCTGCTGCTGCGCGCGCAGGGCACGGGCCTGGGCATGCGGCTCGCGTTCTTCGACGTCGACGGCGTGCTGACCGACGGGCGGCTCTACATCGGCGAACACGGCGAGACGGTCAAGGCCTTCAGCGCGCTCGATGGTCATGGCCTGAAGCTGCTGGTGCGCGCCGGCATCGAGCCGGTGGTGATCACCGGCCGCGATTCGGCGGCGGTGCGCCGCCGCATCGCCGACCTCGGACTCGCGCACGCGCTCTACGGCGTGGGCGACAAGCTCGCCGCGGCCGAAGGCGTGCTCGCCCAGTTGGGCGCGGACTGGGCGGACGCCGCGGCGATCGGCGACGACTGGCCCGACCTGCCGCTGCTGCGCCGCGCCGGCCTGGCCTGCGCGCCGGCGAACGCGCACGCCGAGGTTCGCGCTGCCGCGCATCACGTGACCGCCGCCCGCGGCGGCCATGGTGCAGCGCGCGAATTCTGCGACCTGCTGCTGATCGCCGGGGGCCACTACGCGCGCCTGCTCGGTGCCGGGACCGGCACCTTGGACGCGCGCTAGCGCCGCGCGGACCCGAGCCTGCTAACGGCCTGGCGATGAGCGTCGAGCTGCACCTGCCCGACCTGCCCGAAGTGCCGATCTCGCTCGGCACGGCGGTGCCGGCGCCCGGCACGGCGCTGCCGCAGCCTCGGCCCTGGCACCAGCGGGTGCGCGACGCCGCATCGACCTATCTGCCGCTGCTGCTGATGGCCGCGTTGGCGCTGGCGACCTGGTGGCTTGTCAAGCACACGCCAGGGCTGCCGCCGCCCCCGCCCGCGGCAACGCTTCGCCACGACCCCGATTACACGATGAACGAGTTCGCGATCGAGCGCTTCGACCGCAGCGGCCAGCTGCGCGTGCGCGTCGAGGGTGACGAGCTGCGCCACTATCCCGACACCGACCGCTTCGAGGTCGATCGCGCGCGCATCGATGCGGTCGGGCTCGACGGCAGGCGCACGCAGGCACTGGCCGTGCGCGCGCTGGCCAACGGCGACATCAGCGAGCTGCAGCTGCTCGGTGATGCGCGCGTCACCAGCTCGGGAGGAAACGGACCGCCGCTCGAGATGCGCAGCGACTTCCTGCACGCCTTCCTCGTTGCCGAGCAGGTGCGCACCCATCGGCCAGTGCGGATGAGGGCCGGGGCCGACGAGATGCAGGCTGCCGGCATGTTCTACGACCACGGCAAGCGGCTGCTGCAACTCGATGGGCCGCTGCGCGTGCGCCTGGCGGCGCCGGCCGAGGCCAGGGCAGGGGGCCGGGAAGCCGGGACGCCGTCGGCGGCGGCAAAGGACTGAGAGAGGGCCGAGCGCAAAAACGAAGGCCCGCAGATGCGGGCCTTGTTCGAAGCGCTCGGGAGGCGGATCAGTAGCCGTCGCGGCCACCGCCTCCACGTCCACCGCCGTAGGGGCTGCGGCCACCGCCGCCGTAGGGGCTGCGACCGCCGCCGCCGCCACCGCCGTAGGGGCCGCGTCCACCGCCGCCGCCGCCACCGTAGCCGCCACCGCCACCGCCACCGTAGCCGCCGCCACCACCATAGCCGCCGCGCCCACCGCCGCCGCCGCCGTACCCGCCGGGGCGATCCTCGCGCGGTCGTGCCTCGTTGACGACGATGGCGCGACCCTCGAGCGGTTGCCCGTTCATGCCGTTGATCGCGGCCTGTGCCTCGGCGTCCGAGCCCATCTCGACGAAGCCGAAGCCCTTGGAGCGCCCGGTGTCGCGGTCCATCATGACCTTGGCCGAGGTCACATGGCCGAACTGCGAGAACGCCTGCTGCAGCGATTCGTCGCGCACCGAGTAGGCCAAGTTGCCTACATAGAGTTTGTTACCCACGGAAGAAGCCCTCAACAAAAAAGCGAAAGAACCATGCGGAGCTTCAACCCTGCGTGACCTCTGTTTTAGGGCGAAAGGTGCGGCATCCAGACACAGACTGGGCTATTAGAGCGCCGTCATTGCCTGCACGTAAAGTAGGGCGACGTCAAGTGTTGTTTTGTCGCGCAGAGGGTAAACCCTTGAACTGCGGCGGTCGGGTGCTTCGGCGAGCCGGCGCGAGACCGCGCGGGTGGGCAAAAGCCCGCAGGCGGCGATGTCCCCGTTGGTGCCAGCATCGTGGCTGCAGAACCCGCAGTCGAGAGCCGCGGCGACATCGAGGCGTGATGATGAGCACGGACGAAACGCTCTGGGACTACATCGTCGTGGGCGCCGGCACGGCCGGCTGCCTGATGGCCAACCGCCTGAGTGCCGATTCCACCAAGCGCGTGCTGCTGGTGGAGGCCGGCGGCCGCGACGACTACCTCTGGATCCACATCCCGGTCGGCTACCTGTACTGCATCGGCAACCCGCGTACCGACTGGATGTACCGGACCGAGCCCGACCCGGGACTCAACGGTCGCAGTCTGCGCTATCCGCGCGGCAAGGTCCTCGGGGGCTGCTCGAGCATCAACGGCATGATCTACATGCGCGGGCAGGCGCGCGACTACGACCAGTGGGCCGATCTGGTCGGCGACCCGGGCTGGCGCTGGGATGCCTGCCTGCCCTACTTCATCCGTCACGAGGACCACTGGCGCGGCGCGGATCGCCTGCACGGGGCGGGCGGCTTCGACGCCAGCGGCGGTCGCGCCGGCGGCGAGTGGCGCGTCGAGCGCCAGCGGCTGAACTGGGAGATCCTGGACGCCTTCGCGCAAGCGGCGCAGGAGGCCGGCGTGCCCCCCACCGAGGACTTCAACACCGGCAACAACGAGGGCGTGGGCTACTTCGAGGTCAACCAGCGCCGCGGCGTGCGCTGGAACGCGAGCAAGGCCTTCCTGCGGCCAGCGATGCGTCGGCCCAATCTCGACGTGCGCACCGGCTGGCAGACCGTGCGCTTGCTGCTGGAAGGCGAGGGCGCGCTGCGCGCGACGGGCATCGAGGTGGTGCCCAGCGGCGGCGGCGCGGCGCAGCAGTGGCGTTGCAGCCGCGAGGTGGTCCTCTGCGCCGGGGCGATCGGCACGCCGCAGATCCTGCAGCTCTCGGGCATCGGGCCCGTGGCGGTGCTGCAGCAGGCCGGGATCACGCCGCGGCTGCCGCACCCGGGCGTCGGCGAGAACCTGCAGGACCATCTGCAGATCCGCGCGGTCTTCGGCGTCGAGGGCGTGCGCACGCTCAACACCATGGCCAACTCGCTCTGGGGCAAGGCGCTGATCGGGCTGGAGTACGCACTGCTGCGCAGCGGGCCGATGAGCATGGCACCGTCGCAGCTCGGTGCCTTCACGCGCTCGTCGGAGCGCCAGCGCTGGCCCAACGTCGAGTTCCACGTGCAGCCGCTGTCGCTCGATGCCTTCGGCGAGCCGCTGCACCGTTTCAACGCCTTCACTGCCAGCGTCTGCAACCTCAACCCGAGCTCGCGCGGCCACGTGCGCGTGGGGTCGCCACGGCCCGAGGATGCGCCACGGATCATGGCCAATTACCTCTCGACGCCCGCCGACCGGCGCGTCGCCGCCGACTCGCTGCGGCTGGTGCGGCGGATCGTCGCGATGCCGGCGCTGGCGCGCTACGGCCCGCGCGAGATCAAGCCCGGGGCGCAGTACCAGAGCGAGGAGGAACTCGCACGGCTGGCAGGCGACATCGGCACGACGATCTTCCACCCGGTGGGCACCTGCCGCATGGGCCGCGACGACGAGTCCGACGCCGTCGTCGATTCGCGCCTTCGCCTTCGCGGCGTCACCGGCGTGCGCATCGCCGACGCCAGCGTGATGCCCACGATCACCAGCGGCAACACCAACTCGCCGACGCTGATGATCGCCGAGCGGGCGGCGGAGTGGGTGCTGGACGAGACCTGATGTGGCGCGCGCCGCGTGCGCGGGCAGGCTGCGGCTTGGGGCCGGGGGGGAAATTCCGGATGCGAAGTCCGGCGTCGGCTGGCTACATTGCGCGCACTCGCAGCCGCGCGCCGTCTCCTGCTGCCGGCGCGCTGGCTGGACGGGGGCCAGAGGAGACATTCAGCGAGACCAAGAGCAAGGAATCGAGAACGACCCGGCCCGATGCGCCGCTGCTGCGGCGCAGATCGACGAAACGCGTCGATCCCGGATGCCAGGTCTTCGAGGCGCCCGCCGCTTGCGGCCGGCGCCTCTTGTTTTCTGCACCTCCTCGCGCGCGACCGAAGGCGACTGAACTGGCCGGGATCCGAGCCCCTGTTCCGGCACTTGCCGGCCGATCCCTCGCCCTAGCATCGCACCGGTGCGCGCACATCCGGCGCGCCGCACGCCCCATGCAACCCGCGGCCTCGAGGCGCTTTCCATGCCGGTCGATCCCGAACTTCGCACGCTGGACATCGCGATCCCGACCCAGCCCGACAGCCTCGTCAAGCTGTCGCTGCTGATGGCCGACGACGAGGTCAACCTGGGCGCGATCTCGGAGCTGATCGAGTCCGACATGGCGCTGGCGGCGGCCGTGCTCAAGGCGGTGAACTCTTCGCTCTATGGTCTCAAGGGGCGTGTCCGCAGCGTGCAGCAAGCGATCACTTACCTCGGGATGCGGGAGGTCGCCGCGATCACGTTCGAGATGGGGCTGCGCGCGGCCTTCCCGCCGGCGGCCGAACTCGAGCCGCTGTGGGCGCGTGCGGCACAGCGCGGGATGCTGATGGGGCGCGCGGCGCAGCGCATGGCGGTGGACGCCTGGGCGGCGCATTCGGCCGGGCTCTTCGAGGAATGCGGCAAGGCGGTGCTGTTCCGCCACGCGCCGGATCATTACCGCGCGATGCTGCGGGCGGCGACCTCGGACGCCGAGCTGCTGACGCTGGAGCGGGCGGGCTTCGGCGTCAGCCACGACGCGCTGGGCGCTGCGCTCTGCGAGAGCTGGGGTCTGGGTGCCGACGCCGTGGCCAGCGTGCGCCACCACGTGACGGTGCAGGCCAGCCTCGACTTTCCGCCGGGCTTGCAGCGGCGCGCGATCCTCGGCCTGTCGGCGATCGTTGCGACGCTGCTCGAACGCCCGCAGGCGCTCGACGAGGCGGCATCGACCCTGGCCGAGCGCATGGATCTGGAGCCGACCCTGGTGCTGCGCGCGGCGCGCCAGCTCGAGGACGAGCTGCGCCAACTGCGGCAGCGACAACGCGCCGAAGCCTGATCGGCCGACGGCCCGGCGGCCACGCCTACCCCCTCCCCCCGTGATCGCGCGGGGGGCCGTCGCCGGGCGCGTCGCTAGAATGAATCGCACCGCGCCCTGCGCATCGCAGCGACCCCATGAGACTCATCGGTTCCCGCACCAGCCCCTACGTGCGCAAGGTGCGGGTCGTGATGGCCGAGAAGAAGCTCGAGTTCCAGTTCGTCGTCGACGATCCCTGGGCGAGCGAGAACGTGCTCGCGTCCAATCCTCTGGGCAAGGTGCCCTGCCTGGTGATGGAAGGCGGGGAGGCGGTGTTCGACTCGCGCGTCATCGTCGAGTATCTGGACACGCTTTCGCCGGTGGGCCGGCTGATCCCGGCATCCGGACGCGAGCGCACCGAGGTGCGCACCTGGGAGGCGCTCGGCGACGGCGTGCTGGATGCGGCGGTCGCAGCGCGTCTGGAGCAGTGGTGGCCCGGCCGCAGCGCGGAACAGCGCTGCCAGGCCTGGATCGATCGCCAGATGTCGCGCGTGCAGGCGGCGCTGCAGGCGATGGCGCGGGGCCTGGGCGAGAAGCCCTGGTGCACCGGCAACGCGTTCAGCCTCGCGGACATCGCCGTCGGGACCGCGCTGTGCTACCTCGACTTCCGCTTCGCCGAGATCGACTGGCGCGGGGCACACCCGAACCTGGCCCGGCTGCAGGACAAGCTGCAGACGCGCCCGAGCTTCATCGACACCGCTCCGCCCCAGGCCTGACCCCCCAGGAAAGGGGGTACCGAAGAGGGCCCCCGCCGACACGGCCAAGGAGGTGATGGTCGCACTGCGGCAAGCCTCGCACGATCCAGCCCAGGCGGTCGCCCCGTGGACCGCGGGAGGAGCGAGATGATCCAGTGGATGCCGCGGAGCTTGCAGTCGCGATCCGGGCGAGGGCAGGGTGCGGCGCGCCTGTCGCCGCATGGTCAGCCGGCGCAGCGGCCGCAAGGGCGTGCCGGCGCAGGACGTGCCGGCGCAGGGTCCAAGGGCGCGAGCGACGGCCTCAGGGACGCTGCCGGCGCACCGGGCACGACCCCCGCTGCCGATGATCCGGCGCCGCTCGAGCATTGGGGCTGCGGCTGGTTCGACTCCAGCTTCGAGCTGCGGCGCGGGCTGGCGGTCATCGAGCAAGCGACGCCGACGCTCGAGCTGGCCGTGCTCGCGCTGCTGGCCCCCGCGGACAGCCCGCGCCGCCGCTGAGGTACCGCTGCTGCAAGCAGCATGGGCGACGCTCAGTCCCTCGACCGGCTGAAAACACGGTGCGGCGGGCCCCGACCAGCGGGTCCGCGGCTCGCCTACAAGGACTTCAACAGCTTGGCGACTTCTTCCTGGTTCGGATACTTCGCGCCCATGCGCTCGACCTTCTCGAGCTCGCTGCGCGCCAGCCCCTTCTGCTGGCTGGCCAGGTAGAGCTTGGCCAGGTTCAGCCGCAGCGATCCGTCCTCGGGTGCGCGTTCCACCGCCTGCTTCTGCACGTCGAGCGCGCGCGGCAGTTGCTTCTCGGCGGCCAGTGCGGTGGCCAGGGTGTCCAGCAGCGGCGGCCGTCCCGGCAGCAGCTGGTTGGCCTTCTCGGCGAACTCGACTGCGCCGGGCTTGGACTGCTGCACCATCAGCCAGGCGATGTTGTTGAGCGCGAGGGCGTTGTTCGGCTGCAGCTTGACGACCTGGCGGTAGCGTTCCTCGGCAACGGCATAGTCGCGCGCGGCCAGGGCGCGGTCGGCAAGGTAGAAGGGGAAGATCGGGTCGCGCGGATGCTCGCCGATCCAGCGCTGCGCGAAGATCTCGGCCTCGCCGGGCTGCTTGAGCGCCACCAGCGTGTTGTGCGCCCGGATTGCCGCTTCGTGGCCCCCGTTCTTCTTCAGCCCGCGCTGGTAGGCCGCCAGCGCGGCCTTGAGATTGTTGCGGTAGGTCTCGACGTCGCCCTCGAGGACGTCGCCGATGGCCTGCTCGGGCAGGTCCTTCTGCACTTTCCTGGCGATCTCGAGCGCCTCCGCGGGCTTCTTCTCGGCCAGCGCGATCGCCACCAGCCCGCGCCGTGCTTGCAGCAAGCGTGGCTCGAGTTCGAGCGCGCGCTCCAGGTTGCGGGCGGCGGTCTGGCGATCCTTCAGCGCCAGGTTGGCGTCGGCCAGGCCGAGGTAGGGCTGGGGCGATCGGGGCTGCGCGGTGGCCAGGCGGTTGAAGGTGGAGATCGCCTGCTGCAGGTCGTCGGCGGCAAGGTAGGCGCGACCGAGCGCCATCAGGATGTCGGGCTGATCGGGCAGCGCCTGGCTCGCGTCGCGCGCCGCGGCAATGGCTTCCTTGGCCTCGCGCCGGTCGAGGTGGAAGTTGATCAGCATCAGGCGCCCGCGCACGTCGTTGGGTGCGAGCTTCACGGCCTCGGTCAGCAGCTTGACGACCTCGTCGCCGGTGTGGCCGCTGCGCGTGAGCAAGGCCGCGAGCGCCAGCCGCGCATTGGCGCTATCGGGGTCCGCGGCCAGAAGCCTGTCGAAGTGCTTGCGTGCGTCTTCGGGCTTGTTCTGCGCCATGTCCAGCGCGGCAAGACCCGCCGCCGCCGGGAAGTAGAGCTTGTCCAGCTCCAGCGCGCGCTCGAACTGCTTGCGCGCGCCGTCGGGATCGTTCTTGATCGCCAGCACGCGCGCCCGCAGCATCGGTGCCAGCGGCTTGCCCGGCTGCTTCTTCTCCAGTGCATCGATCACTTTCAGCGCCTTGTCAACCTCGCGTTTGCGCAAGTGGGCGCTCACCAGCGCGAGATCGGCGAGGGCGCTGCTGTCGCTGCTGGCGATCTGCTGGAGCTCGGCAATCGCGCGATCGGTCTGGCCCTTGCCGAAATCGCTCAAGGCCAGCGCCGTGCGAATGCGCGGATCATCGGGCTGGAGTCTGGCTGCGCGGCGGTACAGCTCCTCGGCCCTCTTCGCGTCGCCGGTCTGCAGATAGGCCTCGGCGGCGAGCTGCAGCGTCGCGACGCCGGGGCTGCGCTGCAGCAGGGGCTCGAGCGTGGAAAGCGTCTTCTGTGGTTGGCCGGTGCGCAGGTAGAGCTGCGCAAGCATCGCGCGCGCAAGCGGCAGCCCCGGGGCCTGCTGCACCGCGCGACCGAGGTAGGTCTCGGCCTGCGCGAGGTTGCCGAGGCGGAATTCGATCGCGCCGGCCAGTTGCAGCGCCAGCGGATTCGTCGGCATCGCCTGGACCACCGGGCGCATATGCTCCTGCGCGGCCTTGAAGTCCTTGGCGTTGTAGGCGAGTTCGGCCTCGAAGAAGCGGGTACGCGGATGGTCGGCGAAGTGCTTCTTCATCTCGGCCACGGCCGCGGCCGCGCCCTCGGCGTCGCCTTGCTGGAACAGGATCGTGACGGCCGCGACGTGCCCGGCCATGAGCCTGGGGTCGTTTGCCACCGCCTGCCTGAAGGACTCCAGCGCCGCCTTGTGATCCTTGTCCAGCTTCAGTGCCAGCTCACCCTTGAGCAACCACGCGTCGGCCGACTTGGGCTCTTCGGCAAGCACCGCGTCGACGATCGTCCGCGCTTCGCCGGCCTGGTCGCGATCGGCAAGCACTCGCGCCTGCAGCAGCCGCGCCGGCACATGCCGGGGCGAGGCTTGCAGGGCTTCGGCCAGCGCTTCCTCGGCCTGCTCCGGCTGCCGTTGCGCCAGGTGCGCCATCGCGAGCGCCACCGAGAGCTCGGCCTGCGCAGCGGGGTCGGAGAGCCGCGTGCCGCTGAACTGGCCGGTGAGCTCGGCGAATTCGCCGGTGGCCTGCATCGCACGCACGAGCAGCGGCACCACCTTGTTGGCGTCGAAGCGCAGGTCCGAGGCCTTGCGCAGCTCGAGCAGCGCGCCCTTGGCGTCGCCCTGTTCGAGCAGTGCCTTGCCCAGCAGGTAGCGCGCTTCGGCGCTCTGGGCGTTCTGCTGCAACACGGCCTTGAGCTGCACGACCGCGGCGCGGTAGTCCTTCTGGCCGTCGAGCTCGCGCGCCTTGCTCATCATGTCGGCCTCCGACGGGCCGCCGCAGGCGGAGAGGAGCATCGCAATGGCCAGCGCGCTGGTGGACAGGGATCTGAGCATGACGGTGGCGGTCGGGCTGAACGCGGGCACGCGTCGCCGTGGAACCGATACGGATGGGCGGAACGCGATCATGCCTGTCGATCGGCCCGGCCATGTGTTCAGCCTGCGCACTTCGGCGCAAGCGCAGGCGGCATTTGGTCACGCTGCGCGGGCTGATACGCTTGCACCGGGCCTCGGCCATCGGCCATCGGCCTGCCTGCGCATCCATCCCGCTCCCGGTTTCACGCCCTTGCCGCCTACCGAAGCATTGCAACCGCGCTGCGCCTGCAGGCAGCGCAAGCGCGGGCGTCGTGCCCGCGCACGGCCGCTCGTGCTGCTGACGATGCTCTTGGCCGGCCTCGGTTCCGGTGCCGGCGCCGCGCCGCCGGGCTTGGAGGATTGCCGGCTGCGCGGCGTCGAGCACCCGGCCTGGTGCGGCAAGGTGCAGAGGCCGCTGTCGGCGGATGCACCGCAGGGCGCGCACATCGAGCTGCACTACGCGGTGCTGCCGGCGCTCTCGAGGCAGCGCAAGCCCGACCCGGTGTTCTTCTTTGCCGGCGGGCCGGGCCAGAGCGCGATCGATCTCGCCGGCACGGTGGCGCAACTGCTGGCGCGCTTCTCGAACCGGCGCGATCTGGTGCTGATCGACCAGCGTGGCACCGGGCGCAGCGCGCCGCTGGTCTGTGAGGGTGACGACGACCCGACGCGGCCGCTGCGGGACGGCCTCGACGAGGCGCGGGTGCAGCGCGCGCTGACGCGCTGCCGGCGGGCGCTCGAGGCCCTGCCCTACGGCGACCTGCGCCGCTTCACGACCGTCGAGGCCGCGCGGGACGCCGAGGCGGTGCGCGTCGCGCTGGGCGCCGAACGCGTGAACCTGGTCGGCGTCTCCTATGGCACGCGCGTCGCGCTCGAGTACCTGCGTCAGACGCCGCGCGCGGTCCGTCGTATCGTGCTCGACGGCGTCGCGCCGCCGGACATGGCCTTGCCGCTGGCCTTCGCGCGCGATGCGCAGGCGGCCTTCGACGCGCTGCTGGTGCGGTGCGAGACCGATGCGGCCTGCGCTCGGCGCCATCCCGGCCTGCGCGTGCAGTGGACACAGTTGCTGGCGGCGCTGCCGCGGGAGCTGAACCTCGTGCACCCGGTGACGGGGCGCCAGGAGCAGCTGACGCTGACGCGCGAGAACCTGGCCGGCTTGGTGCGCGCGCCGCTTTACGCGCCGGTGCTCGCCTCGGGGCTGCCGCTGGCGATCGACGAGGCGACACAAGGTCGCTGGGAGGCGCTGGTCGGGCTGGCGCTGGCCCTGGGCGCAGGGCGCAGCGGGCACATCGCGCAAGGCCAGCACTTCTCGGTGATCTGCAGCGAGGACATGCCGCAGGTGCCTGCGGGCGAGCCCGCGCAAGGGGATTTCGCGAGCCTCGCCGATCGCTACCGTGAGGCCTGCCGGGACTGGCCGCGCGCCGTGCTGCCCGCGGCCTTCCACCGCGTCGGCCTGTCGACGGTGCCGGTGTTGCTGCTGTCCGGCGCTGCCGATCCCGTGACGCCGCCGCGGCACGCGCAGCGCGTGGCTGCCGCGCTCGGACCGCGCGCGCGGCACGTCGTCATTGCCGCGGCCGGGCATGGCCAGCTCGCGCTGCCTTGCGTGCGTGAGCTCGTGCACCGCTTCGTCGACGCGGAGGACGAGGTCGGGGCGCTCGAAGTCCGCGACGGCTGCCCGCGCGAACGCCCGTGGCCGCCGGTGTTCGTCGCACCCGGTGGCGCGGAGGAAGACGATTGATCGAGGTCCAGGGCCTGCGCCGCCGCTTCGTTCAGGGGCGCGGCGCGCGCGCGCGCGTCGTGCAGGCGGTCGACGGCGTCGACTTCGTCGCGCGCAACGGCTGCATCACGGGTCTGCTCGGCAGCAACGGCGCGGGCAAGACGACGACGCTGCGCATGGTGGCCACATTGCTGGCGCCGGACGCCGGGCAGATCCGCATCGACGGCATCGACGCGCTGCGCGCACCGGCCGCGGCGCTGGGAAGGCTCGGGGTGCTGAGCGATGCGCGCGGCCTCTATCCGCGCTTGACCGCGCGCGAGAACATCGTCTACTTCGCGCGGCTGCAGGGCCTGTCGGAGGCCACGGCGCAGGCGCGCACGCAGACGCTGGCGCAGACTCTCGAGCTGCACGCGCTGCTGGACCGCCGCACCGAGGGCTTCAGCCAGGGCGAGCGCATGAAGACGGCGCTGGCGCGCGCGCTCGTGCACGATCCGCCCAACATCATCCTCGACGAGCCGACCAACGGGCTGGACGTGATGGCCACGCGCGCGCTGCGGCGCACGCTGCAGCGCCTGCGCGACGAGGAAGGCAAGTGCATCGTGTTCTCGACGCACGTGATGCAGGAGGTCGAGCGCCTGTGCGACCGTGTCGTCGTGATCGCGCGGGGTCGAACGGTGGCCGAGGACAGCGTGGCCGAGCTGTGCGCGCGCACCGGCCGCACCGATTTCGAGCAGGCCTTCGTCGACCTGGCCTTCGCGGAACCCTCGCCGGCGCTCGAGATGCCGGCCGATCACCGCAGGCCCGCGCGATGAGGCAGGCCTGGATCGTCTTTCGCAAGGAACTGCTGGACGCGCTGCGCGACCGCCGCACGCTGGCCGTCGTGCTCCTGAGTTCGGTGGCGATCGGCCCGCTGGTGCTGGTGCTGCTGTCGACGCTGGTGGCCGATGCCGAGCGGCGCGCCGACGCGCGCGAGCTGCTCGTCGCGGGCATCGAGCACGCGCCCAGCCTGCGCAACCACCTGCAGCGCCAGACCTACCGCATCGAGTCGCCGCCCGTGGACTGGGAGGCGCGACTCGCCCGCGGCGCGCTTGCCGACCCGGTGGTCGTCGTGACCGCGGAGTTCGAACGCGAACTCGCGGGCGCGCGACAACCGCTGGTCGAGGTCGTCTTCAGCAGCGCCAACGCGCGCGCGCAGGGGGGTGTGACGCGGGTGATGGCGCTGCTTGGCGGCTTCAACCAGGAGCAGGCAACGCTGCGCCTGGCGCTGCGCGGCGTCTCGCCGAGCCTGCTGCAGGCGGTGCAGTTCGAGCCGCGTGATCTCGCGGACCCGGCCGCACGCGGTGCGCAGCTCAGCGGCATCGTGCCCTTCTTCGTGCTGCTGGCGGTGCTCTACGGCGCGCTCAACGCGGCGCTGGACAGCACGGCGGGCGAGCGCGAGCGCGGCTCGCTCGAGCCCTTGCTGGCCAATCCGGTCCCGCACGTGGCGCTGGCGGGCGGCAAGTGGGCTGCGGTTGCCTGCGTCGGCATGCTCGTCGCGGTGCTGTCGTGCCTGAGCTTTCTGCCCGGGCAATGGCTGCTGAAGAGCGAATCGCTGGCCGCGCTCTTTCGCTTCGGGCCGGGCGAGGCACTGCGGTTCCTCGCGCTGCTGCTGCCGCTGGCGGGCGCGCTTTCGGCGCTGCTGATGGCGCTGGCGATCCGCAGCCGCAGCGTCAAGGAGGCGCAGGCCGCGACCTCGGTGCTGGTGCTGCTCGCCTCGCTGGTGCCGCTCGCGTCGATCTTCGGTGCGGGGGGACGCGCGTCCTGGCACCTGTGGGTGCCGGCGCTCTCGCAGGTCGAACTGATGACGCGCACGCTCAAGGGCGAGCCGCTGCTGGCGGCCGAACTCTTGCCCCCGCTCCTCGTCAGCGTCCTCGTCGCCGCGCTCGGCGTTGCCGACGTCGCGCGGCAGTTGCGGCGACGAGCGCTCGGTTGAGCGACCATCGCGCCCAGGGCCGGCGCGGCGTCCGCGCGGCCTGCCAAGGTTCGGTCAATGACAGGTCGCGAGCGCCCGGCTCACTTCGGCCTGCCAGGGCAGCGCGTGGACGATGCCGCTGAGGACCAGCGCGGCCTCGGCGGAAGTCAGGACCTCGCCGGCGTCACCGAGGATGCGCAGGTTCGTGATGACCGACATCGGATCGACCATCGCGACCACGCCCTGGGCGACCTCGATCCAGTCCCAGGCCATGCCCGCCTCGCTGCCGGCGACGACGCCGGCCCAGATCGTCTGGCCCGATGCGCGCCGGTGCGTTCCGGCAACGCTGCTGTCGACGTGTGTGCTCAGGTGATGGAACTCGGTCGGCACGCGGCCGGCAGCCTGCCACAATAGGAGCGGCCATGCGCGCAGCGACCAGGGCATGACGGCAAGCGGCGCTTGCTCGACGGGGTGGAGTGATTCGTGTTGCATGGCGCCATGGTTGACCAGATGCGGGCACGGCGAAGCTGTAAGCCCTGTCAGGGCTGTAAGCGCTGACAGGGTGGACCGTGACAGCGACCACGCCGAGTGCCGTGGGAGTACGGATCGATGCTGCCGGGTGGATATTTGGCCGTGATGCAGGCGACCAGTCGCGACGAGTTTCGCGACGAGGTGGTCCGTTTCGCGCGCGACCTCGGCTTCGACCTGGTTTCGGCGATGACGGTGATCGATCATGGCCTGACGCACAGCGAGTTCTTCGTCGTCAGCAATTCGCCGTCGGCGTATGTGGATTCCGCGGAAGACCAGGGTTTGGCTCGACGCGACCCCGTGATGCAGCATTGCAAGCGCCAGACGGTGCCGATCATCTGGAATCAGGATACCTACGTCGCCCACGGCGCGGGCGACCTATGGGAGCACATGGCGCGCTACGGGTATCACGCGGGGATCGCGCTGGCGCTGCACATGCCGGAGGGGCGGCATTTCCAGCTCGGAGTCGATCGAGACCAGGCGCTGCCGAGCGATCCACTCGAACTGCAGCGCATCGTCGCCGATCTCCAGCTCTTTGCGGTGCACGCACAGGAAGCGGCCTTGCGCCTTTTTCTGCCCGGCGCGCTGAAGATGGAACGCCCGGCCCTCACGCCACGGGAGCTGGAGGCCTTGCGCTGGACGATGGAGGGCAAGACGGCCTGGGAGGTGGGCGCCATCCTGGGCATCAGCGAACGCACCGCCGTGATGCACGTCAACAATGCGATGCACAAGCTCGGCTGCGTGAACAAGCACCAGGCGGTGCTCAAGGCCCTGCGTCTGGGCCTGATCCACTGAACCTGCGTGCTCCGAAGGCTGGCTGGCGCATGGTTTCGCGATCTTCATCGTGATCCTGCTGCAGCGGCCCTTGTCGCGCCCGGAGCTCGTCTCCAATTCGGTGACGCTGCCGATTTCCACCTGTAAGGGCTGACAGTGGTCCGACTGGCTCCGGCCTGCTTCAATCGTCCCCAGGGTGCAGTCAGGCACTTGTTCATCGAGGAGAACGATCATGACGCTGATCCAGAACCTGTTCCGCCGCCAGTCGTCGCAGCCCGTCGTTGCGCCCAAGAGCCCGGTCCCGCTGCAGCCCGAGCAACTGAAGGCAGTCAGCGGCGGTACCGACACGAGCTCGTCTCCGTTCCACCGCTGGTGAATTCACGGCCGTGCGCAGGGCTCGCCCCGCGCACGACCGGCGCTGGGTCCGGCCCGCAGCGGTTGCGGGCCCGGCGCGATGGTTTGCACGCCCGTACCGGGGGGTCCGCGCCCCCGCCAGGGTCCGCCGGTTTTCCAAGCGGGCGTGGTTTTCTTCCTCCCCGCAGCGGGTCGGGACAGCGGCCGTGACGCGGCCGCTGTTTCGTGATGAGGTGCTGCAGGCGCAACGCGGTGCGTGGCTCGGCCGCGTGCAGATCGTGCGTCCCCTGTCGCTCGATCTCATCACGCTGGGCGTGCTCGTGGTGGCGCTGCTGGTCGGCGCCTTCCTTGCGCTGGCGCATTACACGCGCAAGACCACGGTCGACGGCGTGCTCGCGCCCGACCGCGGCCTGATCCGCGTCGTGCCGCCCGAAGCGGCAACGGTGATCGAACGCCGGGTCGTCGAAGGCCAGCCGGTCAAGGCCGGCGAAATCCTCTTCGTGCTCGCGCTGGAGCGCCCGCGACTGCTGGCGCAGGCGCAGGCCGACGTACGCCGCAGCCTGGAGGAGCGGCAGCGCAGCCTGCTCGACGCCGAACGCCAGCAGGAGGCGCTCGCGGCGGCGCAGCTGGCAACCCTCGATCGCCGGCTGCAGGCGCTGCAGGGCGAGCAGGCGCAGGCCGAGAGCGAAGTGCGGCTGCAGCAGCAGCGCCTGGCGCTGGCGCAGCAGGCGCAGGCGCGGCTCGAGGCCCTGCAGCGAGAGAACTTCATCTCCGAGGCGCAGGTGCTCGCCAAGCAGGAGGAGGTGCTCGGTCTCCAGGCGCAGCTCCAGGCCCTGCAGCGGCAGCGCTTGCAGCTGCAGCGCGAGCGCGAGCAGCTCGAGGGTGAGCGCCGCAGTCTGCCCCTGCAGGCACGCAGCTCGCAAGGCAGCCTCCAGCGCGATCTGGCCGAGGTCAGCCGCGAGGCCGCCGAGCAGGACAGCGAGCGGCAGCTGATCGTCCGCGCGCCGCAGGATGGCGTGCTGACCGCGGTGCTGGCCGAGCCCGGGCAGGCGGTGTCGCCGAGCTCGGCGCTCGCAAGCCTGGTCCCGCAAGGGTCGGTGCTGCAGGCACAGCTCTACGCGCCGAGCAGCGCGGTGGGCTTCATCCGCTTAGGCCAACCGGTGCGGCTGCGGCTGGAGGCCTTCCCGTACCAGAAGTTCGGTCCGCTCGAAGGACAGGTGCTTCAGGTCTCGCGCACGCCGCTGGCGACGGGCGAACTGGCCGCGCAAGCGCTGGCCGGCCCGGCATCGCAGGGTTCGGGCGAGGCGCTTTTCCGGATCACGGTGGGGCTGGATCCCGCGGCGCTCGAACGCTGGGCGCAGCCGCTCGCGGCAGGAATGAGGCTGCAGGCCGACGTGCTGCTGGAGCGCAGGCGCCTGATCGAATGGCTGTTCGAACCGCTGTTCGGACTGCAGCAGCGGCTTTGAGGACCGGATCGTGACGTCTGCGCTCGACCTGGGCCTGCGCCGCCGCAGGGTTCCGGTGATCCTGCAGACCGAGGCTGCCGAGTGCGGTCTCGCCTGCCTGGCGATGATCGCCTCGGCGCATGGCCTGCAGACCGACCTGTCGGCGCTGCGACAGCGCTTCTCGCTCTCGCTCAAGGGCGTGACGATGGTCGACCTGGTGCGCATGGCCGACGCGCTGCGGCTCAGTTCGCGCGCGCTGCGCGCCGAGCTCGACGAGCTGCAGCAGTTGCAGACGCCGTGCATCCTGCACTGGGACATGAATCACTTCGTCGTGCTCGTCTCGGTGAAGCGCGGCGTCGTGACGATCCACGATCCGGCGCACGGTGAGCGGCGCCTGACGCTGGCCGAGGTCTCGCCCCATTTCACGGGCGTGGCGCTCGAGCTCGTCCCGGGCCCGGGCTTCGAGGCGCGGCGCGAGCGTCACCCGGTGCGCTGGCGTGACCTGCTCGGACCGGTGAGCGGCCTCAAGCGCGCGCTCGTGCAGGTGCTGCTGCTGGCGCTGGCGCTCGAGCTCTTCGTGCTGCTGACGCCCTTCTTCATGCAGTGGGTGGTCGACGACGTGCTCGTGAGCGGTGACCGCGACCTGCTGTTCACGCTGGGCGTGGGCTTTGCGCTGCTCGTCGGCATCCAGGTGCTGACCGCGGGCGCACGCGCCTGGGCGGTGCTCGTGCTCTCGGCGACGCTGAACCTGCAGTGGCTGCTCAACGTCTTCACGCATCTGCTGCGGCTGCCGGTGGACTGGTTCGAGAAGCGCTTCCTCGGGGACATCTGGTCGCGCTTCGGCGCCGTGCAGCAGATCCAGAAGGCGCTGACGACCAGTTTCGTCGAGGCGGTGCTCGACGGCGCGCTGGTCGTGCTGACGCTGCTGATGATGGCGGTCTACAGCCTGCGCCTGACGGCGATCGCGCTCATTGCGGTGGCGCTCTACGGCATGCTGCGCTGGGCCTTCATGCGCCGCCTGCGCGCCGCCACCGAGGAGGTGCTGATCCATGAGGCGCGGCAGAACAGCCACTTCCTCGAATCGCTTCGCGGCGTGCAGGCGATCAAGCTCTTCGGCGCGCAGTTGGATCGCCGCAACCGCTTCGCCAGCCTCGTTGCCGACACGATGAACGCCGACATCGCCACGCGCAAGCTCGAGCTCTGGATGTCGCTCGCGCACCGGGCGCTGTTCGGCCTCGAGCGCGTCGCGGTGATCTGGGCGGGTGCGCTGCTGGTGCTCGAGCGCTCGCTCTCGGTGGGCATGCTGTTCGCGTTCTTCGCCTACAAGGAGCAGTTCGCGACAAGGGTCAGCGGCCTGATCGACAAGTGGGTGGCGCTGCGCATGCTGCGCCTGCAGGGCGAGCGCCTGGCCGACATCGTGCTGACGCCGCCGGAGAACGAAGGCGGCAGCGCCGCTGCCGCGGCCGAGCCGGCTGCAGCGATCGAACTCGTCGACGTGAGCTTTCGCTACTCCGACAGCGAGCCCGAGGTGCTGCGCCACGTGAGCCTGCGCGTCGACCCCGGCGAATCGGTCGCGATCACCGGGCCCTCGGGCTGCGGCAAGACGACGCTGCTGAAGATCATCCTCGGCGTGCTCGAACCCAGCAGCGGGGAGGTGCGCATCGGCGGGCGTCTTGGCGGCGGCGACAGCGTGCCGCTGCAGCGGCTGGGGCTGCAGCGCTGGCGCCAGATGGTCGGCGTCGTGATGCAGGACGAACCGCTCTTCTCCGGCTCGGTGGCCGACAACATCTCCTTCTTCGACCCGCAGCCCGATCGCGAGTGGATCGAGCAGTGCGCCCGCGTGGCCGCGGTGCACGACGAGATCGAGGCGATGCCGATGGGCTACCACACGCTGATCGGCGAGCTCGGCACCGCGCTCTCGGGCGGCCAGAAGCAGCGCATCCTGCTCGCGCGCGCGCTCTACAAGCGCCCGCGCATCCTGCTGCTGGACGAGGCGACGAGCGCGCTCGACGTCGAGCGCGAGCGCCTCGTCAACCAGGCGGTGCGCCAGCTGGCGCTCACGCGCGTGATCGTCGCGCACCGGCCGGAGACGATCGCCTCGGCCACGCGCGTCATCGCGCTGGCCGACGGCCACGTGACGCAGGACCTGCGCTCGGTGCCGCCCTCTTCGAGCCTGAACTGAGCCTGAACTGAACGCGCCTGAACGGAGAGCGAGGGCTCGGGCGGGGCGCGCTTGGGCGGTGCCGTCAGGCCACGCCGCGTGCGCGGTCGGCGTGGAACTGCGCGCGCCAGGCGGCGAAGCGGCCTGCGTCGAGCGCCTCGCGCATCTCGCGCATCAGGTTCAGGTAGTAGTGCAGGTTGTGGATGCTGGCGAGCATCGGCCCGAGCATTTCGCCGCAGCGGTCCAGGTGGTGCAGATAGGCGCGGCTGAAGCGCGCGCAGGTCGCGCAGCCGCAGCTCTCATCCAGCGGACGCTCGTCGCTGCGATAGCGCGCGTTGCGCAATCGCAGGTCGCCAAAGCGCGTGAAGAGGTGGCCGTTGCGCGCATTGCGCGTGGGCATCACGCAGTCGAAGAGGTCGACGCCGCAGGCCACACCTTCGACCAGGTCCTCGGGCGTGCCCACGCCCATCAGGTAGCGCGGCTTGTGGGCCGGCAGCAGGCGCGGCGTGTGCGCCATGATGCGGCGCATGTCCTCCTTGGGTTCGCCCACACTGACGCCGCCGATCGCGTAGCCGGGCAGCTCGAGTTCGGCGAGCGCCGCTGCCGACTCCTCGCGCAGCCCCTCGAACATCCCGCCCTGCACGATGCCGAAGAGCGCGTTCGGGTTGGCAAGCCGCGCGAACTCGTCACGGCTGCGGCGCGCCCAGCGCAGGCTCAGTTCCATCGACGCGCGCGCCTCGCGCTCGGTCGTGATGCGGCCCGCGGTCTGGTAGGGCGTGCACTCGTCGAACTGCATCGCGATGTCGGAGTTCAGCACGGTCTGGATCTGCATGCTGATCTCGGGTGTCAGCAGCAGCTTGTCGCCGTTGACCGGCGACGCAAAGCGCACGCCTTCCTCGCTGATCCTGCGCCCCTTGCCGTCGGGCCCGGCCAGGCTCCAGACCTGGAAGCCGCCGCTGTCGGTCAGGATGGGTCGGCGCCAGCCCTCGAAGCGGTGCAGCCCGCCGAAGCGCTGGATCACCTCCAGCCCCGGTCGCAGCCAGAGATGGAAGGTGTTGCCGAGGATGATCTGCGCATCCATCGCTTCCAGGCTCTGTGGCAGCACGCCCTTGACCGTGCCGTAGGTGCCCACCGGCATGAAGATCGGCGTCTGCACGACACCGTGATTGAGCGTCAGACGCCCGCGGCGCGCCAGGCCCTCGGTCCGCAGCAGTTCGAATTCGAGCATCAGTCGATTGTCCCGACGCTCCGCTGCAGCAGCATCGCGTCGCCATAGCTGAAGAAGCGGTAGCGTGCCTCGATCGCGTGGCGGTAGAGCGCGCGGATGCGCTCCATGCCGGCAAAGGCGCTGACCAGCATCAGCAGCGTGCTGCGGGGCAGGTGGAAGTTGGTGAGCAGCAGATCGGCGACGCGGAAGCGAAAACCCGGCGTGATGAAGATGTCGGTCTCGCCGCGCATCGCCTGCAGCGTGCCGCCGCGCGCCGCCGATTCGAGCGCGCGCAGCGCCGTCGTGCCGACGACGACGATGCGCCCGCCGCCCGCGCGGGTGGCCTCGATCGCGGCGACCGCTTCGCTGCCGATCTCGAACCACTCGGCGTGCATGCGGTGCTCGGCGATGCGCTCAACCCGCACCGGCTGGAAGGTGCCGGCGCCCACGTGCAGCGTGATCTGCGTGCGCCTGATGCCGCGCGCTGCGAGCGCCTGCAGCAGCGCTTCGTCGAAGTGCAGCGCGGCCGTCGGCGCGGCCACGGCGCCGGGGCGCGCGGCAAACACCGTCTGGTAGCGCGCCTCGTCCTCGGGCGCGTCGGCGTGGCGGATGTAGGGCGGCAGCGGGACGTGGCCGTGGCGCTGCAGCAGCGCCAGCGGCTCGTCGGGAAAGCGCAGATGAAAGAGCTCGCCCTCGGGACCCGCGCGGCCGAGCACCTCGGCGTCGAAAGCCTCGGCCAGACGAAGGACGCTGCCGGCCTTGGGCGACTTGCTCGCGCGCAGGTGCGCGAGGACCTCGTTGTGCGGCAGGATGCGCTCGACCAGCGCCTCCACCGCGCCGCCGCTTGCCTTGCGGCCGAAGAGCCGCGCCTTGATCACGCGCGTGTCGTTGAAGACCATCAGGTCGCCCGGCTGCAGCAGCGCGGGCAGCTCGCGGACAAGGCGGTCAGCGGGCAGCGCGCCGCGGCCGTCGAGCAGGCGCGCGCCGCTGCGTTCGGCCGCCGGGTGCTGCGCAATCAGCTCGGGCGGCAGCGCGAAGTCGAAGTCGGCGAGCGTGTAGTCGGGGTGTTCGGGCATGGCGGCAAGGCTTGACCGGCCTTGGCGAGAGGTGAAGGGTGAAAAGGCGCTGCGCGAGGGAATCCGCGCAACGCCCGAGAATTGTTCCATGGCCGATGCCGACGCTGCCGACCGCCGCCGCAAGACCGCGTCGCGCCCAGCCGCTGGCGCGGCGTCGGCGCGGCTCTCGGCGCCGCAGCAGGCGATGCGGCGCCTGGGCCTGGTGCGCGACGTCGACCTGGCGCTGCACCTGCCGCTGCGCTACGAGGACGAGACCCGCATCGAGGACATCGCCGCGCTGCGCGAAGGCCGGACGGTGCAGGTCGAGGGCGTGGTCAGCGACTGTCGCATCGAGACGCGCAGCCGGCGGCAGCTGCTCGTGCGCCTGCACGACGGCTCGGGCGAGCTGCTGCTGCGCTTCCTGCATTTCTACCCCTCGCAGCAGAAGCAGATGGCGCCGGGCCAGCGCCTGCGCGTGCGCGGCGAAGTCCGCGGCGGCTTCCTCGGCCGCGAGATGGTGCATCCGGCGATCCGGATCGTTGCCGAGGGCGCGCCCTTGCCGCAGACGCTCACGCCCGTCTACCCAACGACGGCGACGTTGCCGCAGGCCTATCTGCGCAAGGCGGTGCACGCGGCGCTGGCGCGCGCGCCGCTGGCCGAGCTGCTGCCCGCGGCGCTCGTGCCCGAGGGCCTGCCGAGCCTGCGCGAGGCCTTGGCGTTCCTGCACCAGCCGCCGCCGGGTGCGCCCTTGTCGATGCTGGAAGATCGCAGCCATCCGGCCTGGCAGCGGCTCAAATGGGAGGAGCTGCTCGCGCAGCAGCTCTCGCAGCTGCAGGCGCGCGCCGAGCGCGCGCGGCTGCAGGCGCCGCCGCTTCCGGCGCGCGAGGGCGGCGTCGGCACCGCGCTGCGCGCGACGCTGCCGTTTGCGCTCACCGGTGCGCAGCAGCGGGTCGTTGCCGAGATCGGCGCCGACCTCGCGAAGGCCCAGCCGATGCACCGGCTGCTGCAGGGCGACGTCGGCTCGGGCAAGACGGTGGTCGCGGCATCGGCTGCGGCCACCGCGATCGACGCCGGCTGGCAGTGCGCGCTGATGGCGCCCACCGAGATCCTCGCCGAGCAGCATTTCCGCAAGCTCGTCGACTGGCTGCAGCCGCTGGGCCTCACGGTGGCCTGGCTCTCGGGCAGCCGCAAGGGCAGGCGGCGCGAGCAGATGCTCGCTCAGGTGGCCAGCGGCGAGGCGGCGCTGGTCGTCGGCACGCACGCGGTGATCCAGCACGATGTGGTCTTCGCGCGCCTGGCGCTGGCGATCGTCGACGAGCAGCACCGCTTCGGTGTCGCGCAGCGCCTGGCGCTGCGTCACAAGCTGGACGAGCAGGCGCTGGAGCCGCATCTGCTGATGATGAGCGCGACACCGATCCCGCGCACGCTGGCGATGAGCTACTTCGCCGACCTGGCGGTGAGCACGATCGACGAGCTGCCGCCCGGCCGCACGCCGGTGCTGACCAAGGTTTTCGCCGACACGCGGCGGGGCGAGGTGATCGCGCGCATCCGCGACGCGGTGCGGGAGGGGCGGCAGGTCTACTGGGTGTGCCCGCTGGTCGAGGAGTCCGAGCACCTGGACCTGCAGAACGCCACCGCGACGCACGCCGAGCTGAGCGCCGCGTTGCCCGGCGCTCGCGTCGGCCTGCTGCACGGCCGCCTGCCGGCGGCAGAGAAGGCCGAGGAGATGGACGCCTTCACGCAAGGGCGTACGCAACTGCTGGTGGCGACCACCGTGATCGAGGTCGGCGTCGACGTGCCGAACGCGAGCCTGATGGTGATCGAGCACGCCGAGCGCTTCGGCCTGGCGCAGCTGCACCAGCTGCGCGGGCGCGTCGGTCGCGGCGCGACGGCCAGCGCCTGCGTGCTGCTCTACACGCCGCCGCTCTCGCCCACGGGCAAGGCGCGGCTGCGCGCGATGGCCGAGACCGGTGACGGCTTCGAGATCGCGCGCCGCGACCTCGAGATCCGCGGCCCCGGCGAGTTCATGGGTGCGCGCCAGAGCGGCGATGCGCTGCTGCGCTTTGCCGATCTGCAGGCCGACGAGCCGCTGCTGCAGCACGCGCGCGCGGCGGCACCGCGGCTGCTGGCCGAGCATCCGGCGGCGGCGCGCGCACAGGTCGAGCGTTGGCTCGCCGGGCGCTCGGAGTTCATGAAGGCCTGACGGGACGCGGTGGCGTGGGCACAATGCCTCCATGACGCTCACCGAGCTGAAGTACATCGTCGCCGTCGCGCGCGAGCGGCACTTCGGCCGCGCGGCCGAGGCCTGCTTCGTCTCGCAGCCCACGCTCAGCGTCGCGATCAAGAAGCTCGAGGAGGAGCTGGACGTCAAGATCTTCGAGCGCGGGGCGAGCGAAGTGAGCGTCACGCCGCTGGGCGAGGAGATCGTGCGCCAGGCGCAGCAGGTGATCGAGCAGGCCGCGGCGATCAAGGAGATCGCCAAGCGCGGCAAGGACCCGGTCTGCGGTCCGCTGCGGCTGGGCGTGATCTACACCATCGGCCCCTACCTGCTGCCGGATCTCGTGAAGAACGCGATCGAGCAGGTGCCGCAGATGCCGCTGCTGCTGCAGGAGAACTTCACCGCACGGCTGCTCGAGATGTTGCGCACCGGCGAGCTCGACTGCGCGATCATGGCGGTGCCCTTCCCCGACACGGGCCTTGCGGTGGCGCCGCTCTACGACGAGCCCTTCATGGCCGCGGTGCCGGTTTCGCACCCGCTGGCGCAGCGGCAGTCGATCACCGCCGAGGAGCTGAAGAACGAGACCATGCTGCTGCTGGGCACCGGGCACTGCTTCCGCGACCACGTGCTCGAGGTCTGCCCCGAGTACGCCCGCTTCTCGTCGGATGCCGAAGGCATCCGCAAGAGCTTCGAGGGCAGCTCGCTCGAGACGATCAAGTACATGGTCGCCTCGGGCATGGGCGTGACCGTGGTGCCGATGCTCAGCGTCCCGAAGGACGAGCAGCCGCATGTGCGCTACATCCCCTTTGCCGAGCCGGTGCCCACGCGGCGCGTCGTGCTCGCGTGGCGGCGCACCTTCACGCGCTACGAGGCGATCGCGGCGCTGCGCAACGCGATCTATGCCTGCCCGCTGCCGGGGGTGACGCGGCTGTCCTGAGCGCGGAGCAGCTCTTGCCGCCCGCTTCGCTCAGCCCAGGGCGTAGTCGTAGCGGATGAAGCCCTGGTAGCGCGCGATGCGGTCGTAGAGCGCACGGGCGGTGGCGTTGCCTTCCTGCGTCAGCCAGTAGAGGCGGCTTGCGCCGCCCTCGCGCGCGGCCTGCGCCACGCGCTCGATCAACGCCCGTGCGACGCCTCGGCTTCGGTACGCCTCGTCGGTGTAGAGGTCCTGCAGGTAGCACACGCGCGGCGTCCAGGTGCCGGTATGGAACAGATAGTGCACGATGCCCACGAGCTGGCCATCCAGCCTTGCGCCGAAGGCGAAGACGCCGTCGCCGCTGCGCAGGCGGCGCCAGGCCTCGCGTCGTACCCGGCTTGGCTCGTCGGCGTGCTGTAGAAGCGCTTGTAGCCTTCGGCCAGCCGCCCCCAGGCGGCGCGGTCGGCGTCGCCGAGCGGCGCGATCTCGATCATCACCTCGCCTTCCCTGCCGCCTCGGCCATCGCCTGCGCCATCGGATGCCCCGCGCCCAGGCCGTCGATCACGCCCTCGCGGTCGGCGGCGCTGCGGTTCTGGCTCAGCTTGAACTTGGCCTCCCAGCGCACGACCGGCACGCGGATGCCGACGACGGCCTGCATCATCTGGTCGAGGTAGTCGGCCGGCGCATCGGCCAGCGCCCAGGGGTGCGGCAGGCCCGCTTCGTGCGCCTGCGTCTGGCGCTCGAGGATCGCGCGCAGCGCCGCGCGGTCCTCGACGACTTCGGGCGTGCCGTGCGCATGCACGACGGCGTAGTTCCAGGTCGGCACCGCCTTGCCGTGTTCACGCTTGCTCGGATACCAGGACGGCGAGATGTACGCCTGCGGCCCGTGGAAGACGAAGACGCTGGCGCCAGGTGTCTGCCACACCGGGTTGGCCCGCGCGACATGCCCGAGCAGCGTGCCCTGCGCGCCGGCCTCCGGGTCGAGCAGGAAGGGGATGTGGTTGACCAGCGGCTGCCCGTCGACCACCGTGGCCCAGGTGGCGAGCGGAAAGCGACGAAGCAGATCGTGCATCAGGGCGAGGTCGGTGACCTCGAAAGACTTGGGCAGGTACATGGCCGAAGTGTGCTTCATGCGGGCGCCACCTGCATCCGCCGCCACGCCCCGATCTGGCGCAGCAGCACCGGCAGCGCAATGGCGGCGCCGACGAGCGTGGGCATGAGGCCCGGCGCGATCATCAGCAGCGCGCCGGCCACGAAGAGCAGTTGCTCGGGGCGGCTCATCTCGACGAGGAAGTACTTCGACAGCGCCGCGGCGAGCAGCACGATGCCGAGCACGCAGCCGACGAAGGTGACGGTGAAGTCGTAGAGCGTGAAGCCCTTGGCCACCAGCAGCAGCGAGGGCGAGAAGACGAAGACGAAGGGCACCAGCACCTTGGCCAGGCCGAGGCGAAACGCCGTGTTGCCGGTCTTGAACGGGTCGCTGCCGGCCATGCCCGCGGCCGCATAGGCGGCCAGCGCCACCGGCGGCGTGATGTCGGCAAGGACGCCGTAGTAGAAGACGAAGAAGTGCGCGACCAGCGGCTCGACGCCGAGCTGCGCGAGCGTGGGCGCGGCCACCGTCACCATGATGATGTAGTTGGCGGTGGTCGGAATGCCTGCGCCCAGCAGGATGCAGACGATGCCGGTCATGGCCAGCGCGACCAGCAGCGTCATGCTCTGCAGGCTCATGAGCGCGGCCGGGATCAGGTTGCCGAAGCCGCTGGCCACCGCCTGCGCGGCGCCGGTGATGATGGTGCTGAGCTTGAAGCCCACGCCGGTGAGCGTGACGACGCCGATCACGATGCCGACGGTCGCCGCCGCGGCGCCCACCGCCAGCGCGTACTTGGCGCCGGTGGAGAAGCTCTCGACGATCGCCGGCAGGCCGATGCGACCCTGGATGGCGAAGAGCTTGACCGAGGCCGCGGTGGCGACGACGGCGACGGCGAAGATCGTGAGCTTCACCGCCTCGCTCTCGATGCCGCCGAAGACGAGCACGACGAGCAACGCGTGCAGCAGCGCCAGCAGCACCCAGTTGACCGCGGTGTTGCCCTTCACGCGCGTGACCAGGCCGACGATGGCGCAGCTGCTGATGCCGGTGAAGGCCGCGAGATAAGGCGTGCGCCCGCTGACGAGGATGCCGATCAGCAGCACCAGCGGGATCAGCGTCGGCCAGCGCATGGCCAGGCTCTGGTGCAGGCGCGGCATCTCCTCGGGGGTGAGGCCGCGCAGGCCGTGGCGCTTGGCCTCGAAGTGCACCTGCATGAAGACGCCGAAGAAGTGCATGAAGGCCGGCACGATCGAGGCGGCGATGATGGTCTGGTAGGGCAGGCCGAGGAACTCGATCATCAGGAAGGCCGCCGCCCCCAGCACCGGCGGCGTGATCTGCCCGCCGGTGGAGCTGGCGGCCTCGACGGCGCCCGCGAATTCGCGCTTGTAGCCGACGCGGATCATCGCCGGGATGGTCAGCGAGCCCACCGTCACCGCATTGGCCACCGAACTGCCCGAGAGCATGCCGAACATCGCCGAGCCGAACACGCTGACCTTGGCCGGGCCGCCCGCGTAGCGGCCGGCGATCGCGCTGGCCACGTCCAGGAAGAGTTGCCCCAGGCCGATGCGCGTGGCCAGCACGCCGAAGAGCACGAAGTGGAAGACGTAGGTGGCGACGACGCCGATGGCCACGCCGTAGATGCCCTGGCTGGTGAGGTACTGGTGGTTGACGAACTGGCTCCAGCTGGCACCCGCGTGCTTGAGCAGGCCCGGGAAGTAGGGCCCGGCCAGCGCGTAGACGCTGAAGACGATGGCGATCACCGGCAGCGGCCAGCCCATGCTGCGCCGCGTGGCCTCGAGCAGCGCGACGATGAGGATGGAGCCCATCACCACGTCGGCCGTGCCCGGGTTGCCGACGCGAAACGCCAGGTCGTCGAAGATCCAGGGCACGTAGAGGACCGAGGCGGCGACGGCGAGCGCAAGCAGCCAGTCGGCCCAGGGCACGCTGCCCGGGCTGTGCCAGCGCCCCTGCGCCGCGCGCTCCAGCAGCGCACGCCGGTGCGGGAAGACGAGGAAGATCAGCCCGAGCACGAAGGCCATGTGCACGCCGCGGTGCGTGACCTCCTGCAGCAGGCCGAAGCCCGCGGTGTAGTAGTGGAAGATCGACAGCAGCACGAGCAGGCCGCCGACCACCGTCGCCGCCCACGCGGTGAGCGGTCGAAAGCGCATCTCCGGGTCGTACTTGCGCTCCAGCTCCTGCAGCTTCTGCTCGTCGAGGGCGTGGGTGCTCATGAGGGGGTCTTGCGGCGGGATGCGGGCTGGATGCAACAAGGGCGGCCCGTGGACCGCCCTTGTGCTGGCTGCGATGTGCAGGCGCCTCAGGCCTTCACTTGAGGACGCCGGCTTCCTTGTAGAAGCGCTCGGCTCCCGGATGGAAGGGGATGCCGGCGCCTTTGACGGCGTTTTCCTTGGTGATGAACTTGCCCTTGGCGTGACCGGCGGCCAGCGTCTTCTGCGCCGCGTCGCCGAAGAGCGCTTTGGTGATCTCGTAGACCGTGTTGGCGTCGGCCTTGTCGCTGGTCACCCACTGCGCACCCACGGCGATGGTCTTCACCTGACCCACGCCCTTGTAGGTTTCGGCGGCGATGACGTCGTCGGCGAAGAAGCCGCTGTTCTTCTTCAGCGCTTCGGCCTGCGCGCCGTCGATCGGCAGGATGTCGATGCCGCCGCCCGCACTGGCCAGCTCGGCGATGGCGCCTGCCGGCGCGCCGCCGGTGAAGAAGAAGGCGTCGAGCGAGCCGTCCTTCATCTTGTCGCCGGCCTGGTTGGGCTTGATGTACTCGGGCTTGATGTCCTTCTCGGTCACGCCGTAGGCGGCGAGGATGGCGCGCGCGTTCACCAGCGTGCCCGAGCCCGGCTCGTCCAGCGCCACGCGCTTGCCCTTGAGGTCGGCCACCGACTTGATGCCGCTGCCCTTCTTGACGACGACGTGCACGCTCTCGGGGTAGAGGTTGGCGATCAGGCGCAGGCCGGGGATGCTCGGCTTGCCCTCGAAGATGCCGGTGCCCTTCTGCGCCCAGGTGGCGACGTCGGCCTGGCTGAAGCCCGACTCGAGCGCGCCGCCGTTGATCGCGGTGACGTTGGCCAGCGAGCCGTTGCTGGCCTGCGCGGTGACGACGATCTTGCCCGGCTGGCTGACGGCGTTGGCGATCATGCCGCCCACCGGGTAGTAGGTGCCGGCGGTGCCGCCGGTGCCGATGCGGAAGAACTGCTGCGCCTGCGCGGTGCCGGCGGCCACGGCGAGCGCGGCGGCCAGGGTCAGGATGCGGGAGAGCTTCATGGGGTGCGGACTCCTCGGAGGTCTTGGCACGCCGACGGCGTGCGGCGGGTTGCGGGAAGTCGGCTAGCGTAACGCCAAGTCGAGCGCGACGCCGGCAAAGAGCGCGCAGCCGACCCAGTGGTTGCTGCGAAAGGCGGTGAAGCAGCCCTCGCGCGTGCGGTCCTTGATGAGGGTGTAGTGCCACAGCGCCTGCGCCGCGGCGGCGGCGATGCCGAGCAGGTAGATCCGGCCCAGCCCCAGCCGCCAGCCGAGCCAGCCCCAGATCGCGAAGTGCAGCGCGTAGCAAAGCATCACCGCGGCGACGTCGAAGCGGCCGAAGGTGATGGCCGAGGTCTTCATGCCGATCCTCAGGTCGTCGTCGCGGTCGACCATCGCGTATTCGGTGTCGTAGGCGAGCACCCAGAAGAGGTTGCCGAGCAGCAACCCCCAGGCATGCAGCGGCACGGCGTCGGCGATCGCGGAGAGCGACCATGAGCTGCCGCCCTGCGCACCGGCAAAGGCCATCGGGATGCCGAAGCTGAAGGCCACACCCAGCACCGCCTGCGGCAGCGAAACAATGCGCTTGGCGTAGGGGTAGACGAGTGCAACGGCCAGTGCCGCGAACGAGAGCAGGATCGTCGGCGGGTTGGTCGTGAGCACGAGCGCGAAGGCGACGAGTGCCAGCAGCGCGCCGCATTGCAGCGCCTCGCGTACGCTGAGTGTTCCCGCGGTGACCGGGCGGTTCGCCGTGCGCTTGACGTGGCGGTCGAAGTCGCGATCCGCGACGTCGTTGACGCAGCAGCCGGCGCTGCGCATCAGGATGGTGCCGAGCACGAAGACGGCGACCAGATGCCAGCCGGGGAAGCCGTCGGCCGCGATCCACAGCGCCGAGAGCGTGGGCCACAGCAGCAACAGCCAGCCCGCGGGGCGGTCCCAGCGGATCAGGTCCAGGTAGAGCGCAAGGCGCGAGGACGGCAGGGCCTGGGTGCTCATGGAGGGCAATTATCGACAGTCATCGACAGTCGGCTTGCCGGCGTTCGCGGCGCCCGTACACGCCGCAAACGGGAGTGGGGATGGAGCGAGGCAATGCCTCGCTGCGAGTACGGCGGCCCGCGCTCAGCGGCGCAGCAGGTTCACGAGTGGCCTTCCGGCGCGGTCGCGGTAGACGTCGAAGTCGGCGTCGATCGAGAGGACGTGCCGCAGTTTCAGCCGCGCGGCGGCCTCGGCGATGGAGGCGTCGGTCAGGTCGAAGGGCAGGCCGGCGAAGCGTTCGCTGATGCGCAGCACTTCGGTGAGGCTGCCGTCGACGGCGCGATCGAGCGTGAGTGCCCCGCGTTGCGCCCAGCGCAGGAAGTCGAGCGCAGCCTCGTTGTGCAGGCGGCGCGCCAGCAGCGCGCAGACTTCGGTGGCCACGCACCAGGTGCTGACCAGGCTCGCCGAGGGGTTGGCCTGAAGCCAGCCGAGCACCGGCGCATGCCAGCGGTCGGCGGCGTTGAAGAGGGCGATCAGCGGGCCGCTGTCGACGAGCACCGGGCCGGCATGCGAGAGGTATCGCGCCGAGGGTTCGCGGGCCGCGATCCTAGACGCCGCGGCGGGCATGGCGCTGCGCCCAGGCGACGGCGGTGGCCTGCTTGCGGCCCTCCGCGAGGTCGGCCCGCCCGGCATGGCGGCCGAAGAGATCGGCACCCAACTCGAAGGCCGAGCGCGGCGGCCCCGGCTCGGGCTGCGCCAGGTAGGCCTGCAGCGCAGCGCGCACGACCTCGCTCGTGCTGCGGCCGCTGCGCTGCGCACGCTGGCGCAACTGCTCCTCGAGCAGCGGGTCGAGCTTGATGGTGACGGTCATGACTCGCGTCTGGCGTTGGAACGGGTAGCGGGGTCGACGCCGAGATCGGCATCGGTAATACATATCGTATTACGAAAGCCGGCGGCGGACAAGCCCCGTTCTTGCGCCGCGGACTGTGCGCGGCGGTTCAGCCGTCGAGCTGCTTCTGGAACACCAGGCCTGCGTGCTCGCGCAGCGCGTGGAAGTGGATCTTCGGCCAGTTGTCCTGCATCGCGCGCAGCTCGCCGGCGTATTCGAGCAGCACGCAGGGGGCGTCGACGGCGTCCAGCGCAACGCGATGCGCGTTGGCGTCGATGAAGCGCTGCAATTCCTTCGCGCCGCCGTCGGCGTCGGGGCAGGTGACCCAGCGCGCGACGTTGTAGCGCGTGTTCTGGATGCGCGCCTTGACGCCGTACTCGTGCTCGAGCCGGTGCGCGACGACCTCGAACTGCAGTTGCCCGACGGCCCCCAGCAGCAGCACGCTTCCGGCCACCGGGCGAAAGACCTGGATCGCGCCCTCCTCGCCGAGCTGCGTGAGGCCCGCGCGCAGCTGCTTGGTCTTGAGGGGATCGGCGACCTCGACGGCGCGGAACATCTCCGGCGCGAAGAAGGGCAGGCCGGTGAACTGCAGCGCCTCGCCCTCGGTGAGCGTGTCGCCGAGCTGCAGCACGCCGTGGTTGGGAATGCCGATGATGTCGCCGGCGTAGGCCTCGTCGAGCAGCTCGCGGCGCTGGCTCATGAAGGCGACGACGGAATTGGGCCGCAGCTCCTTGCCGCTGCGCGTCACCTTCAGCCGCATGCCGCGCTCGAAGCGGCCGCTGGCCACGCGCACGAAGGCGATGCGGTCGCGGTGCGCCGGGTCCATGTTGGCCTGGATCTTGAAGACCACACCGCTGAACTTCGGCTCGGTCGGCTGCACCACGCGCTGCAACGCCTGCTTAGGCCCCGGCGGCGGCGCCAGCTCGACCAGAGCATCCAGCACCTCGCGCACGCCGAAATTGTTGATCGCGCTGCCGAAGAACATCGGCGTCTGGTGGCCGGCGAGGAACTCGGCCTCATCAAACGGCGGGGCCGCGCCCTGCACCAGCTCGATCTCGGCGCGGGCCTGCTCGTAGGCGGCGCCGAAACGCTCGCCGAGCATCGGGTTGGCGAGGCCCTCGATGATCTCGTCATCGTCGCCCGCGCGCTCCTCGCCGGGCGCGAAGACGCGCATCTGCTCCTGCCGCAGGTCGAGCACGCCGCCGAAGACCTTGCCCATGCCCACCGGCCAGGTGAAGGGCACGACGCTCATGCCGAGCTCGCGCTCGATCTCGTCCATCAGCGCCAGCGGCTCCTGCACCTCGCGGTCGAGCTTGTTGACGAAGGTGAGGATGGGCGTGTTGCGCGCGCGGCAGACCTGCAGCAGCCGCCGCGTCTGCGGCTCGACGCCGTTGGCCGCGTCGATCACCATCAGCGCGGCGTCGACGGCGGTCAGCACGCGGTAGGTGTCCTCGCTGAAGTCCTGGTGGCCGGGCGTGTCGAGCAGGTTGATGACGCAGTCGCGGTACTCCATCTGCATCACCGAGCTGGCCACCGAGATGCCGCGCTGCTTCTCGATCTCCATCCAGTCGGAGGTCGCGTGGCGGCTGGCCTTGCGCGCCTTCACCGAGCCGGCGATCTGGATCGCGCCGGAGAACAGCAGCAGCTTCTCGGTCAGCGTCGTCTTGCCGGCGTCCGGGTGGGAGATGATGGCGAAGCTGCGCCGGCGGCGGACCTGGGTTTCGAGTTCGGTGGACATCGGGCGTCGGCGCTTGCGCTGCGAGGGGCAACGCGCGCCGCAAGAGCAGGAGGGGAACGGGCGCGGATTATCGACGCCCGCCGTCCGTGGGGCGCCTGCGGCTCAGGCGCGGCCGAGTTCCTCGGCGCGGTCGCGTGCCGCAAGGATCGCGCGGACGATCGCGGCCTTCACGGCACTGTCTTCGAGTGAAGTGATCGCCGCATGCGTCGTGCCGCCCTTGGAGGTGACCTGTGCGCGCAGCTCCTGCGGCGACAGCGGCGAGCCCGCGCAAAGCGCCGCGGCGCCGGACATCGTCGATTGCGCAAGCAGCCGGCCTTGCTCGGCAGTCAGGCCCATCCGGGTCGCCGCCTCGATCATCGCCTCGATGACGTAGAACATGTACGCCGGGCCTGAGCCCGAGAGCGCGGTGACGGCGTCGAGATCGGCTTCGTGCTGCACCCACAGCACCTGGCCGGTGGGCACGAAGAGCGCCTGCGCCTCATCCCGCCCGCCGGCGTCGACCTCCGCACGTGCGTACAAGCCGGCGATGCCCTGGCCGATCAGCGCGGGGGTGTTGGGCATCGCGCGCACGATGCGGCCGCCGCCCGTGGCGGCCGCGATGGTCTCGGTGCGCGTACCGGCCATCACGCTGACCTGCAGCGCGTTCGCGCTGCAGCCGGCGCAGGCCGCGGCGGCCTCGGCAAAGGACTGCGGCTTGACGGCCCAGACGACGGTCGCGGCCTGGCCCAGCGTCTCGTCCACGGCAGGCAGCGCGTGTACGCCGTAGATCTGCGCGAGCTTCTCGCGCTGCGCGGCCAGAGGCTCGACGACCTGGATCGAGGCGGCCGGCCGCCCCGATTTCAGCAGGCCGCCGATGAGCGCGCTGGCCATGTTGCCGCCGCCGATGAAGGCAATCGATCGCGTCGCAGTCATGCGTGGCAGTGTAGTGGCGGGCGGGCGGTGACGGGCGCCGCGCCGGGGCCTGGCGGCGTGCCCTTGCCCGATCCCTTCGCGCCGGCCTATCCTTGTCGGTTATCCCTTCCGTTTCTGCTGTACCACGCTGACATGCAAAACCCCGCCTCCGATTCCGCGCTGTCCTACGACGTCAGCGACGCCGATTTCGAAACCGCCGTCATCGAGCGCTCGATGCAGGTACCGGTGCTGCTGGACTGCTGGGCGCCCTGGTGCGGGCCGTGCAAATCGCTCAAGCCGGTGCTGGAAAAACTGGTGCAGGCCTACGGCGGCCAGTTCGTGCTGGCCAAGCTCAACAGCGACGAGTGTCCCGGCGTGGCCCAGGCGCTGCAGCTGCGCAGCATCCCGCACGTGTTCCTGATCAAGAACGGGCAGCTCGTCGACCAGTTCACCGGCGCACTGCCCGAAGGGCAGGTGCGAGCCTTCCTCGACAAGCACCTGAAGGCGCCGGTGAACCCGGTGGACGAGCTGCGCGAGCAGGCCGCGGCTGCGCCCGATGCGGCCTTGGCCGAGTCGCTGCTGCGGCAGGCGCTGGCGATGCAGCCCGGGCACCCGGAAGCGACGATGGACCTGGCCGAACGCGTGATCGCACGCGCTGCGCTGGACGATGCGCAGGCCTTGCTCGATCGCGTCGCCGAGGGCGCGCGCAACGACCGCCATGCGGCGCTGCTCAAGCGCATCGAGCTTGCACGCAACAAGCCGCAGGGAGACCCCGCCGCGCTCGCGGCTCGTATCGCCGCGAACCCGAAGGATTTCGAGGCCCGCTTTGCGCTCGCGGCGATCCGCGCCTTCGAGGGCGATTTCAACGCGGCGTTCGACGAGCTGCTCGAGGTGGTGCTGCGCGACAAGGGCCAGTGGCGCGAGAAGGCGCGCGTCCAGCTCGTCGAGTGGTTCGGCATCTGCGGCGACGCCGAGGCGGTGAGCCGCGGGCGACGTTACCTCGGCATGTACCTGAACTGAGCCGCGGGCGCGCGGTTGGCCCGCCTCAGCGCGCGCCGAAGATCGCGGTGCCCACGCGCACGATGGTCGCGCCTTCGAGCACCGCGGCCTCGAGGTCGGCGCTCATTCCCATCGAGAGCGTGTCCAGCGCCAGGCCCTGCTGCGCGTTGATCGCCTGCAGCAGCTCGCGCAGCCGCCGGTGCGGCGCGCGCTGCGCCTGCGGGTCGGCCGCGGGCTCGGGGATCGCCATCAGCCCGCGCAGGCGCACCCTCTCGCGCGGCAGCGCGGCGACCGCCGCGGCCAGCGCCGCGGCCTCCTCCACGGCGACACCGCTCTTGCTGGCCTCGCCGCTGATGTTGACCTGCAGGCACAGCTGCAGCGGCGGCAAGCCCGGCGGGCGTTGCTCGGCCAGGCGCTCGGCGATCTTGAGCCGGTCGACCGAATGCACCCAGTCGAAGGCCTCGGCCACCGGGCGCGTCTTGTTGCTCTGCAGCGGGCCGATCAGATGCCATTCGATCCCGCCGCCGGACCCGGCCCGAAGGTCGGCCAGCGCCTCGATCTTGGCCAGCGCCTCCTGCACGTAGTTCTCGCCGAAAGCGCGCTGCCCGGCCGCATGCGCCTCTCGCACGGCGTCCGCGTCGAAGGTCTTGCTGACCGCCAGCAGCGTGACGCTGTTCTCGCTGCGTGCCGCCATCTGGCAGGCGAGCGCGATGCGCCGCTTCACTTCTTGCAGCCGGCTTCCGATGCTGCCCATAATCCTTTGGCCCCTCTTGCGCACCCTACGCGCGCCACATTGTCGACTGCGCGCGAGCGCCCTCTTTCATGGCGATGGACATCACCCAGCTGCTGGCCTTTTCGGTCAAGAACAAGGCCTCGGACCTGCACTTGTCGGCCGGACTGCCGCCGATGATCCGCGTGCACGGCGACGTGCGGCGCATCAACGTCGATCCGCTGGACCACAAGTCCGTGCACGACATGGTGTACGACATCATGAACGATGCGCAGCGCAAGCACTACGAGGACACGCTCGAGTGCGACTTCAGCTTCGAGATCCAGGGCCTCGCGCGTTTTCGCGTCAACGCCTTCAACCAGAACCGCGGCGCGGGGGCGGTTTTTCGCACGATCCCGAGCAAGATCCTGACGCTCGAGCAACTGGCCGCACCCAAGGTCTTCGCGGACCTGGCGCTCAAGCCCCGTGGCCTCGTGCTGGTCACCGGGCCCACCGGTTCGGGCAAGAGCACGACTCTGGCGGCGATGGTCAACCACCTCAACGAGAACGAGTACGGACACGTGCTCACCGTCGAGGACCCGATCGAGTTCGTGCACGAGTCCAAGAAGTGCCTGATCAACCAGCGCGAGGTCGGGCCGCACACGCTGTCGTTCGCCAACGCGCTGCGCAGCGCGCTGCGCGAGGACCCGGATGCGATCCTCGTCGGCGAGATGCGCGACCTGGAGACGATCCGCCTGGCGCTCACCGCGGCCGAGACCGGCCACCTGGTCTTCGGCACGCTGCACACGAGCAGCGCCGCCAAGACGATCGACCGCGTCGTCGACGTCTTCCCCGCCGCGGAGAAGGAGATGGTGCGGGCGATGCTCTCGGAGTCGCTGGTCGCGGTGATCTCGCAGACGCTGTGCAAGCTCAAGGACGGCTCGGGCCGTGTGGCTGCGCACGAGATCATGATCGCCACCTCGGCGATCAAGAACCTGATCCGGGAGAACAAGATCGCGCAGATGTACAGCTCGATCCAGACCGGGCAGAGCCTGGGCATGCAGACGCTGGACCAGAACCTGGCCGACCTCGTGAGGCGCAACGTGATCTCGCCGGCCGAGGCGCGCGCCAAGGCCAAGATCCCCGAGAACTTCCCAGGGTGAGTGAACGATGGAACGCGACCAGGCCTCGAAGTTCGTCAACGACCTGCTGCGGCTGATGGTCAGCCGCAACGGCTCGGACCTCTTCCTCACCGCCGAATTCCCGCCGGCGATCAAGGTCGACGGCAAGATCACCAAGGTCAGCCCGCAGCCGCTCACCGGCCAGCACACGCTGCAGCTGGCGCGCTCGGTGATGAACGACAAGCAGGCCGCCGAGTTCGAGCGCACCAAGGAGTGCAACTTCGCGATCTCGCCCTCGGGCGTCGGGCGCTTTCGCGTCAACGCCTTCGTGCAGCAGGGCCACGTCGGCCTCGTCTTCCGCACGATCCCGCAGACGCTGCCGACCATCGACAGCCTGAACCTGCCGATCGTGCTCAAGGACGTGGCGATGACCAAGCGCGGCCTGGTCATCTTCGTCGGCGCCACGGGCTCGGGCAAGAGCACGTCGCTGGCGGCGATGGTCGACTGGCGCAACGAGCACTCGTATGGCCACATCATCACGATCGAGGACCCGGTGGAGTTCGTGCACCCGCACAAGAACTGCATCGTCACGCAGCGCGAGGTCGGCATCGACACCGACGGCTGGGAGATCGCGCTGAAGAACACGCTGCGCCAGGCGCCCGACGTGATCCTGATGGGCGAGATCCGCGACCGCGAGACGATGGAGCACGCGGTGGCCTTCGCCGAGACCGGCCATCTCTGCATGGCCACGCTGCACGCCAACAGCGCCAACCAGGCGCTGGACCGCATCATCAACTTCTTCCCCGAGGAGCGGCGCGCGCAGCTGCTGATGGACCTCTCGCTCAACCTCAAGGCGATGGTCTCGCAGCGCCTGCTGCCGCGCCAGGAGGGGCGCGGGCGCATTGCGGCGGTGGAGATCATGCTCAACACGCCGCTCGTTTCCGACCTCATCTTCAAGGGGGAGATCGGCGAGATCAAGGAGCTGATGAAGCGCTCCACCGAACTCGGCATGCAGACCTTCGACCAGTCGCTCTTCGACCTCTACGAGGCCAACGCCGTGACGCTGGAGGACGCGCTGCGCAACGCCGACTCGGTCAACGACCTGCGGCTGCAGATCAAGCTCAAGAGCCAGCGCGCGCGCAATCCCGACCTGGCCGCAGGCACCGAGCACCTGCAGATCGTCGGCGACCCGCAGGCCGAGCTCGCCAAGCTCGATCCCGGGCGCCGGACGGCCGACGCGCGCCCGCGCTGAACGCGCGGCGCTTGCGTTCTCATGGCACCATCGCTGCCATGAGCATCGCCAGCAAGACCTACGAAACCGTTCCCGCGCGCCGCGTGGCCTTCATCGGCCTGGGCGTGATGGGCGCGCCGATGGCCGGCCACCTCGCCCGCGCCGGCCATGATGTGACCGTCTACAACCGTACCGCGGCCAAGGCGCAGGCCTGGGTGGCCGAGCACCGAGGGCGCAGCGCCGCGACGCCGGCCGAGGCCGCGGCGGGTGCCGACATCGTCTTTGCCTGCGTCGGCAACGACGACGATCTGCGCTCGGTGGTGCTGGGGGAATGCGGGGCCTTCGCGGGCATGAAGCCCGGCGCCGTGTTCGTCGACCACACGACGGCCTCGGCCACGGTTGCGCGCGAGCTGTACGCGCTGGCGCTGGAGCGCGGCCTGGCTTTCGTCGATGCCCCGGTCTCCGGCGGACAGGCCGGCGCCGAGAACGGCGTGCTGACGGTGATGTGCGGGGGCGACGAGGCGGCGTTCGACGCGATCAGGCCGGTGGCGATGGCCTACAGCCGCGCCGTCACGCGGATCGGCGGCAGCGGCGCGGGCCAGCTCGCGAAGATGGTCAACCAGACCTGCATCGCCGGGATGGTGCAGGGCCTGTCCGAGGCGATCGCGTTCGGCGAGCGCGCCGGCCTGGACATGAAGCTCGTGCTCGAGGTCATCGGCAAGGGCGCGGCGCAGAGCTGGCAGATGGACAACCGCGGCGCGACGATGATCGAGGATCGCTTCGACTTCGGCTTCGCGGTCGATTGGATGCGCAAGGATCTCGCGCTGGTGCTCGACGAGGCGCGGCGCAACGGCGCTTCGGTGCCGGTGACCGCGCTCGTCGACCAGTTCTATGCCGAGCTGCAGCGCGTCGGCGGCGGCCGCTGGGATACCAGCAGCCTGATCCGCCGACTCAGGTAGCCGCCGCGGCAAGGCTGCGTCAGGACTTGGCCTGGAGCGAGGCCAGCTCCTGTTCGCTGATGATCTCGAACACGCGCACGACCTTCTGCGCGCCCTCGACCGAGCGCGCGACCTCGGCGAAGCGGGCGGCCTCGCGTTCGGTGACGCGGCCCATCAGGT